>DGTS01000036.1:0-5926 GCA_002394385.1 Prevotella sp. UBA4330
TAATGCCGACCTACAACGAGAGGATGTGAAAAAGGAATTCATGGCAAAGTATGTCAAATTCGATTGCCAGGAATTACCCATCTATGAGGTGTTTGAGAGTCTTTTCGACCAAGAAAAAAGTGGTGCTTTTGCTGCTCGTGCTTTTAAATGCTCTTTTAATAGTCTTAACTGGTTAAAGGAATTCCCCGGTTATAATGATGCAGTACGTCTGTTCCCACATAAAGATGCTATTAAGGGAACCAAATCCAATTATTCTAATGCCAATAACAATAAGAATTACTCTAAGGAAATATTAGAAGGAACAAAATCACTCCTAAATGATAAGTTGGAGGAACTGAAAACCAAATCAGAAAAACAACAGAATTAGCCATAGTTTTCATCCTAATGATATTTATTCCACAAGCTTGATGTTTGTGGAATTTTAGTTTTTGTCCTGTTTTTCCCCAATTCTTTATGATGTACCATGATGTAGTTCAGTGTACTCCAGTGTACTTGTGTGTACTTCGTGTAACACGCTGAAAATCAATCATTTTTATCGTTGTGACATTGAAAGATATTTTCTAATTTTGCATCAGAAAATTTTAATATCACACAATAAAAACAGAATTTCATGGATAAAAAAATCATCTCAATTGAAAAGCTCCTGCAGACTCCTGTCTGTATGATGAGCGGTGAGGAACTCGCGTTCCTATTTAATAACCTTGGTGTTCTTGACAAAGACAAGAAGCCTGAGTCTTCCATGCCGTCACCTGAGCATAAACTGGCTTATGGTATCAAGGGGATAGCAGAGACCTTTGGGTGTAGCATCCCAACTGCCAATCGTATTAAGAAGAGTGGTATCATAGACAAGGCCATCTCGCAGTTGGGACGTAAGATTGTTATCGACGTAGACCTGGCACTTGAATTAGCAGCAGAAAGGAAGGAGGAAGATCGTAATGATTGACATTGACGAACTGGCTAATCGAATTCATGCCGATGTATTTGATGTGGCTAAGACAGGAATTCCTCTAGGTGTGTTTCCGAATGTCTTTCAGAAGATTGCCTTCGAGCTGGTGAACTACGAGAACTTCAATCTGGAGTACACGGTAGCCATTATGCTGTCAGCCTTTGCTACAGCTATTGGCAACACCTATCATGTGAGGATAAAGGGCAAGTGGGTAACCGCTTGCTTCCTCTACATGATATTGGTGGGTAGGCCAGGTCTTGGCAAGACTCCTCCTCTCGGCTTCCTCTATTTCCCTATCCGCGACTATGACCAGCGATTGCTCGAACAAGCACGTAAGGAGTATGAAGCCTATGCCCAACAACAGGCGGTCAAGAAAGACGGGGATGCGATGGAACCTATAGAGAAGCCACGCCTTATGCAGACGGTGATCTCTGATTTCACTCAGGAGGCTATGCTGAGCATCCACTATGACAATCCACGTGGCATCGTTCTGCTGGTTGATGAGATTGTATCACTCTTCAACTCCGTTAAGCGGTATAGCACCAAGAGCAATCTGATAGAAGACTTGCTTTCTGCCTATAGCGGTCAGCAGTTGAAGGCCGTCCGTAAGTCTGAGGTGTTCCCTATCTGCATTCCTCACCCATGCATTAATTTGATCGGTGGCATCCAGACCAATCTCCTTGACGAGATCTTCCGAAAGGAATATGTAGCCAACGGACTCACAGACCGTTTCCTGTTTGTATTCCCCAAGAACAAGAAGATTCCCAAGTGGCAGATTGGCATCGAACAGGAGAAACACCCTGACACGATGAGCAAGTGGTCTTACTATATTAATAAGGTGTTGAATATTCCTTGTCCGCTGAGCGAGGATGGGATAACACCCCAACCTATAGTATTGGATTTCTCTGAAGATGCCAGAACCTACTTCTATAATTGGAACAACAGCATCATTGATGAAGTAAATGGTATCGAGGATGACAATGATGTGGAGAGTCGGAAAGTAAAGCTCAACGGTAATGCTGCACGTCTGGCCTTGATCCTTCAGGTGATGCGATGGGCTGCAGGCGAATGTCAGATGGACTGTATCGACATCACTTCCGTCAAAGGCGCAATCCAGTTGATAGAATACTTTGAGGACTCCTACAAGCGAGTAAATGCTCTCTCAGGGATGGACGAGCCCAATAGGAACCAGGATCGTTGGCTGGCTATGGTTGGTGACACCTTCACTTCATCCGAGGCAGAGCAAGCTGGACAAAGGACTGGCGTTTCACGTCGTACGGTGTTCTCTTCCCTTAAAAGACTATGCGAGACCACACCTCCTGTATTACAGAAGGTAAAACAAGGCGTTTACGAGAAGGTAGTGAAGCGTTGCACAACTGCACTCTGCACTTCTGCACTCTCCGATAGTTCAGAAGATGGCGGTGAAGGGAAAGTGCAAAGTGCAGAAGTGCAAAGTGCAGACAGTGCACAGGAAGGAGGCGAGGATGAGTGATTACAGATTCCATCTGGAGAAATATCGTCCTAACAGCAAGCTTACTTGTCCCCAGTGCAAGAAGCTACGTTGTCTCGTTCACTATGTCGATGATCAGGGTATCATCAAGTTCCCAAACTATGTAGGCAGGTGTGACCATGAGAACAGTTGCGGGTACCACTATACTCCCAAAGACTATTTTCATGATAATCCTGATATGAAGCCCAAGGATTGGGACGACGACACTCCTTTATATAATAAGGTGGGAACAACGAAAGGGAAAGAAGAACCCAAGTCCGTTGAACCTTCTTTCATCCCTATGGTATTTGTCAGCAAAAGCCTGTCAGCATACAAGACAAAGAACCCTCTCTACCAATACCTCTGTGGTGTTATCGGCGAAGATGAGGTTAAGCGTATCTTCCGCTTGTATCTTGTAGGAACAGGGAACAAATGGGGAGGATGTACCGTCTTCTGGCAGATAGACGCCAATGGCAATGTGAGGGCAGGCAAACTGATGGGCTATGACAGCAAGACTGGCCATCGGATAAAGGAACCGAAGAGTCTGGTGACATGGGCACATGCAGAATTAAAACTGGCAGACTTCCACTTAGTGCAATGCCTGTTTGGTGAACACCTTCTGCGTGAAAAACCTACTGCCACTGTCGGTTTGGTAGAGAGTGAGAAGACTGCTCTCGTTATGACACATTTCATGCCCGACCTGCTATGGCTGGCTACAGGAGGAAAGGATGGGTGCTTTAACGAGAATGCCGTTCAAGTACTGAAAGGAAGAACCGTTATCCTTATACCTGACCTTGGTGGGTGGGAGAAATGGCAGAAAAAATCTCAGATGTTGAAGCCTATTTGCAAACGTGTAATAATGTCTGACGTGATTGAGAAAATAGCTACGGATGAACAACGTGAGCACGGCCTTGATGTGGCTGACTTCTTCCTGATGAAGCCAACGGCTCATGAAATCCTGGCAGACATGATAAGACGAAATCCTGCCGTTGGACTATTGGTGGAGAAACTTGATTTGGAGGTCTGTAATGATGAGGAACCTCAGGATGGTGTGCCGTAGCGTGCGTGCAGGGAGATGAAGGGCTTGCCCTTGATATAGCCCACTATAACTACGAGCTTCGCTTTCGTAGTTGTGGGCTCTTCCGAGGGACTCAGGGCTTTGCCCTAAGAACCCACAAGGCTCTGCCCTTGACCCGTTCAGGACGCTGCCCCGAAACCCCGGCAAGGGCTGTCTGCCCTCTGCAACCTGACCAGAGAGTGACCCTCTCTCTGGACTCTTCGCTCAGTGGCATCTGCCCCTAAGAACCCTGAGCAGGAAGTGACTCTCTCCCTGCACCCACCAATCAGGGTTAACACCCCGATACCCCAATGGATGAAATACAGAAACTACAAATTTCTGAATTACAGTAAAACAGTAATTACATAAATTCATATTTTCATAAAATCATAAAAACATAAAAACGTAATTTGATATGAGTACAACAGCAAAAGCATCCGACCACGTAAAGCCCTGCAACATCGAGCAGAGTGAACGTCATAACAGACGGGACGCTGATTATATCGCCTCGCTGAACCCACGCACTTTGTATGTGCGTACCGAACTGAGTCATAACAATGAATCGTATGTGGTACCCGACTTGAAGGGTGTCACCCTCCAGCAGCACTATGATGCCATCAAAGCTATGGTGAAACAGAAGACAGGCCGAGCCATGCAGGAGAAGAAGGTTACTGTCATTGGCAAGAATGGTAAGCCGAAAGAACGTAACGGCAGCAGCCCCATCCGTGAGAGTGTGGTCAATATCAAGCCTGATACCACAATGGCCGATTTACAGAAGTACACAGAGAAAGTGCGTAAAAAATGGGGAGTCAGAGCCATCCAGATACACATCCATAAGGATGAAGGCCATTACACCAACCCTGATGATCCTTCAACCTGGCAACCTAATCTTCACGCGCACATCATTTGGGATTGGATGAACCACGAAACGGGAAAGTCCTTTAAACTTGGTAAGAAAGACATGGAAGAATTACAAGACATGGCGGCTGAGACATTGGAGATGGAACGTGGCAAACGAAAGTCAGAGACAGGAGCCGAGCACCTGGAGCGTAACGACTACATCATCCAAAAACAGGAGGAAGAGAAAAAGAAAAACCAGGTTGACATTGAGAAACAGAAGAAAGAAATAGCCGACATGGCTCAGGCTTCCATATTAGACAAGTTGCTCCATTCTGGCCTTAGCCCAGCCGTAAGGAAAGCAATTGAAGAAGAGAGAACTATCCACAAAGAAGAACTCCGCCAAGCAACAACCGCTGTTGATGAGAATGGCTATCCCTATGTTTGGACAAGCGGTAACAAGAAAGACCAGCCTGTCACATGGGAGGAATTGGCAAAGGTTCGTGAAAAGGAGAAAAAGAAGGCAGAGATTCAAGCCAAAGAGGACAAGGATGCTGCTCTTGCTAAGGCTAAGGCAGACAAGGAAGCAGCAGTTGCCAAAGCAAAAGCCGAAGCAAAGGCTGAGCATGATGCTGAGTTAGCCGAGATGAAAAAGGTACATGCCGGTCTTATTGACAAAGAGCGATATGCTACCAATGAGAAGGGGAACACCATCTATTGGTCTGGCGGTTCCAAGGATGGGCAAAAAGTGACTAAGGACGAAAGAATCAAGTGGTTAGGCGACCAGTTGAAAGAATCCGAGGAAGCCAATAACGCTTTGTGTGAAAGATTGAAAGATTTAAGAGAACTCATATTTGCTGCATGCAGCCTGAATTTCAAGAAGGTAGTCCAGATTATCGTTGACCAGTGGAAGGCAGGTTTAAGGCAGTTTACCAAGGACTTGAAGGATTTCTTGCTAAAAGCGATGAGTGTTGAGAAAACAACAGAAGGTCGTAAGACATACGTCAATGATGCATTTGACTTTGCGAAAATGCTGGCTAAGACTGATCCAGATTTGAAACTTGATGAAAAGAAACTGAAGCCTCTCAAAGAGGAAGCTCTGAAAATCGCTGATGGAACCTGGGAGTCATACCATCAGAAGCGTGACCAGCTCTTTGACGCTGCCGTTATTGCTCTGGTAGAAATGGGCAACTGTCAAAATCAACGCCATCTGAACCAAAAACAAGCCAATACTATTGAAGCATTCCTCGCCTTTGATGGTGGTGACAGGATACAACTATGTGAGGAAATCTGGAATGTCGCCAGTCCCAAGGTTAATTATTATTGGCGTGACGGAACCTTTGATGCACTTGAAGAACTGCGAACAAGGGAACTAAATCATCGTACCTATGGCAATGGCCGTGGACTATGATTGAATAAGAAACTCCTGCTACCAGTCATCATGACTGGCGCAGGAGTCGTTAGATTATAACGTTCAGACTATCTTAAGGACATAGCCGCCCTCGTCATACCACAAAGGGGCGCCATTAGGCGTTGCTCAGTGCAGCCTGCCAGTTGGTAGGTAATGTCGGGTTCTCCATAATCCTTACTGTTTTTT
>DGTS01000036.1:5980-88123 GCA_002394385.1 Prevotella sp. UBA4330
TTTTTTGAAAGTTAGACATAAAGTGAATGGGTCACGAATTGTTATTTGAGTTTATTTTGTTCTCATAATGCTTGGGATTGCTTTTCTATCTCATATGAAAGAGCTGTGTTTTCATTTGCGGGCTCTTAGCATGCAGTACACACCGAGGATGATAAACGGGATGGAGAGTATCTGACCCATATCGATGGGCAGCGATGCCTCGAAGGCTTCTTGTATCTCCTTGGTGTACTCGATGAAGAAACGGAAAGTGAAGATATACGTCAGACAGAAGCCGAAATACCAGCCTGTGCCAACCTTCTCAGGCATACGCTTGTGTAGTGTCCACAAAATGAAGAAAAGGACAGCGTAGGCGATGGCCTCATACAGCTGGCCAGGATGACGAGGTACGGCATCGACCTTCTCGAAGACAAACGCCCAGGGAACATCCGTAATCTTGCCGATAATCTCGGAGTTCATCAGATTGCCCAGACGAATGAAACAGGCTGTCGTCCCTGTGGCGATAGCTATGTTGTCCAACACGCGCCAGATGCTGAGTTTGGTTTTGCGGACATAGAACCACAGGGCAACGATAAGGCCGAAGGTACCTCCGTGTGAGGCGAGGCCTTGATAGCCTACATATTTCCATCCGTCATTTGTCAGGAAGCGGATGGGTAGGAACATCTCCACAAAACCTTTTCCTGAGGTCAGAAAATGGTCGGGTTCATAGAAAAGGCAGTGTCCCAGTCGGGCACCAATCAGGATACCGAAGAAACAGTAGATGTAGAGTGGGGCGAAGAGCTCATCCTTGATCTTCTGCTCCTTATACAGGCGTTTCACCACGAGAAAGGCCAGCGCGATTCCGATGGCCCACATCAGCCCGTACCATCGCACCGACAGCGGACCCAGTCTGAATGCCACGAGGTCTGGATTCCAGACGATATATAGCAATTGGTTCATAAAACCTCCAAAACGCAAGAAGATTGTTTTATACGAAATAATAAACAGAGAAGATTCCCAGGAGATTACATGTGACATGCGTAATCACACAATAGCGAACGTCTCTGGTTCTCATATACATCAGGCAAAGAACGACCGCCATAATCAGTGTGTCTAATCTCCATACGCCTGTACCCACATGCGCCGCGTAAAAGATGAGCGCATTGGAAATGACTATCGCTATCTTGCCGAAAGAGGCTCTTTCCATCACGGATATGTACCATTTCCGTAAAAGCAATTCCTCTGCAATGGGGCCGATGATGGCGAAGGAGAATATATGCAGGATAAGGGTCGCCAGAGTATAGGACTCCCGAGGGTCTGTATTAGGTGCGTCAAACAAGGAGGTCAGCAGAAGTATAATGAGCTGCCAGAGGACTCCCAATGCCAGGGATAGAATAACCGTCTTCAGGTTCATTTCAAGGCTCGGATTACGCCATATTCCCAACTTCTCTTTCTTGTCTTCGTAAAGTAGGACGACAAAAATTGCTAACGGCCACAGAAGGTTTCCAATATCCAATATTGTACGACTGAACGGGATGTCCCGCCCGAAAATATAGGCGAAGTAGGGCAACAGGAAAACGCCCATCAAGATGAAGGAAGCAAGAAAAACTCTTGTCATCTTGAAAATACATTCTTTTTTAGAGTAAGTCATAAAAACAGCATAAAGTGAGACAAAATATGAGGATACACCTCAGATAGATTTGAATTTACTTACCGGCTAATGTGCGACCCAATAGTTTCAATTATTCTCATGTCGGTAAATTTCTTCTTATAAGGATCGAACCTTTGCATTTTAACAGCATTCGGGTTGATGCCTTTTGTCGGCTTTTGCTCTTTGCAGACAAAAGATAGTCTATGCTGCTGTCGACAACTGTCTTTTCTAACCGTGTCACATTTGCATTGAGCATTCCGTTGACTTAGCGAGTCTGTTATAGTAGCTATACAGTCTTGTATGACCGTCGTACTATCCACGGAGTTCTGACAAACAGCAAAACAAGGTATAAACAATAGAACTATTAAACCAATTGGTTTCTTTGATACTATCATATAAATTTCGAAGGCAAGTTTAAAGAGTTTCATTGTTTTCATATCTATTACGAATTATAGTCGATTCATCTTGATGTTAGAACACATTTTTTAAATTCCTTTCTACAGTTGACACATCTTTGAATATCGCGTATTTATAATCAATCTCCAACTTGTCTGATAGGCGGAGGAGATTGAATCCCATGGCATAGTAATATCTGCGTCCAACAGTATATAGCCATTTGACATCGGACAGGTTGAAGTTTCCAAAATGCCGATACAGACAATATTCGATATAGCGAGCAGAACCTTCCATCGTTTCATACAACTGCTCCAAGGCTACGATGTCTATACCAAGTTCCTTTTTCACCCTTTCCCTGCGTTCGTTACGCAACTTAAAGAACGACTGGATATAGGCTCTTGACGCCTCAATATCGTTGGCATCAATTGCTTTTAGCAGAAAGTCGTTCTCCTGAGTGATGCTTTCTCTGTACCAATCATGACTGGCGGCTAATTCGATTAGAGTGTCTGGCAAAACCGCATTGGTGATTGTATCGTAAATATCCAGATAGCCATCGTTCTTGAACTGGAAGCCATGAAAATACTCATGCATCACCATCGTAGCCCATTCGTTGACAGAAGTGACATCTGGAATAGTCTTACTCGTCTGCTCCAAACTGCTGCACCTCATAATGGGTGTGCGGTAGTCGATGTTGCTTTCCTCATCTGTGAAGGTTACATGCATGTGGAATGGTTTATCATCGACTTTCTCCGTCTGATAAATCTGGATGTTGTTGTCGCTATGTATCAAGACTGACGGATACTTAGCCAAGAACTTCTCCGTGGGATTCACCACATAGCAACAGGTATCGCCATAATATAGTAGAGGTACATCATATTGCTTATCGGCAAATCCACTCCAGACGCTATCGTTGATGACCACTTTAAGGGCATAGACATATTGAATTCTCTCAACATCCTTGTTAAGCCTCTGTGAATCGGCTGACATGGCGACGAGGGCGACTAGTGCGGTGATGATGGTTTTCTTGTTCATAATGATTTCCTAATTTGTTCTCTTCAATCTTACTGATTTTTCTATACCGTCAGGACTGTAGAATTTTAATAGTGCTTCCTCATCTTTCCGTTCCATCAGCATGTAGGTGCAGAGGTCATTGATGGGGATACCGTTTACTTCTCTCAGGTAGTCACCAGTACGAATACCTTTCAGATAGGCCGTTGAACCCTTGCGGACGACGGCTTTGAGAACTCCGAGTGTATCGCCGGATTCTGATGGTATGAATGAAATGCTACCAGCCTCGCTGTTTCCAACCCTGATTTCCTGGTTGTTGTGAGGCAGGAACACAAACCGTTTCCGAGGTGCATCAATAATCAATGAGGCATGTTTCAACAAGGCACTTCCAATTCTCATAGTCTTATAGGCTGTTGTGACATACAAGTCGTTGACGGGCAATTCTCCAATCTTTATTGTCGGGAAGTGGAGAAGCCTTCCCACTAAGGTGTCTGTGGACAGACCGTATAATCCCGCACGTGCTTTGACGGTGGTATCAGTCTGTAGTGTCAAGTCATCGAGAACCTTTCTCTTTTTGGTCGATTTCTTAAACCATTGGCCTAAATAGTCCTGGGGCAGATCAAACCATCCGTTCAAAGATCCTGTATCAAAAACAGTTTCTATAAATCCAAGAGGGGTGTCAACGATGACCAATGGACGGTAGGCTTGTTTAGTTCTATATTTGGCACTGGGTTGTCCTTTCTCTTCTTCTGAGAAGAATTTCTTCCTGTTGGTGACTATCAGCAGACTGTCTTTCGTATCCAACTTGAACGAAAGACCTTTGCCGGCCAAATTGAAACCAAGCACACCATCAAACCTGCCGCACAAATAATCTTTCATCGCATCTTCTACAATCAGCGGATAGTTCTCAATTTGCAGGTTTCCCATCTTCATGGTGGGAATCTGATAGATGGTTTTATGTTGCCGATTCTTGTTGGAATCTCCGAAAAGCAAACTGTCTGCCATCAATTGTCTCATCCAGGCTTCTTTCTGTCCTTGCCATAATCCAAGCGGTGAACCTGTATCAAACAGAAAGTGCCTGATTCGCCCCTCTATCTCCACAGGCACAACGACCGCGCCGTCTATTACCTTTATCTTAATGGTGTCTGCAAAATCTCTCTTCGAGAAACTGACAGGAGCCGTTGCGGTCTTTATGGGGTTTTGAGCCAACACGGAAGTTGTGGTGACAAGAGCGAGCAGTGCGGTGATGATTGTTTTCTTGTTCATATTCATTTTGTGTTATTGTTATAACTTAAACTGATTCAACATTTCAGTGCCTTTGTAGGACAGACCTTCGTACATTGCTGACAGAGGATACATTCGGTGGCATTCTTACGACTGCGCGAATTGTTGTTTACTTCAACATCCATCGGACATGTTCTCAGACATTTTCTGCAACGGATGCATTTGTCTTCGTCGCACTTGATACGAAGTAGAGAATAATAGCTCATAGGTTTCAAGAATACCGTTATTGGGCAAATGTATTTACAGAAGGCTCTATTGTCTTTGAGCAAGATGGCAAGGGCAAGTCCAACAACATAATAAAACAAGTTTCCTACTACAAAGAGTATAAACATCGTATAGGCATCAGCCATATCAAACCAAAATAGGAGAAGGACGATAGCCAACGACAAGGCGAACATGATGTATCGGATGAAGCCCCACTTCTTTCTTGGTACTTTGTTCTGTTTGTAAGGCAATAGATCGAGAATCATAGTTGTCCAACAGGCAAATCCACACCATCCTCTCCCGAATAGTAACGGGCCGAGAATCTTAGCAATAGCATAATGGAGCGTACCAGCCCCCACGACACCACATAGCAGATAGTACCAAAGGCCTTCAATCTGCAAATTCTCACGGCATATCAAACCGAGAAACACGAGCATATAAGAGCCGACACCAAACTGAGTAAATTCTCTGGCATACTTCCAGCCTTCTGTGAAAAGAAGAAGTCCCAATGCGACCCAAATGCCAATATAGGAGAAGTTAAGCAGAAAGAACAGTTTGCCCGTAGCCTGCCACAGCCAGACGGCAATAGTTTCGAATACCAAGAACAATATGATAGATGTACGATACTTTTTAATTGTAAACACTAATTTCATTTTGCCAATCAATTTGAATACTTAACGGTTTTGCCGCAAAGTTACTAAAAGTCCCACGAAAAAGCCCCCGACATGACCGAAAATCGGATGCCGGGGGTGAAACTCTGAAACTAGTTTCAGTGAATTTTTGTAAAAATGCTATTTTTGTGCTCCGAAAGAGATGTTTTTGCGAATTTTGGAAAGCATCTGCGGGGTGATGCAAAGGAACGAGGCGAGGTCTTGCAAGTCAAGAAACTCCACAATGCCGGGACAACGCTGCAGCAGCAACTCATAGCGTTCGCGGGCTGTGGCGCGGTGGAGGTCGAGGTAGCAGGTGCGGGCCTGACTGAGTAAGTGCTCAGCTATGACACTGCGCAACTCCATCTTCTCTGCGTCTTGACGGAAAAAGTCCATTAGCTGTTCGCCGCTCACACGGAGCAAGCGGCTGGGCATCATCGCCTTGATTGTAGTCTGCGAAGGACGACCGTCGAGGCAGTTGGGATAGTCGCCCGCAAACTCACCCTCGAACGAGAACCAAGTGATGTGTTCCCTGTCGTCGCTGATGCCATACGTTACATACTTGAAGCACCCCTCGGTGACGAAGCCGAACCAACGTGCGGGGTCGCCCTCGCACTCCAGCTGGTCGCCCTTACGGTAAGTCACCTCCTTGCCCTCGCGCTCGCAAAACTCGCGCAGCGCCTCAATGTCAATACTGTTTTTCCCGAATTTCCGTTCCATCGTCAGTCTGTCGTTACTTTCGGTGCAAAGGTACGAAAAGTTTCCGAGACAAAAGTAGACAATTGAGAAATATCTTCTTCCTCATCCTCTATGAAATGGGTATGGACGACAAGGACGTGCACCGCATCATGGGCATCCCCCAAGAGGTCACCCGCTCCACAAGATATAGGATACAGCGGAATGTGAAGACGTAATATGAATATTTTATATCACTACTATACAGTATGAAGAAAGCGGAAATGTTAGGCGTATGGTTCATTTTGCAGGAGGAAGTCAAAAATCAACGGATAAGGGAGGAAAACCACAAATAATTCAAATTGTAAAAAAGACAAAAATTTGCACTTTCTTCAGTATTAAATTGAAGGATTATAGAGGATAATTTGCAGCACTAAATTAAAATATAATCCTGTGAATCTCGCCATATTTTAAAGAATCTGGTATAAAAAATAATAAGAAGAACCGTCGGTTTGAGGGGAAATAATAGTAAAATAGTTGTTTTTTTCTTAAAAAATTTGTTTATTCGTAGTAAAATTACTATCTTTGCAGCAGAAATCTATAAAAATCGTTCTTTTAAATTATGAAAGTGATAAAAGTAAGGAAGATCCTGAAAGCGTTGAGAGACGACGGATGGACACTCAAGCATCAGGTAGGGAGTCACGCCCAATACGTTCATCCTACAAAACCAGGGAAGGTGACAATCAATGGCACAGGCAACGATGACGTGTACGGTGATCTACTGAAGAGCATTGAGGGACAATCGGGGTTGGAGTTTTAACGAACTCCTTCCCCACTACTTAGAATTCTTCCTGAATTCGATTATTTAGATTTCAGGGTGGCAAAAAAGAATCATTATGATTTGTGCCGCCCTTTTGAAAGAAATATGGCAAGACAAAGAAAATAGTATTTATGGCATCTGTAATTATGAACACCGCACGTACCGAGAATGGGTATAGTTGCGCTTGCGACCTGCTCCCAGGTTGGGTAGTAGCATGCTCAGGCGACTTTGAGCAGTTCAAGAAAGAAGTCGAAGACAGCATTAAGTTTTATGTGGACTGCGCGAAAGAGGATGGTGACGATTATCCTGCAATCTTTGATGGGGAATACGAAATTGTCTATAAGTTTAATGTCCAGTCCCTACTTGAGTTCTATCGTGGTATCTTCTCATTCTCATCACTGGAAGCCATTACGGGTATTAACCAAAAGCAGTTGGCGCATTATGCCTCTGGTATAAGCAAGCCACGCCCTAAACAGGCAGAGAAAATTGCTCAAGGCCTGCACAGGTTGGCTAAAGAGATGATGGTAGTTACAGTATAAATCATTAATCCCGAAATCGGCAATGGATTTCGGGATTTTATTTCTTCCTTAAAAAGAACCTCTAGTTGTTTGTAATACTTCCTGACATTTGTCTGATATTTTGCCGGCAAACATTTATCTACTTGATTTTCAGACCGTATGATTTACTTCTGTCTGACTCGATTTTGAAGTAAGAATGTTCTTCTATGATGGGCTTCAGTCGTCGGATAAGTGTGCAGAGCGTCTCGCTGGCGTCCTCTTTCTTGGGCCAGAGGGCATCGCAGATCTCCGCCTTCGACAGTTTGTATAAAACCATCACTTCCTTGCCCAACTAGTGGATGCGGCTCGCGCAGCGCCTCAATGTCCGCTCGGCTTTGCCGCTTTGCTTGCAAAGAATGCTATTTTTCCGAATTTCTGTTCCATCATCGGTGTATTTGCTGGTAAAGGTACTGAAAAAGCTTGTATTAAGTGATGGATTTGGGATAATTAACGCAATTCGGCCTAAAATAAAGGTAAAACGGGGAAGTATGAAAATGGAGGTAACGCAAAATAGAGAGGATTGATGAAAGAGTTAGGTTCCCAAATTGTAACCCAAAATTGGTCTTGAAAGAGTGATATAACCATGAAGCAAATCAGGGCAGAATACAGCACCTTTCTCCATCCGTGTATAGATGGAGTCCTATTTGATAATGCCTGACTCTACGATAAGAGCGATAACGACGCTGTGGTACTGACAACAGTTGTGCTGTTAGATAAGGTGCAGAAAGAACCATTTTAGAGATTCACACTCTTCCAAAAAGGTTCTTTATTATTTCCATCGTTGTATATTTTGCTGCAGTTCCTTGATATATAGTACGAAATTCATCCCAATGAGATAAAATGGTATTTGCTACGAATTGAGCATCTTCAACATTTGATGTTTTAAGAACAATAATACAATCAGAAGGGACAAATATACTATTTTTCTTATACACACAAATCTTTTCTGGATTTGGGTTACATACACGAGGAATTAACACTGCCGGACCTCTGCAGGAAACTGAGCCATATCGCCCTTCATCACGATGTTTAGGTATTTGAATACGAGTACAGTTAACAATTCTATTATGAAGCAAGTTTGTCGTATGAACATATTTTACACCTCTCCTGCCTTCAACAAACTTAGCCTCATGAGGACTAATATGGCCACGAATAATTAATTCTATAGGAAGTGTACTAAAGTCAAAAAGTATTTTCCGTCTCTTTTGTGATCTATTAACTTTTTCGCCAATACTGACCAAAATAATACTTGCAGAACAATTCTTCCAATACATTCTAGTTGGCTCTTCCAACACTTGCAGGTTATAATTCTTTTCCATGTATTGCCATAGAAGTCTGTCTTTTTGAGAATATGCACAACTACTTGGAAGTATGGCGTAAAGTACCCCATGATTAGTTCGATACTTCATTGCATTAGCAACGAATTGCATAGCGGTACTTACATGATAAGTAACCTCATCAAATTCAATTTTACAAATAGAACTACCCTTACAAGTAAATGGTGGATTCAAAACTATCAAATCGTATTTTTTTAAACTAAAGTTAGCAAGATTATCAAATGCTAGTGTATTAGAAAAATCACATACAGCCAACTGCCAAGATGGATGCATCTTTTTTAGAGGCCTTATTGCTTCTTCTGCAATGTCTGTACCATAAAACAATAAATTAGGGAATCTTCTTTCTATCGCTTTTAGTAAATCGCCATCACCGACACAAAAATCAATTGCAGATGTCCCTCCTTCTTCTATTATATAAGAAGCGAGTTTGTCTGCTAATTCGGTTGGTGTGTAAAAAACGTCTCTTAGAATATTCATGGATTCTCCTTTAACAATTTACTCATATTACAATCTAGTATTAAACCAATACCTTCCGATCGCGATTCGATTTTCTTGGGGTTATCATACACAATCTCGACATCATTAAAATGTTTAATGGCAAAGGCAATTGCTGCTATTGTATGTGGTGTAGTGCCAATAGGAGCGATTAACATTTTATGAGTATCATTTTCTTTTTTTATTCTATTCAATAGCATATATGCATCCACGATAGAATTTGCTGATGCATATTTCACGTTAGCAGAAGAGTCGGAATCTTTTAACCCCTTACGGTTACTCCAATATGCATTATAAGGATACTCTATTCTAAATCCAGGTATACCAAATACAGGTATTATCAGTTCTTCCATTGGTTGCATCTCTTTTAATAAGTGAGTAAATCTCCCCCCTTCAAAACCAAGAAACACACAAAAAAGAAATTCTTCATTAGGATCTGCAAAGTTTGCAAAACCAGGTAGAGGCATAATTCCATCTATTATCCCTGCCCATTCATGGTCATTTCCTTCTTTATGAAACTGCTCGGTATGGTATTTATAAGGTTCTGCATATATTATATGAACTTCAATGTCGGTTCTCTCTATGCGAAGAAGCAAAGCTGCTGCTATTCGCACATTCATTCCTGTAACATCAATATATACACGTTTGTAACCCCATTTTTGTATAAATTCAGTTATTGCCTTTTGACTACCTAGTTGTATATCAGGTATATTTGTCCCTACAATATGCATCTTGTCCTTATCAACATAATCTAATTCTAACACGATTATGTCCACTTGTTTTGTTTTAACAAAATTTGCACATGCATATGAACGTTCTTCATGATCATGGCCATAAAGATACAACGAGCCACTATCAATTGTAAAATCATCGAGCCGTTTTGCTCGCTTCATATATTGGTAATCACGATTTATCATTTTGCATATCATCAAATAAGTTTAACTGAATCGTTGAATCATCCCTATTCAAAGCCAATTTTGTATTCTTTGAGAGAACTCTCTCAATTAATTGCTTATGAGATTTCGCAAGACTAAGGAAATCGTCGTTTGTAATAACAATCTTGCGTTTCCGTCTGAAACTATACACAAATCTGGCTGCAAAGGCAGGATGTAGAGAATATAAATAATCTTTGGTGGCTCCGATATTAGTATTCTTGTTGTTAGGCATTCTAATAAATGCCATATGCATTACTCCAGATTTTAGGTATTCCTCTACCTCTGGAGATATTTCTTCCTCAATATAAAATTCAGTAATTTCAGGGGCGGTATAATCAGAATCTGTAGCCAACTGGTTGAAAAAACTACCTATATTAATAACAAGTTTTGACAACTTATACCCATTCTTCGCTTCCTGTTCTAAATCTTGAAGCATAATACCTCCAACATCATAAGCAGCTTCTGTTTGTATTCGTGGTGGCACAGGAATCTCATATCCCAAATCATTACTAAGATGTTTTACATAGGAATGATAAACCATTTCCAAAACATAACGTATATTACCATTTGCCATTTTTAAAATTGTAGACCAACCTGCATAATATTTTTTTAACCCACTTCCACGGCCACTTCTGATTTTGAAGAGCATACTGTATTTGTAATTATCGTAGCGTTGATTCCATAATGCTGTCTGATTTTCGTATTCTGTTATGACATCTTCTATCGTCCTATTCTCTTTGTCAGCCCAATACCCTAATGTAAACATATATAAAGGAGAAATCCCTAAATCCTTACCAGACTTCCTCATATAGTTATTAACAACGCTATAATATTTGCTAGATTCTACTTTTAGCAAAAGGGCCTCGTCTTCGTAAGATAGCGGAGCAAAAGCTTGTTCTATTTTATAATTTTCATTTTCTCCTTCCATTAATGCCTGAATACGCTGTTCACAAACATCTGTGGCAAAATCTGTAAATAGTTTTTCGTTTTTGTAAAATTTGTCTTCTATAGGAATAAGTGCATAATCAGCCATACTAGTTAGTAACTCGTCGTGGTTCAAAGTATGCTTTACGCGCCAACCTAACTCTCTTACTCCGATTTTAAATGTATATCGTTTATTGTTATGCTTTAAATAAGTGTTTACAACTTCTTGTTCGTCATCCGTCAGGTTCTCATACTCATCCATCATAACGTAGAACATCTTTCCGTCAAACTGAGATAGTTCAACAAGTTTTTGTGTTAACACATTAATCGGTTCTGATTGCATACTCAATTTCACGGTCATACCATCAGCAATATTGTTAACATCTGCCTGAAATCTGTACATAGACAATTCTATTTCTTCATACAACTCAGCCCTTGATGTCACATTTCCATCAATATTCAATGTTGCTGCTACTAATTTACAGGCATGTGGTGACAACTCTTCGTCAGAGGCGGAGAGCTTTTTGTGCCATTCTACAAATTGTAGAATCTCTTTACATATCAGCAGATTTAGGTAATGAGCAAATATCCGCTGCCATTGTCTTCTGTCAGCCCCAATGCCTTCAAACGCATGAGTATGATTAGTATTGAATCTCAGATATATACCAATGAAATCATTACTATCAAAAGCTACGATATTCTGTTTGCACAATGCCCATTGACCTTTATATGACAACCCTCTTAAAACTGTCGTTTTTCCAGTACCTCTTCCGCCTTGCAATACACAAGGACGGTTCCCCTTCAACTCTGCAAAATATGAAGGCACAGCAAAAAATTTGAATATCTTATCATTCAGCCATTCTGCACGATATGTACCAAACATGGCATTTAGTTTTTCTAATTTTTCTTCTTTCATCTTGGATATTGTTTTTTGATAAGCGGTGTCCATCCGTTTTGATCCCAATAAAAAAATGGTGGACAAGCATCTGGAATCCCGTGTTCAAATGCAATAGCCAGCCCTTGTTCTTGTAACCCTCTAATGTATAATGGATTTCTCACATCATCTTCTGGAATCCCAACAACTCTACTTTTTCGTAAAATCATTTCCGTTCCTCTTTTATAGAGGTTCGGATCATTGTTCCAACAAAGACATTTGGAATTAAACAAATTGTATTCATCATCCAAAATATGTACAGTTTCCAAATTTAAATTATGACAGTTTGCTTTTATTCGCCTATATCCATCATGGTTAATAACCAAAGGAGCATAAAAGATATTATGAGGTATTTTCATACACAAATCAGCTAATGTTGAACCTGTTTTCAATTTTAAACAATTCCAAGCAGTACAACATTGTGAGCCTGACCCGACAAAATCGTCGACTAATATAACATTTTGGGGGGTCGATTCCGACGCCAGCATTTGAAGAATTTCTGGAAATTTAAGTTCCCGTCTTTCATCAACGCGTAAGACGTCTCTTACCTTACGAATAAAAATATGTCCACTATCTGAATCATGTGGATGTTCTCCTGGAACAAATCCATACCAACATTTCTCCTTAAAGTCATTATAAGACCAGCCACCATTTAGTTCCTGTAGTTTATATCCACATCTACCTACAGCTGCAATTATCAATTGATCAACAAGGTCATCAGAGTAATAAACAAAGAAATCTAAGATTTTCTTTGCTAATTCAAGGTCGTCCCCATTTTCAAAGTTTGAAAGCCATCCCTTGTAGTTCAATTTTGTGGTTCGTGGCCATAATGAGACCTTCTGATAAAATCTTGCCTTATCTGTAATATCTGTCATATTTCAATTTCGTTGCCTGAAACAGCCCAATTTGTCAATAATAATTTTGACTATCCATCATTTTGAGGCAAAATTACAAATTTTATTTCAATTGGCAAGGATGTGGGGGGAAAAAATGAATAATTTTGTATTTTTGCAACATTTAAAAAAATACTATGATTTCTTGAAAACAACAGCAATCATCCAATTAGTTTTCTCAAATCTTAATAGTTATACATTATGGACTGAATGTGGTTTGATATTTGTTAATAAATGTTTAGCAAATACTAATAAATGAGTAAAACATTTGTGAATGCATAGATTTATTGTATTTTTGTCATCGACATTGAGTCATAAAACGGCTGGTGGCTCAGCGTCGAGTGTTCATTGAGCAATTTATAGCAGAACGTGGAATTGAGTATGGTCTCCAAATCGTAACCCAGTTTTTCCTCTATTCCCCAGACTGCCTTTATTTAATGAAATCTTGCAAATTCTTACAAGGTTACTATAAAGTATTCAAGTATGAACTTGAAATTAAAAAAAGTAGCCGAATACGCTTAATCAGATACAAAATTCAACAGAACACGAAAAAGTAATGTGTTAAGGAAATCTTTGACAAAGTGATATTTTTTGCTTAAAATGTGCTATGATACTCTATAAAACACCTCTCAAAGTATCGCTGAATGTCATGATTTTATATGAGCTGATACTTAAAAAAACATAAATAGATAACCAAAATTTGTTCAGATGGAAAAGAAAAAGGAGTTGCGATTTCTCGTAACTCCTTGATTTCTAATGCGCTTCAGGATGGGCTTGAACCAACGACCCCCTGATTAACAGTCAGGTGCTCTAACCAACTGAGCTACTGAAGCAGTGGTTGCATTGTTCTGAATGCGGGTGCAAAGGTAGAAAGTTTTTTGGAAACGTGCAAATTTTTTTGCCGTTTTTTTAGATGTGTCGCTAAAAAGATTAAAAAAAGCGCAGAAAAAGAAGTGATTCACATTATATTAATGTACCTTTGCAAGCAGAATGCGACGTGCATTGATTCTATGTGTTTATAAAAAAGAAACGACATATCACATTTATGAAGATGAACATATCAAGACTTGCCCTCGCCATGAGGGGCTTCGTGATGGCGGCGGCGCTGCTTGTCTCGGGCGCATGTCTTGCCCAGCAGGATCGCGACCATAACTTCAACGTGGCAAAGAACATTGACATTTTCAATGCCATTTACCGCAACCTCGACATGATGTACGTGGATACGCTGGATGCCAACGAGGTGATTGGCACGGGAATAAACGCCATGCTGCGCTCGCTCGACCCTTACACGGTGTATTACCCTGCGTCTGATGTCAAGGACCTGAAGATGATGATTACCGGTAAATATGCCGGAATAGGCGCTCTGATACGCTATAACGCGAAACTCAAGCGTGTGGTGGTTGACGAGCCTTACGCCAACACGCCAGCCGCTGAGGCTGGTCTAAAGAAGGGTGACATCATCCTGAGCATCGACGACTCGACGATGGTGGGCAAGGACGTGTCGTATGTCAGCAGTCACCTGCGCGGCGACGCGGGCACCACCTTTGCGCTTAAGATACAGCGTGGCAACAGCAAGCCTGTCACGAAGAAAATCACCCGCCGTGCAATACAGATGCCTGCCATCCCGTACTATGGAGTGGTGGAGGGCAACTATGGCTACATCAATCTGAACTCTTTCACTGAGAACTGTGCTAAGGAGATGCGTCGCGCCTTTGTTGACCTGAAGGAAAAGGGCGTGAAAGGTCTTGTTCTCGACCTTCGCAACAATGGTGGCGGCTCGCTCGAGGAGGCTGTGCAGATAGTGAACATGTTCGTGGCAAACAACCTCACGCTGGTGACAACGAAAGGCAAACTGAACCGCTCGAACCGCGAGTATAAAACGACAAAGGAACCGATAGACACCGACATGCCGATAGTGGTGCTTGTCAATGATGACACGGCATCGGCAAGTGAGATTACGGCGGGCTCGCTGCAAGACCTCGACCGCGCTGTGATTATGGGCACGCGCACTTACGGCAAGGGACTGGTGCAGACACCGCTCGACCTGCCGTATAACGCCAACCTGAAACTTACCACCGGAAAGTATTACATCCCCAGCGGACGCTGCATCCAGGCGATAAACTACAAGCACTCGCGCGGCGGATATACCGAGCATATCCCCGACTCGCTCACCAAGGTGTTCTATACCGCTGGCGGAAGGGAAGTGCGCGACGGCGGCGGCATTAAGCCCGACGTGGAGATTAAGCCCGACTCGCTCCCCAACATAGCATACTATCTCAGTTCCATGGGTCGCGACACCACCGAGGTGATGTTCGAGTATGTACTCGACTACATTGCCAAGCACCCTACCATCGCTCCTGCTGGCGAGTTTGAACTCTCAGACAGCGACTACGAGGAGTTCAAGCAGCGCGTCATAGCAAGCGGCTTCACCTATGACCCCGAGACGGAGAAAGCGCTGGCGACGCTAAAGAAACTCGCTGAGTTTGAGGGTTATTACGAAGACGCAAGGACCGAGTTTGATGCCCTTGAGGCGAAACTGAAGCACGACCTCGGGCGCGACCTCGACCGCAACAAGCGCACTCTGAAGAACCTGTTGTGCAGCGACATCGTGACGGCATACTATTTCCAGTCGGGTGCCATCGAGAATTCTCTGCGCACCGACAAGCAGTTTGCCGAGGCCATCGCCCTTCTTCGCGACGGCGAGAAGTATAACTCGATATTGCAGAAGAAATAATAATATACCATTTTTTTTGACTTGAAGAAGTGGCGCCTCTGCCGACTGGGAAGGTAGGGAGGCGCCACTCGCTTTTCGCTTATACATAAACGGTGATGCAAAATAGCCAATATTGGTGAGTAAAATAGGCTATATTGGTGAGTAAAATAGGCTATATTGGTGAGTAAAATAGGCTATATTGGAAAACGGAAGGGCTCGAATTGGTTGGCGGATTGCCGCTGCTGACGGTCCTTAAAGACTGTTTTTAGGGCCTGTGCGACAAGAAAATGAGACAAATATTTGCAGAGTTACAAGAAAATTCGTACCTTTGCAGCCGTTCAGAGGAATGTGGGACCTGAAAAGGGTTCCACATTTTTATTTAAAGTTATTGTATGATTGACAAAAACATTGTAAGAGATTTGGTTAACCAATGGCTCGAGGACAAGGAGTATTTCCTCGTTGACGTTGAAGTGAGTGCTGATGACAAGATTGTTGTTGAAATCGACCATGCCGACGGTGTGTGGATCGAGGACTGCGTGGAACTCAGCCGTTTCATCGAGGAACGCCTGAACCGCGACGACGAGGACTACGAACTGGAGGTGGGCTCGGCAGGTCTGGGCCAGCCGTTCAAGGTGGAGCAGCAGTATCTGAACTTCATCGGCAAGGAGGTTGAGGTGCTCGGTGCCGACGGAAAGAAAGTGAAGGGAGTGCTGAAGGCTGTTGACGGTCGCGACTTCACCGTCAGTGTTCAGGAGAAAGTGAAGGTGGAGGGCAAGAAGCGCCCTGTGATGCAGGACATTGACCATCAATATAACATGGACGAGGTGAAGTACTGCAAGTATCTGATAAAGTTTTAGAGGAGGGGCTGCGATGGCATCGCAGCATACTGGACAGGGCTTGTGCCTGGGATTAGGACAGGGCTGCGCTGAGAAAGAGAATATAAACAAAAATAATAATAAAAATGGCAACAAAGAAAGAGACCATAAGTATGGTCGATACCTTTAAAGAGTTCAACGAGTCGAAACATATCGACCGTACCACTCTTGTGAGCGTGCTCGAGGAGAGTTTCCGCAACGTGATAGCAAAGATTTTCGGTTCTGACGAGAACTTCGATGTCATCGTAAACCCTGACAAGGGCGACTTCGAGATTTACCGCAACCGCGTCGTTGTGGCTGACGGCGAGGTGGAGGACGAGAACAAGGAAATCTCGCTCACCGAGGCACGCAAGATTGAAGACGACTATGAGGTTGGTGAGGACGTGTCAGAGCGTGTTGACTTCGCCAAGTTCGGTCGCCGTGCAATCCTTAACTTGCGCCAGACTCTTGCATCTAAGATTCTTGAGTTGGAGCACGACTCTCTTTATAACAAGTATAAGGACCGCGTGGGTCAGGTCATCAGCGCCGAGGTTTACCAGGTATGGAAGCGCGAGGTGCTGCTCGTTGACGACGAGAACAACGAACTGGTTCTGCCGAAGAGCGAGCAAATACAGAAAGACCAGTATCGCAAGGGCGAGACGCTGCGTGCCGTTATCCTGCGTGTTGACAACGAGAACAACAACCCGAAGATTATCCTGAGCCGCACCAGTCCGATGTTCCTTGAGCGTCTGCTTGAGGCTGAGGTGCCCGAGATTGCCGACGGTCTGATTACCATTCAGCGCGTGGCTCGCATGCCGGGAGAGAGAGCGAAGATTGCCGTGGAGAGTTACGACGAGCGCATCGACCCAGTAGGCGCTTGCGTGGGTGTCAATGGCGGTCGCGTTCGCGGCATCGTTCGTGAACTGTGCAACGAGAACATCGACGTCATCAACTATACCGCGAACACCAAACTGTTCATCCAGCGTGCGCTGAGTCCTGCCAAGGTGTCGAGCCTCACCGTTGACGAGGAGAACCACAAGGCAGAGGTTTACCTGAGGCCAGAAGAGGTTTCGCTCGCTATCGGCCGTGGCGGTCTGAACATCAAACTCGCCTCGATGCTTACGGGCTTCACCATCGATGTCTTCCGTGAGGTTGACGAGAACGAGGCTGACGAGGACATCTATCTGGACGAGTTCTCAGACGAAATCGACCAGTGGGTTATCGACGCCATCAAGGGCATCGGTCTCGACACTGCCAAGGCAGTTATCAACGCTCCGCGCGAGATGCTCATCGAGAAAGCCGACCTCGAGGAGGAGACAGTCGATAACGTCATCCGCATACTGAAGGCCGAGTTCGAACAGTAAGGTTAAAGTTAGGAGTTAGGAGTTAGGAGTTAGGAGTTAGGAGTTAGGAGTTAAGTGGTATGGATAACTTTCGAGACTTTATCTTCAATAAATGTGTAGATTTCTCAATACCGTATTACGAAACTCTTTACTTATCTGACTCAGGAGAAGCACGAATTCGTTATCTCCAAGCAAATACTCCGAAGCGGAACAAGCATAGGTGCCAATCTGGCAGAAGCGCAATATGGCATAAGCAGGAAGGATTTCCATTCCAAATGCTATATTTCTCTCAAGGAGACAGCCGAAACAATGTACTGGCTTGTTGTTCTCCGTCGGGCAGAACTTCTAAGTGAAGACGAGTACGAATCGATGAACAATGATGCAGAGGAACTGAAACGGCTTTTTATGTCGATAACGAAGAATTCAAAAGAATAATAATAGGAGACAAAAGAGAAGTGGGGCAAACAAACGGATGTTAAGGAGACGCACTCCTAACTCCTAACTCCTAACTCCTAACTCCTAACTCGATTGTTTATGAGTGTAAGATTAAATAAGGTAATAAGAGAATTGAACATAGGACTTCAGACGGCAGTCGAATTCCTTGAGAAACGCCAGAATCTCGGTGAAGTGAAGGCTGAGCCGAGTTTCAAACTCAACGATGCGCAGTATGACGCGCTCATTGAGGCGTTCAAGAAAGACAAGGAAGTGAAGGTTGATGCCAACAAACTGTTCACGAAGAAGACCAAGGACAAGGAAAAGAAGAAGAGCGAGCAGCGTGTTGAGGCGAAAGTGGAGACTGCTCCGCAGCAGAAGTTCACACCGCTCGGGAAAATCGACCTTGAGAATGTTGGCAAGCCTGCTCCTAAGAAGGAGGAGGCGAAGCCAGTTGAAGAGAAGAAAGAGGAGGCAGAACCAGAAGTGAAGAAACCTGTGGAGAAGCCAGTGGAGAAGGTTGAGGAATCCGTTTCGGAGCCAAAGGTGGAGGAACAGCCGAAGCCTGTAGTGGAAGAAAAGGTTGAGGAACAGCCGAAACCAAAGGAAGAACCGAAGCCGGAGCCAGTGAAGGTGGAGCAGCCGAAGCCTGAAAAGCCTGTCGAGGAGAAGCCCCAAGAGCCCGAACAGCCCAAGGAGCAGCCGAAACCGGCAGCACAGCAGAAGGAAGAGAGCAGCGTGTTCACACTGAAGAGCGAGAAGAAACTCGCGCCACAGGTGAAGGTGCTCGGAACCATAAACCTCGACGAACTGAACCAAAGCACTCGCCCCAGAAAGAAATCGAAGGAGGAGAAGCGCCGCGAACGTGAGGAGAAGGCTGCACAGCAGAGACCTCAGAACGGCGAGAAGAAGAAGCGTCAGCGCATCACTAAGGAGCGCGTTGACATCGAGGCGGCAGGCCGTCAGGCATCGCAGCAGCCAAATGGTGGCCAGAAAGGTGGTCAGCAAGGCGGTGGAAAGAAAAAGAAGAAGAACCGTCCGCAGAAGCCTCTCGAGGTGAACGAGGAAGACGTAGCACGTCAGGTAAAAGAGACGCTGGCTCGTCTCACATCGAAGACCCAGAACAAGAAGGGCGCCAAGTACCGCAAGGAGAAACGCGAGGCTGTTCACGAGAAGATGGACGCTCAGGAGGCTGAGGCACTGGCAGAGAGCAAGGTGCTGAAACTGACGGAGTTTGTTACCGTTAGCGAACTTGCAAACATGATGAACGTGGGCGTTAATCAGGTCATCGGTACCTGTATGTCCATCGGCATCATGGTAAGTATCAACCAGCGTCTCGATGCCGAGACGATAAACATCGTTGCCGACGAGTTCGGGTTCAAGACAGAATATGTCAGCGCTGAGGTGCAGGAGGCAATCACTGAGGAAGAGGACGACGAGAACGACCTCGTCTCACGTGCTCCTATCGTCACGGTGATGGGACATGTTGACCACGGTAAGACATCTCTGCTCGACCATATCCGCAACACCAACGTCATTGCTGGTGAGGCAGGTGGCATCACGCAGCACATTGGCGCTTACAATGTGACACTCTCTGACGGACGCAAGATAACGTTCCTCGACACCCCAGGTCACGAGGCATTCACCGCCATGCGTGCCCGCGGTGCACAGGTAACCGATATCGCAATCATCATCATCGCTGCCGACGACTCGGTGATGCCTACCACCAAGGAGGCCATCGCCCATGCACAGGCAGCCAATGTGCCGATGGTGTTTGCCATCAACAAGATAGACAAGCCGGGTGCCAATCCGGACAAGATACGTGAGGACCTGGCAAACATGAACCTCCTCGTAGAAGAGTGGGGCGGTAAGTACCAGTGTCAGGAGATTTCGGCAAAGAAGGGCCTCGGTGTTGACGAATTGCTCGAGAAGGTGCTTCTCGAAGCCGAGATGCTCGACCTCAAGGCCAATCCTAACCGCAATGCCACAGGCTCTATCATCGAGTCGAGTCTCGACAAGGGTCGCGGATATGTCTCTACGGTGCTTGTGAGCAACGGTACGCTGAAGGTGGGCGACGTCGTTCTTGCCGGAACGTCTTACGGACGCATCAAGGCGATGTTCAACGAGCGTAACCAGCGCATACAGCAGGCAGGACCTGCCGAGCCGGCAATCATACTCGGACTCAACGGCGCACCTACTGCCGGCGACTCGTTCCATGTGATGGGTTCAGAGCAGGAGGCTCGTGAGATTACCAACAAACGAACACAACTGCAGCGCGAGCAGAGTCTGCGCACCACGAAGACTCTTGGTCTCGACGACATCTCGCACCGCATCGCACTCGGCGAGTTCCACGAACTCAACATCATCGTCAAGGGAGACACCGACGGTTCTATCGAGGCGCTCTCCGACTCGTTCATCAAACTCTCTACAGAGAAGGTTCAGGTGAATGTCATCAACAAGGCTGTGGGACAGATAAGCGAGAACGACGTGATGCTCGCAAGTGCCTCCGATGCTATCATTGTGGGCTTCCAGGTGCGTCCTTCTGCCGATGCCCGTAAGGTGGCAGAGCGCGAGGGAGTGGAGATAAACACCTATTCCATCATTTACGATGCCATCGACGAGGTGAAGTCAACGATGGAGGGAATGCTCGACAAGGTGAAGAAAGAGATTGTGACAGGCGAGATAGAGGTGAAGCAGGTGTTTAAGATTTCCAAGGTGGGCACCGTTGCCGGCGGTCTTGTCATCGACGGCAAGGTTCACAACAAGGACAAGGCCCGCGTGGTGCGCGACGGTATCGTCATCCACACCGCTCCTATCGATGCCCTCAAGCGCTATAAGGACGACGCCAAGGAAGTGGCGACGGGTCTGGAGTGCGGTATCTCGCTGGTGAACTTCAACGACATCCAGGTGGGCGACATCATCGAGACATTCACCGAGATAGAGGTGGATCAGAAACTGTAATACCCATCCTCTATCCCTTCCGAGGGAGAGAGGCTTGGTTACTTTGTAAGAAATGGATAGTAATAAGTTTGTGCGTCAGGTGGCCGAACAGAAGTATGAGTTCGGCTTCACGACGGATGTACATACCGAAATAATAGAGAAAGGGCTGAACGAGGATATCGTTCGGCTCATCTCTGCTAAGAAAGGTGAACCCGAATGGATGCTGGAGTTCCGCCTGAAGGCTTTCCGCCACTGGCAGACGTTGCAGCAGCCTACGTGGGGGCATGTGCATGTGCCGCCAATCGACTACCAAGACATCAGTTACTTTGCCGACCCTATGGCAAAGAAACCCAAGGGCGACGGAAAGATAGACCCCGAACTGGAGAAGACCTTCGACAAACTGGGCATCCCCCTCGAGGAACGTCTGGCACTGAGCGGCAACACTGCCGTGGATGCCATTATGGACTCGGTGTCGGTGAAGACCACTTTCAAGGAGAAACTGCGCGAGAAAGGCATCATCTTCTGCTCCATAGGCGAGGCAATCAAGGAGCATGGCGAACTGGTGAGGCAGTATCTCGGCACCGTGGTGCCGTACAAGGACAACTTCTATGCAGCCCTTAACAGTGCCGTGTTCAGCGACGGTTCTTTCGTTTACATTCCGAAAGGAGTGCGCTCTCCTATGGAACTGAGCAGTTATTTCCGCATCAACGCCCGCAATACCGGACAGTTTGAACGTACGCTCATCGTTGCCGACGACGACAGTTACGTTTCTTATCTTGAGGGATGCACGGCACCGATGCGTGACGAAAACCAACTGCATGCTGCCATTGTGGAGATAATAGTGAAAGACCGTGCCGAGGTGAAGTACAGCACCGTGCAGAACTGGTATCCAGGCGACGAACAAGGCAAGGGCGGTGTGCTCAACCTCGTGACGAAGCGTGGCGACCTGCGCGGCGACAGTTCTAAACTGTCGTGGACACAGGTTGAGACAGGAAGTGCCATAACATGGAAGTATCCGTCGTGCATACTGCGTGGCGACAACTCGCAGGCAGAGTTCTACAGCGTTGCCGTGACCAACAATTTCCAGGAGGCAGACACAGGTACAAAGATGATTCATATAGGACGCAACACGCGCTCGACAATCATCTCAAAGGGCATCTCGGCAGGCCATTCGCAGAATTCATACAGAGGACTAGTGCGCGCGGCATCGACGGCAGAGAACGCCCGCAACTACAGTTCGTGCGACTCGCTTCTGCTTGGCAGCGACTGCGGAGCGCACACCTTCCCATATATTGATGTCCATAACGACACGGCAATATTTGAACACGAGGCTACCACAAGCAAAATCTCGGAAGACCAACTCTTCTATTGCAACCAGCGAGGCATACCCACCGAGCAGGCCGTTGGTCTTATCGTCAACGGCTATGCCAAGGAAGTGCTCAACAAACTGCCTATGGAGTTTGCCGTTGAGGCTCAGAAGTTGCTCAGCGTGTCACTTGAAGGAACGGTAGGATGAAGCCATGACTATTCTGCTCTCCTCCCTCGTGGGAGGGGTTGAGTGTGGTTTTTCGGCTATTATTGAATACTGCTAAGGGAATTTCGGAAAAGAATAACAAGAATATTAACACCATATAAAGCCTGACTTTTCTACTCTCCTCCCTTGGGGAGGGGTTGGGGGTAGTTTTCGATTATTATGTTAGAAGTAAAGAATTTGCATGCTCGCATAGGCGAGAAAGAAATATTGAGAGGCATCAATCTCGTCATCAACGATGGCGAGACACATGCCATCATGGGCCCTAACGGCTCGGGAAAGTCAACACTCTCGGCCGTGCTCGTTGGTAACCCCCTCTATGAGGTAACTCAGGGGGAAGTGTTCTTCAACGGAAAGAACCTGCTGGAGATGAAACCAGAGGACCGTGCACATGAGGGATTGTTCCTCTCGTTCCAGTATCCCGTTGAGATTCCTGGCGTATCAATGACCAATTTCATGCGTGCCGCCATCAACGAGAAACGTAAGTACGAGGGCAAGGAACCCATGAATGCGGCAGAGTTCTTGAAGTTGATGCGCGAGAAGCGCAAGATTGTAGAACTCGACTCGAAACTTGCCAACCGCAGCGTCAACGAGGGCTTTAGCGGTGGAGAGAAGAAGCGCAACGAGATATTCCAAATGGCAATGCTCGAACCTAAGATGAGCATTCTCGACGAGACCGACTCGGGTCTTGATGTCGATGCAATGCGCATTGTTGCCGAGGGAGTGAACAAACTGGCAACACCCGAGAGTTCGTGCATCGTAATCACTCACTACGACCGTCTGTTGGAGATGATTCGTCCGCAGTTCGTGCACGTGCTTTACAAAGGACGAATAGTAAAGACTGCTGGACCTGAACTGGCAAAGGAGATTCAGGAGCATGGCTACGACTGGATTAAAGAAGAAGTGGGAGAAGAATAAAGAGACGCTCCCCAAACACCCAAACTTCCAAACTTGAATGAGCAACAAAGAAATTCTACAAAATAGTGAAATCCAGTCCCCCTCCCTTGGGGAGGGGTTAAGGGTGGGTTCTCAATACATCGAACTCTACGAGCAGGCACGGAAATTGATTTTCAGTCACTCTTCCGATGCCATGAACTCTGTGCGCGATGAGGCTTTTGCCGACTTCAAGCGCATCGGGTTCCCCACAAAAAAGGTGGAACGCTATAAATACACCGACATACCGTCGCTTTTCGCACCCGACTACGGACTCAATCTCAACCGTTTTGAGATTCCCGTTGACCCCTACGAGGCTTTCCGCTGCGATGTCCCCAATCTCTCGACTCTTCTTTACTTCGTCGTTAACGATGCGTTCTATCAGAAAGCACTGCCTAAGGTGACACTGCCCCAGGGGGTGATAATCGGCTCCATGAGAGAGAATGTCGACATTGTGAAAGCATATTACGGAAAACTGGCAAAGACTGCCGACGACGGCATCACTGCCCTTAACACCATGCTGGCACAAGACGGACTGCTCGTCTATGTTCCACGCGGAGTGAAGGTGGACCGTGCCATACAGGTCATTAACATCCTGAGAAATCCCCTCCAACCCACCCCCATCCCCTCCCCAAGGGAGGGGCACCTGAATACTCAGACTAACCAATCCCCCCTCCCCAAGGGAGGGCAAGGGGGTGGGTTCATGTCCAACCGACGCGTGCTCATCGTGGCCGAAGAGAATGCCGAGGTGAAACTGCTCTTCTGCGACCATACCGCCGACGATTACAACTTCCTTACAACGCAGGTCATTGAGGTGTTTGCTGCCCCAGGCTCAAGCATAGATATGTACTGCATGGAAGAGACACATGCCAAGAACATCCGCTTGAGCAATGTCTATGTGCGTCAGGAGCGCGACAGCAGGGTGAAGCATAACGTGCTTACTCTGCATAACGGCATCACTCGCAACCGCCTCGACCTCGTGTTGGCTGGCGAGGGAGCCGAGTGCCAGTGCAACGGATGTGTCATTGCCGACAAGAAGCAACACGTGGACAACAACACCCTCATCGTGCACCAGGCACAGCACTGCACATCAAACCAACTCTATAAATACGTTCTCGACCAGCAAGCCACAGGGGCATTTGCCGGTCGTGTGTATGTTGCACATGGTGCGCAGAAGACATCGTCGCAAATGACAAACCAGAACCTCACCACAACACGTGAGGCACGCATGTTCACACAGCCCATGCTCGAAATCTATGCCGACGACGTTAAGTGCGCCCACGGCTCCACTGTAGGTCAACTCAGCGATGCCGCTATGTTCTATATGAGGCAGCGCGGCATCCCCGAGAAAGAGGCACGCATGCTGTTGCAGGTGGCCTTCATACGCGAGGTAATCGACATGATAGAACTTGTCCCGCTGCGCGACCGTCTCCACTATCTCGTGGAGCAGCGCTTCCGCGGAAAACTATCCAAGTGCGAGGGCTGCAAATTGTGTAAATAGCACTCAGTCGTTACGCTTCAACACCATCTTCTGCCTGTAGATGTTGCCAACCGACTTGATGAAGTCGGCAAGGTCCTGATACATTGACTTGTCGTAGGTGCCAGCCTTGATGAGCAGCCGGTTATGAATGTTCACAGTGTTGCTGTCTGAGACTTCAAACTCATAACAGAACGACCCGAAAGGCTTGTCTATCTGCATGTTCCCCGGTACTGCCTCTATCTCGAAGCCTTCGGGTATGCTGATAGTAATGTTGTCCTCGTCCAGATAACCAGTCTCTATCCAGATGTCCTCCTGCCGTTCGCGTGCCGTTCTTTGCGCAGCATATCCTCGGTGCAGTGGGCACACAGGAACAAAGACGCGCTGCCCCGTAGTCGAGCCATACTGGCGGCTCCTTATGTCTGCATCAATCGTTATGCTGGCTCCGTTTTCAGTAATCCTCGTTTCGCACTTCTCCATTTGCGGAACATACATGCTCTTCTGAATCACTTCGTAACGCTCCTTCTCGCTCATGTCGCTCAGCGCCATGCGGCTCTCATACTGCACGTTTTTAGCCAGTTGTTTCATGGTGATGTCTGCCGAACCGTCCTTGCCCAGCGCGATGTTGATGTCACTCCTCATCAGATTCGCAGTGTCAGCATAAACAGGAAGCGTCACCAGCCGTCCCCCGTTCTCACTCACCACTATTGCGTCGTGCCCGGCAATGTCGCAGTGCACATAGCCCATGGGCAGTCGCGGGTTGGTGCATTCCAGCCATAACGTGTCGCCAGGCAGAGGCACCTGCAGAATGACATGGTTCATCTGCCCTATGCTGGCAAAGTCTTTCAGGAATCTGCGGTTAGTGGTGCTGATTGTTGTGTAGTTCGACGGAATGCCTATTTCCTTCAGCATGGCCCGCATGTAGTTTGTAAGCCCCTTGCAGTCACCGAATCCGCTCTTCGCAACGCTTGAGGCCGTTGCCGGTTGCTGACCTCCGATGCCTAACAGAATAGCCACGTAGCGAGTAGTGCTTTCCAGTCTCTTATACACCGCTTCCACCTTCTCACGGTCGCTTTTCAGGTCGTCCGTCATGCTGTGCAGTTCCTGACGAATATTGTCAGGCAGTTCGTCGCGTCCCCTTATCAGGGAATACTCCCACTCCCCGTAGTCCCCCCAGTCGTTAAGGCTTCCCTGTGTACCATAATAAGCGAACTCCGTAGGGGCAAAGAAAGCCATAGGCAACCGTTCGCGCAAAGGTCGGCAGTATGGCTCCCTCTCTATCTGGGGCAGATTCTCCATAGTGATATTATACGTCCTGTAGTAGTTGTCACTCTCGTCAATATCCACCCTTCCGTCTATGTTTAGCAGAGCATGCCTCACCTTCATGTCCTTTGGTGCCTTCAATGTATATGTTGCTTTCTTTACGCTGACGTCGTAGTCGGTCTGAGGACAAAAGAAAGGAAACTCTATCAGATTGTCGCGGCTCTCCATAGTCCATTCGTAGGTCACGGTGATGGGATATTTCGACGGGGTGTATTCGATGTACATCTTATAGTTGTCGATGGCAAGATACTGTGAATACTCAGTGCGTTGCAGTTCACCCTGCTTCATTTTCTTAATAACGTTTCCGTCACCGTCGGTCACCGTGCCCTTGAAACTTGACAGTTTGTCGTACTTGCTGCATGAGCATACGAAGTTGGCGAGCCAATTCCCACGTTCGTTGAGAATTGTCCTTACCTCCTTGAAATGCTGCAGCGCATGCGTGCGGCTGTCACAGTCGATTCTCGTGGCTGTTTCCTCTATCACCGCAACCTGTGCCGATGCGTTTATCGCCAGTGCGATGGCTATTGACATTACAAGACGTCTTATCATTGTGCTTTCTTTATAGTGATAACGGTGTTGTTGCACTCGGCAACCTTGTCGAAAAACTCCTTTAGACCGTTATACTCTTCAGCCGTGAAGAATGTCTTGTGCCTTTATTCCGTTTGTACAGCATAGTAAATAGGTCAGCAATAATACAAAACAATGTTTCTTCATTTCAATAATAAAAAATTTAAATAGGTAATTCATGGGCATAATTCTTTGCAAAATTACAAAAAAAAGCGATATGGTTAGTCTTTTTCGAGTGTTCATTTTGTGTGCAAACGCGTGTTTTTGTGTCGTATATGGTTAACGGTGAGCGGGTTATATCAAATTTTACACTTTTTACACACCTTTGCCGTATGAGACAAATAGAAACAAGAAATGCGGTTTTGACACAAATAGAAACGAGGTCTGCCGTACTATCCTCCTGGAAGCGCCAAACCTTTTACTGCAAAAACTCAGATAAAACGTGTCTTGTTGTTCTTTTCTCGCCGAAAAGTGTTATATTTGCAGTCGTAAATCGGGGCGTATTACCGTCTCGTGTTATACATTTTTTTCTTTAACGATTATTTTCATACATGTATAATATAAATAAGGTACGCGAGGACTTCCCGATATTGAGCCGCCAGGTTTATGGACGGCCGCTGGTTTATCTCGACAATGCAGCCACGACACAGAAGCCACGGCAGGTGGTAGATGCGCTGGTGGAGGAGTACTACAACGTGAATGCCAACGTGCATCGCGGCGTGCACTACCTCTCGCAGCAGGCAACCGACCTGCACGAGGCGGCACGCGAACGGGTGCGACAGTTCATAAACGCCGAAAAGACAGAGGAGATAGTCTTCACGCGAGGCACCACAGAGAGTCTGAATCTCGTGGCAGCAACCTTCGCCGAGCAGTTCATGAGCGAGGGCGACGAGGTGATTGTCTCCGTGATGGAGCACCACTCGAACATCGTGCCGTGGCAGTTGCAGGCGGCGAAGCGCGGCATTCGTCTGCGCGTCATACCCATGACCGACGACGGACAGTTGCAGATGGACGAGTATGAACGGCTCTTCAACGAGCGCACCCGCATCGTCAGCGTGGCACATGTGAGCAATGTGCTGGGCACGGTGAATCCCGTTGCCGACATCATACGCATAGCACACGAGCACAATGTGCCCGTGATGATAGACGGAGCGCAGAGCGCACCCCACTTCAAGGTTGACGTACAGGCTATGGACTGCGACTTCTTCGCATTCTCGGGACATAAGATGTACGGTCCGACGGGCGTGGGAGTGCTCTACGGCAAGGAGCAATGGCTGGAACAACTGCCGCCTTATCAGGGCGGTGGCGAGATGATAGACCGTGTCACCTTCGAGCATACCACCTTCGAACGCCTGCCCTTCAAGTTTGAGGCTGGCACTCCCGACTATGTGGCAACCAACGGACTGGCACGCGCCATCGACTATATGGAGACTCTCGGCATGGACAACATTGCCGCCCACGAGCAGCAACTCACCCGCTATGCCATGCAGCGGCTCGGCGAGATTGAGGGCATGCACATCTACGGTGCGCCTCTCGAGGCAATGCTGAACGGCACTGCCACCCACGATGCCGTAATCTCGTTCAACATCCAACACCCAACACCCATCCATCACCTCGACCTCGGCACCCTGCTCGACCGTCTCGGCATAGCAGTGCGCACAGGCCACCACTGCGCCCAGCCGCTGATGGACCGCCTCTCGATACTCGGCACCGTGCGCGCCTCTTTCGCGCTTTACAACACCCAGGAAGAGGTTGACACACTGGCGGAAGGCATCAAACGAGTGGCACAAATGTTCTAAATAAATATGCGTTAATGGCATACCTGTTTGCAATAGATATCAAACCGGAAAACAAAGTTATTAACTTTGTTCAACAATCTTATTAACTTTGTCGAACAATCTTATTAACTTTGTTCAACAAAGTTATTAACATTGTTACACGTTTTGTATCTTATTGGAAACCAGATAGTTACAAACGGTGTCTTTGTACGTATTTACTAACCAACAAAATAGTATAATTATGAAGAAACTTTTATTAATCGTGGCCTTGGCATTCACTACGATGATGGCATCGGCTCAGGAGGATAATGTAGCCTATCATCAGGTGGAGATAGGCGACTTGTTGAAGTATTGCAGCACAGAAAGGGTGGTCTATGCAGGCAACTATGGTGATAAGAAACCATCGCTCGAGGCGCTGCTGCTCTCGTTCAGCGAGGCTTATCCCAACGAATTGTTCTACCAACTCATCAGGACACAAATGATGGGGAAGAACGAAGTGTCTGACTGTGTCTTTGACAAGGCTAACGGTTATTGTAGCGCGGAACTGCTGACCGAGTTGTCGCCCTCGTTCGCGCTGTGCTACTGGTCGAAGACTGACGGCACCTATCTCGTTGGACTTGCATTAAACGGCTATACCTATGTCGAAGTGCCCGGTCGGGAGCCAGACGAGAATGCCACTTCCTTAGCGTCGCTGTTCTTCTACACCTTAGACATTGGCGAGCCGTTCCTCGAGCCCGTCTCTGCCGACAAGATACTGGGCGAGAAACTCGGTTCGTTAGAGAACTACACCATACGTCTGCCGCGACAAGGCAAGGACATAGTGCTCGAAAAAGACGGCAAGAAAACCGTCTTCCGCTGGAACGACGGAACGTTCAGAAGATAATTGCGAACTGCGAATAAATGTAGAAAAATCAACGGATTGCACTGATTAAACGGATTATTTTTCATTTCTTTTGTTTGTACTTGCCTAAAAGTATAGGGCAATATTTGGATATCCATATAGAGCAGAAATAACAGGCTGTGCATACAATCACATAAGCACAAAGAAATGTTATAATCCAAAGAACTGATCCTTTCCCCAGTGTTCGATTGAATATTACAGCGCATGTGTGTAGCATGATTGGATGCAGAACAAGAATGCCAAGCGTTTGGGTTCCATAATTGGCGAGCCACTTCTGGCTCGTCATTTTTTTGCTAAGCCATAATACTGAAGCAAACGAGAAGACCGTCATAACAAAAAGAACAGGATACATTGCGATAGAATCAGAACTGCATGGAACCATCAGATGTGGAAACCAATCACATAGCATTAATAACATGCAAACAAATCCCACAGCAGCGCAATACCTTTCGTGTTTCCAGCCATTTTTCATACAAGGATAGAATACCCTCCCAAGATAATAAAACGGTAGTGCTGTCAGTCCTTCGTCTAATAGCAATGGCATGTTTGTAGTAGACGAAAGTGCGCCTACAATGACAAGAAGAACAATCTTAATTGGTGTTTTAATGGGTAGTTTGTGAAGCAGCCAAGATAAAAGTTTTGCGTAGAAGAGAGCAAATAGAAACCACGTTACGCTACCTCCTATTAATGGCTTGTTGAGTGAGAACTTTATTTCAATGTTTCCATGATTAACGTAATGTAGCAGCGAGACAAACGCGAACGTGATAAAAACCCAGATAAGTCCTGTTAAGAATAGCGATTTGAATGCCTTTGGCAGCCATTCTTTTAAAGGTTTATCTGTATTGTCATAGAAACCACTAAGGAAGAAAAACAGTGGAACTGCAATGATAGGATATGGAGCATGGATTACACCAAACACCTCCGTGTGAATACGGACAACCATAAGCATTGCCAATCCTTTGGCAATGTCAACGAAAACATCTCTTTCTTTTTTCATTTATATAATTTTTTTAAGAAAAAAGATGCATATAGAAAAGACATAAAAATGGCGTGACCATTCTTATGCACTTAACCAAGGGGCAGACCTCGGAAACGGAACCCCTGTCACCACATATAAGAATGTGACACGCCAAAGCGTGTGCACAGTCTATTGGTGACACGAGGTGCTCTTCCGAGACATTCCCTTTGCTATTAAGTCGTCCTATTCCAAATGATTTCCGAGGTCTTTTGGGTTAAGTGCGAAATAATAAACTGATGCATCTGTGGTCCAGAATTTCTCCTCTGGTACCGCTTGCAAAATTACTCAATAAATTCTAAATGGGAAAGATTTTTCACCAAAAACTTGTGGAAATAAAAAAAAGTGTGTATATTTGCAGCGTCAAGGAGAGGATTTCGCAGAAAGGATGACAACCTTTATGACCGTAAGGTCGTTTCGAGCCTCATTTTAATATGCCATCGCCTAATAGGCAGATGGTATATTTTTATTTATCATGTTGAGGCGCGGAAATGCAATATTGTACAAGGTCTTTATTTGAGCGTTGTAATCCAACGGTAAGTTTTATATTTCCAAGTTTTAGAATGAGTAGTTTCTCAAACTGTTTTTGGTTGCGTGTGTTTCGCTTTGCGGGTTTCTCATCTACAAGAATAGCATTTTGTAAAATATCGGAAAGTCTCAACACTGCGACTGTTGATTCGTAATTGCGTGAGGCTTTCTCGTATGTCTCGTTGATTGAAAGGAACTTAACCTTAATATGTTTTTTGAGGAATATGTTCATGATTTGCTTAGTAGGGTTCTCTGCAATCCATTGAGCATAAAAGTCTTTAATAATTTGTTCTCGACTCTTAATGTCTTCCTTTGACCGTCCTTTGGGTATGTCTTTCATCTTATTATCAATATAGTAATGCAAAGTTACGAATAAAAATTATAAATGCAATAGGTTATAACGATTTTGTTTCATATTGTGGACATAGGGAGGATAATAAAACAACGGATTGCACTGATTAAACGGATTTCTCATTATTTATAATCCGTGTAATCCGTGCAATCCGTTGTGTAAATAACAAGTAGTTTAAAAATTAATAAGTAGTCGTGTTCTACTTTGTTTTGTAATAGAACATCCGAACGCCCATGGCGGGGAAGTGGTACATGCATACCACATATTCTGGCTTTTTCTTCGTCACGGTGTCAATGATTTTTTCTATCTGCTTGTTGCTGAGTTTCTTTATGTCGAGTTGGCGGGAGTTTGTTTCCTCATCGGTAACCACCGACAGGCTCTGGCCGTATTTGAGGGAGAAGGTGCCGTCGCTTTCTGTGATTTCAATGTCGTTCAACTCGGTGTTCAGTTGGCTGTCTATCATGTAAGTCACCGGAGTGACGAGAGCACCGTCGCGCAAAAGGCCCACCTGAAGAGTCTCCCCGTTGAGTTCGTCGTATTCGTAGCCAATGACGATGTCCTTATACTTGCCATCCTTCATTACGCGGTATGTGAGGCTGCTTTCCTCTCCGTCCCCTTCAAGCATATCGGCGGTGATAGGTTTCATCTCGATTTCTCCCACATCGCTTTTGAGGATGTATGCACTTTCAATGTCGCACCATTTGCCGAGAGTGCTCACCTTATAGTAGTCGCCTTCCTCGCCAAGCAAAGGGAACACTCTGCCTGAACCAGCAATGGCATCAGTGCCCAAATCAAATCCCTGCGGACGGGACTGGTCGGACCACTGATACTTCTCTTCGCAGAAGTCGCTCTCGCAGTCGGACTCAAGCCATCGCTGCATAGACGGGCTGTCGTTTTTAGGCTCTTTCAGGAGCGGTGTTCCTTCTGCCTCGTCTTCTACGGTCACCACCACGAATTTCTGGAATGGCGGTTTGCTCACGTTTATTACGCTTTCTGTCTTTGCCGTTGCCTCTGTAGTCTCAGCCTTTTCAACGGTCTTCTTGTCGCTGCAATTTGCTGTCAGCATGGGAATCAGCACGCCCAACAATAAAATAAAACGGTTCTTCATTGTCTTCAAAATGTTATTAGTTAGGTATAGATAATGTCTAAATCAGTTATCATTATTCTGTCCAATAGAAATACTCCAGTCTCCGATTAGGGAAAAGGTATGTGTATTTAACCATTTCGGTCTTCTTCTTCACCGTTTCCACTAAATTTTCTATTTGTTTGTCGGTGAGTTTAAGCGGGTCGAGTTGGAAAAATTCTTCACCGTTAAGAATAACACTGAGGCTCTTGCTATAGGTGAGGAATAAGTCGTTCCCTTTATCATTGATTTCGATAGGCTCTTTCTGCTCTAAATTTTGCGCGCATTCGAACGAATAAGAACTTGGTGTGGCTATGTAGCCATCAAGCAGGACTCCCACTTCAAGAGTTTCTCCCCACAGTTCGTCTTCGTTGTCTATGAACACGATGTCGCGATACTTGCCTTCTTTAATAACCCTGTTCCTGGTTCCGATGCTGGGTTTTTCAAGAATATCGGCATTTAATGGTTCCCAGTCGATGCTGCTAACACACGATTTATGGATGTACCCACTCTTAATGTTTATGTCATGGTTAATCACATCTACTTTATAGAAGTCGCCTTCTTCGTCCAGCACAGGCAAGATTCTGCCTACATAGGCCAAAACGTCTGAGGATAACTTGTAGCCAGGCTTTACTGGTTCACCGGACCATTGGTATATCATTTCGCAATCTTCGCTCTCGCATCCTTCCTCCTCGTAAAGCATCAGTGTCGGACTGTCGGTGTCTGCTCTTTTATACAATGGCTCGTCTTCTTCGCTTGTCACCACTACGAATTTCTTGAATGGTGATGCACTCACGTTTATTGCGCTTCCTGTCTTTGCCGTTGTCTCTGAAGTCTCCGTCTTTTCAACGGTCTTCCTTTCGCTGCAGTTTGCTGTCAGCATGGGAATCAGCATACCCATCAGTACTAAGAAAATGTTCTTCATCATTTCGGGGGTTGTTTGTTGTTGGATTTGAGTTGTCATTTAAAATAGAAAGGAAACAGTTTGTCGCTTGTTTCTGATGGGAAGTAGTATTGACATTCCATGCCCTTTGGCTCGTTCTTTGTCACTATTTCCACAATCTTGGCGATGTTGTCCTCACTGAGTTTCTTCGGGTCGATTTCATATTCGTGCATTGCACTTTTGTTGTAGTCTAAGAAGATATGTCCGTCTTCTTCTTTGAAGGCAACTGGCTCGTTCTGTTCTTCCATTTCCCTGCAGTCGATGAAATAGTTGTCGGGCATTACAACAATGCCGTCGGTAAGTATTCCTACGTGAAGTTCATGGCCAGTGAGGCTTCTTTCACCACCGGTATCATACATTATGACATCTTTATACTTTCCTTCCTTAACAATATATCCTTCGATTCCACGGAACCAGTCGGGACCTTCTACGATGTCGGCTGTGACGGGTGCGCTTTTTATCTCTTTAACGTCAGATTTCTGTATATAAGCACTTTCTATCTTTTTGTCGCAAATGTATGCCTTATAGAAGTCGCCTTCTTCGCCAACAACGGCTAAAATCTCGCCATTGTACACTATATCTGTGGTTTTCTCGTAATCTGGCTTGCCAGGTTGGCCAGACCATTGGTAAAAAGTGCTGTTTTCGTCTCTTTCTCCTTCCAGACAATCTTGATCCCATCTAACCAACGTTGGGCTATTGGTGTCTGTTTCTTTATAGAGTTTGACATTATCTTTGGTCACCTGTACGAATTTGTCAAATCTGGTGAAGTTCACTTCGAAGGCACCTTTGGTTTTTGTCGTTTCTATCGCGTTAGTCTTTTCAGCGCTTTTCTTGTCGCTGCAGTTTGCTGTCAGCATGGGAATCATCATTCCCAACAGCAATAGAAAAAAGTTCTTTATTGTTTTCATAATTGGTTGATAAATTGGTTTGGTGCGACAAAGATAGCAAAACTTTTTTATATGGCAATGAAGTTGAAACGAAAAAACAAATCATTAAATAGTGAAATCGTCAAATAACTGCATGGTGGTCCCTCCGAGAATCGAACTCGGATCTAATCTTTAGGAGAGACTTGTTCTATCCATTGAACTAAGGGACCATCATTGTCGCGCAACTGCGGGGCTAAGAAACGCATGCAGCCGCATTTGCGGTTGCAAAGTTACTGCTTTTATGCCGTATCTCCAAATTTGAGAGGTCATATTTTGTTTTTGTAAAAAATCATCGCAGACGATTAAACCATCGCATGCTTGCATGCGTCAAAGAAGCAATTATGAAGAAGATCTTTTTTATGATGTGCTTGTTGATGACAAGCACTCTATGTGTGTTTGCACAAAGTGGAACGGTAAAAGGTAAAGTAGCAGACAAAAGCACTGACGAGTCATTTCCATACGTTACTGTTGTTGTGAAAGACGCTGCTGGTACGAAAACTATTGACGGTGGAGTCACTGATATTGAAGGTGACTTCAAGGTGGGGGGATTGCCCCTTGGCACCTACCAACTGGAGGTTTCTTACGTGGGGTATAAGACTCTGACGAGGAAATTCACACTCACAAGCGCCAAGCCTACACACACTTTCCATAAACTTTATTTGCAGGAAGATGCCACCATGCTCAAGGAAGTCACCGTGACAGGACAGCAGTCGTCGATGCGACTGGAGGTTGACCGTAAGTCGTTCGACGTGAACCAGCAGATAGCCAATGCCGGTGGCTCGGCAAGCGACGTGCTGGAGAACATTCCTTCGGTGGAGGTTGACAACGACGGAAACATCTCGCTGCGCGGAAACGAGAGCGTGGAGGTGTGGATAAACGGAAAGGCAAGCGGACTGACCACCGACAACCGTGCCGAGATATTGCAGCAGTTGCCTGCCGAGAGCATCGAGAGAATAGAGGTGATAGACAATCCTTCGGCAAAATTCTCTGCCGAGGGAAGTGCCGGCATTATCAATATTGTGCTGAAGAAAGACCGCAAGGCGGGATATTACGGCTCGCTGCAGGTGGGAGGAAACACCAACGGAGGTGCCAATGCCAGCGGAAACATCAACTATTCGAGTCCGAAGTTCGACGCATACGCTAACGTGGGATACCGTCATCGACGCAATCATCAGGGCGGAGGATGGAGCAAGCAGAACTACCTGCAGACCAACGAATACCAGAACTATGACTCGAAGAACCGCGACCAGGGCAACAACGTCTTCATGCGTGCCGGCGTGACATGGCATGCAACAGAGAAAGACGACTTCACGCTGAGCGGAATGGGCATGATAGGCGGCCGCAACGGCTCTAACAGCACGCTGTATCACTATGGTGTGATTGGTGCTGCGGCAGACACCAAAGTGATGGACCGACTGACACGCTCGCGCGGTAACAACCATTTCTTCCACGGCGAGATGAACTACAACCACACATGGAGCGCGCAGCACAAACTGGATGTGATGGTGGGATATAACCGCTGGTTCGGAGACAACTTTAACTATTATCAGGACAGCACCACTGTCTTTGAGCCTCTCGCCACCACATACGACTATCAGTATCGCCCGATGTTCGTCTCTAACCGCTCGTGGGAGGCAAAGGTGGACTACGAGAACCAGATAACAAGCATCTTCAAGTTGCAGGCAGGATATAACGGACGTTTCTCTCACGAGAACACCCCGCAGGAGTCGTGGATTGACTACTCGTCGTGGAACGGTGAAAACCTCGAGGAGGACAAGGCTTACTTCAATCGTTTCATCTACGACCAAGACACCCATGCGCTGTATGCCACAGCGTCGCTGCAGTTCGGCAAATTTGGCGTCATGGGAGGTCTGCGCGGCGAATACTGGCGTGTGAACACTGAGAGTTATGACTGGGACCAGGAGCATGATGCCACAAAGCGCGAGGCACCGTTCAAGAAAGACTTCTTCCAACTGTTCCCAAGTGTGTTCATCTCGTACCAACTCACACCGACGCAGCAGTTGCAACTGAACTATACACGTCGTCTGCGCCGCCCGTGGGGAGGACAGTTGAACTCGTTCAAGAACACCAGAGACGCTTCGATGGTGGAGTTCGGAAACCCTTATCTGACACCGGAATACTCTAACTCTTTCGCACTGAACTATCTCAAGCAGTGGACAGAGCACACACTGTCGCTATCGGCATACTATCGTCCGACAACCGACGTGATGCAGCGCATAAGGTATCAGAGCCAGAGCGATGGCCTGATGTACCAGACAACAATGAACGTGGCTAAGAACCTGAGCACAGGTATCGAGATGGTGCTGAAGAACAGATTGTTCAAGATTGTTGACCTCACAACAACGCTCAACGCATATTACTATAAGATAAACGGCTTCAAGTTCGATATCGAGGGACAGACAATCACTGGCGAAGAAGACCATAACTTCTCGTGGACAGGACGTATGATGGCGTCTGTGAGACTGCCTTACGACATCAGTGTGCAGTTGACGGGTAACTACCGTTCGCGCCAGGTCGTGACACAGGGCTACCGCAAGCCGATGTACGGCATGGACCTCGGCATACGCAAGACATTCTTCGACAAGCAACTCGCGATATCGGTCAATGTGCGTGACCTGCTCGACAGCCGTCATTTCGAGATATTCACCTCCAGCGATACCTTCTCACGTCATCAGCGCAACTGGCGCGGCGGACGGCGTGCTAACATCAATATAACATGGAACTTCGGTAATATGAAAAAGAAATCGAAGACTGAAGGCGCCGAAGGTAACGAACAGGAGGACGACCAGCAGAACAACAATTTCCAGCAAGATAACAACTTCCAACAGAATAATAACTTCGGAGGAGGAGAGGAATAAGGGTTGAGCGTTGAGGGTTGAAAGTTGAGCGTTGAGCGATATTAGTCTTTTCTTAGTACTATATTCGCTCAACGCTCAACTTTCAACCCTCAACCTTCTTTTTTATCCAACAATGCTGCCAGGCTTCACCTCATCAAGAACGGAGGTGACGTGGAGAGAGCCGTCAGAGTCAACAGCAGAGAGAATCATGCCCTGACTCTCGATGCCCATCATCTTGCGAGGCTCGAAATTTGCGACAAACAACACTTGCTTGCCTGTCAGTTGTTCGGGCTCATAATATGCTGCTATGCCACTGAGGATGGTGCGCTCGGTGCCGCTGCCATCGTCGATGGTGAACTGCAATAGTTTCTTCGATTTCTTAACCTTCTCGCACTTGAGCACCTTGCCCACGCGGATGTCCATCTTCTCGAAAACATCAAACGGGATGTTCTCCTTCACGGGTTCTGCCTTGTAGTTGGCTGCCTCGTTCTCTTTCTTGATACGCTCCAGACGGTCGAGTTGTGCCTGTATGGTGTCGTCTTCAATCTTCTCGAACAGCAGTGATGGCTCAGCCAACTGATGACCTGGCTTCAAAATCTCGGTGCTTCCGAGTTGCTCCCAGTCGAAGGTATCGACGTTGAGCATGCCACGCAGTTTCTTTGAACTGAACGGCAGGAACGGCTCGAAGGCGATAGAGAGGTTTGCCACCAGTTGCAGCGAGATGTTCAGAATGGTCTTCACGCGCTCCATGTCGGTCTTTGCCACCTTCCATGGCTCACATTCTGTGATGTAACGGTTGCCGATGCGCGCCAGGTTCATTGCCTCTTTCAGAGCATCGCGGAACTTGAACTGTTCGAGCATCTGTTCCACATTCTCCTTGACATCCTTAAACTCGTCGATGGCCTGACGGTCGACGTCGAGCAGTTCGCCGCACTCAGGCACCACGCCATCGAAGTATTTCTTCGTCAGTTGCAGCGCGCGGTTAACGAAGTTGCCATAGATGGCCACCAGTTCCGAGTTGTTACGCTCCTGGAAGTCCTTCCACATGAAGTTGTTGTCCTTCGTCTCGGGTGCGTTGGCTGTAAGCACATAGCGCAGTACATCCTGCTTGCCAGGGAAGTCAACGAGATATTCGTGCAACCATATTGCCCAGTTGCGCGATGTCGAAATCTTGTCGTTCTCGAGGTTGAGGAACTCGTTTGCCGGCACGTTGTCGGGCATGATATATCCACCGTGCGCCTTCATCATCACTGGGAAGATGAGACAGTGGAACACGATATTGTCTTTTCCTATGAAGTGTATGAGTCGGGTGTCCTCGTCTTGCCACCACTTCTGCCATGTGCCCCAGCGCTCGGGATTGCTCTCGCACAGTTCTTTGGTGTTAGAGATATAGCCGATGGGCGCATCGAACCATACGTACAGCACCTTTCCGTCGGCACCTTCCACAGGAACGGGGATGCCCCAGTCGAGGTCGCGTGTCATGGCGCGTGGCTGCAAGTCCATGTCGAGCCACGACTTGCACTGTCCATAAACATTGGGGCGCCACTCCTTATGACCTTCGAGAATCCATTTCTTCAGCCAGTCCTGCCACTGGTTCAGCGGCAGATACCAGTTCTTTGTCTCCTTCAGCACTGGCTGCGAGCCGCTGATGGTGCTCTTCGGGTTGATGAGTTCGGTAGGCGAGAGGTCGCGTCCGCACTTCTCGCACTGGTCGCCGTATGCCCCTTCGTTATGGCAATAGGGACACTCGCCGGTGATGTAGCGGTCGGCGAGGAACTGCTTTGCCTCCTCGTCATAATATTGCTTGGTAGTTTCTTCCACCAGTTTGCCGTCGTCATAGAGTTTGCGGAAGAAGTCGGATGCAAACTTATGGTGTGTCTCGCTTGTGGTGCGGCTGTAAATGTCGAACGAGATGCCGAACTCCTCGAACGAGTCTTTAATCATCTTGTGATAGCGGTCAACCACATCCTGCGGTGTGATGCCCTCTTTGCGGGCACGCATTGTCACGGGCACTCCATGCTCGTCAGAGCCGCCGATGAATACCACTTCCTGTTTCTTCAGTCTGAGATAGCGCACGTAGATGTCGGCAGGCACATACACGCCAGCCAGGTGTCCGATGTGCACTCCGCCGTTGGCGTATGGCAGTGCCGATGTGACCAGTGTGCGCTTAAAGTTTTTCTTCTGTTCCATTGCTTTGAATATATTTGGGCACAAAGGTACAAAATATTTTCGTTTTAAAGTAATATAGTGTAAAAAAACGCTGCCACAGTATTTTGTGTGGCAGCGCTTTAATATGTCGTGTCAGAACATTTGCTTTACGGCACGGGCATCGTCGCCCTCGAAGATTAGCACGTCGGTAACCGCCTCGTAACTCAGTTGCAGGAACTGCAGAAGCAGAACGGCAACAAAGGCACCGTCGCGCGAGGCACAAACCTCAGCCATATAGTTGCCGTATGTGGCTGCCTTGGGACGGAAATCGCCTATTGCCTCTGCCATATTCTTGTGCGAGCCGGTGAGGATGTGCTTTATGTGCTCGCCGTCTTCGCGCGACAGTTCTATGGTGCGGGCTTCTATTACACTGTTTGTCGGGGTGTATGTTGCTGTGGTGCGCAGACCAAACAGCGACTTGCTGACGCTCACATGAGCATCAGAGCAGATGGTGTTCCACATCTGCAAACTCTTTATATTTGCCATGATAATATGTTTTCTTTGTTAAACTTGAAGTATTCCTCCCTTCATCTGTGTCGAAGTGAGGGCGATAGTTAACAAAGAATGCGTCTCAACGCTATGACGTAATAATGGCGAGGAGACGCAAAGCCCATGCTAGGCACCACGAGACGGAGGTACTGGCATACAGGCACATACTTCTGAAGGTTTGACAAACTAACCGTTGCCCAGCGGCCAGACTTGGTGCTGGGTTTGCCGCCGTGGGTGGGCAGCAGGCGAACGGTGCGGTGAGAAGCAACGCGATGTGTCGGCACCGACGACGTGAGCGACGAGCCTACGGGGTTGCGCGGCTCTTCCGCCATGTTGTGTAGCAGGTCGCTGTGGCGGCACACCTGTTCCTTGTGGTCGGCATTGTCGGGCATTATGGCTTGTGCCTTGACCTCAATGTTGGAGCCAAGGAAGTTGCACAACATCAGCACAACAAACCAAAGATGCATGATAACGCTTCTCATAAATTTTCTATATAACTAAAAGTTATTTGTCTGTTTTGCAGTAGGAGGCTGCATAGGTACAAATAATTTGTGTTTAAATGTGTCATAAGGCTGCACTAAATGTGCAATGATGAAAAATATAAGACAAAAATGATGTAATATGTTGAATTTTAATTATATTTGCAACATAAAACTAAAACGGAAAGTGATGGGAAGAGAGCAAAATAGATTTTCGTTATTGGCGCTGCTGATGCCGTTGATGCTTGCCCTGCTGATGCCTTCGGCGGCGATGGCACAGGGCGATTCGCTGCTGCTGCGCTATCAGGTGAGGGGAACGGTGCGCGACGCCAAGAGTGGGCACCGCCTCCAGTACGTCAGTGTATCGATACCAGGGAAGCGCTATTCCACGGTGACAAACAGCGATGGCGAGTTCGTGCTGAGGACTAACGAGCCGCCGAAAGAGGTGATGGTGAGCCACGTGGGGTACGACTCGCGCCGTACCAGTGTTCCTGCCGACGGCAAACCGCTGGTAATACGGCTCGTGCCGAACACAGTGCAACTGAAGGAGGTGCTGGTGATGGCGGCAGACCCGATGCTAATACTCACCACAGCGCTGGACAAAGTGAAGGAGAACAACATCACGAGTCCTGAGATGTACCGCTGCTTCTATCGCGAAACGGCGCAGAAACGCAGCAAGTACATCTATATTGCCGAGGCCGTGACCGACCTCTATAAGACCGCATATACACATCGCAGCATCGGCGACCGCGTGTCGGTGGTGAAAGACCGCCGCCTGCTCAGCCCGAAGGCGAGCGACACTCTGAGCGTGAAGGTGCTGGGAGGACCGACGTTCGCCGTCACACTCGACCTCGTGAAGAACCGCGAGTTCCTGCTGAACCGCGAAGAACTCGAACTCTATTCAATGAAAATGGGGACGCCAACGGTTATCGACGACCGCATGCAGTATGTCATCGAACTGGAGCCAGGGGTGACTATCGACCGTCCGTTGTACTACGGCAAGGTTTATGTTGACCGCGAAACGCTTGCCTTCACACGCATAGAACTGAGTCTCGATGTCAGCAATCGTGACCTCGCGACCCAGTTTATGCTTCTGAAAAAACCTTTAGGACTGCGTTTCAAACCGCGCGAGCAAACGCTCTTGGTGAACTATAAATACGAGAACGGGGTGACACGTCTGAATTATATACGTTCCACTTTCCGCTTCGCATGCGACTGGAAACGGCGCTTGTTCAACACCAATTTCACTGCTGTCTCAGAGGTCGTGGTGACCGACCGCGACGAGTCGCCAGAACAGGCAATAGCGCGCCGCGCAGCATACAGCAAGAACTCGTCTCTCTATGACACCGCTTCCTACACGCTCGACGAAGACTTCTGGTCGGGTTACAACATCATTGAACCTACCGAGAGCCTGGAGAAAGCAGTGAGAAAATTGAGGAAGTGATTTCTTTAGGAGTTTAGGAGTTCGGGAGTTCAGGAGTGCAGGAATTAAGAAGTGCAGAAGTTCAGGAGTTCAGACAACAGTGCAATCTCAAGTCAATTGCCAAGTCTATTGTCTGAACTCCTGAACTCCTATACTCCTGAACTCCTTAATTATTATAATTAAATACTATTTTACCTCTTTTCGAATGACTCCCCGCCCCTGTAGGGGAGGGGTAGGGGTGGGGTCAGCGTCTTTAATACCCACACGACTTCGTAAATATCACCGACCCCACCCCTCACCCCTATCCCCTCTCCAAAGGGCGAGGGGGACTTTATGGGAGGGGAAACGTAGCGTACGGCATTTTCCGGAACACTATCCCGTTGTAGGGTCTGATTGTATAATTACCTAAATCATTTAACCACCTTCTTCCCACCTATTATATAAATACCGCGCGCGAGGCGGTCGAAGTCGGTGCCCAGATAGCGGCCGTCGATGCTGTAGATGCGGCGGCTCTCTGCTGCGCGTTGCGGTGTGACGATGCTGATGGTGGTCGTTGACTCTTGCATTGCGTTGATGTCGTCGAGGAAGAAGCGGTTGCCCGATGCCATGAAGGTGAGTGCGGTGTAGCCGTTTCCTGTCAGAGTGACGGTGCACTCGTTCCATGTCTCGTTGTCAAGTTCGAATGCTTCCTGCGACAGTGTTATGCCCTCGTTAGTCGTTGACAACTGTATTGCGCCGCCCTCAGTGCCCCACGGTGCCGCCTTGAACGTCATCGTCACCGTGCCGTTAACGCTGAACTCTGGTGTTGTGGCTATGCCTGTCTTCTTGCCTGTGCCGAAGCGGGCGCACTTGTCGCCGCCGTATGCCTGTGTCACCTCCCAACCAGTGTTGTCGGGGTCGAAGCCCGATGAGGCGATGGTGCCCTTCCATTGGTCGTCATTGCCGCCGGTGCCCTTACACTTGTCGAATGTCTCGCTGAACACATCGCCCTGTGGCTGCGGCGTAATTGAGCCATTGTTGTTGTTCACGAAGTTGAACTCTATCGTGCCGTCGCTCTTCTGCGTGATGCCAGTAATCTCGATGTTCATCAGTTTCGTGCCATCTGTGTTCGCGTTGTAGAGTTTTGCGGCGGGAGTCGTGGTGTTTGTGAAACTGTTGTTCGAGTTGTATGGGAAAAGGTCGCCATAAGTGTTGTATGTTGACAACTTGTTGTCGGCGGCGAAGATGGTGCATCGCTGTCGCGACGTGGTGTTGTTCACCTCGTCTGCCTGCCATATTTCCTTGTCGTAGTCAACGTGCAGTATCATCAGTCCCTTGCCTTCGGCATAGAGGTCCCAGCCTTTCTGCTGTATGTTCTGCAGGATGTAGTACTCGTCGTGATGTGCAGGGTTATACATAATGTAAACGTCGCCGTAGTCATCAAGCGACTTCATGCCCGTTACCTGCATGTCTTCGATTAGTTCTATCGGCTCCACCCATCCGCAGAACATTCGCTCGTAACCGGTGTAGTTGCATGGGGTGTATCCGTCGTTGTTATAGCATCCATAGTCCATCAGCGACCATGTGTCCATGCCGAAGTTTCTTCCTGAGGGGCGGGTGTCGTAGAAGTCGGGCAACCCGAGGCAGTGAGAGAACTCATGGCATATCGTGCCCAGTCCGTTTATCTGTCCGCTGCCGTTCAGTTCCGGTCCGCAGGCATAGGTGTCAATGTGCACTCCATCGATGTCAAAGTCGGAATAAGTTGCCGAGAGTTCCCATTCGTGGGGATATACGGTGTTGCTTCCACCGCCGTCAGCCTCACCTTTACCGGCATATATAACGTAAACCTGGTCCACCTCGCCGTCACCATTCCAGTCGTAGTCGTTGAAGTCAACCTGATCATTCACGAGATTGCATGCCTCTACAATCATTTCTTGCGGGCGCAGGTCATCGCCCTGAGAGTCGTTCTGGCCGTAGTAAGCATAGTCATGAGCCACAGTCACTGGTCCCACCACGTCGAAGGTAAGGTCGAACTTGCCGTTACTCTGCGAAGTGAAGTAGTCGTGTACCGAGCCGTTAAACTTTCCGTCGTTGAACCCCTCGGTGTTCACGATGTTGTTAAAGTATGCTTGGTCGTTGGCTGCATTGAATGTCTTGTCTGCGAAGTTCACCAGAATGATGATTCCCTTCTTCGAGCCTGTGTATGATGTTGGCACACCAAACTCTTCATGACGGGCATTGCGGCGCTCTGCGCGCTTAGCGTTGCGCGCTGTCCTGCGAGTGTTCGCCTTGTTTATAATGATGCTTTTATCAGTCTCTTCGTAAACATCTGCAGTTGCCGACTCCACGAACACGCGGCCGTCGGCAGCCTCATAGTAGTGTCCGAACTCGTCGCCGCGCAGTTCGGCCACCACCTGTGTGCCATCGGCGAGCGTTAGCGTTGCCATCTGTCCCCTCTTTACAGGCATGGCAGAAATGGTAAGTGAGGTCAGCAGAAGCGCCAACCCAAGAAATATTTTCTTCATTGTCGAAATGTGTTTTTTGTCTGTGTAATTAGCAATTTTCCGTGCAAAGATACATTATTCATTTTATATACAACATCAATAAGCCATAAAATTATGGATTTATAACGTTTCCAGACGCCCCCATCCAACACTTATCACCTCTCACCCAACACCTCTCACCCCCTCACCCAACACCCTTTAAGGCCCTCTCTTGTAACTACTTGGATTCCAATAAGATACAAGTGGGGTAACAAAGTTAATAACTTTGTTCAACAATCTTATTAACTTTGTTCGACAATCTTAATAACTTTGTTCAACAAAGTTAATAACATTGTCTCCCCGTTTGATATCTTTTAGAATGACAGTTGATATTTGTTGCATTCCGAGGTACGTCGGAACGCGATCTTAGGGATGGCTTTTCATGTTCTCAATCTTTTCTTTCAGGTAGTTCAGGAAACCCTCGTCGCCCTTCACGCTGATGTCGTCGTAAAGGCCGAGCACGAAACGTCCGATGCCGGCATAACTGCATACGGGAAGCCGCAGCAGCCAGCGTCTCTCGGGAAGGGCGGTGATATATTTCGCCGATGCGGGATATTCCTCTTTCAGTATGTTGTAGGACAGCGGTCCGAGCGTCATCTCGACCTCTTGTTGCTGTTCGTCGCTGAACATGAAGATGTCGGTGTACATCATGCGGTGGCGCTCCTCGTTCATCCATTGGTCGTCGAGCACCTCCACGTCGGCCATGCGCGACACCTTGAAAGTCTTGTTCATCCCCGACCGCGGCTCGTAGCAGCGCACCTCGTTGTTGTTGTTCATCAGCATGAACGGCTCAACCAGGCGGTCCTGCTCCGTCTTGCTGTGGGGCGATGTGTAGCGATGGAGCACCGCCATGCGCTTGAACTTGATGGCTCTGTGCAGTTCGGAGACGTTATGTGCCGACTGCTCGCGCAACTCATTGTCCGTAAGTATGTTGAAGTCATAGAAACGGTCGAGTTTCTTCATGAGGTTGGCGGTGATGGCATCGCTCTTGTTAGATGCCTCCAAGAGCCGTCTCACGGTGAGCATCTCGTCCTCGGTGAAGTCGATGCGCTCCTGCAGTCGGGTGAAGAACGGCGACTGGCGGTCGATGCTGAACACGCCGCCCACCTTCTCCACGATGAAGCCACAGTCGCGGAAGAACTCCAGATAGTAGTAGAAGTTTCTGCGGCTGATGCCCATCTTGTTGCATATCTGCTCGGAAGTATATCCTCTGTTGCCTGCCAGTAGCAGCAGCAGATTGAGTTCTCTTTCCAGTTTGTCGTGACGCATAGTTAATTTTAATTACGAGTTTGGAATTACGAATGACGAGTTGTTCTCGCTTCGCTGCGATGAAGAATTATGAATGACTAATTTTGAATGTTGAATTACGAGTTTTGAATTATAAATGCTGAGTTCTTTCCCCGCCCCTGTAGGGGAGGGGATAGGGGTGGGGTCAGTGTTTATATCTGCACACGACTTCTTCCATATCTTTCTATCTCCTTTCCTCAATATCACTGACCCCACCCCTGCCCCTCCCCTACAGGGGCGGGGAGTCATTAGCAACGGGGGCAATTAGTATATAAGTTACATTATTTATTACGAAATCTTAATTCTTCATCGCAGCGTAGCGAGAATAACTCGTAATTCAACATTCGTAATTAGTAATTGTTAATCGCCGCAGGCGACAACTCCACATTCGTCATTCTACATTCGTCATTCTAAAACGGTATCTCCAACTCCCTCTCCCTTTGGGGAGGGTCGGGGAGGGGCTTGAATGTCTTGCGGTGATATGGTGTGATGCCGTACTGGCGTATTGCCTCGCGGTGCTTCTTGGTGGGGTAGCCCTTGTTGCTGAGCCAGTCGTACTGAGGGTATTCCTCGGCAAGACGGTCCATGTAGTCGTCGCGATAGGTCTTGGCAAGGATGCTTGCCGCCGCAATGGACAGGTACTTCCCGTCGCCCTTCACTATGCACGTGTGTGGCAGCGGCTTGGCACCTTTGGGCAGTGGGGGAGTGTATGGCTTGAAGCGGTTGCCGTCAACGATTACCGCCTCGGGCCGCACCTTCAGTTGGTCCAGTGCCCGGTGCATGGCGAGAATAGAGGCGTTGAGGATGTTTATCTGGTCTATCTCTTCCGGCGTTACTATGCCCACAGCCCATGCCACGGCGTCGCGCTCTATCTGTTCGCGCAACATCTTGCGCCGCCGGTCGGTCAGTTGCTTCGAGTCGTTGAGGTCTTCGTTGACGTAGTCGGGAGGCAGAATCACCGCCGCAGCATACACGCTGCCAGCCAGACAGCCGCGTCCCGCCTCGTCGCAGCCTGCCTCAATCACTCCCTCGTAATAGTATTGTTTCAGCATTTCTATATGATTTTTTAACTAAAAACGTTGAAGTAGTGAACTTATTGTGCACAAACAGTATATATTTTTGCAGCAGAAACAAGAAAACATAAATATATAAGCAATGAACAATACAGCAACAACGAGCAGCAGCACCATGATAATGGGCATGCTCACAGCAGCAAAGAGAGTGGCTAACACCTATGACAGCGTGATGAACCTTGTGACCGACTTCTACAGCAAGCAACTGGAGCGAAACGTCAACCGCCGACAGACACTGGCTCTACTCGAGGCGCAACTCGCATTCTTCCTCGGCATAATGCCCATCGACATGCCCATCGCTCTCCGCATAGCCTTCACCGCCTGGACCATCGTTGCGGTGAAGAAGTGCAAGCGGTGTCTCGGATCTTGAAACACGCCCATCGCAAACCCAATCTTCCGTAAAACGATTCCATTTGTAAGAGTTTAATTATATAATATTGTTCCATATTCCAAAAGACTCCCCGACCCAGTAAGTTCCCCTCGCCCATTGTAGAGGGGTTAAGGGTGAGGCTTGGGGCAGGGGTGGGATCAGCGTTTTTGTCCACGCGCGACATCTTCCATATCATTGTCTTTATATCACTGACCCCACCCCTAACCCCTCCCCTACAGGGGCGGGGAACCATTTAGGAAAGTTTTTGTCGAACTCGCGTTAGTTTATGTATAAAAATGTCGGGAAGCCCATCGTGACTTCCCGGCATTTTATCGTTTATCGTTTTCTTTATCGTTATCGTTTCCGTTAACGTTTACTTCACAATCACCTTCTTGCCGTTGATGATGACGATGCCGCGGTAAGAAGAGTCAACCTTCTGACCAGAGAGGTTATACATCTGGTTGTTGCCGTCGGTCTCGGGTAATGCGTAAACGCTCTCGATGCCGTCAACTGTTTCTACCTTCTGTATTACCACCTCGTCGAGGAACATGCGGTTGCCTGGAGTGAACTTCAACTGCAACTCGCCGTTGCCGGTGATAGTGGTCTTGCATAACGTCCAGTGACCTGTCTTCAGGGTGAAGTCGCTAACGTCGAGCGAGCCGTCGCCAATCACCTGCACATTCATTGTTGTGGCATCGGTGCCCCAAGGAGCAGCGCGGAAGGCGAAGGTGGTTGAGCCGTTGAGCGTGAACTTAGGTGTCATGCACTGTCCCACTTTCTTCACTCCGAAGCGTGCACAGTTGTCAGCACCCTTTGCCTCGTTATATACCCAGCCCTGCATGTCGGGCTTGAATGTTGCGACAGCCACGCCAGAGCCTTCCCATACGCCGTCGTTGCCGCCGGTGCCGTTGCACTGGTCGAACGACTCGTAGAACACGGCGTCGGTGTGGTCTATCTCTTCGAGGTCATCTTCAGGGCTGGTGCCGCTGTTGGTGAAGTTGAACGAGATTGTTTTGTCGCTGTTTCTTGTAATATCGGTGATGCTCTTGTTCAGCAGTTTTGAGCCGTCGGTGTTGTTGTTGAACAGCGTTGCGGCAGGCTTGCTGGTATTGGTGAAACTATTGTTTGAGCGGTAGGGGAATGGGTCGCCTGCCAATCCTGCCTCGCTGGTGGTGGCGCTGTTGTCGGCATGCACTATGGTGCAACGCTGGTGTTCGGCGTCGTTGTTCACCACATTCTGCCACCATGCATCACTGTCATAGTCAACATGCAGTATCAGCAGTCCGTTGCCAGGAAGGTAAGTGTCCCACTTTGTCTGCTGTCTGTTTTCCAGAAGGAAATACTCGTCTTTGTGTGCGTCGTTATACATGATATAACTATCACCTCCCTCGGACAGCGCTTTCATTCCTGTCACCTCGGTATCTTCGGCGAGTGTGATAGGGGTTTTCCATCCTGCGAACATACGCTCGTAACTGGAGTATCCGGCAGGGCAGAAGCCTCTGTTGTTGTAAGAACCCTGGTCCATGATGTCCCATGCGTTCATTCCGAAGTTGCGTCCATCGCTTTCTTCTGTGTCGTAGACGTCGGGCAGTCCGAGGCAGTGGCCGAACTCATGGCAGAAAGTTCCGATGCCGTCAATCATCGTTGAGGTAGGAACTACTATGCCTTCGCTGTCGTATCCCCATGTCTGTGGCTGCAACTCCGAACTACATGCATATTTGTCAATGCGTTTTCCGTCGATGTACGGCAGGTTGTAAATTCCGTAATAACCGGAAAGGGAGTACTCGTGGGGCCAGATGGTGTTTGCCTCACCGCCGTTTGCCTCGCCGAGACCGGCATAAACGATGACCACCTGGTCAACCTTGCCGTCGTTGTCCCAGTCGTAGTCGGCGAAGTTGACAAGGTCTTTTGCCAATGTACAAGCCTCGCGTACCATCACCGGGGCTCTCACGTCTGAACTTTTGCCGTTGCGGGCACCGTAGTATTCCATGTCGTGCGACACGGTTACCGGCCCAACCACATCGAAGGTAAGGTCGAACTGGCCTTCGCTGACATCATTGAAATAGTCGTGCACGCTACCAATGAATCCTATGCTGTGTGAGAAGTTGTTCTCATTGAGTATTCTGTTGTAAAGTGCTTGGTCGTTGCCAGGCTGGAAAGACTTGTCCTGGAACTGCGTCAGGATAACGAGTCCTTTCTTTGCTCCCGTGTATGAAGCCTTGTTCTGCTGCGTGTTTGCTGCCGTTCTCATCTGGTGTCGCTCTGCACTTCGTTTGGCACGGAGCGATTTCACCTCTGCGGGTTGTGCCATACGGTAAACCTTCTCTCCCTCAGAGAGGAACAGGCGTCCGTCTGCAGCACGATAGTAACTAAGGTTCTCGTCGCCGCACAGTTCGGCTCTTACCACGCTTCCGTCGGTAAGCGTTATGTTTCTCCATTGCCCTCGCTTGGCAGGTACGGCAAAGGCGACAGCAACTATCATAAGCAGCGACATCGTGAAGAATAGTTTTCTCATCATATTATGAATGTGTTTTATTGATTTGTCGTGTTCAAGTATTTAGTATTTAGGCGTTGCGACGGTTGTCGCCAAGGTTTCTTTTTTAAGTTAAAAAGGCTCCGCTCTTTAGGGCGGAGCCTTTATGAGATTTTTTGTCCTTATCGAAGGGTTCTGTCAACTATTTATTTGTTGATGAACTTCTTACCGTTCTGGATAACGATACCCTTGTAGTTGTTGTTGACGCGCTGGCCAGCAATGTTGTACATTGCGTTGTTCTTGCTTGCGCTTTCCTCTGTAACCTTCCCGATAGCGTTAACTGCATCGCCCTGGAGCACCTGAATCTTTGCCTCCATACCGCGGCCCATCAACTTAAGTGTAGCCTTGCGGCCGCCTGCTGCCTTGTGAGCGTTGTTGGCAGAAGAGATAGGCTCTGCCTGGAATGTAATAACGTAAAGACCATAGTCCTCATAGTACTGGTCGTCAATCTCATATCCAGTAATCCATTCAGGCAGTTCGTCGAAGTAGTAGTTCTCGTCGCCTGTTGTTGCGTCATACCATGGGCATCCTGTAGTCACGATAGCGCCCTGAATAATCTTTGTTTGTTCTTCGTCGAGATATACTCCGCCAGGATAGGTGTCGTTGGTGTTTGTTGTACCATCGTCAGAAATGCGGATTGCGGTAGCAGATGGGTCAACTTTAACATAGTCGTACATTCCCATAATACCAACCTGGGCTGCTATTGGGGCAGAGAATCCAAATGAAACATTTCTTCCACTGGGGTCTGACAGCAACAAGGCTCCTTCGCTAACGTATGGGCTGGTTGCCTCTTCCGGAGTGATCTGGTAGCCGTAAACGCCGAGGTCAACACCCTGCTGGTCGAAACCTGTGATTACGATGGCAAACTCCTGGTCAATGACAACAGGCTCTTCAGAGATGTTGCCCATGCTATCCATCACTCTGTTGCTGAATATCACGTTACCCTCATAGATGGTCTTGCCGTTGCGGGTGTCTTTGTGGTCTGCATCATCTGTGAAGCCTACGATGTCGTCTATCGTTGCAGTGAATGTTGCGAGCACCTGGTCGCCAGCGACCTTGCCGGTAGAACCGTTAGAATATGTAACCTCCTCTACATTGTAGATGGTAGCCGTGAGTGTGGTCCCACTCGGAATAGGCGATGTAGAGAAACTGTTACCCTTGCAGAAGATGTTGGTGATGTAAAGTGGGCTTATAGGCTTGCTGAAAACCTGCTCTACTCCGAAACTTGTATAAGTTACACCTCCTTCTTCTACTGCTCCTGTTCCAAACATATTGTCTGAGTCGAGGAATCCCCATGCTGCTGTAGGACCGTATGCTGTACCATTATACCAATGGGCTGCATGGTCGTCAACAGGGGTCATAGAAAGAATTGTGTCGCATGGACTAACTTGAACCTCATACGCAGGATTTTGTCTAAGATGGTAAACACTGTTATCGGTAAGACAGAATGAGTCGGTCTTGTTTTCGTTCCATACGGTTGGAACATAAGCGATATAACCAGTAGGTATTCCGTCCACTACGTAGTTGCCATCCACAATGTTATCTGCAGAGGCTGTTCTTCCTTTAATTGTCCAAATGAAGCCTTTGCCGCTGCTCATGTTTGTGAGAGTTACAGGAGTGTATGCAGGTACGCATATGTATGAATTTGCATATCCCATGTCTGTATATGGGTCAAAACAGAGCCAGTATCCACCTTCTGGAGCAATGTAGTAAACTCCTGTCGTTGCGCTTTGGCGAGGACCTGCCTTCTTTTCTGCCTTGTTGAACTTGAGATTGTGGTTGACAGGCAGTTGCTTTACAGTTTCCATTTGGGAACGCAGCACCTGTGCGTTACCAGAAGCAGCGATTAAGATTGCTGCTGCGAAAAGTAGTGATTTTTTCATAATTGAAAACTTTTAATTAATAAATTGATTTGTACTTTTTTCCTTTTATTTTATTTCCGATTCTCGGGAGAAGTGCAAAGTGGTTGTCATGTTACTTGCTTTATGCCATGTATTTGTGCAATCGCATTGCACGTCTCCCGGCAGTCGGCATTTAGTTATTAGTAGAGTGTTACCACGAACCAGATGCTTGGGTCGGCAGCGGAGGTGAGTTTTATGGTGCGCAGGTTGAACGCTGTTTCACCAGCCGAGATGGTGAACTTCTGGTTGAGTGTCGCTATCATGTCCTGCAGTGCAGGCAATTGGTCGTAGGTGTTCTGTCCTGCTGCTGTAACAGGGCCTTGGTATGTCATCGTTATGCCGTCAGCCTCGCTGCTGATGCTGTACTTATAGTCAACGGTAGTGTTACGGTTCTTGTTGCGGTAGGTGACGCGCAGGATGTAATCGTCGCCAGACTTTCTGAGAGTGAGGTTGCTCAGTGTGAGCGACTTCGAGGCGAGGTTTGCTACGAGTGCGTCATACTTAGTCTTGTAAGCGTCTGACATCAGCGATGATGACTGCCACTGGAATCGAGTGGAGGTGTTCATGTTCTCCAGGGTCTGGGTGAAGAAACGCAGTGGGTTGTCGCCCTCGATGGTGCAGTTCTCGTTCTCTACAGCGATGAACATGTCTTTCGACTCATCGTATCTGAAATCTTGTACAGTTGAGCCATCATCTCCGCCAACAGCGATGTCGTCGCGGAAGCGCAGGTGATAGACACCATTCCACTTTGTGATGAGGAACGGGTTGAACGACTCGTCGATGATTTCGTCTCCGTCGTATGGGTAGATGTTAGGAATCTGGTCGTCTGCGCCAGCCATCTTATACATCTCGCCGTTCTTGTTCATTACGTTGAATGTAGGAGCGTTTGAGGGGAACATCTTAGCCTGGAACGCCTTCACGTCCTTCAGGTACTCCTCGAAATCTACACCATCTTCCATTGGGGTGAGCAGGTTGTAGGTTCCGCGCTTCTTGCCCTTGAGCATGATGTATGAAGCATCTGCAGGAGCGTCTGTAATGATGAACTCGTAGTCGCCGCCGATACCTTCTCCTGTTTCATCTTCGTCTTCGGTCTGACCAACATCTTCTGGATTGGTGAAGATGTGCATCACTTTGTTGAATGAGTTGAAGGTGAGCACTGGACCATTGTCTGCAATAACTTCCCAGAGGCTGGTGTCCTCGAGATAGTTGTTGCTTGACAGTTCGTTGTTCATTGCTGTCTTCACGGTGTGGTCATCGTTGAAGTCGCACAGCACAAGATAGCCCTTTCCGAATGGTGCCTCGTTAGCGTAGGTGGGGTAGAGTTGCATTGCCCATCCATTAGGCGAAGCCATCAGTCTGCCCGAGTATAGGTCGCTTGCCTCGTTGAGTCGCTCTGCTGCTGGCTTGTCGAAAATGGCTTCCTCCTCACCGGCGCAACCAGTGAAGACGAGCGCTGTAACTAACAGTATTGAAAGAGAAACTAACTTCTTCATATTCTTTTTCGTTTATTTGTTTCTTGTTATTGTAGAGACTTAAAGACATTGATCTGGTCGAGCAGCACATCGATGACACTGCGCGATGGGTCTTCAGCCGACGGACTGGTGAGGTTGTTGATGAGTCGTCCGTACTCGTCGGTGGCGTAAGTGCCATCGCTGTTCACGATGAACTGACGAGACTGCACCATGTTTCTCAACTGGTCGATGTCAATGTTGTAGTTGTCCTTCATGTAAGTGCGTACGAGGTCGAGTTTTTGCAGGATAACGCCGCGTCCGTCAACACCGCTGAGGTGTGTCCACTGCACTTCTCCATTCTCGTCGAGCACCACATTGTCTTTCTCGTTGCGCACACAGGCACGGCGGTAGATGGTACCTTTTCCGCTCGTTGTGGCTTTGAAGTAACCGATGGTGTCGAGGTTGCAACCAGGCTTGAGTCGCTTGGTGTATTCGTTTACGCCGTCAACCTCTTCTGTCTCCCAGTCGAACGATGCCGAGTTAAGCAGTTGTGCCCACTTGAATGGGTCGCGTGTAACGTAGTTGGCAAGCACCTCAACCCAGTCTTCGCCAGCAGCGCTTGAAGCGTATGGCGAAACGAAGCCAAGTCCTGCTGCCACAGAGTCTGCCATGTCTGACCACTGTGAGTTGTAGTGGGTGTTAGAGATGGTGTTGAATGTTGTAGGACGAAGGTGGTTCTGGTCGAGGATGTGTCCGAACTCGTGGTGCATCGTCTTGAAGAAGTACTCGTTCATGTAGTCGATGTCGGCAGGGTTCAGGTTGTTCACGTTGTAAAGAGTAATCTTCACACCGCCCTCGGCAACACCCAGAGTCTCTGTACCCTGTGACGGGTTGTAACTCTTAGAGCCTATGCAGTGGATGATTCTCGGGCTGTATTCCTTGAGGAACTGCTCGCCGGCACATTCTTTGTAAACATCATACCACAGATACTTCATGAGCACAGCCAGTTGCTCGCTCTTGTCGTATGCCGCAGGAACAAGGTTCTTGTCCATGTCTGAGCCGATATCCTCCATGCGGTAGATTACCTTCACGTTGTATGGCTTCAGGAACTCAGCCTTGAGGAAACTGTCGAGCGGGAACGAATAGTTCGAGCGGTCAAGAGGATACTCGGTGGTATCGAAGATTGACGGCCCCAGGTCGTCGTCAGAGCAAGACACAAACGTGAAGGTGCTGACGACAGCCATCGCTACGAGTAATATATAAAGTCTCGATTTCATATATCTTATGTTTTTATTTGTTGTTTCTTCAATAGAGATTAATATGAATTATGTACGCCTGTCTGGTGCAACTATTCGTCGGTCTTTATCTTGAGATCCTCGATGTTGAGCGATGGCGATGACTCAGACGTGCTGCTCTGTGCCGACTGTGTGGGTCGTGACGGCTCCAGACCTGCAGCGATGGTTTCCCATGCTGGCTCGAGTGCGCGGCGTGGGTCTTTGCCCGACATGTGCAGCACTTCGCTGTTGATACCTACCACGTGATCCCATTCCATACCCCAGCGCTTGAGGTCGAAGAAACGGAGTCCCTCGAATGATGTCTCGTAGCGGCGGAAGTCGTTGATGCAGTTCATGTATTTTATTGCATCGTGAGGAACAACGAATGATGGGCTTACATTTGCAGAGGTGAAGTCCCAGTTCTCGAAGGTGTTCCACTCCTGTCGTGTTGTTGCGTCAGGGCTGTACATGCGATTGAGCAGGTCTGCTGTGAAATACTTCAGATAGCCAGCAGAAACGTATGACTTATACTGTGATTCAGAGAAGTTGTCAATCTGGTTGTTCCAGTAAGCCAGGAGGTCTGCCTCGGCGAGCGAGTACTGTCCTGTCATGGCGTAAGCCTCTGCACGCTCAAGCAGCAGTTGGTGGATAGTGAATGCACGGATAATCATGTGTGCATATCCGATGCCTGCAATCTTGTCGGTGTATTGGAACTGCTCCCAGATCTTGGCAGAAGTGAATCCGTAGTCGCGATAAGAAGAAGAGAGGAGGTTGGCTCCCACCAGCACGAGTGGCGAAGCGATGTATCCGCTCCACAGTGGGCTGTTGTGTACCATAAGCACTTCCTGAGCCTTCGGTCCACAAACAGAATAGCGGTATCCGAACATGCGGCGCTCTGTGGTAGAGTAGGTGGTCAGCAGAAGCAGGTTGTTGGCACGGTCGGGGTGCTGCCAGATGACACCGTCGTCAGCGAGCGAAGATGCGTCGTCGAACTTCTTGTAGTCCATCATCTGACTCTTCAACTGTGCTGGGTCGCTTGAGAGCACCATGTTTGCCTGCTCGATGCACTTCTCATACTGACGTGTGAAGAGGTAGAAACGTGCTGCGAAGGCATGTGCTGCTTCCTCGTTGAAGTGATATTTGAGAGGGCTCTCTCCGCTGTTGCGGTTATACCATGTGTTCTTCACCAGTTTCAGACCTTCCTCGAGGTCCTGCTGTATCTTCATGTAAGTGTCATACACGTTGCCGCGGTCGTAGTGCTTCACCATCTCCGACTCCACCTCTGTAACGTAAGGCACGCCGACATCGCTGCGGCTCTGGTCTGCGTCTTTGTAAGCCTGTGAGAAGATGTTCACGAGGATGAAGTGGTCGTAGGCGCGGATAAGAAGGGCCTCGCCGCGTGCCATCTTCATGTTCTCAGACATCACGCCGCCGTTCTTCTCTGTAATCTCGTCGATGGCCTGCAGGGCGAAGTTTGCACATGCTATAGAGTTGTAGAAGTGCTGCCATATAGAACCGGGAGAGTCAGAGTCGCTCCAAGTGGCCATTGATGCCTGCTTGAAGTTGAAGAGTTCCTCGTCCCAGCGTGCGTATGTCGAGTAGTTATAGTGGCTCAACACCTGCTTGTCGTTGGGGTTAGAAGGCATGTGTGGTGCCTGGTTGTCTGCGAGGTTATCGCCTGTAATCTCGCACAGCCAAGCGTAGTTTGCCTGTGGATAAGCAGACATGAGCAGTTGCTGCACCTTTGTCTCGTTGTCTATCTCGGTACGCTCATCGGGCAGATGGTCGAGAAATGACTGGCTACAAGATGCGAGGAATGGTGTTATGGCAAGAATCATGAAGAACGCGCCATCTTTTGCCATCCTTTTTGCTTTATTTAATAACACTTTGTTTTCCATTATATTCTTATATATTATATTGTTTCTTGTCAATGTTATCTCACTTGCTTAGATGCCGAGTCGTACGGTGAATGTGAACTGCTTAGACAATGGTGTTGCAACACCACCAGAGTTGACGAACTCAGGATCCTGGCCGTTCAGTTTGTCATCTGCATAAATCAAGAAGAGGTTTGTAGCATCGAGTTTCAGCGAGCATGTGCTCAGACCGAGTTTTGCAATCCACTTGTGAGGCATGTCGTATGTGAGCGAGATGTCCTTCATGCGGATGAATCCTCCGTCGGCAACACGCGCGGTAGAGTAGTTGTAAGCATTGTATGCGTAGCCGAGGTAGTTGTCGTTGTAAACCTGACGGCGGCTTGCAATTGTCGGAACGTCTGTGAAGTTCTCGTCGCCTGGCATCACCCAACGGTTCTTGAACTCCTTAGGCATGGCGCTCATGTCTGAGTAGGCTGAAGAGAAGATTGGGTCGAGACGCAGTTTGTTTCCGAAAGAGTAGGTGATGAACACGTTCAGACGCCAGTTCTTCCAACGCAGCATGTTGTTCAGACCGCCGGTGTACTTTGGCTCTGTAGGACCTTCGTATTTCAGGAAGTCGAGTTTGTCATACTCCTGGAAGTTGATTTCTGTTGTTGTCTTCACGCCGTCTTCGTTGATAATCTGTGGAATACCTTCGTCGTTAAGTCCTACGAAAGGTATTGAGAACATTGCGCGGTGGTCGTAGCCCTCGCGTGTGTAACCTGTACCTCTCACGAGGTCGATGACGCGGCTCTGAGAGAGCAGTTTCGTAATCTTCGTGGTGTTGTAAGAGAATGTCAAGTCGGTGTTCCACTGCCAGTCTTGGGTCACGATGTTCTGTGTTGACAGCGTGAACTCAACACCTGACGAGGTCATCTCTGCCACGTTGGCGTACTTGTTGATTTCACCGCCGCCACCCTCGGTCTTCATGTATCCCATGAGGTCGTAGTTGTTACGCCAGTAGGCATCGAACACCAGGTTGATGCGGTTGTTTACGAAACCGAGGTCGAGACCAACGTTGAACTCGGTCTTCTTCTCGTATGTCAGGTCGCTGTTACCCAACTGATAGAGTCCGATACCGGTCTCCTGCTGTCCGCCCTGAGGACGCCAGATCTTGTCGGTAACAAAGATAGGAAGCGCGTTTGAAGCGTTTGTCTGCTCACCCACGAGAGAGTAACTCAGACGCAGTGTGCCGTGGCTCATTGCTCCGTGAGTCTTTGCCATCCACTTCTGGAAGAAAGGCTCCTCGTGTGCGTTCCAAGACATACTGATGTTACCTGTTGGCAGCCAGCGTGAAGAGCGCGACTTACCCAACTGGTTAGAGCCGTCGTAACGTCCGGTGAGGTTCAAGGTGTAACGTCCCTTGTAAGAGTAGTTCAGGTTTGCCATGTAAGCCAGACGGCGGTTCCATGAACGTCCGAAACTGTCAATATCGGTACCTTCCTCAATCATCTGCTTCGTGCGGTCGGTGTTGTAGTTCACCGTGCGGCTGTTCTCGAAGTCAACACCGTAGAACTGGTGCTCCTCGGCGTCATAGTCGGCGCGGTTTGCCTCCATACCAACGAGTGCGTTGAAGATGTGGGTGTCGTTCCATACCTTGTTGTAGTTGATGGTTCCACGGAAGTCCAGTTGCTTCACCTGGTTTGAGTTGTTGATGCGGATACCGCCTACAGGCATCACAGACACTGGCAGAGAGTTGGGCTCGTCTGGGTCGGTGTACAAGAACGTGTTGTTGTACATGATGTTCGGGTTGTCGAGTCCTGCACGGTAAGCCTCTGCCTGGTTGGCATGGTTAAGCACGTTGTGCTCGCGGGTAGAGCGGTTAACACGGTAACTACCCAAGAGGTTAATCTCAAGACCTGTGATAGGCTTTATTGACAACTCGCCCTGGAACTTCACGTCCATCACGTTGATGTCGATGTAGTTGTTTCTCAACTCGTCGAAGATGTTGAACGGAGCGTAGTTGCGGGTGTATGTCTCTTTGGGGTCCAGAGTGCGCGATGTGTTGAGCGCATAACTGAACGGGTTGATATCGAAGTCGCGGCTCACAGCACCAGAAACCACATCGACGCTTTGGTTCAGAGTACCTGGAGCCATCTGGTCGCGGTAAGAAGCGTTGGTACGCATGGTGAGGGTCACCTTCTTCGAGAGGTTGAACGATGCATTAAGGTTGGCGGTGTAGCGCTGCACCTTGCTGTCTTTTGTCCATCCTGGGTCGTTCATTGCCGAGAGAGAAGCGTAGAGGTTTGCCTGGTCTGTACCCGTTGAGATGCTCAGCGAGTGGTTGTGCATGATGTTGTTGTTGAACAGCAGGTCGAACCAGTCGGTGTTGCGGAACTCTGCCTCCTGCAAGAACCGGTTCATTGCTGCGGTGGTATTCTCAAGTCCGAACTTTCCTGTTACCGGGTCGTACTGGTTCATCAGAGAGTACATCTTACCGTAAAGACCTGATGACGAACTGTTTGCCAATGCGGCAAACTCGAGCCATCCCTTTGCTGCCATTTCCTTGTAAATACCCATCTGCTCCTGAGAGTTCGAGATGTTATACTCTGAGTAATTTGGCTTGCGGCGATATGTAAACTCACCGGTATAGTTGATGGAACTGCGTCCTGCACGTCCCTTCTTTGTGGTCACAACAACCACACCTGCCATGGCGCGAGCACCATAGATAGATGTTGCCGAACCGTCCTTCAGCACCTGGAACGACTCGATGTCGTCGGCGTTAAGACCAGCAATGGCATTGGCGATAAGTGTCTGTGCGTCACCAGAAGAAAGGTCGTCGGAACCTACGTTCACAGCGTCCTCCATGATGACACCGTCAACAACCCACAGCGGGCTTGACGAACCGTAGATGGAGGTGGCACCGCGGACGCGAATCTTAGGTGCTGTACCGAATGTGCTGCTGACGTTCTGCACGCTGACACCGGCTGCACGGCCTTCCAGCGAACGTGTCACGTCGGCCACACCGTCAAGTTTGCTCTTTTCGGCATCCACCTTTGTCGTAGCACCGGTGAAGAGGCGCTTGTCCATCTTCTGAATACCCGTTACGACAACTTCGTCAATCTGCTGTGCCTTATCGGGATGAAGAACAATATTCATGTTCTGTCCACCCTTAAGGGTCACGGTCTCCATGCCGATATAACTTACTACTATTTGTGGATTCTTAACTTGAGTGGTAATGCGGAAATTACCATCGAAGTCGGTTGCTGCTCCTACCTGTGTGCCCTTCACGACGACAGATGCACCAATTATGGGCTCTCCATCTTCTGAAGATGTCACAGTACCAGAGACAACCGTTTGCGCCTCTGCCATCCCTAAGAATAGAGAGAGGAGGGCGAAGATCATACAAAGTCTTAATTTCATAAAATGCTGACTTTTCTGTGTGTTATTAATTATTATAAAGATACTTTTTTACGTTCCAAAGTGCAAAATTAAGAGTTTTTTTCCTTTCTTGCAAGTGAAATGTTACAAAAATGCAATTTTAACTCTTTTTTTTAACACAAATACCATATTGGGTGTATATATAATACCCTTTTGGACAAAAAACTCTCATATTCCGTTTCAGAGTGTAATGTTGTGTTTTTTCTTGTCTATGGGAGTTAGGAGTTAAGGAGTTATGGAGTACAGGAGTTAGGGAGTTAAGACATCGGTTTTTGCGCAATGCCATGTATTGATGGCGAACGACTTGCAATGCATTGTCTTAACTCCTTAACTCCCTAACTCCTTAACTCCTAATAATTTTAATACTCGTACAGTTTGACGTGGAGTATCTTCCATTCGCCCACTCCTATGCGGGCATGTCGTCCCTGGTGGTCCTGGTCGCCGTTGTCGCGGCGCAGGAATTTCATGGCGCCATCGTCGCCGATGCTTACTTGGTCAACATAACCGATGCCGAGACGCTTTCCGCGGAACCGTTGTGTCTGCACGGCGGGGGCGTTGTTGTTGCCGCCCTGGGTGTTGCCCTCCACAAAGCCGTCCTCGCCGAGTTGCCTCTTCACTTCTTGCTCTTTCTCGCTCTTTGTCTTGAATTCCACCACTATCCCCTGACCTGCGATGAGGTATTCCATGGGCGCTATCTTCAGTATGTATGCCCCGCCTTCGGGCCATGTGGTGCCGTCGGTGGCGCGTGGGTCCCACGGCAGGGTGAAGTTATGGCGGCATGTGAGCACGTGGTTGCCGTCTTCTATGATGCGCTCCTTGTCCTCTTGGTCGAAGAGAAGCCCCCAATGGTTGAGTGTTGAGCGTTGAGCGCTGAGCGACTTGTTGGCGTTGTTGCTAATGTAGTTGTGCATCTGGCGCAGCAGCGCGTAGGCGTTGGTGATGTTCGAGGGGTCGTCGTACTGGTCGATGGCGAAGGGCGAGAAGCCCACAGCACCGTACTCGCCGAAGGTGAAGAGTGCCCGTGCGCCGCTGTTCTCGCAGCATCGTGTCTCGGGAATGAAGAGCGGGTTGCCCTTGAAGGCGTATTGCGAAGCCCACGACTTGAATCCTGTGTCGTAGATGTCGGGCGAGAGCATGTCTATGCTGGGCGCTCCGCATTTCCATATCGTGGCGAGATGGGCGAGCGGACCTGCCGAGGGGTATTCTCCCGGCTTGCGTCCGCGGCTGTTCATGGCTGCGTTAACATATAGCGGAACGTTGTATATGCGTCGTGCCACCTGTGCCAGTCGCTCCACATAGCAGGCATAGTGCCACGCCATGAAACATTCCTCGCCATACGGGTCGTTGCCGAATGCCTCGCGCCAGGTGGCTTTTCCCGCTGCTACGGCCTTGCCGTCTTTCTTCAGTGCGGTGCGCAGCGTTGCGGGGATGTTCTTGTCGTAGGCTTTCTCGGCAAGAGGCGAGTGGTCGCGGGCATCCTCCAACATTCCAATCTCGTTCTCTATCTGCGCCATAATCACCGTTCCCGTGCCTCTGTCTTTCTGTGCAATGTGCTCCATCAGACGTGTGAAGACGCGGCAGTCGGCGTCAAACACATTCTCAGAGAAGCACGACGCTATCTCAAGAGGCTTGCCCGCGGCGGTCATGGCGCGTGGATATTTCTTCGTGTCTTGCTTGAACCACAGCGGTGCATAGCAACTCATGGAGTTCTTCCATGCGCCGAACCACAGGAACACCACCTTCAGGCGGTTCTCGCGGGCGCGGTCGATGACGCGGTCGATGAGTGTGAAGTCATAAGTGCCCTCGGTCGGCTCGATGAGGTCCCAGTAAGCAGGCACCAGCACGGTGTTCAGTCCTATCGCTGCCATGCGCGGCATCACCTCGTCGATGTCCTCGACACTTGTGGCGGCAGAGTTGGACAATTCGCCCCCGAGAATGAAAAGGTTAGACACTGAGGGGACTTGAGCGCCCGATGAAAGCGCCCCGATGAGAATTAGTAAAGATAATAGCAGTTTCTTCATAATTTGTTGAATATCAGTCGTTCCACGTTTTTTGGAAAGTTCTGTAATAAGATTACAGGGTGTTCCAAGAATCTTGTAAAGGGATTACAGACGGTCTGTAAAGGTGTTACAAGCGGCTTGTAAAGCCATTACAAGGCATCTGTAACACTGTTACAAGCCGCTTGTAATAATGCAAAAAAAGTATTGTTAGTCCACGATGGGTTGCTTGCTGAACGTCTGGAAGTACTTCAGACACACGTCGCGCCACTCCTGTGCGTTATACACTTGGTGGTTCATGCGCTCCGTAACCTCCTCGTAGCGCTGTTTATCGACGTGCATCCACGCCCTGTTCCATGCCTCGCGGTGCAGTTTCACCTTCTCCACGCCGCGGTTGTAGTGCATGTTCAGTTCCTGCCATAGTGTGCGTCCGCTCTTCATCTTGTATGTCCAGGGCACATGGTGGAACCACAGCAGATACTCCTCGGGGCATGTCTCTATGTTGTCGTAGAGGCTGCGGTAAGGCTCGCGATACTGCGATGTGGCGTTGGTTCCGCGTGACGAGCGGTCGAATCCCACGCCTTCGGCATCTGCCTTGTGATAATACACCGGGCACCACTCAATGGGGTATTCCGCCTTGAAGCCGTCAGGCTCGGGACCGTAGTGGTGGTCGAACTTGAAGATGTGGTGCAGTCCGAGTGGCATCATGTAGTCAACACATGCCTCGCGGCTCTCCATCATCACCTCGGTAATGGGCTTCACAAACTGCTCGTCCTGTGTGAATGTCTGGCAAAGCCATTCCTTGGCAATCTCCTCTGCCGACAGTTGCGGGTTCCATGCCAGACGTCCGAAGGCATACCAGTTGGCCTGAGAGAAGTGGTGTCCGCACCAGTTGCGGTCGTCGCCGATATTTGCCACTCCTGCAATGCCGACAAGACTCTCTGGCGATACAAACGAGAAGAACTCCTTCCACATCGTGGCGAGATATACAAGATGGCGCGACTGTCCCAGATATTCCTGTGTTATCTGCAGTTCCACCATGTTTGGCGTCTCCTGAATCTGGTCGAAGATAGGGCTGTAAGGCTCGCGCGGCTGGAAGTCGAGCGGTCCGTTCTTGGTTTGCAGGATAACGTTCGGGCGGAACTTGCCGTCGAGAGGCTTGAACTCCGACACCGCCTGCTTCACGCGGTCCTCGCCTTTGTGGTTGGCACCATAGACGAAGCAGCGCCACATCACGATGCCGCCATAGGGCTGCAGGGCGTCGGCGAGCATATTGGCACCGTCGGCATGCGAGCGTTTGTAGTCGCCCGGGCCTGGCTGTCCTTCCGAGTTGGCCTTCACGAGGAATCCGCCGAAGTCGGGAATCAGCGCGTAAATCTCCTTTGCCTTCGCCTTCCACCATGCCGCCACGTCTTTGTCGAGCGGGTCGGCGGTCTTAGTTTCGCCCAGCGCCATCGGCGATGCGAAGTTTATGCTCAGATAAACCCTGATGCCGTATGGGCGCAACAGGTCGGCGTAAACCTTCACTGAGTCGAGATACTCCTTAGTGAGCATCTTCGGCGAGGCGTTCACGTTGTTCAGCACTGTGCCGTTGATGCCGAGCGAGGCGTTAGCACGTGCATATTGGGTTATTATCTGGTTGTTGATGCTGCCTGCGTTCCAGAAGATGCTGTTGCCGGCATATCCGCGCTCTATCGAGCCGTCGAGGTTGTCCCAGTGGTTCAGGAGACGTATGCCGAAGGCTGGTGCCGAGAACTTTGTGAGGTCTTTTTTCAACTGCCCCTCGCCCTGAGTGCGCAGCAGGTCGTAAGCCCCGTAAAGCACGCCGATGTCGGTTCCTGCCTCAATGGTGACGTTGTCCTTTGTGCCTTTTATGGCGAACGCGCCGTCCTTAGCGCCGTTCTCGCTCACCACGAGTTGCACTTTCGCCCCCTGCCAGTAGTGTTTCAGTTCGCTGATAGCGATGTTGATTGTTTCCGACTGCTTGTTAGCGGTCACTTTCGCCTTGTTCACTTCGTTGTAACGCAGCCACAGGTCGTGCCCGTCTTCTGCGCTTGCCGCGATGCAGTACAGCATTGTCGCGAGCAAGAAAAGCAAATTCTTCATTAGTGTTTGTTTATTATTGTTGTTTCGTTTCGGGGTTATCTTCGCTTTCGGCGTTGTTCTTGCTTTCGGCGTTGTTGGCTCTCTCGTCGCTGTCGTCGTGCTTCTGCTCGGCATATTCGGATGGAGTGATGCCGAAATGTTTCTTGAACACCGTCGAGAAGTGGGTCTGGTTGTTGAATCCCACGGCGTATGCCACCTGCGTGACGTTAATCTTACGCTGGCGTATGAGGCTCGCCGCCTGTTCCAGACGCAGGTTGCGTATGAAGTCGCCAGCCGATATTCCCGTAATCTCTTTCATCTTGCGGTGGAGTTGCGCACGGCTTATTCCGACGTTCTCGGTGAGTTTCTCCACGTTGAACTCAGGGTCGGAGAGGTGTTCGTTGATGCACTTCATGATGCGGTCCATCAGTTCGTCGTTGTTGCTCTTCACCTCCATCTTCTCCAGTTTCGCCTCCTGTCGCTGTGCTCCTGAGAACTTTCCGCGCAGACGGCGCACGTTGTCGATGAGGTTGTCGATGAGGATATGCAGTTCGTCCATGCTGAACGGCTTGGCGAGATAGGCATCGGCGCCGCGTCGCAGTCCCTCCAGGCGGTCTTTCACCTCTGCCTTCGATGTGAGCAGTATCACCGGCACGTCGCTGATGTTGGGGTTGCCCTTGATGTTCTTCAGCAGTGTTATGCCGTCCATTTCGGGCATCATGATGTCCGAAATCACGAGGTCGTAGTCGCTTGTCAGCAGTGCTTTCAGCGCCTCCTTGCCGTTAGGTGCTGCATCGAAGCGGTACCAGTTGCCCAGTTCGTTGCGTATGTAACTTGCAATTTCCTCCTCGTCGTCGGCGATGAGAATCTTGAAGTTCTTGTTGGCGCGTGTCTTGCTGTTGGCATTGGCGGCGTTGATGGCGGCAATCTGTGCTGTGTCTTCAATCATGTCGGGCGACAGGTGGTCTTTCCCCTTGGGCAGAGTTACGGTGAGCACGGTGCCCCGCACGCCGTCGGTGCGGTTGTTTGCCTTTATCGTTCCGCCGTGCAGTTCCACTATTGCCTTGCTCAGGTTCAGTCCGATGCCGGTGCCGTCGAGATGCACGTCGCGTGCGTTGCTTCCCTGATAGAATCGCTCGAAGAGTTTGTCGGTGTTGCTCTCTTTCAGCCCGATGCCGTTGTCGATGACTCTGATTACCACGTTCCGCTCCTCCTCGGCAAGCAATATGTTGATGTCTCCGCCGTCGAAGGTATATTTGAAGGCGTTGCTCAGCAGGTTGCTGATTACCTTGTCGAAGTTCAGTCGGTCTATCCATGCCGTCACGGGCTTTGCCTCGCGTGCCTTAACCCTGCCTTCGGGTGTCTCCACCTCGAAGGTGTAGTGCATGTTTCGCTGCTGCGCGTTGTACTGATACAGCGTATATATACCGTTGATGAACTGCACGAGGTTGGTCTCGCGGCATTGCAGTTTCATCTGTTTCTTGTCTATCTTGCTCTCGTCGAGAATCTGGTTCACCAGTTGTTGCAGCCTCTGCGCGTTGCGGTCGATGGTCTCGATGTCGTTGAGGCTTTCCTCGTCGAACGCCTTGGTCTTCAGTTTCTTCAGCGGACCCATGATTAGCGTCAGCGGCGAGCGTATGTCGTGGGTGGCGTTGATGAGGAACTTCATCTTCGACTCCTCCATCTCAATCATTCGCTTGCGCTCGATGTAGTAGATGCCGAGAGTGATGATGCCCGCCGCCGCCATGCCATAGAGTATGAACGCCCATATCGAGGCGTACCACGGGTCTTTCACCCTGACCACTATCTGCTTGGTGTTCTTCGAGTAAACGCCGTTGCTCTGTGCCCTCACCTCGATGACATACTTGCCTGGTTTCATCTTGTTGAACGAGATGGCGTTGTTCCCCTCACCGGTGGGAGTCCATGTGTCGCCGCCGTTGATGCGGTATTCAAAGTTGATGTTGTCGGCGTTTCTGAATGTGAGCAGCGAGAACTCCATGGTGAAACTGTTCTCGTTGTACGGCACGCTGAAGTGGTCTTGGAAGCAGTCCTTCGGCTTGCCATCGACGATGAAGTTGGTAAGGTAGATGTCGCCCATCTCCATGTGCTGCTTCTTCACCTCCTCTGGATAGAATGTGGTGATGCCTTCGCTGGTGCCATAGGCTATCATGTCGTCTTCGGTATGTATCGCAGCGCCCAGGATATACTCCTTGGTGATGAGTCCGTTGCCGCTGATATGGTCTATAAACTGCTTGTCTTTCGGACTGTAGTGCCATATACCCATTGATGTGCTCAGCCACATGTCGCCGGCATGGTCGAATGTTATGCTGTATATGATTTTGTCCGACAGTTTCTCGGCGTTCTTGAAAGGCTCTACCTTGTTTTGGTCTCTGAGGTAGATGAACATTCCCTCGTGTGTTCCTATTAATATATTGCCTTTGTCGTTCTCGTTGATGGCGGAGCACTGCACATGGTTCAGTTGCACGTCCCATCCCAGCGACTTGAACGACTGTTTCTCCGGGTCGAAGCACGAGATGCCACTCGTGGTGCCTATCCACAGCAGTCCGCGGCTGTCGTAGTAGAGTGCCTTTATCCAGTCGTTGCAGAGCACTCCGCGTGCCTTGTCCTTGTCGCGCATGCTGTAAGTCTGTGTTTCGCCGGTGTTGGTGTTGTGTACGATGAGTCCCTTTCCGTAGTTGCAGATGAACAGGGTGCCGCGCGAGTCGTCGGTGATGCAGTTCAGTCCCCATCCGTCTGTTTCCAGTTGTGTCTGCATGGCGCCTGTGGCTGGCGAGTATCTGTTCACCTTGTTCTCCGAGCATAGCCAGTACTGGCCGCGCTTGTCGCGGTAGATGTTGTTCGCCGTTGGCAGGGTGTTGGGCATAGGGTTCACCTTTCCCTTCTCGTCAAAGCGATAGACTCCCGAGTTCTGCACGGTGCAGAGGATACTGTTGTCGTCGCCCAGAGCAAGCGAGGAAACACTGCTTCCGATGCTGTGTCCTTGTTTCTCGAAGGTGTATGACTCGAAAAGGTCCTTGTGCTGGCTCATCTGGAAGAGTCCTTTCTTGTAGCAACTCACCCACAGGTTGCCGTCCTTGTCCTCCATGATGTCGTTGATGTTTGAGGAGGTCAGGTCGAAGTCGTTGTTCTCGCTGTTCACAACCTCGGCAGAGATGGTGCCTTTCCTTATCACGTAAAGTCCGTTTCCTGCCGTTCCGAGGTATAGGTTGCCCTCGCGGTCGAGACGTGCCTTCAGTATGGAAGCCTTGTCAGAGAGCACCGAGAGGTCGTATCCCGCATCGTCAATCTCGCCTGTGCTGTAGTCATAACGCAGGATGCCGTGGTGGCAAACGATGATAAAGCCGCGGTTGTCGGTGCGTATGAATGACATCGGAGGACCGCAAGGCGACTCGTAGTCCTTAAACTCTGTGGGGTTGCCGTCCTTCACTGTGATGCGCGTCAGCGTCACCAGGTGGCTCGAACGCCACAGATGGTGCTGGTCGTCCTCGAAGATACGGCTGTAGAACTCGTCAACATCGCGTTTCACGAACGAGTCGAGCCTCCTTATATGGTCTTCTCCCTTGCGTATCACAAAGAGTCCCTCGCCCGCCGTTCCTATGAGGATGTCGCCGTTTGAGGTCTCGAGCAGTGCGTTGGCTCGCGGCCTTACGTTGCCCGGGAAGCGGTAGCGGCGGAAGTTGTTGTTATGGTAATCATATTGCGCCAGACCGTAGGTGCATCCCACCCACAGCCGTCCCTCGCTGTCGCTCATCAGTCTCACCACCTCGTTGTCCACGATGGTGGTGCTGTCGTCCTTATTATATAAATAAGGTGTAAACCTGTAACCGTCGAACTTGTTCAGTCCGTATTCTGTTCCAATCCATATAAAGCCATACTTGTCCTGCATCACACAGTCGATGAGACTGCTTGTCATCTTATCGCTGGTGTATAGCCGCGACATTCCGGCCCTTATCATCAGCGACAAGAGCAGCAGGCATGCAATCGTACAAAAATGTTTCAGTCTTTTCATCTTTTATGGTTACTACGGTTAATAAGTTGTATGGTGTAAAGGATTTGTAAACATGCATTTTCACGGCAAAGTTAAGAAATTAAATTCATACATGAAACATTTGGCACCCTCCTTTTGCAACAAATTATATGTAAAAAATTGAAATGAGACATAAAGAAACAAAAACGCAACAAAAAGAATGGTAGATGTGCGCAAGAATGATTATATTTGCACCATTATTTTAGAATAACACTAATAATTCTGATTCTTTGAACACGGATTTCTTAGTAGTTTAACGCAGAGCATAACTATAAAAACAATAATTAACAACAATGGAAAACAATCAAACCCTTAACGAAGCAAAAGGCTTCTACAAACTTTCTTGGCTCCAACGTATCGGCTTCGGCTCGGGCGACCTGGCGCAAAATCTTATATTCCAAACGGTAGCGTGCTACTTGATGATTTACCTGACAACGGTGTTGAAGATTAGTCCTGCTTTTGTCAGCGGACTTATCCTTACCGTCCGACTCATTGATTGTTTTTGGAGTCCGGTGGTAGGACGCTATATCGACAATCGCAACCCCAAGTTGGGCAAATACCGTGCATATCTTCTCTACGGTGGTATCCCCCTCACCGTGGCTGCATGCCTTTTGATGCTTCCGCAGGCTGCCACATGGCCCATGTGGCTGAAGATTGTGTATGCATCAGTGAGTTACACGGTGCTCAGTATGATTTACTCGGTGGTTAACATACCTTACGGATCGATTATGGCAAGTATGACTCGCGACAACGACGAGGTGCTCATCCTCACCTCAACGCGAATGGTATGTGCCAACATCGGTCAGATTGTGGTTCAGGCTGGCTTCCCTATCGGACTCGCTATGTGCGTTCATACGGCAATAGACTGGAACCAGGCAACATTCATGGCCATCGGAACGATTCCTGCCTTCATCATACTGCCCTCAATGCCAATACTGAAGAAATGGCTGGGCAAGAAAGGTCTTTACTACACTCTCCTGTCAATCGGTCTTGTGGGATTTGCCATTCTGTTTGTCATTGGCAAGTTCTTCGATGTTCAGAGTTGCAACACCATCGTGCAGATAGCAAAGGTGATGACAGGTGTCGGACTCCTCGTGGGTTCTTTGATGTGGGCTCTCGTTCCTGAGGTCATCACCGAGGCGGAGTATCGCACGGGCAACCGTCCTGCCGCTACGGTAAACGCGCTTGCAGGTGTAGCCTTCAAGGCAGGATTCTCCGTTGCCGGCTGGATTACTCCTCTGGTTATGGGATGGATAGGATTTAACTTCGCCACAGAGCAGTCTGCCCTGCCAGTAGAGCCCAGCGCATGGTTCACTGTTACATGTGTCTTCGCCATCGTAGGCTTCATCCTCCTGATGCTTTGCTTCAAGGGCAGCAAGGAGAATATCACCACAACTCCAGATAAACCTGTCACATTCGGCGAGATGTGGGAGGAGTTCAAGGCTAACAAGTGCCTGCAGTTGGTGCTCAGCATCTTCGTAGTGGTGTTCCTAGCATCGTTTATCAGCGGACCGGTAAATGCTTATTACCCGAAACTGGCCAACTACTCTGACATCGCGCAGAATGCAATACTGTGGTTCACATGTATCATTCCCGCTATTCTTCTCGTTGTGGTAGGTTATCTGGTTTATAAGTACCCTCTTACCGATGAGAGACTTGACGAAATCAACAGAGAAATAGAGGCACGCCACAAATGAAAAACAAAATAAAGATATTGATATCCTGTCTGGCCATGATGCCGTTGGCATCTATGGCTCAGCAGGGGTTGAAGGATGCCATTGGCAAGTATTGCCTTATTGGAGCGGCAGTTAATCAGTGGCAGAGTGACGGACAGGTGCCACAGGCAGATGCTGTGCTTGCCAAGCACTTTAACTGTGTGGTGGCTGAGAACTGCATGAAACCAGAGGTGCTGGCACCGGCAGAAGGCATCTTCGACTTCCGTGTGGCCGACAAGTTTGTCAACTATGCACGGCAGTTGGGACTGAAGGTGAACGGACACTGCCTGGTATGGCACTCACAGGCTCCCGACTGGTGGTTCACCAATGGCTATACCGCCATGCCCGCATCCAAGGAAGTGCTGAAGGAGCGTCTCATCAAGCACATCAAGACCGTCGTGGGACATTTCAAGGGACAGGTCTTCGGATGGGATGTTGTCAACGAGGCCATCAACGACGACGGCTCGTTCCGCAAGTCGCCATATTATAACTTGTTGGGCGAGGAGTTCATCGAGATTGCTTTCCGTGCCGCCCACGAGGCAGACCCCGATGCCGAACTCTACTATAACGACTACTCCATGTCTGGAGCAGCCAAGCGTGAGGCTGTATGCCGCCTGGTGAAGAACCTGAAGGCAAAGGGACTTCGTATCGATGGCGTGGGAATGCAGAGCCACAACGGATTAGACTATCCCAATCTGGAGGAATACGAGAAGAGCATTGATGCCTTTGCTGCCTGTGGCGTGAAGGTAATGATAACAGAACTCGACATCAATGTGCTGCCTAATCCGGAAGGATTCGGAGGCGCCGCTGTAGAGCAGAACTTCGAGTTCCAGCAGAAGTACAATCCCTATGCCGCAGGTTTGCCTGCCGCTAAGCAGAAAGAACTGGACAAACGCTGGCTCGACCTGTTCAAGATTTATTATAAGCATCGTTCGCAGATTAGCCGCATCACTTTGTGGGGCGTATGCGACGAGAACTCATGGCTCAACGGATGGCCTATCAAGGGGCGCACAAACTACCCGCTGCTCTTCGACCGCCAGTACAAGGCGAAGCCCGTTGTTGACGAAATCATCAAACTTTATAAATAACCCAGAAACTTTTTAATACAGAAAGAATATGAAACCACGTTATCTTTTCCCGAATGATTATATGGCTGACCCTTCAGCCAATGTGTTTAACGGACGCCTTTACGTCTATCCTTCGCACGACTGGGATGCCGGCGAATGTTTCGACGACGACGGCGGACACTTCCAGATGAAAGACTACCATGTGCTGTCGTGGGACGACATTGAGAATGGCGAAGTGACCGATCACGGCGTAATACTGGATGTCAAGGACGTGCCATGGGCAGAAAAACAGATGTGGGACAACGATGTCATCGAGAAGGACGGCAAGTACTTCCTCATCTTCTCGGCTAAAGACTTTGGCGGCGAGTTCCACCTCGGTGTGGCAGTGGCCGACAAGCCAGAGGGACCGTTCATCCCGCAGCCGCACCCCATCCGCGGCTCGTTCTCCATCGACCCCTGTGTCTTCAAGGACGACGACGGACAAATCTATTGCTTCTTCGGCGGACTGTGGGGCGGACAGTTGCAGTGGGCTCAGTCGCTTTATCACGGCTTTGCTGCCATCCCAGGCAAATACGGCGATGACAATGGACTCATCGACCTCGGACCTGCTCCCGACCATAAGACACAGTTGTTCGCAAAGCCCGACGCTCCGGCACTGCCCAGTTTCGTGGTGCGCATGAGCGACGATGTGATGCAGTTTGCTGAGGCTCCACGTCCTGTAATCATCCTCGACAAGAACGGCGAGCCACTGAAGGCAAGCGACCCGCACCGCTTCTTCGAGGCATCGTGGATGCACAAGTACAACGGCAAGTATTACTTCTCTTACTCTACAGGCGACAGCCACTTCCTGTGCTACGCCACTGGCGACAATCCTTACGGACCGTTCACCTATCAGGGCGTGATACTCGACCCCGTTGTAGGCTGGACAACCCACCACAGCATCGTGGAGTACAAGGGACAGTGGTACCTCTTCTATCACGACTGTGTTCCTTCTAACGACATCACTCACCTTCGCTCACTGAAGGTGCAGCGCCTCTTCTACAACGAGGACGGCACCATCCAGAAGGTGAAGAACGATTAACGATACAGCGCTTGATGGCATTTCGCAATGCCATCAAGCATGTTTCGCAATGTCATTAATCATCATTTAAAAAGGAAAATAGCCTATATTGCCAACCAATATAGGCTATTTTACTTTCCAATATAGGCTATTTTACTTTCCGCGTACTATGGAATGTGCTGAATCATGATGACTACAAGCACGGCGGCAATGAGTGCATGATGCCACCAATTCTTCATGTCGCGTGCAAGCATCCCGATGAACAGGATGATGTTTAGCAGCACCAGCAGCGCACATAGACCGAATGACAGCCAGCCAACCCATTCGCCAAGTCTCCCCAGCAGCCTGAACGTTATGTCTATCCACCATGTAAGGCTCAATGCTAAAACCACTTTTCGGTACTTTATCAGTTTTTCCATATTATATATAATCTCTTTATTAATGATGATTGTTATTCTGTTTCTTCCTGCATTTTGTTGATGTAGGGTGTGGGCCTTACCCCATAGAGGGCACGGATGCGTTCGTGACCTTTGTCTATAGGTCGCACTCCCTCGTTGCTTTGTCGTTTCTGCTCCTCTTTCTCCAGTGCTTTCGATGACTTGCAAGCGCCCAGTCCGAGCATCGCGATGATGCCCGAGCAGAGTAGGGTGGTGAGTTTCAACAGAGGTCTTTTCATTGCAGTCGTTTCAGATGGCATGTTATCAGTTTGCCGTCACCGTCGCGCAGGTGCATAGAGTTGCCCTTGCAGTAGCGGAAGTATTTGCAGTCGGCACACTCGTCGCGGCGCATCCACGAGCGGTCGCGGTATGGCTGGTACTTGTTTTCCCATACGGTGAGGAAATCGTCGCGGTATATGTTTCCCTGCGCATAGTCGGCCCTGATGCTCGCGCAGGCGGCAATGTCGCCGTTGGCCATCACCGAGCCGACGCTGATGCCAGCCTGGCAGCCCAGCAGCGAGTCGCGCACTTCGCCCTCATAGTTGCCGAGAAATCCCTCGCAACCGTATGCAGCGTTTATCACGCCCTCCTTTCTTGTTCTCTTGATGAAGTCGAGCATTCCTCGGTATTGCTCGTTGGTGAGTTGCAGCACGGGGTCTTTCGCCGCTCTTCCCACGGGGAATATCGAGAACATTCGCCAGTGCTTCACGCCCTTGCCGATGAGGAAGTCGCGTATCTCGCTGAGTTTCGGGTATGTGCGTTGGTTGACACAGGTCACCACGTCGAACACCAGTCCCGCCTTGTCGCGCATCTCCACCAGATGGTCCAGTGCCTGGCTTACGTGCTGGAAACTGTCGCGGTGGCCGCGCATCCAGTTGTGGTCGTCCTCCAGTCCGTCCATGCTTACGGTGATGGAGTGCAGTCCCGATTTCCTTAGTGCTATGAGTTTCTCGCGTGTCAGCAACAGTCCGTTGCTCACCATACCCCAGGGGAAACCGCGCTCGTAGATTCCCTTGCCGCACAGTTCGATGTCCTCGCGCACCAGCGGCTCGCCGCCGGTTACGATGACGAACACCTTGTGAGGGTCCATTTTCTCGCGAATGCTGTCGAGCACGCGGAAGAAGTCTTCGCGGGGCATGTCTTGTGTGTTGGCTATCTGTCGGCAGTCGCTGCCACAATGCCGGCAATGCACATTACATCTCAATGTGCATTCCCAGAACAGTTGCGTCAGTCGGTGCTCGCGCAGGTAGTTGTTCTGCACTACGCGTGCCATTTCCAGTCCCAGGCGGTGGCGCAGGTCGAGTCGGTAGTCGTTAGCGCTGTTTCTCTGTTCCATTGTCGATGCTTTGCTCCGGAACGTTAGTGCTGTCGCTGACGGAGTCCATTCTCTCGATATATCTCACGTCTGGCGTGCCATATTCCAGTGGCTGAGGCATTATCTTCTTGAACGGGTTGCAACTTGCGAAGCCCAATGCCACCAGCACCGCCGATGCCGCCGCAATGCCTATTTTAGTTATTCCCTTTTTCATTCTCGCTTACCGTCTTTAGTGAGTCGTCAGATTCTTGTATGTCGTTCGAGGCGTTTTCTGTAGAGTCTTGATACTCCATTGGCGGCGGTCCATATACCTTCGGTTGGTGAAATGTGCCCCCTGTTATGTCGCAACTGCTCAGTCCGAGAGCCGTGAGCACTGCCGACACCATAGCCACCGCTGCCTTGCCTATTCTTTTTCTCATTTCTCTTCCTTTGTTGTTTGTGTCGTGTCGTTGTTTTCCACCACTTCTGTTTCCTCGTTGTTCAGCGAATCGACATACGTTGATGGTGGTGGCGGCCCGTAAACATCAATAATCTCTTCGTTGCTAAGTGCTTTTTTAGAACATGACGTTATGCCCAGCACTGTTAGCACTGATGTCCCGATGATGCCTAAAGCCCATGTTTTCAGTCTTTTCATAAGCGTTGTTGCTATTGTTTATTGGTTCTCGGAGTTTGCTTCTTTTCCTTTACGGGTTTGATGTCGGTGTTGTCGGGCGCTTCGATGCTCTTTTTCTTCACCGTGTCGTTGTAGAACTCTGGCGGCGGACCATACACGCACTCCACGTTCTCACGTCTCAGTCCGTTCCCTGAGCATGCCGAAAACCCCAGTGCTGCGAGCACCGAGGAGCCTATAATGCCTAAAGTCATGTTTCTGAATTTTCCCATAAGTCTCATTTATTGTGTCATCTGCTGTTTGCAAAGTTAAGATAAAATGCTGAAACAACAAAACTTATATCAATTTTTTTATCACTTTCAACGATTTATGCAAAGCAAAACTTTGACGTTCGCGGTTTTCTTTGTAATTTTGCATTCGAGTTCTCGAACTTTGAACATTGCGTTCGGCTTTCTTGCGTCCCTTCGGTAGCAAGCGCCACCCTTTGGGATGTCGAGCGGCCGCTTTCACAAAGGCTACAGCCGACAGAAAGAACTTTGTACTCGCGAACTTACAAACTAAAAAAACAATATATTCATGGCAAAGAAAGCATTACTTATGATTCTCGACGGATGGGGAATCGGAAAGCATGGCAAGGGCGACGTTATCTATAACACCCCTACGCCTTATCTTGATTATCTTACAGCAGTTTCGGCTCACTCACAACTGATGGCCTCTGGCGAAGACGTTGGTCTGCCCGACGGTCAGATGGGTAACTCGGAGGTGGGCCACCTCAATATCGGTGCTGGTAGAATTGTCTATCAAGACCTCGTGAAAATCAACCGCGCATGCAAGGACGGCTCAATCATGGAGAACGCACAGGTGAAGGCTGCATACACTTATGCCAAGGAGCAGGGCAAGAAACTGCACCTGATGGGCTTGACCTCCGACGGTGGCGTTCACTCAAGCCTCGACCACCTCTTCAAACTCATCGAGATAGGTAAGGCTTACGGACTGAAGAACCAAACCTTCGTACACTGTTTCATGGACGGCCGTGACACCGACCCACACTCAGGAAAGGGCTTCATCGAGCAGGTGCAGAAGGTGTGCGACGACAACGACGCTGCTATCGCAAGCATCGTGGGCCGCTTCTATGCTATGGACCGCGACAAGCGATGGGAACGTGTCAAGGAAGGCTACGACCTCATCGTGAAAGGTGTGGGCAAACAGTCGGCCGATATGGTGCAGGCAATGCAGGAAAGTTATGACGACGGCGTGACCGACGAGTTCATCAAGCCTATCCACAACAGCAGCGTTAACGGCTGCATCGAGGAGGGCGACGTGGTGATATTCATCAACTTCCGCAACGACCGCGCCAAGGAAATGACCATTGCGCTGACTCAGCAAGACATGCCTGAGCAGGGAATGAAGACCATACCGGGACTGCAGTACTACTGCATGACTCCATACGACGCATCGTTCACTGGCGTTCATATCCTCTTCCCGAAAGAGAATGTCGAGGACACGCTGGGCGAATATCTCTCAAAACTCGGCAAGCGTCAGTTGCACACAGCCGAGACAGAGAAATATGCACACGTCACATTCTTCTTCAACGGCGGTCGCGAGGCACCATACGAGGGCGAGGACCGCATCCTCGTGCCATCGCCAAAGGTTGCCACTTACGACCTGAAGCCTGAGATGTCGGCCTTCGAGGTGAAGGACAAACTCGTCGGAGCGATAAAGACTCAGGAGTATGACTTCATCGTGGTGAACTTCGCCAACGGCGACATGGTGGGTCACACCGGCGTTTACAATGCCATTGCAAAGGCGGTTTGGGCTGTAGATAACTGTGTTCGTGAGGTCATCGAGACGGCAAAGGCAAACGACTATGAGGCAATAATCATTGCCGACCACGGTAATGCCGACAATGCCATCAACCCCGACGGAACACCAAACACTGCCCACTCGCTGAACCCCGTGCCGTTCATCTACGTCACGAACAACAACTCGGCAACAGTGAAGGACGGTCGTCTGGCCGATGTGGCACCTTCTATTCTCCACATCATGGGACTGGAGCAGCCCGCCGACATGACTGGCGAGTGCCTCATCAGCGACAACATCGCTCAGTAAACGAAAGCGAGCGACATAATAAACGACGGATTCCACAGACGTTACGGATTATACTTTCATAAATCCGTGTAATCTGTGGAATCCGTTGTTTTTTGTAAGTGTATCAAGAAGTTTTGTACTTGTAGGGGCTCGCTCGGCTTCGCCGCTTTGCTCGCAAAGAACCTCCGTGTTAGCCCGTTTGGGAGTATAGGAGTTCAGGAGTTTTCGTGGCTTTCAGCCGCAGGAGTGCAGACATCAGTTATTCTGCGTTGCCATGTATCAATGACATACAACCTGCAATCTGTTGTCTTAACTCCTACACTCCTGCACTCCTGCACTCCTAAATAATTCAACTATCTCTCAATCCTTTTCGTAACCGTTCCGTCGGCATTTCTTATTATCTGAATGCCACGGTGGCCAGCGTCAACGCGCTTGCCGTCCATCGAGAAGCGTTCGGCGGTGCCATTCGCTTTGTTGTTTGCAATGCTGCCGATGCTGTTGGTGCCCTCGTAAGTAACGTTGACACCTATTGCTATTGATGTGGGGTCGTCAACATTCTTGAACCATTGGTATGTGCCGAGAGGCGCATAGGTGACGGGGTCCTCGTCCTCAACAAGTTGGTAGGCGGTGCACAGTTGTCCATAGTCGCGGCGCAGACAGTACAGGCAGATGTCGTCGCTGCCATTAGAGATGCCTTCCATCACCACAAAGAACTCGCTGTCTATGCTCACTGGCTCGCTGAAGGTGAACACCGTGGCAGGCTTCGTGCTCTCATCGCACACTATGTCGGCAGCGGTTATCGACGCTGTTGCCACCACCTCGCCAGGCATTCCGTTGTCGTCGGCCTTACAGATGGCTGCGGTCACCGTGCTTGAGGGGTTCTGAGCCGTGCCTTTGGCAAAGAGAGCCTTGACGCTGTTTATCTTGAAAGGTGTCTCGGGGGCATCGAAGTGCTCGGCAAACTTCAACATGCCAATGGTGTTTGAACCGGCATAGTAACCATATATCCATAGTTCAATGGGTGCAATGTTGCCGAATTCCGCTTCAGTGATGTTCCACAAGTCGGTAGAACCGCTCTTCGGTGTCTGTGCGTTCACTGCCAAAGTGGCGAGAAGTAATAGTGTAGTAATTGTTTTCCTCATATATTCCTGTTTTTAATATTGATTTGCTTGTGCAAAGATAGTGTTTTTTTCATAAATGCGTTGTCTTTCGGCTGAAAAGTTGTATCTTTGCCATTGTTATGGAATATATCGCGATTTTACTGATATTGCTGGCAGGAATAGGCAACCCCGTCCAGACAGCCGTCAACTCACGACTTCGCTTTGCGTTGGGCACACCGCTCATTTCCTCCACCGTCTCGTTCACGGTGGGTCTGCTGGTGCTTGCTCTGCTTACGCTTCTCACGTGCGGCACGTTGTTTGTTCCCGCTTCGGTGGCATCGCAAGTGCCGTGGTGGGCATGGGGCGGAGGAGTTATCGGTGCCGTCATGCTCACCGCGCTCATCGTGGTGTTCCCCAAACTCGGCGGTGTGCTTACCGTGCTGCTGCCTATGATAGGGCAGATATTCCTCTCCATTCTCATCGACACCTTCGGATGGTTCGGCTCCGAGCCGATAGCGTTGTCAGTCCCTCGTGTCGCAGGGTTGCTGCTTGTCACGGCAGGACTGGTGTGCTATGTCGTGGGCAAGGGCAGGCAGGAAGACAGCGGCTCGGGTGCCAAGGGCGTGGGCATAGTGTGGCTCGTGGCTGGTGTGCTCATCGGTTTCTGCTTCGCCATACAGCCAGTGATGAACGGAGTGCTTGCCACGGTGCTTTCGTCGTCGGTTCACGCGTCGTTCATCTCCTTTGCCATCTCCACAGTTATACTATACATCCTGTTGCTCGCCATGCCTGGCGAGCGCAGCCACATGGCACGAATGTTCCGCCCGCAGTCGCCGTGGTGGATGTGGACGGGCGGTCTTCTGGGAGCCTATTTCGTAACGATGTTCGCGTGGTTCACGCCGTTGCTCGGCATCGGTGTGTGTTCCGTGGTGAGCATCTTCGGCCAGTTGGTGAGCGGAGCCGCCATCGAGGGCAGGGGACTTTTCGGCAATCCAGCCCGCCGCATCAACGCCCTGCAATATATAGGCATCGGACTGGTGCTCCCCGGTGTGGTGCTCGTCAATCTTTGATAACACTTCAGTCATTATGAATGTACAGATAGAAGAATCGTGGAAACAGCATGTGGGCGAGGAGTTCGACAAGCCTTACTTCGCCACTCTTGTCAACTTCGTGCGTCATGAGTACGCCACCGCCACCTGTTATCCTCCGGGACGTGAGATATTCAATGCCTTCAACCTGTGTCCCTTCGACCGTGTGAAGGTGGTGATAATAGGTCAGGACCCCTATCATGAGCCAGGTCAGGCCGAGGGGCTGTGCTTCTCGGTGAAGGACGGAGTGATGCCTCCGCCGTCGCTTGTCAATATCTTCAAGGAGATACAAGGCGACCTCGGCAAGCAGATGCCGCGCTCGGGAAGTCTTCGCAGATGGGCAGAGCAGGGCGTGTTGCTGCTCAACGCCACGCTCACCGTGCGCGCCCATCAGGCGGCGTCCCACCAGCGCCATGGCTGGGAGGAGTTTACCGATGCCTGCATCCGCGCCCTTGCCCGCGACCGTCAGCATGTGGTGTATATGCTGTGGGGCGGTTTCGCGCGCAGCAAGGCATCGTTCATCGACCCGCACAACAACCTCGTCTTGCAGAGTGTGCATCCATCGCCGCTCAGCGCCAACCGTGGCGGATGGTTCGGCAACCACCACTTCTCACAGTGCAACGCATATCTGAGAAACAACGGAATAGAAGAAATAGAATGGTAGAATGATTATAACGTATGGAGAATAAGATAGGAATAATTGATGTGGGTGGCGTTTTGGTCTCAGGCGACATCATCTACGAACGCTTCTGTTGCGACCTTGAGAAGTGCAAGGGGCAGTGTTGTGTCGAGGGTGATGCCGGAGCACCCGTCACGATGGATGAGATTGCTGCCATCGAGGAGGCTCTTGACACGGTGTGGGGCGACCTCTCGGCATCGGCACAGGCGGTAATCGACCGCCAGGGCGTGGCATACACCGACCCTGAGGGCGACCTCGTGACGAGCATAGTACACGGTAAGGACTGTGTATTCACATGTCACGAAGACCTTCGTCTTGACGATGGGACCGTGGTCAGCGGTTGCTGTCTATGCCTGCTTGAGAAGGCCTATCGCGCCGGGCGCTCATCGTTCTGCAAACCCGTCAGTTGCGCGCTCTATCCCATTCGTGTTAAGACATTCAAGAGAGGACTTGTAGGACTCAACTATAACCGGTGGAAGGTGTGTGACAGCGCACGCGAGAAAGGGCGCCGTCTCGACATCCCCGTCTATCGTTTTCTGCGCGAACCGCTCATCAGACGCTTCGGCACGGAGTGGTACGACGAACTGTGCGAAGTGGCGAGACAACTGGAATCTCAAAACGGCTGAAATGCATGTCTTGCTAAATTCCTAAGACAAATAACAGAATGACAACGCCGATGATGAGCAATATAATGGCTATGAAATAAGCAAGCAGTGATATTAAGATAGTCCTCAGCCATGAGAATCCTGACATCTGTTTCAGCGGGATAATCGACAAAAACGATGTCGCTGCAATAAATGTTTCGTGGGCATTCAGAAACTCTCCTATTATGGAGTAGATTGAGGTCATGTTGGCAATGTAAACCAATGACACAAGAAACTCGGAGAAGCGCAAGTCGGGAATGGCAGGACTGCGGCGGAAGAAAAGGTAAAGAAAGCCCGAGAGAATGAACAATGCAAACAATGTGGTAATGCTGGGGAACCTCTGAGAGAAACTTACAATCTTCTCACCATTTTCTTTAAAGGCAGCCTCAAATTTCTTGTCTGTCTCGTCGTCCCCAACGTCATATTTTCTCAATTCTTCTAATGCATCTTCCGAATAGTTCTTACCGCTGATATTCACACCGCCTTCTATGACAACAGACAGGGCAGTGAGCAGGAAAAACAACTTAAAAGGCGGGAAATATGCCATCTGCATACCCGAGAGATAGTCGCGAATCATATAGCCTGGGCGCAAGACAAGGTCGCGCAGGGTGCGGAACATGCCGCGGTTGCCCAGTCCCCACACGTCGAGAAACAACAGAAAGGCTTTCTTGAACGAGTAACGACCAATCCTTGACGACTGACCGCAACGCGGACAGTAGTTCCCTTGATACTCCGTACCACATGTGGCGCACGTGTGATGCTCCTCCGACAACGGTGCCACCTCATACGGCTTACGCTGCCATTCACGGAAAGCATGCCACTTCTCTGCTAAGCGTTTCATCATGATTTACAATCCCCAGATTACTGATATGGCTGCAAAAGTACAAATAAATATGATAAACACAAAAGTTTTTCTTGGTTTTGGACATAAAGACATAAGAGGTTTAAGACATAAAGACATATTATTATTGGACATAAAGACATAAAAGGTTTAAGACATAAAGACATATTTTTATTGGACATAAAGACATAATCTCTAAACTCTAATCTCTCCACTCTCCACCAGCACCTAATGCCATTGTCAGGAGATACTCCTGAGGATGTCAGGTGTATCTCCTGAGGATGTCAGATATATACAAGTGAGGTGGTCAGGAAGCACAAGTGAGCGAGTGATTAGGCCCTAATCACTTCCCCAAAAGGCACAAGTGGCACCACAAGAAGTCATTTCTGCCTGCGTGATATTGCGTGAAATTGGGTGAAATTGCACCTTCACACGCAATTCCCTGTACTCCAAAATGTTACAACGAATGTGAAATTGTGAAATTGATTTTCGACTTTTTAAAGTAAAAAAAAGCATTATCGGTATACATTATCTCTCCACTCGTAGGAGGTGACGTGTCCCACGTCACAATCCGTGACTTCGTGACGTGAGACACGTCACCTCCTATTTGGACGCTGCAAATTTAATTGCATCCTTTAATGCATTTTTACAAGACTATACTTTTTATCCGCAAATTGCCGTAAATGGGACGTAAATGTCTGGGGATTGAATCATTGGGACTGGCATGTTTAAAGATTCTTGCTCAGTTCCCTCACGCTGCCTATGGCAACGGTGATGTTCGGAACTGCCTTGCTAGTGAACTTCTTAAAGTCGCGCAGAATATAGAGTCCTTTTGTAAAACTTAATGTTGCCCTAGGTTTGGTTTATTGTGCATTACAAATGCTAATACTCAATGTGGGCAGATTACAAATCCGCCCGAGCAGGTGAACTGTATCCTTACCGGGTTGTTCATCATGTCGTAGTCTATCCTCGCTATCCTGCGACCCGCGTCCATACTATAATTCGTTACTCTTTTCATTTTCATCTCCTCTATCTTGAAAAATGATTAGAAGAATCGACCCGATGATTCTAATAATTGAACCGTTCTTTTCCTTCTGTTACATAGACTTTCCCATCAATGACAATTCGAAATCCGACACGTCTGCCCTTATATGGCATAGAACTTTTTTGCCTGTATATGTCGATTTCATTTTTACTATTATCAATCATGAAAATCCCAACAAAAAGTGAGTCGTAAGTTTCATGGTGTTTAAATGGGTAGTCGTTATCACTAAATGGATACAACTTAGGTTCTATCAAAACCTTGTTAACATGTATGTCATGTTTATGGTCTCCCTCACTAATTGTAACGCTATTGTTCCAGTTAAACTTAATAGTCATTATTTGCGGGATACTATCTTGGTCAAGTAGCGGAATATCGGGATACACATCCCCTTTATGAATGAACCAGCATATTGGATATATCCGCAGACGTTCCAAATGTTCTTGTAATTTATCTTGAAAGGAGTTATCAAAATAAAAACCTACATTTCTAGACACATCCATGTCCTTCATCTGGATAAAGGGTATATAACACAACAAAATGATTGCTATAAAAGTTATAGTTACCACCGATATCCATATTATCTTCTTTGATTTTAGTTTATTCATGATAAAAAGTTATAAATAAGTATGATTGTATTTGAAATTGGCTGTTTACCCGCTCGGGCGGATTTGTAATCCACCCGCATTGAGTATCAGCATTTGCAATGCGACAAGATATATTCATATTAGTTGTTTCTCATATTGT
>DGTS01000037.1:0-22474 GCA_002394385.1 Prevotella sp. UBA4330
GATGTGGTGAAGTAGAGTTCTTTTGTAAAACTTAATGTTGCCATAGGTTTGGTTTATTGTGCATTACAAATGCTAATACTCAATGCGGGCAGATTACAAATCCGCCCGAGCAGGTAATACTCAATGCGGTCGGATTACAAATCCGCCCGAGCAGGAGGTGAAGTGTCCCACGTCACCTCCTATTTGGATGCTGCAAATTTAATTGCATCCTTTAATGCATTTTTTACAAGACTATACTTTTTATCCGCAAATTGCCGTAAATGGGGTGTAAATATCTGAACGGTTAACATGTCATAGTGGGGATAGAAGTTATGACCCAGCAATCTGGGGCAGCTTGATCCGAACTTTATAGACCTTTTCAGTACATACGCTCATAGCCCTTTGTACCTATGACTCAATGGTGATCGACTGTTAGGTTGATATGCAATCCAAGAACATACTCAGGAAGAGAACAATCCGTGTGTTGCGGTATGGATTTTTCTAATTTTTCTTTGCTGTACAATAGTGTCGGCTCAATAATTTGAATATTTATAATCTTCATCTCATATTTTGCTAACATGGAGTCTATTTGTGAGTATAGTGGCGATTTTTTTAATTCTTGCTTAATTAACTCATTTTCATGTTGCGGGTTTTTAATGTACTTTGCATGATGTTGCCTTAGCAATCCTTCTTCCTTGTATAACATAGAGGATATGGAAATAGACAATTCCATTGGAAGTTCCAAGTTAATATCTGTTAGGTTACATTTCTTTTTTCTGGTTGCTATATATGATAACATTTCTTTTAAGTCGGAACAGTAAGCCTCTTGACTTTGATATATATTTGAAAAGACTACAAGTATTGCATGTTCGCCACCTATCGCTCTTTGGTCATACTCAATCCATTTGCAACTAAAAAGAAACCCACTCTCAAAAGACACATCACTATGATAAGTTGATTTGTTGTAGAACTCATAATGAGTATCGGTAAAATGATGTTCGTCAAATTGCCTGCTTATTATTTGAACATAGTAATCGCTTATACTGTCCAAACTTACGTTTTGGGCTTTGCAATCACCCAATATACTAATTACGATCAATAAGAAAATAAATCTATTCATGTTTATTGTCAAAAAAAATCTTCAATTTGAAAAAAAATGGAGTTGCCTATAAACTTACATAACTCGCTGGGTCGTGGGAACCTAGCCTGGGTCAAATGCTGAAGTGGACTTATAACTCTTTTATTCCCTTTTCATGTTCAGGTGCAACTGGAAGAGGGCGGGGAGGAGGATGAGGAGCGAGAAGAGGACGCTGAGCAGGGCTTTCGTCTCGCTGCCGCCATAGAGGTCGGCAAGGCTCATGTCCTCGATGCCGGGCACACTGCTGGCGATGATATAAACGGTGAGGTTGTTCACACCGTGGATGATGATGCCGGGCACTACGCTGCCAGTGCGCACGAATACCCATCCGAGCAGCAGTCCTAAGAGGAAGGCATGCGGCATCTGCGCTGGATTCATATGTGCGATGCAGAACAGCAGTGCTGAGATGACCACGGCGAGTTTCCAATTAGGTTTCCAATTCATTAGGGCACGTATCACGGCACCGCGGAACACTACTTCCTCGCAGATGGGCGCGCATACTGCGATGGCGAGGTAGCCCAGGGTGTTGCCGAACATGCCCTGCATGCCATTGGTGAGGTCGGGCAGGAACGACAGGTGCTCCTCTATCCATAGCGAGGGGATTATTGTTCCGAGCGACACTATGGTGCACCATACGGCGACTTTCCATGGTTTTGTCCTGACGTAGTGACGGCTCACGGGGCAGTATCGGCGCCACATGAAGATGGCGAAGAGGATGATGTTGCCCGTTATCGAGCCTACGAGTGTCACCTCGACGGGTATGCCTTGTGTCCCATCGGCTCCTAATGTGTGCATGATGTTTCCGCCTGTAACGATGGCGTAGATGATGCTTGTTGCCAGTGCTGTCACCATCGAAACGAGGAGGAACAGCAGTGTGTAGTATAATGCTCTTTTCATTCTTCTATGTCTTTTTCAAATTGTGTTTCCACCATCTGTGCGTCTTTCCTGAGTTGTTCTGCCAGTGCTTCCCTGCTGGAGAATGTCCTCTCGTTGCGCAGTTTATGTATGAATGCGACACTCAGTCGCTTGTCGTAGATGTCATCGCTGAAGTTCAGGATGTGCACCTCGAGAGTTTGCTTGGTGCCATTGAATGTTGGGCGCGTTCCGATGTTCATCATGGCGTGTTTCATTTCCACGGAGCCCTCGATTCTCACCTTCACGGCATATACTCCCGGCGAGGGAATCATCTTCAGCATGTTGTCCTGCTCGATGTTGGCGGTGGGGAAGCCCAGTTCGTGTCCTACGCGGAACCCTTTCACCACCTTGCCTGTGAAGAAATAGGGGTAGCCGAGGCATGTCTCAGCCATCTCTATCTCGCCTTCCTGCAAGAACGAGCGTATCACGGACGAACTGACATTGACCCCGTGGAGCAGCAGCGGCTGTGCCTTGATTACCTCAATGCCCATCTCGCGACCATAGCGAACGTAGTCGTCGAAACCTTCGTTGCGGTTGTGCCCGAAACGGTTGTCATATCCTATGATGAGCACTTGCACCCCGAGCCGTTCCTTGAGAATATTCTCCATGAAGTCGCGTGCCGACAGTTGTGCCATCTGTTTGCTGAAAGGCAGCATGACGCAGCGCTCCACTCCTGTCTTTGAGAGCAATATCTGTTTCTCTTCGTTGGTCGAGAGCAACTGCGGTTGGAAGTCGCTTCCCAGCACCTGTCGCGGGTGTCGGTCGAAGGTGACGACGGTGGACTGCAGTCCTCTCGCTTCAGCCTCTTTCACCACACTGTTTATCAGGTAGCGGTGTCCGCGATGCACGCCGTCGAAAAAGCCTATCGTGGCAACGCTTGGGCGGGTGTCGGATATTCCTTCGTTCAGTGTTATTTTTATCATAGTTTTTGAGGAGTTTATGAGTTTATGAGTTTATGAGTTCATGAGTTCATGAGTTTAGGAGTTTATGAGTTCATGAGTTTAGGAGTTTAGGAGTTCATGAGTTCATGAGTTTATGAGTTCATGAGTTTAGGAGTTTGGGAGTTCAGGAGTTCAGACAAAAGTTTTGCTAATGTCGCTCAACGCTCAACTCTCAACTCTCAACATTCAACCTTCACCCCTCAACCCTCAACGCTCAACATTCTCATCCATTTCTCACCTTCCTTGTCATGCAGCACATTGATGCCGAGAGAGGCGGCTGAGGCGCAGTTGGCAGCCGAGTCGTCGATGAACAGCGTTTCCTCTGCTTTCAGTCCCGCCTCGGCGAGCATGGTGCTGAAAATCTCGGTGTCGGGCTTCACCATTCCCATCTCGTATGACAGGAACAGACGCTCGAAGAAGTCGTTGATGCCCCATTCGTGGTCGAGGAAGAACTCGTTGACCGACCTCTCCCAGTGTATCACGTTGGTGTTGCTGAGCAGGAAAAGGCGGTAGTGCTGCTTCAGGCTCTCCAGCATCTTCAGTTTACTCATGGGGATGCCTGTGAGCAGTTCGCCCCACGCCCATGCTATCTGCTCGTCGGTGGCTTGGCATCGTGGCGACTTGCGGCGCACCTCGTCGCAGAACTGCGGCACCGTGATGTGTCCCATCTCAAGGTCGTGGAACAGGTCTTCCTGCCGACATTCGTCAACATAAACAGAAATCTCGAATGCCCCGATGCTGTTCAGTGCGGCGATGCAGCGGTGCTTGTCCAGTCCCACCAGTATGCCGCCAAAGTCGAACACGAGGTTTTTTATCTTGTCTTTTTCCATATCCTTTTAAGTAATCTCCATGCTTCGCCTATCCACATCACCAGTGAGGTGGCGGCTATCACGACAGTCCATTCCTTCCAGTTCATGCCGTCGGTGCGGAACATCTCGCCGCCATACTCCACGATAAGCCACTGTCCGGCGATAATCATCACCAGTACGATGAGCAGTCCTCGGTTGCGCCACAGATAGCGGAAGGCACTGTGGTTGCTGCCCAATGTCTTGGCGTTGAACAGGTTCCACACCTGTATCATCACGAAGGTGGTGAAGAACAGCGTCAGTTCGTGGCGTTGCACACCCACAACAGAATCGTCGTAGAGACAGTGGAGCAGGAAGGCGAACATCAGAAGGAAGAACACTATTCCCTCGAAGAGAATGCCCTGCATCATGGGGCGTGAGATGATGAAGTCGCTCTGCGAGCGTGGTTTCTCGTTCATCACCTCGCGTGACGGCGGCAGCGAGGCGAGCGCCATTGCCGCGAAGGTGTCCATGATGAGGTTCACCCATAGTATCTGTGTCACCGTAAGAGGCAGTTCGGTGCCTATCAGCGAGCCCGCCAGCACCAGCAGCAGTGCGGTGACGTTGACCACCAACTGGAAGAAGAGGAATCGCTGTATGTTCTTATACAACGAACGTCCCCACATCACTGCCGAGGTGATGCTGCGGAACGAGTCGTCTATCAGCGTCATGTCGCTTGCCTGTTTTGCCACGCTGGTGCCCGAACCGAGCGACAGTCCCACGTGGGCGTAGTTGAGCGCCGGTGCATCGTTGGTGCCGTCGCCCGTCACCGCCACCACGTTGCCCCGCTGTTGCAGCAGACTAACGAGTCGTTGCTTGTCCTGCGGACGTGCGCGGCTTATCACTTTCAGTCTCTCAACGCGCTGCAGTGCCTCCTCGTCGCTCAGCGCTGCGAACTCGGCACCCGTGATGTGGAACCCTTCGGAGGGTTCTATTCCTATCTGTCGTGCAATCTCGATGGCCGTTCCCGACACGTCGCCTGTCACAACCTTAACCTCGATGCCTGCCTTGTGGCATTGTGCCACGGCATCGGGAACATCCTCCCTGACAGGGTCGGCAAGTGCCGCTATTGCCTGAAGGGTGAACTCAACGCTCGGCTTTGTGGCTTGGCTTGTCCAAGAACTTTGAAGTCTCAACATTAAACTGCCCGAGTGCGTCCTATCCTCATCGCTCTCTCCTCTTTCCTCCACACATGCCATTGCCAGTGTGCGCATCGCCTTCTGCTGTTTCTCTCTGAGAAATGTCTCGGCACGGCGGCGGTCATCGTCGCTGATGTTGCACATTGCCATCACTATCTCGGGCGCGCCCTTCACCAGCAGCCATCGCTTGCCGCCGGTTTCCACCTCCGTAGCCATCATCTTGCGCTCGGTGGAGAAGGGCAGTGAGTCGATGACGTTTGCCTCATGCCTCATTTCTTCGTAGTCGATGCCCTTGTCCGTCACCCATTCTATGAGTGCCCTCTCTGTTGGGTTGCCCACGCCGATGTGTGCTGTGGTGTTCAGTGCGATGGCCCTGGGCAGTGCCATGTTGCTGTTCTCGTCGAAGGTCAGCATCTCTTCCACGTGCATGCGGTTCTGCGTCAGTGTTCCTGTCTTGTCGGTGCAGATGACGTTCACCGCCCCCATTGTCTCGCATGCATGCAGTTTCCTCACGAGGTTATTGCTCTTCAGCATGCGCCGCATGTTCAGTGCCAGTGCCAGGGTCACAGCCATCGGCAGACCCTCGGGCACCGCCATCACGATGAGTGTCACCGCCATCATGAAGTATTTCAGCACCACCTCTATCATGCCGATGTAGTTGTCGGAATGCCAGAGGTCGTAGTTGGTGATAATGTTGTGCAGCACGAAGAGCACGAATGCCGCCACGGCAACGGTGATTCCCGCCTTACTGATGAGTTTTGCCAGTCGTTCCAGTTGCATGTTCAGCGGTGTCTTCACTCCTGTCTTCTCGTTGCTGCTGCGTGCCACATGCCCTATCTCGGTGCTGTCGCCCACCGCCGTCACAACATATTCGCCCATGCCATTCATCACCATTGTGGAGCGCAGCACCATGTTCTTGGGGTATGCCTCGTCGCCTTTGCCCCTCTCGTTGTCGTTGGCATGCTTTGTGGTGAGTTGTTCTCCTGTCAGCGACGACTCGTCTATCTGCAGGTCTGACGAAATCAGCAGCGTACCGTCGGCAGGCACCTCGTCGCCTGTTTCTATCAGCACCACGTCGCCAACCACCACGTTGCGGCGGGGAATGTTCATCACCCTGCCGCCGCGTCTCACCTTCACATCCTGGTCTTCGCTCAGCGATGTCAGCATGTTGAACTTCTTCGCGGCGTCCATCTCAAAGTAAAAACCTATGGTGGTGGCAAGGAAAATGGCGATGAAGATGCCTATGGTCTCCATGAATTCGCCTTCCACGAAAGCGAGGATAAGCGAAATCGTGGCTGCCACGAGCAGTATCTGTATTATGGGGTCTTTATATTTCTCAAGATACAACTGCCACATCGAGGTCTTGCGTGGCGGTGTCAGTGTGTTGTCGCCGTGCTTTAGGCGGCTTTCCTCCACTTCTTTGTCGATGAGTCCCTCGCGTGGAATTATATTTTTACTCTTTTCTATTGCCATTAAAACTGTTTTAATGTGCAAAAATACGAAAATTTAGGCAGTCACCCTTCTCTGCACTTCTTTTTTACACTTATTTAATAAATTGGGGGTGTTTAGAGTTTTTGGGGGAGTTAAGGAGTTATGGAGTTAAGACAACACACTATTATACAGATAATTTTCTGAAGTCTGAACTCCCAACGCCCTAAACGCCCAAACACCTAAACACCCAAACGACTAAACGACCAAACGCCCCCCCCAAAAACGCCTAATCTCCTCACCACTTATCCCACGTTGTTATCTGGTCTGTCCAGTTATGGTCTTTAGGGAAGTCCTCGCCGTTCCATGCCTTTGCCTGAGTCCATGGCAGTGCTGCATCGGTCCAGAAGGGATGGGTGGCAGGCAGTCCGAGCGGCATGAAGCACAGCGATGTCATGTATAGCGACCCGTTGTTGGTGTACCAGTCGGCTATTCCTGGCTGCTCGCCGCAGAAGCCGATGGTGAGGAAACCGTCCTTGATGTTCTTTCCTCCGTCGAACATGCGGTGCATCACCTTTGTCAGCGCCGCCCTCACCTGACCTCGTTGCAGTCCTTCGGGCAGACGGTCGTACCATGCCATGAGAGCCAGAGGCTGCAGTGCCGCCATGCGGTAGGGTATGCTGCGCCCCACCACGGGGAATGTGCCCTCGGGCGAGATGAAACGTTCCAGGATGATGGAGTATTTCTGTGCGCGCCGCAGTTCGCGGTCGTAGTATTTCTGATAGTCGAGACGGCTGTTATAGCGTGCGTCAACCATTGCCTGCAGCGTCTCCAGATACATCGGGTGGAACACGTAACTGCTGTAATAGTTGAAGGCAAACACCGGACCGTCGCTGAACCATCCGTCGCCAACATACCACTCCTCCATCTTTCGGCAGGCAGAGTTCACGCGGTACTCATCACCGCGCGCCACCTTCTTTAGGGCTGTGTCTTCAGCCGTTGCCTTGAATATAAGCCCCTCAATGGTGCTCGAGAAGAGCAGCCAGTTGGTGTATGGCGGGTCGATGTTCCTCATCTTCACAAACTCCATGAGGTAACGCTCTTTAGTGAGTTGTGGCAACGGCTTCCACAGCGTGTCCCAAGCCCTGAGAAAACTCTCTGCGATGTATGCCGCATCTACGAGATTCTGTCCTGCCACTCCCCAGCACAGGTAGTCGGGACTATTTGGGTCAACGGCGTTCTCGTAACTCTTCAGCGCCCACTCCCTCAGTTGCTTGCGCTTCTGTCCCTCGCTGCTGTTGTCGTCGGGCAGTGCCAGCCACGGCGCGATGCCAGCCATCAGACGGCCGAAGCACTCCATGTATGTCACGCGCTTGTCGCGACCGTCCCATGTGGGCGACACCTCCACACGCATGTTCTTCTGCAGTTCGCCGCGTGCCATGTTGCTCAGCACGGGCTCGCTAATCTCCATCAGCAGCGACACCCAGTAGTCGCGGTCGCCCGTCTGTCCTACAGTTGCAGTAGAGCCTTGCCGTCCTTCCAGGAAACGCACATACTCGCATGCTGCCAGCAGCCATGCGCCAGTGCCGAAGTTGGCCTCGGAGTGCTGGTCAACCACCTGTCCCGGTATTGCCTTCTCGCCTATGGGCTGCACATATCCTATCCTGCCGTCGCGCTGCAGCGCTGTGGTGCTGAGGTAGTGCCATGCCTTTCTTATCACTGCCTCATAGTCTGCGGCGGCGAGCAGTCCGTTGTTCACGCCCCATGTCAGGCCGTAGCAGAAGAATGCCGTGCCGCTGGTCTCGCGTCCCGGAGCCTGTTCGGGGTCCATCATAGAGCGTGTCCAGTAGCCCTCGGGCTGTTGCAGTAGTGCCACCGACTGCGCCATCTTCTTGTATTTCTGCTCGAAGAAGCCGCGGTGGCGATAGCCTTGCGGCATGTCCTGCAGCACCTTAGCCAGTCCTGCCAGCACCCATCCGTCGCCTCGTGCCCAGAAGTCTTTCTTCCCCGATGCCGTCTTATGCTGCGGGAAGACGTATTTAGCGTCGCGGAAGTACAGTCCTGTCTCGCTGTCGAGCATTATGCTGTCGCTGTAGCAGATGTTGTGGTACAGTTTGTCCAGATAGCGCACGTCGCCCGTCAGGCGGTACATCTTGGTCATCACGGGCATCACCATGTACAGTGCGTCGGCCCACCACCAGTAGTCGTTGACCTTGCTCTCAGCCACATACCCCATCACCTCGCGAGCCCGGGCCACACGTCTGTCGTCGGGCATCACGCCGTAGAGGTCGATATAAGTCTGGAAACACGTCTGCCAGTCGCCGAAGAGCACGTGCTGGTCGTCCTCGCCGTACTGCTTGTACTGCCACTTCCTCTTGTCCCTCTCCTTTGCTCCCTGCCATTGGTTGTGCTGCGCCCACCGCTCGCTGTAGCGCAGGTATCGCTGCTCGCCGGTAAGACGGAACGCCTCCATGTTGCCCGTGTGATAGGCAGCCTCGTCCCAGAAGGCGCGCACCTCTGCCGCATGGCTCTTCTGCCATGTGTCGTTCACCTTCACTATCATCTGTCTTACGGCCTTAGCCTCCTTGCTGTCGTCGGCTGCCTGCGCCCCTTGTGCCGACAAGAGAGCGAGGGCAAGGGAAAGAATAAAAGAGAGTCGTTTCATATCAAGTAGTTTATTTGTTCTTTTCTAAATAATGCAGTAGGAGGTGACGTGTCTCACGTCACAAGCCATGATTATGTGACGTGGGACACGTCACCTCCTATCTTGGACACTGCAAAGGTAAGAAAAACTATTCAATAATGGTCAATCACAAACCGATTTCAATCGTCTTGTTCACCAATATAGCCTATTTTGTTCAGTAAAATAGCCTATTTTACTCACCAATATAGCATATTTTACTTTTTCAATGAAATACAACTTGCCTCCCATCGGCCTGTAAGGCCATTTAGATCTCAGCCCAGGGCATCGCCCTGGGTATTTTATGCCAGGACTAACTATCGCGCCGAAGGTGCAAAAGAATTAAATGCGTATAAAGTCTTTTGCACTTGTCACCAAATGTTGAATAAAGAAAATCCCCCGACGGTCTGGTCAGATGGTCGGGGGTATCCGTGAATAACAATCTTGGTTAAATCAACTATTCAAATAATTTCATACTTAATTTATCTTTAGTGTTTTTCTTGGAGTAACTGTTTTGTTGCCAGGGCGATGAACATGTAGTGGGACGATGCACCGCCAAGACAGTATTCTGTCTGCTGCCAGAGGAAGGGGAACTCAAGCAGTTCGGGGAAGTCGGGACGTCTGAGTGCCGTGCCCGACACCACGCCGCCGGGGATGTATGACCAGTCGGCGCGGTTGGCTCCGTATGCCACTGTGGCAGAGCGTGTTCCCACTCCTGAGGCAAACGATGCCTGATTGCTGCCAGGGTGACATCCCAGCACGAAGTTCAGGGCATTCATCACTGGTGCTGCATCGACGATGTCAGGATAAGCAGAGGCGAGGAAATAGTGGCGGAAGCCAAACGACTGTATGTCCCATCTCGCGCCCCATATTGCCGGGCGGTATGGCACGCCGTAAGGAGTCTCGGCGGCCTGCTCGGTGATGTCTTTGTTATACCGTGTGAGCGATTCGCGGAACGCCTTGCTGAAGCGCGCCGCCCGTTTGTTGCCTTTCATCGTGCTCTTGCTACAGGCTGATGTCGCCATTCAGACGAATGTCCGCTGAGGAAGTGCCCACGGAGATTAGGGCGGCGCCCTTCTCCAGTTGCCAGTCATTGCTTGTGGCATCCCAGTGCTGCAGGTCGCGGTGGTCGATGGTGACATCCACCTTCTCGCTCTTGCCCGCCGCCACTGCTATACGGCAGAATGCTTTCAGTTCTTTCTTAGGGCGCAATATCTTAGAGTCGGGGCGTGACACATAGACCTGTGCCACCTCCTCGGCATCGTGATTGCCGGTGTTCTTCACACTGAATGTCACGCGCACGTCGCCATTGTCCTCATGCTTCACCGACAGGGCGGAATACTCGAAGGCAGAGTAGGACAGTCCGTGCCCGAAAGGATATTTCACTGCCACGTTCTTCGTCTCATACCAGCGGTAGCCCACCAGCAGGTCCTCCTTGTAATCGGCAACCGGTCCTGCCTGGGCGCCGTCGCCCTTCTGACGGTTGACGAGGTTTACGAACACATCGCCGCCGTTGCCGTCGGTGTTCTGAGGATAAACGCCCAGCGAATAGGCTGGATTGTCCTCCAGTGTCATAGGGATGGAGAACGGCAACTTGCCCGACGGCGACACCTTGCCAGCGAGAATGTCGGCAAGGGCATTGCCTCCCTCGGAGCCATTGAACCACGACATGAGCAGCGACTTAGACAACGGCTCCACCTTGCGCATGTCAACAGGACCGCCAGAGACAATCACCGTGACAATATTAGGATTGGCGGCAGCCACACGCTCTATGACCTTCTCCTGTCCCATGGGCAGTATGATAGACTCGCGGTCGGAGCCTTCGGTCTCCACCTCGCGGCCTGTTCCGGCGAAGAAAACAACAAGGTCGGCAGATGTTGCCACCTTCACCGCCTCGCCGGCAAGAGCATCGTCGGGCTCCTGCCACGGTGACTGGTGCTTGAAGCGCATCTCGCGCTCGAATCGCTTGTAACCCTCGGCATATACCACTTCTGCCTTGCCCTCGAAAGCCTTGCGTATGCCCTCAAGCGGAGTGACCTCGTAGAGAGCCTTCACTCCTGCGCCCACACCGCCCTGTGCCGTCTTCTCTGTAGCCATGGCACCGATGACGGCGATGCGTTTCACGCATGTGTGGTCAATAGGCAGCAGGCTGTTGTTCTTCAGCATCACTATCGAGCGTTTCGCCACTTCGTAGGCGGTATGTTGCTGTTGCGGCTGCGATGTCATCTGCTTGTTAGCCTCCGAGGCGGGCACAGGCTTTATGGCCATGCGCACGCGCAGCAGTTCGCGTACGCGTTCGTTAATCACCGAGTCGCTCACTGCTCCGCTCTTCACCGAGTCGAGCAGTGCCTCGCCAAGATAGGTCTTGCCGGGCATTTCCACGTTGAGGCCTGCCGTGAGAGCATCTACGGTGCTGTGGGTGCCTCCCCAGTCGGAAATCACGATGCCCTTGAATCCCCATTGCTGGCGCAGGATGGTGTTTTCCAGTTCGTAGTTCTCCGAACACCATCGGCCGTTCACTTTGTTGTAGGCAGCCATCACACCGAATGCTCCGCCATCCTCAACGGCACGCTGGAAGGGCAGCAGGTAAATCTCGCGCAATGCTCGCGGCGACACCCGTGCGTCAACATGCCCGCGGAAGTTCTCCTGGTTGTTCACGGCATAGTGCTTCAGGCACACCGCCTCGCCCTGTTCCTGCATGCCGCGGGTGTATCCCACCGCAAGAGCGGCGCTCAGCACAGGGTCTTCGCTAAGATATTCGTATGTACGACCGCCTGTGGGAATGCGTTGTATGTTGATTGCAGGACCCAGCATCATGTCCTTGCCGCGCAGACGTGCCTCGATGCCCATAGCCTTGCCGTAGTCGTATGCCATTTCCTGGCTCCACGTTGCAGCGAGTGCCGAGCCCGTGGGGAAATAGGTGGCAGAGTCGGTGGTCAGTCCCGCCGAGTTCCATCCGTGCGGCTCCATCTCCTCGCGGATGCCGAACGGTCCGTCGGCATACTCGATGTCGGCTATTCCCAGCCTCGGCACGCCCGCCGACGAGAACATGTTCTTGCCGTGAAGCATCTCCACTTTCTCCTCAAGCGTCATCTTGCCGATGATGCTGTTGATAGAGTCTTCCCACTGCATCAGCGTGGATTGTGATATCACGTTAGCGGACTGCGGTGCAGAGCATCCTGCAATGGCGGCTGTAATGGTGAGTGCCACCACTGCAAGTGATGTCTTCGCATGCTTCAAATTATTAGGAAAACAGGTCATGTCAGTAATTGATGTTTAGGTAAAACATTTCTTTCGGGTGTAAAGTTACAAATAAAAACTGATTCCAAAGAAATTTGTCATGTTTTTTTGCTTTTTCGTTTATAACAACCACTTCCTAACCGTTTTTCATCGCCATATAAAAAGAACACTGTCTGACGAAGAAAAATTACTGTTTAAGGCAATAATAATCACTGATTGTCTAAATAAAAAACACCAGTTGAAGCAACAAAAAACAAGAAAAACCCCGTTTTATTTGCATATTTCACGAAAACAATGTACCTTTGCACCCGCATTACAGCCTTTGTGCAGTAATCACCGGACTTGTAGCTCAGTTGGTTAGAGCAACAGACTCATAATCTGGAGGTCACAGGTTCAAGCCCTGTCTGGTCCACACTGAAAATCAAGGAGTTACATCGAAAACGTAGCTCCTTTTTCTTTGTTTTGCGAACAATTTGCGAACAAAATTGCATTTCGCGAACACCAATATAATCTTTCTGCAATAATAGATTCTCTCATTTTGTTCGCAAATCCCATTATTTTTGTTCGCAAACCATTTTTCGGTATATTATTCAGTAATATCAGTAATACGAGTAAGCTTTCTGATGAAACGCTCAATTATCCCTTTATAACAACCCAGCGTCCCCCCCCTTGTCTGGCCCATCGTGACGGATAAAGCCTTTGGTTTGCAAAACGCTTAGGTCACGGCGGATAGTCCTTTCCGCTAGTGACAAAACTAGTGACATTTCTTTAACGGAAATACGCGGATTATTTAGCATCATTTTGCTGATTTCCTTTTGTCTATCAGTAAGTTGGACTGGTGACAAACTAGTGACATTACTGGTGACTTCTTTGGTGACACCACCGACATTTACCATCTGCTCAAACTTCGTCCGCTCTATAGTCACCTGTATTGCTGCTTTCTTCAAATATACGTTGTAGTTCTTCCTTCGGAGGCAACACCTTTGCTAAATCGCCAATTGCGATTGGCGATTTAGGTTCTATGACATTCCATGCCTCATAGAACAAGCGCATGTTTTTGAGATAACTTCTTCCGCTGCCATCATCTGCTCTTCCTCTGGTATCTCATTACTCCTTTCTGCATTTAGAACTTGCGTCGCAAAATGTATTTCCCATCGATACATTCTATATCAGGTATCGTTTTGACTATTTCTTCTACTTCATCTTCTTTGATTACCGACCTCCAAGCCGTTCTGCTAATGGTTCTGGCTATATCTCTAATATTGGCTGGCACTCTGAAATGTTCCATCGCACGCAGAACTGCTTGCCTTCTCACAGCATAAAGTGGACTATTTTTAATTTCAGATAATTCTCGGCCCGGCTTAGCACGATTGTCCGTCACAACGTCCTTCGTTGAAGAGTCTGTGATGGAATTGCCATTATAGGTGTACCAAATACCTCTGACTTTTAATTTGCAATCCACGAAATCAGGACTATCCACAATATCCTCCACCTCTTCACAATAATCGGTGATATCTATAATCTTCCGGTATAATTCAGACTGAGGATATGCAACAATTTTCTTAGTCCCTTTCATCCATACAGAGCCATTAAAAAGCATACCCTTCAGAGTGAAACATTCACGTTTAAGATTCAGTCGATACAGTTTGTTGCGCAAATATTTAAACTTGCCATCTGTTATAAACACAGGCTTACCATCTTTGTCCAGGATAGAGGCTCTGTCAGATAAATTCGCGATGACAAAATCGCTTTCGTCAGTTTGACTCTTTGCCCCTTGGACAGTATGAGCTGGAACGTCATTCTCTTGCCCATAGGTATAATCGATGAGACCAAGCTTTGCAAGTCGAGATTTAATAGCAACCTCTGTTCGGCCAATGAGAGACGCTATTGTGATGAAATCTTTACCTTGTTGGTAATACCGTTTTATTAAGTTTTCTTCATCTTCCGTCCAAGTCTTACCCCTTCTGCTTTCAGTTGTATTATCTTGCTCAGGAGCAATCTCCGTTGTGGACTCGATGACTTTTCCACGTTCATCTAAATAAACATGCTCAACTTTCAAATCGTCAAAAGACGAACCTATAACTCCAGCAGAAGTATCTTCTTTGTCTGACTCAGCAGGAAATATAGACTGGCCTTCTTCATGTTCCTTAGAATTATTACCACGCAAGATTTCAATTGCTTCTCCTATCTTGTCAACAAGTTCAACAGAGCCGTCCTCACTCAATAGAGCCACTTTCAGGTCTGAAAGGAAATTGTCATAAATGAATGCAAACGATGGGGCTATATCACCCTGCTTAATAGGGTGATTGACTATCTTGTCGAGCAAATCATATACAGTAGGGCACACCTCCTTGAACATCTCTCTCTCGTTACGATGCTTCTTCAGGAAAGTGAAATATACTATGTTTAGTGCTAACTGAACATCTTCATTCAGACATTGGAATTGGCTTACAAGTTCATCATCTACTCTTGTTGATTCCATCCTCTTCTCTACTGTATTCTTTGATAGAATCTTTTCATATTCAGAGAGAGCTGTAACTGAGTAGTCAATCGCATTATCTTTACTTTCTGCCAATCTTTCAATCTGTTTATTAGTAAGAGTCGTATAGGTTTCCAGCAAAGCTCTTTTTAGAGAAGAACGTCCAGATGGTAAAGTCATCAGAAAATACAAATCTTCATCGAGTTCCGCATATTTTACGGAATCGATAAGTTTTGCCTCTGAAGGCTTGATATTAGTATCGCGCATTAAGGAAAGAATATCTTCCTTTCCTCTGATGGGGACGATATGCCAGAAGTTATCACTCTGTAAATACCAAAATGGCAAATAGGCTTCAGGATGGAAGAGAGGTTCATTTGGTAATACCAAGTTCCAAATTTTCAAAAAAGTCGACTTCAAAGTCTCATCATAACGAATCTCATTTTCCATCAAAATGTTCTTTTCATACAGCTCGATAACTGTTAACATAAGAACAGCCTTATGGGGAGATTTTCTTCCCCATTTATTATTCGTTTTTAGATTTTTGACGGCTTCTATGTAGTCCATATATAATGGTGTTACAATTCTTCTGGTTCTTCGTTTTCTGTGAAAATCTCAGATTGCTTATTTGTAAGTTGCAGGAAGATGTCAAGGAACGACCTGTGGGAGAAAAAATAGCTTGGATCTGCTTTCAGCTTCTCTTCCATCACGGAGAATCCGTAATTGGCATATTCTTCCATGGTCTCAATCAGACTCGTCACGACAGTGCTGACCTTTATATCACCCTTGTCAAGGGCAATCCAGTCTATGTCAGTCTTTGCAACTAAAGCGATGAAGATGTAAGAACGGAGACCGGAATAGGCATGTCTGAATTTCTTTGAGTCTAGATTTCCCCATTTGTCAATGGGTTGGCCCAAGACTTTCAGGTCTTCGCTAGACTCAGAGAGCTGTAACTTCTTATTAGAGTACAGGCCAATGAAGAACGCCATGATATAGGGCTCATAGCCTGCACCGAGAACTTTGCCCTTCGCACCGGTATTCTCGGAAGCACCTACACCATAGTCTGAGATGACTCTTAATACGCTTTGCTCGTACTTCTTCTCAAATCGGGGATTTCTACGTCCCCAGATGTCTATCAGCTTCTCGTCCTTGCCGACGAGTTCTTCTATATTGTTCAGTTCTGACATACTTACTTGATTTTTGAAATTACAGTTTGGATAGTACCGAGTTTCTTGTCATCGAACGGCTTTTTCTTCTCAATGCGGAAGACACTACCATTCACCTCCTCAACCTTGGCCTGGTCAAGGACGGCCTCACCATTCTTTTCCTTCAGGAAACTCTTCGTGACGATGATAACCTGTTTTTTCAGTTTACTTATCACATTGAAGAACTCGCTTTCCTTGACATCGGTAAAGGAAGAAGTTGGTGCATCAAACAACAGCGGAAACTCCGTCTTGTCTTTCTCACTCGATAATTTACCGATAGCGAAGAGTACAGACATCAGGTAGGTGGTGCGAAGTGCTGTGTTAGGTGTAAAGATTCTCGTATTGTCGTTATTCATCAGCACGGCTTCGCCCTGACCGTTGGCTTTCTCTATAATCCGAATAGTACCCTTAAAGTCATTGGAGTTAAGCTTCTCCAAAAACTCGTTTGACTCATCCTCGATGGCATGGAGCAAACGTTTTTTGTTGGTTTCTTTGGCAGACTTAAAGGCATCTGAAATCTGCCGAATAATCTGTGCTGTCTTAGCGTAGATAGCTGCAGAAGTGCCTTCGGCTAGTTTGCTGAGAGCGTCTTGCGCTTCGTCAAGGGCAGCACGGTGCTGTGCCCTCTGCCTTTTCAGGAAGTCAATCCTATTTTCGGCCTTGTTTTTCTGCTCAACCCAGTTGGAGATATTCTCATAGTTGGCAAGCAGTTGCTCTTCAGTAAGGCCGTCTGTCTGGGCGAGTATGCGCTTTTTCTGCTCAAACTCCACATTCAGGTTCGCATCAATCTTCTTAACCTCATCATGCATTCGATTGTTGAAAGCGATAGCTTCTTGAATCTTATGACGGAGTCTGGTAATTTCCGAAAGATTGTCATTGAGAGTCGTGTCACGCTTCTGGAGTTCGACAATATAATTGTTCATATAGAATGGTGCAATCTCTTCGTCTTCTGGAACCTTTAAGGATTCCATGTATTCTTCAAGGCGATGAAGCATAAACTCCCATGCCTCAGAGTGCTTCTTGGCAGGACGGCCACAGATTTTACATACTTCCTCATCCAACATTTCCTGCATGACCTTCTGACCGGGAATGTGGACTGGTAGCGGAACAAAGTCCGTCTGCATCTTCTTAATGGCTTTTTCTTGTCCTGCCGTGAAGAGATAATTTTGCTCCAACTTCCTTCGTTTCTTATCTACCTCACTGACTTTGTTGGAATACTCTTCAGCAATATCGGCAAACCCCATTAGAATCCACATATCATCAAGGAGGTTGATGGTATAGTTCTCATCAATGCGAGCCTGCATCTGAGAACGTTTCTGTGATAGAGTCTCTATCCTGCGATTAACAGCAATGAGCAGTTTTGATGCCTCTTTGCTTTGTTCAATGCTTTTCAAGAGACTGTCGAAGTTTACCGCCTCGTTTTCCTTGTTTTTTATCTCTCTTTCAATATCGGAAAGGGCGCCTGCCTCGAACTCAATCGTTCTGTTAAGCTGCTTAATCCTGTCAGTATTCTTTTTATCCAGCTTCTGGGCATTGTCACGAGCCTGGTCTGCCTTCTTGGTGGCATACTCCATAAATGCGAAGTAAGCTTCGAAATCTTTCACGTCACTGAAGGTTTCGACGAGCATCTTCAATGCGTTGGAGTTCTGGAACACATCAAGGTCGCTTTCTCCCTTGAACATTGTGTATCTCCGAATCTCAGAAGGCAGGTCGTAGTCGAAACGAATACCGTCTTTCACAACACGCTCTACACCAATATTTTCAATGAGAGAGAAAGAATAGTTGGAGGTACCAACTTCCCCATCGAACGACTTGGTGAAGTGGAACATCTTTTCAAGAATTTTCGTTTTTCCCTTATGCTCGTAGGTCATAGCAACTCTCACATCATCAGACTCATTAGCAAAAAGTTCCTCTATACGTTTCTTGGAAATGAACTTGGTGTCCATCTTGTTGGTGCCGTCAGTACGGAACAACCATTCAAGTGCCTCGTAGAACGTGGTCTTACCATCACCATTAGATCCGATGATAAGATTGAGTCCGTTGGTCAGTTCGAAGATATTCTGTTTATAATAGCTTCGAAAGTTCTCTATTTCAATCTTTAGTATAATCATAGGATATAGTTCTCGTTGATGTAGTTAAACACTGTCATATAGACTTTTTTCTGATCGCTCTCGTCAGTCGATCCATCAAGGTATTTGATGATTCTTGCGACAGCAGCCACAATGACATTCTCCGAGTTAAGGGCTTGATACAAGTCCTCATACTCTGACTTGTCATAATCGTATAGTTCCTGTAACTTGGGGTCATCAAGAACCATGTGCAACATTCTTTCCTTATTATTCATAAATGTTCATTGTTATATAGATTCAAACCATAATGATTCATCACATCTCTTAGTTCCATTTCTGAATATGATGGGTTCTCTGAGAGAAGTGCAAAATTGTTTACTCGCATCAGTTCGCCACGGAGAAGAGACTGCTCCATTCTGAAACTGTTACTATTCGGGTTAAGTTCAGGCACGACTACAAGGTCATGCAGTTCTGCCATCTTCTTGTCAGGATGTGTTCTCAATACACGGCCACGGCGTTGAATGAATTGGCGGGGATTACCTGTACTGGAACAGAAAATGGCTAACTCACTGCGTGGTACATCGACACCCTCATCAAGACATTTCATAGATGTGAGTACCTGTAACTTTCCGTCTGCAAAGTCAGACAAGATTTCTTCTCTGTCCTTCTGGCCTGAAACAAACTTTCTTACCGTTACATGGTCATCGACTTCCGTAACCACTTGGGTATATTGGTTAATAAGGTGCTCTGCGTCGTTGTCATCACCGATGTCTTCCGATCTGTCAAAATCGTCATTGTTCCCAATATAGTCAGGCATGTTGCCTTCTGGAACATAGACTAGGGTATATTTCAGATTTCCTTTCGTTTGATAGCGTTTTTCTATAATATCCCTAAAGGCATCGAGTTTTCTCTCTGCCTTATGGACAATCCGCTTGCGGGCCAACAAAAGCATTTTCAATTTTTCGTCAATATCCTCAAAGCGTCCTTTGTCGAAATTAAAGTATTTGGCAATTCTATCTGACAATTCCACATATGCATCCATCTCTTCCTGGGTAAGCTGAACCAAGTGGGGATAGTACATATACTTACAAAGCACACCCTTATTGATGGCTTCCTCCATACTATACTCATAGGTATAGCTCTCCTCGGAACCAAAGAACTTCCTTAGTTTCTCGTTGCCCTCATCATCGAACTGACGTTCTGGGGTGGCAGACAGGCCGATGCGCCTAAGATATGGTATATCTTTCAGTCGCTTGACCAGCGAACCGGAACCCATATTGTGGCACTCGTCGGCTATCAGCAGTAAACGTTTCTTGTCAAAGCCATTCAGGACGTTGAAAACCTTCTCCCTAGCATATGAGGCATAGGTGGAGATGATAATATATGAGACCTCTGGCTCTTTATCTGTCTTATATTTCTCGTTGAAGAGAATACGTTCTACTTCATCTCGCCATGTCAGGTTTTTAGAATAGACCTTGGTGATATTGGAAAACCGAAATTTCCTACATTCCTGCTCCCATTGATTGACAAGAGTAATAGTTGGAACGAGGATAATGGCCTTATAGTAGCCTTTACGCTGGTAAATCTCGAAAAGGCAATTCAAAGAGGTGATAGTCTTACCTGTACCAGTAGCCATGGCAAACAAACCTTTTTGCTTGTTGTTCTTCCAGTTCTCAAATGCTGTCTTTTGGTATTCGCGAGGACCTTGCGGGTATGGGAAAGAAGGGATTATGTCATGAACTTCACAGACAACATTTTTGCTCTGTTGCCTTTCACGAATGGCTCTCTCATGCTTAATCTTACGAAGCTTAGCCTCGACATTTAGCAGTTCCTCAATGTCTTTATCACCATAGTTGGTCATGATAGCAGAAACCAGATTCTCAGGAGAGAGATATTCCACGTTTTTCTTCTTTCCATTCATGATGGTGTCAAATTCATCACGTTGGCTTATAATGCGTTTTTGCACCATCATGTCAATGGAATCACTACGGTCAATCTTTATTTCTTCGAGATTGTTGAATAATCCGCTAATGGTAAAGTTGGCAGAGCCAGTAAAGGAGGTTATGCTATCACCATCCCTGAATTGACCAGATTTTGTGTGACTGATTCCTTTCTTATTTCTTGGCTTGATGATACGTATGTCAATACGTTTATTATAGATAAGGAATGCCAAACACTCAAAGAACTGTTGTTGATATTCATCGAAGGTCTGGCGTAAACTCTCGAAATCAGTCAAATCAAAACAGTCAATAATACCTCCATGCACTCCCTTACTGATGGCATCTTTATCCTCTTCTGATACGATGTGGTTGATGACCAATCGCATTTTCCCGCCATTCGATATAAACGAGGCAAATCCATCCGCAAGAACGCTGATGGTAGCGGAACTAAAATAACCTAGTTGCAGGTCAAACTCCTTGCTGTTTTCCAAACAATCGTTGAAAAACTTTTCTGGAGAATTGAACTCTCCAGGTCTATACGTCCCATCTTCTGCCCAATCTACTTCGTATAGCATACACCTTAATTATATAAAACAGTTTGTACACATAATGTCATCCCCAAGAATTTCAGCAAGAGTTGTCCCCTTGTTGTTGGCCTTACTTTCTTTTTGACGGCGGATGATGTCAAGTTTAATTTGGCGGATGCGCTCTGGCTTGATGAGGTCTGCAAGACTCTCATTCTGATTCCACGTATAGCCATCTTTCTCAAACTCCATCGCTTTCTCAAAGAGATCAGGATGCTGCTCGTAGAGCCATATCCATTCTATCTTTTGCTGAAAAAAACAGAAGTAGCAACCAGAACGGCTACGACAATAGGTGCCCGTCTCGCCATCCACCTCGAAAGGAATCTCCTCGTAGTAGGCAGGCACGCCGACGCCGCTTTCCCTCAGCAGACGGAAAATGTCGTCCTTCACCAATATGTCCGTATTGTCAAGCAGTGGGAAGTCATCGAGTTTACCTACTGGATAGTCTGTTGTTTTCAAGAACTCGAACACGGCATGATTGAACAGCTTGATGTCGTAGTCCAGTAGCGTATTCATCTTCTTTGAGTAGTAGAAAGTCTTTGTTATAGGCTTTCTAACTGTTTCCAGAATCTCATCGCGAAGGAATCCCTCTGGACATAGCCGCTCGTAGATTTCTACAATCTGATCTAAGTTCTCATTGTGAAGGAACTTGTTAATGACATCGATACTCCAGATATTCCTGCGGAAAGGAAATATGGCCTGAATATTAGGTTTCGAAGAGATATAACCGTCTCTGTCCTCATCACCACGAATGCCAACGTATGATACGGCATAGTCATCGCCCACATATTCCTCGAACTTGTCAAGTTTCATCTTCTTGGTACACCATCGGGCCTGTGGTGAAGGCAGGAAACCGCCCATCGCTTTAAGGAAGTGATGGAATGGTGTTGGCTCAGGACTACCCTCAGCAGCCCTTAGTCGCTCTATCTTACCCAAATAGGCCTCCAGACGATTGATTAGCGTTTCCGTTTCAGCCAGTTCGCAACCAGTATCTGAATTGTAGTACTCTATCTTCATTGATGGATATGTTTTCTTCAAATAGATGGCGAGTGCTGCGCTATCCTTTCCGCCTGATATGCCTAATATATGTCTTACTTTTATCATTTACTCATTTTCTTGTTAAGTATCGACAGCAGAGCGCAAACGTCGATATTGTTGTCACCAGAAAGCAGTTTGTTGATTTTCTGTTCCAGGTCATCTGCTTTGGACTTATCCTTCTCTGGCAGAATGTAGGTTTGTGTTCTCACATCTGTACCTCGGTTCGTCACCATGTCAAAGGAGTAGGCATCATTTTTGTCCAAATCGTCCGTTTTCTGGGAAATGGAAGAGTACTTCTCGCAGGTGCGGAACAGATAAATCAGGTCGTCAGCCAACTTGTCTTCCTGTTCGTCTCTTAATACATCAAGTCGTTGCTCAAGAATGGTGTAGCAGATGGACTGGTACCATTGTGTACGGTTATCGTATTCTGTCATTACATGGTGATAGAACTCACGCTGTTTGTCTGTCAACAGATAGGTCTTTACATGGGCCAGTCGTTCACGCACTTCAACTATATATTCTGAATAGTCATAGCTCTGCAATCCAAACTCTTCTACCAGACGTGCCTCAATGCGATCAATCAGCTGGGTGTAGCATGAGCGCAATTCCTTGATGGCTCGTTGGATAATTCTTCCATACTCGTTGATAAACTCTTCCTGTTTCAACTTCTCCTGTGTAAAACCAAGAGCCTCTGGTAAGTCTTCGAAGAAAGCTTTCTCTGGATCTTTAGCCTTAGCCAGCACGTCGCGGAATCTCATCGTTGACTCGTGATCGAACTTACGGGTGTGCTTGGTGTACTCATCCAGCCTGACATAGAAACTGAGGAAGGGTTTGATGGTCTCGATGAAACTGGCATT
>DGTS01000037.1:22590-62703 GCA_002394385.1 Prevotella sp. UBA4330
ATCCCAACTTCACGCCATCAACAGCAAATTTCTTGATTTCAAAATCGCCTGGATGTTTTTGGAGCAAGTCGAAAAACTCCATATTCACGTTTGGCATGAATGCACCTTTCGATGCATCATAGAGTGCAAAGTCCTGACGCTTGATGAAGAGATAAGTAGGAATCCAGAATTCCAGAAATCCTTGCTTTATCTTATAGGGCTGGGCAGAGAGAACCTTTATCAGCTCTGAAATCTTCCTTGCCTTGTTTTCTGAACTCTTCAAGAACTCTTCACAAGCATCCCACAACGGCATAAAGCCCTTGTTGGTAGGTTTGTCGTTAAAATCTCCATTCTGATGTAGGCCAGTATTCAACAGCAGAGAGGAATAGATGGTTTTCTCTGGAGGGAACTTGTCTTCCGGGAAGCCCATCCCGTTTTCGGAGTAGTGCTCTGTCAGATAGGTAAGATAACTTTTACGAGCAGCAGTTATCGTGCCGCTGAGTTTATGCTTGTTGAACAATTCGTTGTTCATCACAGGTGTCTTGCTGTAAACCTCGTTACATACCTTTGACAACAACTGGTTGAAATCTCGATGCGATTGTACTTTTTGCTCTTTACCTGCAAATACCCAGACCACCCTGTTCCTGTAAGAAAAGAGGTTGTCGCTGATTGCCTTGTTTAGCAAAGTTTCCTCATACTCCTTCAACTTCTGGATTTCTGTCACAGCCACTCTGTCGTTCTTGTCAAGCACACGCTCCAACAGGTACATGTACTTCTTGATGTTGTAGAGGTGGTCGATGATGTCCTCCGTATTGGTAAAATAGGCAAATATCAGGGCGTGGTCTGTCTCTGAACTGAAATTCTTAATCTCTTCCAAAGCCTTCTTGTGGGTAGAGAAAATCAGTTCGATGTAGCCGTCCGTATCACCAGTTGGTACAATATCGATGGGTTCTTCACGAATTATGTAATCAAAGAAACGTGGTGTACCTTTCTGATAGAAATGTGCTTTGACGGGAGAAATCCTGCGATTGAAGAACACATTCAACTCGTCAACAAAGGTGACAGGACGCGAGACCATCATTCCAGCCTCACGTATTTCTGCTTCAAGGTCCACGTCAGTTCCCTCGAAAAGCATCAAACGCTCTTTGTAGGCTGCAAAACGGATGATTTTCTTTGCAGACAGCTTTTGAATAATCTCTTTGGCATTTTTTATTGCCATCGCCTCACGGGCATAGTCCGCAAGGTTCCGTTCTGTCAGTTTGAAGCCGGCTGTCCCGAAGAGATTAAGCAGTCCAATGGCTTTTACGAGTTTTACAGCTTGCAGCATCTCCTCTTCGTCAACCCAATCTTGGCCTTCAACGCGCTCTATAGAAACCTGGATGGTGCTCCAACTCATTGAGTCGGCATTGGCATCTTTCAGGTAGGAATAGAAGTTGTAGAGAATGTAGTCGTAAACCTTTTGCAGATTGTATGTTTGATGCTCTGTAGGTTCGAACTCGGAGATGGAATTAGTGCCTTTCGCTGCCAAGAAGGTAAAGAGCGAGCGCTCATTTTGGCCGTATCTCTGAATAGCGGTAGTGATGGTATAAGCAGAGAAAAGGTCTAACGGATATAGCTGTATTGCAGTTTCCAAAGGGAAATCTTTGGATACATATCTTGTCTCTTTCGCCAGCTCAAAAAGGGACTTGGCATTTTCTGCGTCGGATATTGTTCTTTCCTCTTGCAATTGTGCTGATGCCAAATAAAGCAACTGCTCCACAGGCTCCACAAAGGTTATTTCCTTGAAGCGTCCTTTCACCTTGGTCCATTCGTTTGCTTGGGCTTCCGTCAAACCTTTGGCGTATGCACCAAAGTTCTGATGGAGTGTGGTCAGCAGCATCATCTTTCGAGCAGGCACATTTACCAGTTCCGCCAACTTCTGCAAGAAATACAGCTCTTTCTCCGGATTGTTCTTGGCTGCGTGCTCCAGAACCTTACCAAACTCATCTACCACGATTAGCAGGAACTTGCCTTTCTTCTGACATTGGGTATAGTAGTTTTTGAGGCTGTCAAGGATGCTGGTGGTATTACCTTCCACATTAAGGGCCTTGCTGAGCAAGGTTGACATCTCTGCATAATCGCCCACGATGTTCATAATCTCAAACGACTTGGCGTCTGAGAGATTCTGGGCATCCAGAAGGTATTTCTGCTTGCCAGTCTTCTGCAAATCCGATTCTAATGCCAGCAGGAAACTTGACTTACCTGTTCCGTATGAACCAATAATCGTAAAAGAATGGATGCCAGAACGGAAGTCGTTCACTATGTTGTGAATGGCATTCTGAGCATTTGGCGTTACCAAGTATTGCATTCCTTCGGCAAAGCCGTTCTCTATATTTGCGGATAAACTAAATGTCTTTGCCATAATAATTGTCTAATACTTGAAATGCGTCCAAATCCTTTGTGAACTGGACTTGTTTGATGCCAGCAACATCGCTATAAGTGAAGTACTGGCTATACTCTCTTGACAACCGCTTCAACATCTCTATTGTCTCAAAGTCCTGCATACAGAACACGAGTCCAACATTCTCCTGTATGGTATCGAAGGCGATAGTGTTATCACCTTCCTGGGCTTTCAGCTTCAACAGACCGTAAAGGAAGATTTCTTTCGTGACCTTACGCTTACCATCGACATTAAAGTAGTAGCCTTTCCCTTCTGAGCTTTGGCGAATCAAATCAAGGTCTATCAGAAGCGAAGAGAAATCCTCATTAGATTGTGGCTTGCGAGGAAGGCAGTAATTTTGCAGGAGTACACCAATGTCTTTCTTCACGGTATTGGCATTGAATGAAGTCATCTTGCCTGCTTCCACCATCCTCAATTTCACGTAGGTTTGCACCTGCTCACGTTCAAAGTTTGTGCGTTCTTTCTGTACGCCACAAAAGAACATTTTATACAACGTTGCTTCCTCAGAGAATACCAAGTTGAAGTGAAGCAACCAAAGTGTTGCGATGTCTTCAAGATATTTATCCTTACCCTTACTTTCATCAAAAAGATAATCACCAAGTTCCGTTAAAGCATCATTATCTGTTACGCCAAAAGCCCTGAGCCAATAACGGATTGATGCAACCATATTTTTGCCTACGCCAAGGGTTATTACAGCATCAGGGCTATTGAAGTCGTTACCTCCAACCACAAAATCATATCCCTTCTTAAGCCAAAGTGACTTGCAGGGGAACGACTCATGTCCTGAGAAAGTGTATTTATTCTTCATCTTTGTCAAGTTCTTCAAATCTAACAAGGTCTTTAAGTTCCACGTCAAGAAGTCTCGTTATCTTCATCAGCGATTCCAACGGAGGTTGTGACGAGTTGGTACACCACTTAGACACAGTAGTTGGTGCACATCCCAACTGTTTGGACAGCCAGAGATTGGACTTCTTTTTCTCTGCCAGTATCACCTTAAGGCGATTGAGGTCTTTGTTACTTGCCATTGCAATATGTTTATTATTCGCTCACAAAGGTACTCATTTTATCTCAGACCAAAGGTCTGATTGCCCTTAAAAGTTACTAAACCGAGTGATTTTAGTGAATTTTGTTCACTTTACAGAGCGATTTGTATCGTTTTTTAGTCACACCTTCACCAACCACTTCCAAACTGGCACCACGGGTATTCCCTCTTCCGTGCCCTCCTCATCATACGTAATCAGCAGACGTTTCCATTCCTCGTGTGCTTTGGCATACTTCGCCAATGGTGGCACCTCCCTGTTGTAAGTGGTCTCATCCTTGATGCTGTAGGACACCTGTATGGCCAACTTCTCGTCAGGCACAATGAAGTCTATCTCTTTCTCCGCGTTCAGGAAAAACACATTCTTTTTGCCAAAGCGCCTGCACAGTTCCACCGCCACCATGTTCTCCAGCAGCGAAGTCTCTGAGTTCATCAAGAACAGGTTCAGCAGCCCATTGTCAACGAAGTAATATTTCTTCTGCATTTCCTTCTCCGTCAACTTTCCTACCTCGTTCTCCATGGGCAGTATCAGCCAACTGTCAGAGGCGTAATCCACATAGTCTATCGTAGTAGGCACACTGATGGGCGACCCCGTTGCTACTATAACGTTCTTCAGCCTGTTATACGACAGCGGTTGCTTCACACTCTCTGCCATCTTCTTGATCAGGATGTTCAGCACCCTGTCGTTCTTAATGTTGTTTCGTGCACAGATGTCACCCAGGTAGATCTTCTGGTAAAGATTTGAAAGCATAGCCCTTTTGTTCTTAAACGACTGGATTTCTGGCAGACCTCCGTAATAGAAGTACTCATTCAGATGCCGCTTCACCTCACTTCTCTGAATCGTGTCATACTCCCAATGCGCCTTCAGTTCCACCTGCTGCGCTGCTAGATACTCTTTGAATGAATATGGATATGCATCATAGATAAAGAACCGTCCGCCTAACGTAGTTGCCACCTCCTTGCTCAGCATCTTTGCATTGCTGCCTGTCACGTAAACACGGTATTTAGCATCAGCCAGTCGGCGCACAAACTTATCCCAGTGAGGAATGTTCTGTACCTCGTCCAGGAACACCACCGGCCTCTTGCCATACAGTTCCAGATGGGCCTCCAGCAGGCTGTTGAAGTCTTCCGTCTGGAATTCTGCCAAACGTTCATCCTCAAAGTCCACAAAAAGAATCTCGTCCCATCCCTTTCCGGCAGCCTGTAGTTGACGCACACGCTGATACAACAGGTACGACTTACCCGCATGTCTCACACCAACTATCACATAGTTGCCGTTCTCCTCGAATTCTACGGGACGGTTCACAATCACCGCCTCATCCACCTCGCGTTGCTTACTGATCAAGCATTGTTTGATGACATCTTTACTGACACTCATATAAATTGTATTTTATAGGAATTGCACAATTTTATAAAGTTTGGTTTGCAAAGATAGGCATTTTTTATAAAACAAAATTAACAAGTCCTGTCTTTTTGCGATAATTTCACACTTTTTTATCACAAATCATTATTTTCTCTGGCTATTCTGCCACAACGACCAAATTTGCCCATAATTCTTCGTAAACAATGCGCAAACGTTTTGTTACTGTCTCCACTTTCCTGTCACGCAGTATTATAGGGTTTCATTGGGAGAGGAACTGGAGGGGGATAGGGGGCGGATGCGCGGATGGAATCCGCGGTTAATAAACGGGACAACGGGGCTGATTTGGACTGAACGGGGGGTGATTTGGGTGGGAATGATTAAGGACTGATGGGGGACAAAGCGGGGCAGGTGGAGACTGAACGGGACTGATGGGGGAGATGGGCGGGATGTGTTTTTAATCGGGTTTCGCATTGCCATGTGGGTAATTATGATTATCTTTGCAGCCGCAATGGTAATGGGGGCTTTGTTGCCCCGTTGCTTTAAAGCGAATTGCATTTGCTGATGACAAACGAGAAGACTCCTAAGAGGGAAACCTTCACATGGCTGCAGCCTGGGACTTGGCGCAAACCTTGCATTGTCCATGTCACTATGGTGGCTAATGGGCGAAGGCCGTTGTTTGGCTCGCTGGCCTGCAAAGATGGCGAGGCGATGGTGGAAAAGACGCCTATTGGCTGGGCGCTCGTCAATCAGGAACGCCGTATGATTGAACTTTGCCCTGAAATCAGGATTCTTGCTGACAAGGTAATGTCTGATCATCACCACATGGTGCTTCATGTGCAGCGGACGATGACTCGTAGTATCAAGGAGGTGTTGCGTGGTTACATGCAAGGTTGCAAGGCTGAGGCTCGTAGGCTTGGGTTTACGGAGAATCTTTATGACGGACCGCCTTTTTACCGGGTGCTGACTCATAAAGGACAACTTCATGCGATGATTGAATACGTGAAGGCGAATGCGGAACGTGCATGGCAGAGACGGCAGAATCCCGAACTCTTCCGTATGCATCGGCAGACGGAGATTTGCGGGCTGCCGTTTACATCGATGGGCAATCATTTCCTACTAAACTGGCCTGACAGACAGTTGGTGGAGATGTCGCGCAGTACAGACGAGCATCAGATCGTGGAACGGTTGCAGTCGGTATTGGCTTCTGCACATAACGGAGCAATAACCTATACGGCAAGCATCAGTAAGGGTGAGAGGGAGATTGCCAGAAAGATTCGCGAGCAGGGGTTCCCGTTGGTGGTGCTGATGAACGAAGGCTTTCCTGCTGCGGGCACTCCTCAAGAGCGTTACTATAAACCTGGGGGAGTGTATTTTGAGGCCTGTTCTAAGGGACAGTTGTTATTGTTGGAGCCTGATGAAAGGGCTTTCGCTCATCCTCTAGTAAGGGCGGCTGCGGAGGACGCCTTGCGAAAGAAAGCGGCGGCAAAGCATATCAGTTACACAGGCTTGCCAGTTGATTCTCAACGGTATCGGTTTGTGGCTCTGAATGAAATGGGGAGGATGATGGTTGGCGCGGATGGAATCCGCGGTTAAAGGACGGGACAGATATATGTTTGGCAATATTCTTTTTTTTTAATAGAGGATGAGAAGGTGGATATGTGGTGAGCAGGAGGCGACAGATGTATGAACACTTTGGCGGCGTATGTTGCTAGATGGAAGTAATAATTGAGACATAGGAATGAAACAGATAGAGGTGGTAGCAGCAATTATCCATGATGCAGAAGGGCGCATCTTCGCCACGCAGCGTGGATATGGCGACTATAAAGACTGGTGGGAGTTCCCTGGTGGAAAGATGGAGCAGGGGGAGACACCTGAGGAAGCGCTGAAACGTGAGATATGGGAGGAACTGGAGACGCGCATTGTGGTGGAACGATTCGTGGCGACGGTGGAATGGGATTATCCTCAATTTCATCTGACCATGCACTGCTACCTCTGCCATGTGGAGAGCGGACATCTGGAATTGAAGGAACACGAGGCGGCGAAGTGGCTCAATAAGGACGAACTGGAGAGCGTCAACTGGCTGCCTGCAGACAGAATGGTGATAAATAACAACAAACAATTATTATAATATGAGAAAGATGAAACTATGGATGGCATCCGCCGTGATGATGTTTGCCGGAGCCTCCTTGCTGTCATCGTGTAGCGATGACGATGATGTGATTATGCCCTCTCCCTCGGAGGAGACGGTAGTGATAAACTGCGTTAAACCCGACTATCTTAGTACTGGCGACAAAGTGGCGCTGATATCACCGTCGTATTTCACGCCTATGGAGAACGTGGAGAAGACTGCCGCCGTGCTGCGCTCGTGGGGCTTGGAGCCAGTCATTGGTCCTAACGTGGGCAAGAAAGTTGACGGACAATACGCGGGAACGGTGAGCGAGCGTATCAGTGACATACAATGGGCACTGAGAGACCCCTCGATAAAGGCTATTATCTGTAATCGTGGAGGCTACGGTACAATACAGTTGATAGACTATCTGACATTGGAAGAACTGAAAGCGTCACCGAAATGGCTTGTCGGATTCAGCGATATCTCAACGCTGCACGGACTGTTTAGCCGAGCCGGTGTCATGAGTGTTCATGGTACTATGAGTTCTTTTCTTGCCAAGGGAGGCACCGACGAGACGAGTACGTTGATGCGTGACCTGTTGATGGGAAAGGTGCCACGCTATGAGTTGCCCTCACACAAAGATAATATCGTGGGCAGGGCCAGCGGTGTGCTTGTCGGAGGCAATCTATGCACCTTCGTGCCAAATCTTGGTTCGCAGGCAGATGCCACCAAGGGCAAAGACCTTATTCTCTTTGTTGAGGAGGTGGAGGAGTCGATGCACAACATCGACCGTCAGATGCGTATCCTGCAGATGAACGGTGTGCTCGACCGCTGCAAGGGCATCGTCCTTGGAGAGTTCACCGACTGCGGCACGGAGTTCACTTATGAGAGTGTTGAGGCCATGCTTCATGATATGCTTGAAGAGTATCATATCCCTGTGCTGTGCGGTTACCCTGGTGGTCACGGCGATGTTAATCTCCCGCTGGTGATGGGTGCTCCTGTAACTATTGACGTGCGAAACGACGGTGCCACACTTCAGTTTGACATCGATGGCATTCAGCAAGAGGTGCGTACAGAACAAATCTCTGTGGCAAAGCCCACTCCTGTTGCTGCACGCATGAGAATGGCAGGAAAGAGGGAGTAGTAATTCTCTTTCTTGTCACCTAATTATGTATAAGAAAGGCTGTTGTTCATTCAACAGCCTTCTTTATATGTGATTCCAGGATATGGAATGAAGGTGCAACCATTGCTCCGTGGTCGTGCCCTCCTATTTCATAGAGGTAAGTTTGTTTGTGCCCCACGAGTTTCATCATTCGTGCAAGGTACTGGTTTTCATCGTACCGGCCGAAGAGTTCCTGCTCACGGTCGCCACAGATGAGGATTAGCGGCGGGCAGTCGGGGCGCACCCAGTAGATGGGAGCGTACTTGTCTATGGTCACCTTTAGCGGTTGCAGTCCTTGCATCTTGCGCACATTGTAGTGGGTTACGGCCTGTCCGCTGAATGGTGCGTACATCATCACATCGTCGGCATCCACCTGATATTTCGCGAGCCATTCCTTGTTTAGGCATAGCAGCATGGCGAGATATCCGCCGGCTGAATGGCCTGTGACAACAATCTTATTAGTGTCGCCACCATATTCCGCTGCGTGACGGAACACCCAAGCCACAGCCTCTGCCGCATCGTCGAGCGTGCTGTCTATGGTTACTCGTGGCAGCAGCCTATAGTTGGCACCCACTACGACATAGCCTTTCTGCTTCAGTTGCTCGGGAATTTCCTTGTTGCCTGCCTCCAGTCCTCCTCCGTGGAACCATACGATTACAGGGCATCCTGTTTTTCCTTCGGGATAGTGGATGTCTAGTTTCAGCCGCTCACGGGCGTAGTTGTCTGTCTTCTCGGTGTAAGCGATGTCGGTTTCTGTGCGATACTCCTGTGCCCATGCCACGATAGTGATGAGCGATAATAATGCTGCTGCAAATGTTCTTTTCATAAGGTAGTAATTGTTTGTAGTTCTGATGACGAGGCAAAGATAATAATTATTTTTTATTTTCGGCAGAGTAACATGAAAATGTGTGTCAGCAGGGCATGAGACATCCTGCAGCACAGTTTATTTTATGTAACATTGTTAAGGATTCGGAAAATTGACTTTCGTGACGCGCACTGGGCAATAAGTGCCCTTTTTATTGCCTTTTCCACGATTTTTCGTTGTTTGTTCCCTTGTTTCTTGTAACATTTTCTTTGTTTTATGTAATATCCCATGCTTTTTTTCTAATAATTAAGAAATCTCTTAAAAAAAGATTTTGAGCATGTCATAACTTTTTGCTAATTTTGCAACGGATAATAGAATTTACCTTAACTGCATAACTATTATGAGACAAATAACATGCCTTATTATGCTGCTTGTCGTGGGCAAGACGATGTGTTTTGCCCAGTTCGGCAGACTATATACCCCTGATGATTTGTTGTCAAGTAGTCTTGTGAATGATATAAAGCAAGATGCGAAGGGCTTTGTGTGGATAGCCACGCAAGACGGACTTAACTGCTATGACTCGCATCACATGACCGTTTTCCACAAGGGCGATGGTAGCGGACTGATTAGTGACGACGTGCACACAGTGTGTATGGCGAATGACAACCGAATCTTTGTGGGAACCAGCGAGGGACTGCAGGTGTTCAATTTCAATACCTCTCACTTCATCACTATTCCCTTGCTGATGAAGGGAACTTCCGACTCTACAGCCTTTGTCACCGCCATCGAACTAAGTAAGAATGGCGACTTGGTGGTGAGCACTTCGGGTCATGGCGCTTTCAGGATAAAGTCTGGCTCGCAGAAGGCAGAGCGGTTGCAGTTGGCGTGCAGCAATTACCAGCGTTATGTTATGGAAGACTCGCGTGGCCGTTTGTGGATTTCTACCGACAACGATGGTCTGTATATGTTTGTTGGTGGCAAGAAGCGTCAGTTCCTTGCTGACGAGAAGCACCGCGGAATAGCATTCAAGATAATGGAGGACAGGGACGGGAATGTCTATGTCTCGACGCTGACCGACGGTCTTTTCATGTTTAACAACAGTACAGGCGAGTTAGACCAGGTGGAAGTTACAAAGGGACTTAACGTCACCGACATCAGGCAGGTGCGCGACGGAAATATTTATATCGGAACAGAGGGTAGCGGAATGCTCATATACAGTCCGATGACCAAGAACATACGCAATGCCAGTTTCTACAGTAACGAGATAAATATCGACCGCGCAAAGGTGCATAGCATCATGGAGGATGCTTCGGGAAATATCTGGTTGTCAGCATTCCAGAAGGGAGTGTTCTTCATGCCATCCGATATTGGTGGCTTCGGATATATCGGTCATCGCTCGTCAACGTTCAACTGTATCGGCAACTACTGTGTGATGTCGATGACGTCCGGCGCTAATGGCGTACTGTGGGTAGGCACCGACCAGGATGGTCTCTATTCCATCAATCCAGACGGCAGTTGCAAGACGCACTATGCGGCTGGACAAGGCGGCATGCCAGCCACCGTGCTCTGTGTCAGCGAAGATGAGAACCACAACATCTGGCTGGGTTCATATCTCGAAGGTGCGGGAATGCTGAACACCGCTACGGGAGCATACACACGCCTTTCTTCGTTTACAGGGCTCGCCAAGAATGTCTTTGGCGTGCGTGCCGACAAGAAGGGCAAGGTGTGGATGGCCACGCTGGGCGATGGTCTGAAGGTTTATGACATAGCCACTGGCGAGGTGGAGACCTTCCATGCTGACGACAAGAAAAGCAACTCGCTGGCTACCGACTATCTCCTGGCCATCACTTTCTCGCGTGACGGCAACAAGGTCTATCTTGCCACCTGCGATGGCTTGGCGTGCTACGACAAGGTGAAGAAGAGTTTCATCAGTGAGTTCGGCAAGAAAGCCCTACTCAAGGGAATGCAGGTTTACAATGTCCATGAGACATCCGACGGCACGCTGTGGGCGGGTGCTGGCGACGGACTCTATCGTATCCGTAATCATGGCAAGGACATCAAGGTCTATACCACCGCCGACGGTCTGCCCAACAACACCGTGCGCTCGGTGGAAATTGACGGTGACGGTTATCTATGGATAAGCACCAACCGTGGACTCTCGCACATGGACATCAAGAAGGAGACCTTCGTGAACTACGGCATGGGCAATGGCCTGCAGGGTAATGAGTTCTCCAACAGTGCGTCGTGTTTCCACGAGGGGCGCTTTGTCTTTGGCGGCAACAACGGTATCACTTTCTTCCGCAACGAGGACATCTTGCAGAGCAAGAAGAAGATGGCAGTTCATCTGGTTGAGATGCGCACCGCCGAGCAGAAGGTGGTGATGGGCATGAAGTCGGGCATATATAACATCGTTGACACCGCAGTCATTGATGCCCAGCGCTTCGACCTCGACCATTCCAACAACTCGTTTACACTGCGTTTCTCCGCAATGGAGTATGCCTTCCCAGAGCAGGTGATTTACGAATACCGCATCAACAATAGCGACTGGGTGAGTCTGAGTCACGGAATGAGCGAGGTGACATTCAGCAACCTCGCCTCGGGCACATATCATTTTGCTGTAAGGTCGCGTTATAACGAGATATGTTCTGACGAGTGGCAGTTCACCATCGTGGTGCATCCTGCATGGTATGCCTCGATATGGGCTTACCTCGTCTATGCGCTGCTGGCCGCAGCACTGGTTTGGTATATTGTGCGCCAGCGTCGCCGCAAGGAACAAGAGCGGCTGCGCCTGCAGGAGCACATACATGCCGAGCAACTGAACGAGGCTAAGATACAGTTCTTTATGAACATCAGCCACGACATCCGCACGCCAATGACGCTCATCATGTCGCCATTGCAGAAACTCATAACTACCGATAAAGACCCTGTAAGACAGAAGCAGTACAGTCTGATGGAGCGCAACGGAAAGCGCATACAGAGTCTTATCGACCAGTTGATGGACCTCCGCAAGATAGACAAGGGAATGATGCAGATGAAATTCAAGCAGACCGATGTGGTTGGACTGCTGAACGAGATACACGGACTCTTCGCTTACCAGGCGGCAGAGCGCAATATAAAAGACACTTTCACGTCCAAGGAAGACACGCTATATGCCGACATCGACCGCGTGGCATTCGACAAGATTGTGATGAACGTGCTGGGCAATGCTTATAAGTATGTGCCCGACGGAGGATGGATAACAGTGGAACTCGACCGCCAGCAAGACACCTTCACCCTGAAAATTGCCAACAGCGGCAATGGCATTGCACCGGAAGAACTGGAACGCATCTTCGACAGGTTCTATCAGGTTAACAATACGGGCAGTCCGTTCGGCGGTACTGGCATCGGACTCCATCTTACGCGCTCGCTGGTGATGCTGCACGGCGGAACCATCACGGCGCACAATATAGAGGGAGACGGATGCTACTTCCTCATTACTCTGCCGTTGAAGCAAGGCAAGATGCTGTCTGAAAGCGAGACTGCAACAGAAAACCGAGAGCAGGTGAGCAAGGCGGCTGCCGTCGCAGAAGACATTGTTCCAGAGCCAACAGAAGGCGGCAGTGACGCAACGGCCAGCACATCGCGTCGCAAGACAATACTCATCGTTGAGGACGACGACGAGATAAGGCAATACCTTGCCAGCGAGTTCTCGCAGCAATATGTTGTCGAGGAATGTGTCAACGGCAAGGATGGTCTTGAGCATGCACTGAAGCGCGTGCCCGACCTCGTCATCACCGACCTCATGATGCCTGTTATGGATGGCTATACGCTGTGCCAGAAACTGAAGCGCAACGTCAACACCAACCACGTGCCAGTGATAATGCTCACGGCAAAGACATCCGATGAAGACCGACTGGAGGGACTGGGAGCCGGTGCCGACGCTTATATCGTGAAGCCCTTTAACATGGAGATACTGTCGCGTGCCGCTGCCAACCTCATACAGAGCCGTCAGGTGCTGCGCAACAAGTTCACAGGCAAAGAAGCACAGACGGAAAGGGTGGAGCAGGTGAAACTGAAGACGCCAGACGAGCGACTGCTCGAGCGCATCATGTCAACCATCAACTCCAACATCTCTAACCCCGACCTCAGCGTGGAGTTCATATCTCAGGAGGTAGGCATCAGCCGTGCCCATCTCCATAGGAAACTGAAAGAACTCACCAATCAGAGTCCGCGTGACTTCATTCGCAACATCCGACTGAAGCAGGCTGCCAACCTCCTTGCCAGCGGCAACCAGAACGTCACCGAGGTGATGTATGCTGTGGGAATGCAGAATGCAGCCTCGTTCTCAACGATGTTCAAGAACTTCTATGGTGTGTCACCGAAAGAATATACCCGCGAGCACAGCAAAGAGAAGTAGATTTCTTTAGGGGTTGTAGGGGCTCGCTCGGCTTCGCCGCTTTGCTTGCAAAGAACCTCCGTGTTAGCCCGTGAAGGAGTGCACGAGTGCACTCCCAAACCACCAAACCACTAACTCCCCAAACGACCAAACGATAAATTTAATAGCAGTTTATAACTTATGAAACATGTAATTCTAACTTTAGCAACCTTTGCCATGTCGATGACGATGATGGCGCAGTATCCTTATCAGAACCCCTCGCTAAGTAATGCCGAGAGGGCTAAAGACCTGCTAAGCCGTCTCACACTTGAGGAGAAGGCATTGCTCATGTGCGATGAGTCGGAAGCCATTCCGCGTCTCGGCATCAAGAAGTTCTTCTGGTGGAGCGAGGCGCTCCACGGTGCCGCCAACATGGGCAATGTGACGGTGTTCCCCGAACCTATAGCCATGGCATCGTCGTTCAATGATGCCTTGTTATATAATGTCTTCGATGCCGCCAGCACCGAGATGCGTGCACAGTATAACCAACGCACGCTCAACGGCGGCGAGGACCAGAAGTTCCACAGCCTGTCGGTATGGACGCCAAACGTGAACATCTTCCGCGACCCGCGATGGGGCAGGGGACAGGAGACATACGGCGAAGACCCTTATCTGACCAGTCGTATGGGACTCTCTGTTGTCTCCGGACTTCAGGGCACTCCGTTGCTTGGTGGCAGTGGCTCTGCCCCCAGGTATCTTAAACTCTTGGCATGTGCCAAGCACTATGCAGTGCACAGCGGTCCCGAGTGGAGCCGTCACGTAGCCAACCTCACCGATGTTTCGCCGCGTGACCTGTGGGAAACATACATGCCGGCGTTCAAGACACTGGTGCAGAAGGGTGACGTGCGCGAGGTGATGTGTGCCTACCAGCGTTGGGACGACGACCCATGTTGCGGCAGCAACCGTCTGTTGCAGCAGATACTGCGCGACGAATGGGGCTTCAAGTATATGGTGGTTTCCGACTGCGGTGCCATTGCCGATTTCTACACCTCACACAAGACTTCATCCGATGCCACCCATGCCGCAGCCAAGGGCGTTATTGCCGGCACCGATGTGGAGTGTGGCTTTGGCTATGCTTACAAAGAACTTCCTGAGGCAGTGCGCCGTGGTCTCATCTCCGAAAAGGAAATAGACAAGCACGTGCTGCGACTCCTTGAGGCACGTTTCTCTGTCGGAGAACTCGACGACCCGTCGCTCGTTCCCTGGTCTAAGATACCGGCAAGCAAACTCAACTGCAAGGAGCACCAGCAGATAGCACTCGACATGGCTCGCCAGAGCGTCGTTCTCTTGCAGAACAACGGCATTCTGCCGCTGCAGAAAGGCAAGATAGCAGTCATCGGTCCTAATGCCGACAACGAGACGATGATGTGGGGAAACTATAACGGAACACCCAACCAGACAGTCACCATCCTTGAGGGAATACAACAGCAGGTGGGCAAGGGCAACGTGGTTTATCTGCGCGGCTGCGACCTCACCAACGACCAGACGCTTGAGAGTTGGTTCGACCAGTGTTCTTTTGAAGGAAAGAAAGGCATGAAAGCCACGTTCTGGAACAACCGCACCCGCGAGGGTAAGCCCGTGAGCACCATGCAGGTGCAGCATCCTGTGAACGTAACCACCTACGGACAGCATAACTTCGGTCCTAACGTGAACATCGAGAATTTCTCTGCCAAGTATGAGACCACACTGAAGGCAAAGGAGACCTGTGACATTCTGCTTGCCATGACAGGCTGCTCACAGTTTGAACTCTTCGTTGACGGCAAGTCGGTGTGCAGTCAGAACACATGGCGCACCACAGAGACACGCACCGTGATACCGGTGGAGAAAGGACGCGAATATAAGATAGAAATTCTCTATGCCGACGTGCAGACATGGGCTGCCAACCTGAAGTTCGACCTCGGCAAGGAGTCGCCCATTGACTATCAGGCTGCAATAAGCAAATTGAAAGGCATTGACAAGGTGGTCTTCGTGGGCGGCATCAGCCCTGCTCTTGAGGGTGAGGAGATGCCTGTCGAGATAAAGGGATTCAAGGGCGGCGACCGCACCGACATCGAGTTGCCTGCCGTTCAGCGCAACTTCATCAAGGCACTGCGCGATGCCGGCAAGCAGATTGTGTATGTCAACTGCTCTGGCTCTGCCATAGCACTGCAGCCCGAGGCCGACCGTTGCGATGCCATAGTGCAGGCATGGTATGCAGGCGAGCAGGGTGGCACTGCCATTGCCGAGATTCTCTATGGCAAGGTGAACCCCAGCGCGAAACTCCCTGTCACCTTCTATAAGAGCAGCAGCCAGTTGCCCGACTTCGAGGACTACTCCATGAAGGGCCGCACCTACCGTTATTTCAACGATGCTCTCTATCCCTTCGGCCATGGTCTCAGTTACACCACGTTCACTGTTGGCACACCTATTTATATTTATAATAATGGCAGTGTGACAGTAGAGGTGAAGAACACAGGTAGCCGCGAGGGAACAGAGGTGGTGCAGTTGTACCTCAAGAACCTTGCCGACAAGGAAGGTCCCGCGAAGTCGCTGCGTGGCTTCCAGCGCGTGGCATTGAAGGCTGGCGAGAGCCGCAACGTTACCTTCGCTCTTGCCGAGGAAGACTTCGAGTGGTTCGACGAGCAGAGCAACACCGTGCGCCCGATGAATGGCGACTGGCAGGTGTTCGTGGGCAATAGCAGTGCCGACAAAGACTTAAAGAGCATCACGATAACAAGATAACTATGAAAAAATTTCTTTTGGCTATAATGACATCGTTTGTCGCTGTGAACATCACTGCGGCAAACGTACGTGTATGGTTCATTACTCCCGACATCGTGCGTGTGCAGTATTCTCCCGACGGAGAGTTCCGTAGCAACAACACTGGTGTGTGTGTGGCACATGCCTTAACAGACTTTCCGTTGCAGATAAGCGAGGGCATCGGCTACCGCAGCATTGTCTCCGACAGTCTTGAGGTGCGCGTCAGCGCCATCGGTGCCGTGTCGTTCTACGACCGCAACGGCCGCCTGCTGCTTGCCGAGGATGCCGCCTGTCCGCATCGAGCCGAGCGGCGATGGATAGAGAATGTCACCTATAAGGAAGGTTCCAGCGAGGTGATACACACCGCAAATGGCGATGTGCAGCAGATGAAGGAAGAGCGCCGCGACACCATCGGCTCAACATGGCGCTGCTACCTGAACTTCCAGTGGCAGCAAGGCGAGGCTCTCTATGGCCTCGGTTCCCACATGGAGGACTACATGAACCTTCGTGGCAAGCGCCTTTACCTCTGTCAGCACAACCTCAAGGCGATGGTGCCGGTTATCAATTCCACCGCTGGTTACGGACTGCTCGTCGATGCGGGATGTGCCATGCAGTTCTACGACGATACCGAGCATGGCTTCATGCTCGATGCTGCATCAGAGATTGACTATTACTTCATGAAGGGCGCTACGATGGACAAGACCGTTGAGCGTTACCGATGGCTCACGGGCGAGGCACCCATGATGCCGCGCTATCTCTTCGGTTACACACAGTCGAAGGAGCGATATGTAAGCAGTGACGACCTGCTCACCACGCTGAAGACCTTCCGTGAGCGGCATATTCCTGTTGATATGATAGTGCAGGACTGGAACTACTGGCCTGGCGGACAGTGGGGAACGATGACTATGGTGCCCGAATACTATCCCGACAAGCGCCTGCTCACCGACTCCATCCATAATATGCATGCGCGTCTGATGATTTCCATCTGGCCCAACGCCATGAACAGTCCGCAGTGGGAAGACTTCCGCGACCGTGGTCTGCTCTTCCCAGGCACCACAGTCTATGATGCGTTTAAGAAGGAGGCACGTGACCTTTACTGGCAGTATGCCAACCGTGAGTTCTTCAGCAACGGCTTCGATGCGTGGTGGTGCGACTCGTCAGAGCCGATAGATGCCGACTGGAACTCGTTCCCCAAAAACTATAACCCTGCCGACCAGAAGTGGCGCTGGCAACTGAGCACCGATGCTCTGAGTGCGGCGATGGGGGCAGAGCGCAGTCAACTCTATTCGCTCTATCATGCGCAGGGCATCTATGAAAACCAGCGACAAACTACCGACAAGAAACGCGTGGTGAATCTCACGCGCTCCAGTTACGCCGGTCAGCAGCGTTATTCCACCATCACTTGGAACGGCGATACCTACGCTTCATGGAGTTCGTTCGCGCAGATGATTCCCGCAGGACTTAACTTCATGGCTACCGGCTGTCCCTATTGGAGCATTGATGTGGGCGCGTTCTTCACCAATTCCAGCACGTGGCAGTGGTTCCACAAGGGCGAATATCCCGATGGTTGCCGCGACCCCGAATACCGCGAACTATACTGTAGAATGTTGCAATATGCCACTTTCCTGCCTGTGATGCGCAGTCACGGCAGCGAGACACCGCGCGAGCCGTGGCAGTTCGGCAATCCTGGCGAGCCTTTCTACGAGAGTATTCTCGGCAGCATACGCCTGCGCTATAGTCTTCTGCCCTATACCTACTCACTTGCTGCACGTGTCACTCATGACGGTTACACCATTACTCGTGCCCTCGCGTTCGACTTCCCGCGCGACCATCAGGTGCTCGACATCAAGGACGAGTTCATGTTCGGGCCGTCGTTCCTCGTCGCTCCGATGACGAAGAAAGGCACTTCGCGCAGCGTTTATCTCCCGCAAGGCAGCGGCTGGACAGACTATCACACCGGTGTTCATCATGCTGGCGGCCAGTATGTGACGGCTGATGCGCCGATAAGCCGCATCCCTCTCTTCGTTCGCGACGGAAGCATAGTGCCTCTTGGTGCCGATGTGGAGTATGCCGACCAAGACCCTGATGCCCGCACGCTGCTCGTCTATCCCGGCAACGATGCCTCGTTCACGCTCTATGAGGACGAGGGCGACAACTACAACTGTGAACAAGGCGCCAGTTCGTCTATCCCTATGACGTGGGACGACAGCAAGCGCACGCTAACAATAGGCACTCGCACAGGACTGTTCCCTGGAATGACGGCATCGCGCACCTTCACCGTTCGCCTCGCTAACGGCAAGACGAAGACCGTGAAATATATCGGTAAGGCAAAGAAAGTTAAGTTCTGAAACAGCCGTTTGTAACCAACTGGATTTCAATAAGATACAAATGGGGTAACAAAGTTAATAACTTTGTTCAACAATCTTATTAACTTTGTTCGACAATCTTAATAACTTTGTTCAACAAAGTTAATAACATTGTCTCCCCGTTTGATATCTATTGAAATCTGGTTGGATTTTTCTTGGTATCAAATGCTTTGTTTCTTGTCTCTTTTTATATTATATAAGGAGAAAGCGGTGATGTGAGTTGCGGTTGTATAATATTTTTTTCGTAACTTTGCAAAGTGCTGACATAGACTCGGCGTGATAAATTAAAACTACTCGACAGATGAAAACCTTTCTTACCTCAGTTGCGTTTCTCCTCCTTTGCACGGTGGGTGCGAAGGCGCAGAACCCTATTATTCACAATCAGTTTACAGCCGACCCCACGGCTCGAGTGTTCAATGGCAGGGTGTATCTCTACCCCTCGCACGACATTGTTCCACCCGAAGGGCAGCGCAAAGACTGGTTCTGCATGGAGGACTATCACGTGTTCTCCTCGGACAATCTTGTTGACTGGACCGACCACGGCATTATAGTCACCCAAAACAAGGTGCCTTGGGTGAGGCCCGACTCATACTCGATGTGGGCTCCCGACTGCGTTGAGAGGAACGGAAAGTACTATTTCTACTTCCCGTCTGCTCCTAACGGGGCGATGCGCGGCTTCGGGGTAGGTGTCGCAATAGCCGACCGTCCAGAGGGACCGTACATTCCCGAGCCAGAGCCTATTAAGGGCATCAACGGCATCGACCCATGTGTGCTCCAGGCTTCCGATGGCAATGCCTATATATTCTGGGGTGCTGGACGTTGCGCCAAACTAAAGGACAACATGAAGGAACTGGCAGACGACACTCCGAAGGAAACCGTGAAGTGGGGCGACCGCGAGTTCGAGATGCTCGGCGTGAACTGCCTTAAAGGACTGCCAAGCCGTCAGGCTGAGGGTCCGTTTGCCTTCGAGTATAACGGCAACTTCTACCTTACTTATCCCTATGTGAGAGACAGTACCGAGGTGTTGGCATACGCAATGAGCAAGAACCCGATGGGACCATACGAATATAAGGGACTCATCATGGCAGAGCATGCCAACGGTTGCTGGACCAATCATCACAGCATCGTGAACTTTAAGGGTCAGTGGTATCTGTTCTATCATCACAATGCTTACTCGCCCAAAGACGACAAGCGCCGCTCGGTGCAGATAGAGAAACTGTTCTTCAATGCCGACGGCACCATTCAGGAGGTGAAGCCTACCCTTCGCGGCGTGGGCATCTCGAATGCCTTCGAGAGGATTCAGATAGACCGTTACTCAGCCATCAGTGCAAGCAACGCCAGCATAGCATATCTCGATGACAAAAACACCTTCGCAGGATGGAAGACCATTATGAGCGAAGGCGGATGGGTGGAATATCGCGACATAGAGTTCAAGGCACAGCCGCAGATGGTAATCGTCAATGCTCGTTCTGAGAGTGGGGCAGTGGCTAAGGTGATGCTCGACGGCGAGTGCGTTGCCCGTGTAGCCATTCCCGCACGCCAGCATTTCGAGTCCGAGATAACGTTCTTAACCTTCAACCCTCAACGCTCAACCCTCAACGCTCAACCCTCCACTCTCCGCGTTGAGATAGAGAGTGGCAAGGCAGAGATAGACTATGTGCAGTTCTGCTCGCAGATGCCCGTGGTGCAGACGAAGTTCACCGCCGACCCGGCGCCGATGGTGTACGATGGCAAGGTGTTCCTCTATACCACACACGACGAGGACGATGCCCGGGGCTATGAGTTCAAGATGAAAGACTGGCTGCTCTACACCTCCGAGGACATGGTGAACTGGCAGGATCATGGTGCTGTGGCGTCGCTGAAGGACTTCAAGTGGTACGACGGCGACAACGGAGCATGGGCTGAGCAGGTGATAGAGCGCAACGGGAAGTTCTATATGTACTGTCCCATACACGGGCACGGCATCGGTGTGCTGGTGGCCGACTCGCCCTACGGACCATTCCACGACCCCATCGGCAAACCTCTTGTATGGCAGAAGGAGCACTGGTATGACATCGACCCTTCGGTGTGGATTGATGCTGACGGTCAGGCATATATGTACTGGGGCAATCCTCATACCTATTATATAAAACTTAACGAGGACATGATTTCCACATCAGGAGACATCGTGCAGTTGCCGCATATTGAGGACTATCAGGAAGGTCCCTGGATATATAACAGGAACTCTAAGTATTATCTGGCATTTGCCTCCACCTGTTGTCCCGAGGGCATCGGCTATGCCATGAGCGATAAGATTACGGGTCCGTGGCAGTATAAGGGTCATGTGATGAACCACACCTATAAGTCGCGCGGCAATCATCCGGGCATCATCGACTATAAAGGACATTCGTATGTTTTCGGTCTGAACTACGACATACTGCGACTGATGACCGACGAACACTCGGAACGTCGCTCCGTGTCGTGCGCCGAGATGTTCTATAATGCCGATGGCACCATACGTGAAGTGCCCTATTTCCGTGAGAATGTCACTGCTCCTGTGGCAACGTTCAACCCCTTCCGCAAGGTTGAGGCAGAGACGATGGCATGGGGCTACGGTCTGAAGACGCGCGAGTCGGCAACATTCCCTAAGAGCATTCAGTTGTGCAACATCGACAACAACGAGTCGCTGATGCTGAACAACGTAGATTTTGGCACGCGCGGCGCTAAGAAATTCACTGCCTCTGTTGCCTCGCTGAAGGCTGGAAGCACCATCGAGATACACCTCGACAATGCCGACGGACCGCTTGTGGGTACGCTCAAGGTGCCTGTTACGGGCAGTCTCGACACATGGAAGACCGCCTCGTGCAAGATAAAGAATGCCAATGGCGTTCACAACCTCTTCTTTGTCTTCAAGGGCACAGGCACCGACCTCTTCCAGTGGGATTGGTGGCAGATGAAGTAAAAAAGCCCACGAAACGTATAAACATATCAACTTTTTTCCTTATATTTGCAACCGCGAAATGAATTAGACGGTTGCAAATATATGGGAGAAGTTACTGGCAGACAATATGCTTTGGTGGGCATTGCCACGCTGATGCATTTCCTTGTCGATGGGTTGTGCCTATGCTGCACATACCTGTTGACATCGCCCTTCAATCTCCCGCATCTTGCGGCGATATTCATAACGTATAACCTCCTTGCCTTTCTCTCACAGCCGTTGACGGGATGGATGGCAGACCGCATAAGGCACAAGCACTGGATGTTGCTCGGTGCTGTGATGCTGCTTGCTGTTGCCGTGCTTGTCACACCCCTTGTCATGTCGTCGGGCGGCGAGAGCATGATGTTCGCTGTGGCTGCATTGCTCGGCATCGGCAACTCGCTGTTCCATGTGTGGGGCGGCAAACAGGTGGTTTTGCAGGTGGGCAACGACATCCGTGCCCTTGGGGTGTTCGTCTCTACGGGTGCCTTCGGTCTTGCCGTTGCCATAGTGTCCTGTTCGTGGATGCTCCTTTACATCTTCCTCATCGCCCTCATTATCCTTGCCACAGCGTATGTTATGACGGACAAAAGCGAAAGTCAGGAACACATTCAGCGTAAAGAACCCTCAACCCTCACCGCTCAACCTTCCCCAAACCCCGCTCACCGCTCAACCCTCAACCCTCAACGAACATCGTTCGTCATCGCCATTGCCGCCTTCGTGATGTTTCGTTCCTATCTCGGCAAGGAGTTCTCGCTCGGTGCTGCCAACACCGATGCCATGATATTGCTTGTAGGCTTTGTCACGATGCTTGGAAAGATGGCTGGCGGGTGGATATCCCGTTGGATGGGAGTAGTGAAGGCATTGACGATGATACTCATAGTGGTGCTTGTCTGCATGCTGACGCAACGTTTCTCGCCTGTGCTTCCCGCTCTGGCAGGACTGTTCATGATAAACTGCACCATGCCGATAACTCTCTACCTTGCCAACTCGGTGTTGCCCGAGCGTGAGGGCCTGGCGTTCGGAATACTTGCAGCGGCACTGATGCCAGGGTATCTGGTTAAGTGATGCTCCTTCGGTACTCGTAACTTGGAAACGATAATAAATTGGAATGGTGTTACCCTATTTGCTTGCCCTCTTGGCTACGATATTGATAGAGGTGGCGGTGCTGGTGCTGCTTGGCGAGCGGCGGCAGAAGGTGGTGTGGGCATCGGTGGCGATAAACATCATCACCAATGTGCCGCTGAACATCGTATTGCAGCATGTGGAACAGACGGCGGTGGCAATAGCCATTGGCGAGGCAGTGGTGGTAATCATCGAACTACTCTGGTATTTTCTCTTCGTGAGGAATATCCGGCAGGCTGCGGTTTACAGCATTCTCTGCAATGCCATCAGTTTCCTCATAGGACTGATATTTGTGAGTTGAATAACATAAATGAACTATATAAATTAGACCCTGCAAATGGGATAGCGTTAAGAAGATTCCGAATGCGATGTTTCCCCGCCCCTGCAGGGGAGGGGAAAGGGGTGGGGTCGGTGACATTAAGGAAGAAGATAAAAGACGTTGTGCGGGGATTAAAGACACTGTCCCCACCCCTGCCTCCAAGCCTCACCCCTAACCCCTCTCCAAGGGGCGAGGGGAACTTACAGGGGCGGGGAGTCATTAGTATTAGTGCCAAATAGTATATAATAACATTTTCACACTATAAAACAAGATGATATGAAGACATTATTATTAGACCTTATCATTCCAGGCAGTCCGAGACGTCCGTCAGGACATTTTAACCTCGGGGAGAAGATAGGCGAGGTAAAAGAGGTGAATCCTGACACCGTAAAGGACAGTACTAACGGCATGCTCGACTCCTTGCAGCAGGCTGGCGACCAGGTGACTGATACTTTGGCGCAGGGACAGACGCTGTTTATGGACAACGGCATCGACGGTTCGTCGTCGTCAATGTGGACCGTTGCAATCGCCGTTGTCGCTCTTGTCGCCTGCATCTCTCTTGCTGTGGCTTACAGGAAAAAGACCAAGTGCGCTGAGTGTTGAACTCAGCGTAAAGTAACATTTTCTTTTTATGGAGTTTCAATTCGCTGTTATTCTTGAAAATGGCGAATTGAAGTATGGTTGTGTTTTCAAGAAAAGAATTATCTTTGCACGAAAAACAAATAACCTATGAAGAGTCTTTTCTTAACAGTATTATTAGCAGTAATCAGCATCGCCTCTTACGCTTCGGGCGAAGAGACGATAGCAAGTCCCGACGGGATGTTGACAGTGACCGTTAGCGATGCCGACGGCAAACCAACGTATAAGGTAGATTATCAAGGCACAGCGATGCTATTGTCATCGCCGCTGGGCATCACCACAGAGAAACAAGACCTCACGCAAGGGCTCACTCTCGCGCAAACCGAAAAGGAGAGGGCTGTCGCAAACTACACCCTGCGCAACATCAAGCAGAGCAATGTCAACGTTGAGGCAACGCGCGCGGTGTGTCATTTCCAGAAAGAAGGCAAACAGGTGTTGGACATCATCTTCTGGGTGAGCAACCGCGATGTGGCATTCCGCTATGTCATCTATCCGCAGCGAGACAAGCACTCGTGCGTGATAAAGAGTGAGGCGACGGGATTTCAGTTGCCAGACGGCACAACGACGTTCCTGTGCCCGCAGATGAAGCCGATGACGGGATTTGCGGGAACAGCCCCAAGTTACGAGACAAACTATGAGACCGACGCACCGATGGGTACGAACGGCTGGGGCGGCGGTTTCACCTTCCCATGCCTGTTTAAAGTGGGGCAGAATGCCAGCAACGATAAGGAAAACAGCAAGCAAACCCCGCTCAACACTCATCGCTCCGCTCGACCCAAAGGGGCGCTTTCAAAGCAAAGCGGAGAAAGAACCCTCAACACCAACTGGGTGCTGATAAGCGAGGCAGGAACCGACGGCAGTTACTGCGGTTGCCGACTCCTCAACGAGCACGGTGGACTCTATCGCATCGGCTTCCCACAGGAGGGCGAATGTAACGGCATAGGCTCCGTGACACCGTCAATGCCTTTGCCTGCCACCACACCGTGGCGCACCATCACCGTGGGACCGCTTGCGAATATCGTAGAGACAACGGTGCCCTTTGATGTCACCGCCCCTAAGTATGAGGCTTCGCAGGAGTATGTCTATGGCAAAGGCTCCTGGTCGTGGATTATCGGCATGGACCCCAGTTGCAACTACGACGAGCAGAAGCGATACATCGATTTCTCTGCTGCTATGGGCTATCAGTCGGTGCTCGTCGATGCCCTGTGGGACCGCCAGATAGGTTACGAGGGAATAGAGCGTCTGGCACGTTACGGCAAGGAGAAAGGCGTGGCGCTCTTCTTGTGGTATAACAGCAACGGCTCGTGGAACGATGCACCGCAGAGTCCGCTGGGCAAGATGAACAACATCGTGGAACGGCGCAAGGAGATGAAGTGGATGCGTGACGCTGGAATACGTGGCATAAAGGTGGATTTCTTCGGCGGCGACAAACAGCAGACGTTGCAACTCTATGAGGACATCCTCGCCGATGCCAACGACTACGGTCTGCTGGTGATATTCCACGGCTGCACACTGCCGAGAGGATGGGAGCGCATGTATCCCAACTACGCCGCTTCTGAGGCTGTCTTGGCATCAGAGAACCTGCACTTCTCGCAGGGGATGTGTGACGCTGAGGCGCGCAACGCCTGTATCCACCCCTTCATACGCAACACAGTGGGCTCGATGGACTTCGGCGGCTCCACACTAAACAAATACTATGGTGCCGACAACAAGCATGGCAACATACGCCGCACGAGCGATGTGTTTGCCCTCGCCATTGCCGTTCTCTTCCAAAGTGCGGTGCAGCACTTCGCTCTCGCGCCAAACAACCTCACCGACGCACCGGCATGGGCGATAGACTTCATGAAGCAGGTGCCCACGACATGGGACGAGACGCGTTTCATAGACGGTTACCCAGGCAAGTATGTCATCATGGCACGGCGCTGTGGCGACCGCTGGTTTATTGTGGGCATAAATGCTGAGAAGAAGCCTTTGCAGACCACCCTCACTCTCCCGATGTTCGCCGCAGGCACTGACATGCGCGTTTATAGCGACGACAGCAACATCAACGGTAGTGTGAGGACCGTGCGCCAGAACAAGAAACAGCAGATAAAAGTCACCATTCCTTGCAACGGAGGACTGGTAATAACAAAATAAGAAAGGCAATTATATCCTATCTGACCCCATCGCTAATGACTCCCCGCCCCTGTAGGGGAGGGGTAGGGGGTGGGGTCAGTGTCTTTCTCCACACACAACATCTTTCATGCCCTTCTGTCTCCTGTATTAATATCAATCCAAAGCCTCACCCCTATCCCCTCTCCAAGGGGCGAGGGGGACTTTAAGGAGCGGGGAGACGTTGTGTCCGTCTTATTTTAGAACACTAACACATTTGGAGGGTCTAATTGTGCATAGTCCCCATAAGAAATGCCGCTTTAGAGTCTCAAAGGACATAAACTGGAAAACGAAATAGCCTGTTTTGGATTCCAAAACAGGCTATTTTACTGACCAATATAGGCTATTTTACTTAGCAATATAGGCTATATTGGTATATTATTTCTGTGCTTCGCGAGCATTGTTGAGGAACGTCACCATGCGTGTAAGGTTCTCCTCGGTGTACATGTTGAAGCCGTGGCCACCGCCTTCAACGGGATAGAACTCGTGCTTCACGCCCTTGTCTTGCAGTGCGCGGGCGAAAATCTCGCCCTGACAGAAGGGCACAACGTTATCGACAGTGCCGTGGAACACGATGAACGGCACATCGTCGGCATCGAGATAGGATATTGGCGAAAGCGTCTTATAACGGTCGGGATTATCCTCTTTCTTCACTCCGAGCAGCACTTCCTCAGGACTCACGTCCATCTTCATTCCCTCGCCGCAGTCCATGTGGAGCAGGTCGATGGGGCCCGACCAGTCAACAGCGGCGTTCACTTGGCTGCTGTGATCGGTGTAAAGACCCACACTGCCCTCGAGGTCGATGGTCTCGGTGCCTATCGTTGCCGTCTTTGTGCCTGACGTGGCAGCGGCAAGCGACGACAGGTGACCGCCCGACGAGAATCCAGATGTTGCTATGAACGTCGTGTCGAGGTTGTAGTCGGCAGCCTTGGCGCGCACGAATCTTATCACCGCCTTTATGTCGTGTATCTGTGCCGGATACTTCGCGTCCATGCTTGAGCGGTGGTTAGGTGTCACCACAGCGTAGCCAGCCTTGAGCAGTGCGGTGCAGATGGTGCCCAGGTCGGCCATTCCCTTGCTGCTGTTGCTGAACCATGCGCTGCCGTAGATGTGTATCACAACGGGATATTTGTCCTGTTTCTTCTCTGGCAGATAGATGTCCAGTGTGTGAAAAGCGTCGTTGTCGGCGGCATAGTTGATGTCGCTGAACTTCTTGGAGTAGTGCATGTCCTCGGCAGATATCTGCTGACCGCCGAAGCCGAAGCCTCCTGGCATCTGTGCGTTTGCACTAATTGCGAACAGTGCTACCGCAAAAGATAATATCAGTTTCTTCATATTGCGTCTTTATTTTGAATGTAATTATTATAGTATGATCTCATTGCTGATGACTCCTCGCCCCTACAGGGGCGGGAAACATCGTGTAAGACAACTTACATATCACGATATTATTTATAGGGAATAATTATATATACTCCCTTTTTTGAATGTTGAATCATGACACACTCTCAACTCTCATCTCTCAACTCTCATCTCTCAACTACTTCAGTCTCCATTTCGAGTTGTCGCTATTGAAGTCGAACTCCGCGAGGGTAGGGGTGCTGTCTGCTATCGAGACGAGAGCCAGACGGCGGTCGGTTCCGGGCACTTTCTTAGGCATGATGCGGAAGGTGCCGTCGATGAGTTGGTCGATGCGCCACAGTTGTTCGGGTGCTGCGGTGAAGTTCTCCACGCTTGTCACCTCGCAGTCGGCAGTTGCAGCCAGTGCGCGGTGAGTGCCCTCAATCTCTATCTTATAATAAGGTTGTCCCATGTAGCCTCCTGCGTCGGGCACGGCGGTGATGGTCCAGCGCTGGTGAGGGCGCATCATGTTGTCGCCGCAGCGCACTGCGATGTCGCCAGCAGCCCACGAGTCTTTCACGTCCTCAAGACGCTGCATGTCGATAGGAGTGATTGGCTGGTTGGGGTCGCGGCGGAACCAGAAGCGGCGTCCTGCCTCGATGCGGGTGAAATCGACAGCCAGTTCGAGCGCGTAGCCGCGACGCTCGGAGATGATAGAGTAGGTGCCTTCGTGGAAGGGGTCGCCAGCCTCTGGCCATCCGTTCTTCCACAGCAGCGGGCGAATGCCCAGAACGCTGTAGCCGCCCTGGTCGAAGTCGGCCTCGAAGTGGCATGACATCTTCTCAACTCCCTCTTCCTCAACGATACGTCCGAAGTGGCCTGGACCCGTAACGCGCTCGTGAGCAGCGATTACCATGCGTCCGCCGCCTTCGAGCATTGAGCGTCCCACGTTGTCGATGTAAGGGCCAGTGACGCTGCGCGAGCGTCCCACCACGATGTTATACGTTGAGTTCACTCCGTCGCAGCATGTGCCGTGAGTGCCTAACAGATAGTACCATCCGTCACGGTAAATGAGGTCGGTAGCCTCGCAGTCGATGGCAATATTAATTGCCTCGTTGCCCTCAACGCGCTTTCCTGTCTTCGGGTCGAGTTCCACGAGACGTATGAAACCGAAGTATGTGCCGTAACTTAGCCACAGACGGCCTGTGGTGGGGTCGAGCAGCAGACCTGGGTCGATGGCATCGCAGTCCTCGTTGCCGTCGGTGTCAGCCACCATGATAGGCTCGGTGTATTTAAAGTCGGGCGACTTGGGGTCGAGGGTCTTGTTCCACATGGTGAGAATCCTTCCGTTGTGACCGCCACCGAGTCCGCCGCCTGTAGCGCCATAAGCCACGAGATAGCGGTCGCCAATCTTCAGAACGTCGGGTGCTGCGCCGCCGCCGGGACGTACAGCGCCCATGTCCCATGTCCATCCGTCCTCGGATATCAGACCTCCCTCGCCTGTTCCGAAGGTGTAGTATTTTCCGTCACACTCTTGAATCGTTGACGGGTCGTGTATGAACGGCTTTCCTGTCTGAGCCGAAGCCGCCTGTGCCAATGCTATGGCAACCATTATGCTGATGTATTTCTTCATGATTATCTGTTTTTTTTCTAGTATTTCTAGCCTTTCTAGTCTTTCTAGTATTTCTAGCCTTTCTAGATTATCTAGGGTTAATAATTTCAATATTCTTTATCGGTTCTCCTTTCTCGTTAACGAAGCGCACGCAGAAGTCGCTCATGCCCGGACCGTTGATAACTGCCCCGCGAATGATGTTGGTGCCTTTCTTTAGAGTGATGCGATGGCTCATGGCATCATCGACAACCATGCGGCGGTCGCCTGAGAGAAGCAGTGCCTCCTCGCCATTCACCCACCACATCGACGCCGAGTTGCTTCCCACAGCAAGACGCACGTTGGGAATGTCCTCGTCGCAATTTACCACGGTGACAGCCCAATAGAGCACACCATAGAGTCGGTTCTTTGTTGCCTCTCCGAAGCGGAAGAGTTTCACGTTGTACAGGTTGCTCTCGAGCGAGTGCCACTGCAGAGTCTCGCCGCCCACCTTCACTTTCGCTCCGTCCTTGGGCAGCACGGTCTTCTGTCCTTTGAAATACTCGTGATTGAAAGCGTCGCGCAGATAACTGTCGGTGAAGACGATGTTCGTGCGATTCTCCTTCACGATGGGTTCAAGTAACATCCAGCGCCTTATGAAACCCTTGTCGTCGGGCATTGATGTGGCACTTGCTGGTTTCGAGAAGTAGTCCTTCGGCTGCGCTGCGGCAGTGGACCACGACGTTGCCATGACAATAGCGATGGCAAGAAATGCTTTTTTTAGATTGTACTTATACATTATTAATAATAATAGGTAAATAGATTACATGTGTTTGATATTGCTGAAATCGATACAAATATACGAATTATTTTTTAACCTAAAACACTCTGCCCGTTGTTTACAACGAAAAAAAATCACTTTGATACATAAAAACAAATTTGCATATAGAAAAAACAAAGAGTAATCAGAAAGAGGCAGGGTAAAAAATGATGCAATTATGGTGTTTTATTCTTTTCTTGCAACATATCACAAAGTTTATGAAACTAAAATACTTGACACGTAAGAAATATCTTCTTAACTTTGCACCGTGAAAATATCGCAAAGAGTTTTAGTTAGTTTGGCACGAACCAGACATAGCAAACATACAATACGCATTTTTAAGGTTACAATAGTTAAGTATTAGTTATTAGCAGTTAGTTTTTTCATTTTTAGAGTTCAGGCGCGTCGGGAGATGCGCCTTTTCTTTTTAGTTTCGTTTGCAATTGTTCTCATTTTTTTTCAAAAAGTTGCCGAAATGTTTGGAAGTTATCAAATACTTTTGTAATTTTGCCCCGAATTAGCAAGTGGTATGATACTATATGATGCTGATGGGCAATTGGCCCAGACCTGATGAAAACATTTATAATGTAATCGGAAAGAGCAGTCAGTTATTCAAGCAACTGTGTGATATGCTTTGACGAGTTGGATGTCGTCTGCTGTGGAGTTTGGGGCCTGTTTCAGACAATAATGTTACATGGCGTAAAAACTTTGTAATGCTGCGTAAACACCATTTATAATATAATATTTAACTTTGCAGCGGTCTTAGCATCAATTGTAATTGTTGTAAACCTATTGAAGAAGAAACATAGAAATAACCAAATTTTATAATATCATTTTTTAATAACCTTTCATTAACTTAACAAAACATGAGTAATTCAAGACCTTTAAAAACTTTCTTGATGTCGCTGTTTTTGCTGTGCCTGTTCCCATTGGGAATGGCCGCTCAGAGCGTTGTACGCGGAACAGTGACTGATGAGGCTGGCGAACCAGTAATTGGTGCGACAGTCAGAGTACAGGGAAGCAATGATGGTACAGTGACTGACATGGACGGTAACTTCAGCGTTCAGGCAGGCTCTAATGCTACATTGAACATTTCCTATGTAGGCTACGTTTCTCAATCAGTGCCAGTTTCTGGCCGCAGTAACATCAACATCACCCTCAGCGAGGATACCAATACGCTGAACGATGTGGTTGTTATCGGTTACGGTACGATGAAGAAAAAGTTGGTTACAGGTGCTACTGTTCAGGTAAAGGGTGACGAAATCGCCAAACTGAACACCACCAACGCACTCGAGGCAATGCAGTCAAGCACTCCTGGTGTGCAGATCACACAGTCTTCTTCGCAGCCTGGTAAGGGATTCAATGTGGTCATCCGTGGTAAAGGTACTAATGGAGACACTACTCCATTGTACGTTATCGACGGTGTGGTTGGAAGCCTCGACGGCATCAACCCCGCTGATATCGAGAGCATCGACGTGCTGAAAGACGCTGCTTCTGCTGCCATCTATGGTGCCCGTGCTGCCAATGGCGTTATCCTCGTTACTACAAAGCAGGGTAAGGCTGGTAAGGTGGAACTCACTTACAACGGTGCTATGGGATGGTCTAACGTTTACAAGCGTCCGCAACTTCTCAATGCTCAGCAGTACATGACCATCATGGACGAGTATTCTTTCAATACATCTGGCGCAAAGATGGACTGGCCAAGTTATGTTCCTCAGGACATTCTTGACAAGGTTGCTGGTGGTTGGCAGGGAACTGACTGGTGGGATGTATTCAAGAACAAGAACGCTGTTCAGCAGAATCACTCTGTAACATTGACCGGTGGTTCAGACCGCTCTAAGTTCATGGGCTCTTACACCTTTACCAGCAATGAAGGTATTATGGGTGCAGACATGGCTTCTTACTACAAGCGTCACACTATTCGCTTAAATAGCGACCATGTGCTCTTGAGAGTTAAGGACTTCGACGCCATCACCATCGGTGAGAACGTCTCTATCGGCTATAACAGAAGCCACGACCTCGCTGAGGGCGGCATGTACTGGAGTTACATCCACAGTCTGCTCCAGACTGCTCCAATCCTGCCACAGTATGATGACGACGGTCAGATTTACAACTGGCAGAACACTGATGGTGAACTCACTCATGGTAAGGGCTGGCTTCCTGCTATGTTCAACAACCCGTGGGAAAACCTCACCAAGGGTGGATTCAACTCTATGGCAGAGAGCCGTAACATCAATGCTGCTGCTACTGCATTTATCGTTATCCAACCGATTAAGAACCTGAAGTGGCGCACACAGTTCAACTATAACTGGGGTTCTGGCGCATACCGTAGTTTTGGTACTCCGCGTGCTCCATCAGAGGGCGCCGCTATCGTAAGCAACTATAGCGTTAGCCAGAGCACTTGGCTCAGCACCAACTGGTCTGTTTTCAACACTCTTACCTATGACCTCCCAGTTTTCAATGGTCACAGTATTACTGCCATGTTAGGTCAGAGTTATGAGAGTTCTGCATGGAGCACTAACCTCAGCGGAAGCAACAAGGTCGCCTATGGCTCGCAACTCGCTTCTTTAAGAGACTGGGATTCTGCATGGCTTTCTAACATCCTTCTTGAAAATGCTACTGACGCTTCTCTAGGTGGTAATCCAAACGATGAAGACTATCTTGCTTCTTGGTTCGGTCGTGTAAGTTGGGACTGGAACGAGACCTATATGGCAACCGTAACCGTACGTGCTGATGGTTCAAGCCATTTCGCTGACGGTCACCGTTGGGGATGGTTCCCATCTGTATCTGCCGGTTGGGTTGTTACCAACGAGAAGTTTATGGAGCCTACCAAGAGTTGGATGGACTTCTTCAAGATTCGTGCATCTTGGGGACAGAACGGTAACTGTAATGTGGCTAAATACCAGTACATTTCTCCTATTATTTTGTCTAGCGTAGGTGGTTATAAGTTCGGTTCGGACTTGGCTACATCTGTTGCAGGAACTCCAAATCCTGGAGCATACGCTAAGAATGTTCCTAACCCCGAACTTACATGGGAGACCTCTGAGCAACTTGACTTCGGTTTCGACGCTCGCTTCCTCGACAGCCGTCTGGGTGTGAACTTCGACTGGTACAAGAAGACAACAAAAGACCTGATTTTCCGTCGTGACTCTCAGTACGATTTGGGTAAGGAGTCTCCTTACTTCAATGGTGGCGACATCCGCAATACTGGTATTGAACTTGCCGTTACATGGAACGACAATATTGGAAAGGATCTTCGTTACAACGTTGGTGTGAACTTCGCAACCAATAAGAACAAAGTGATTCGCGTAAACAACCTGAACCACTATATTAATGGTAACGGCGGTATCCTTTCACAGGGTACTGAATACATCTCACGTATGGAGGAAGGCCATCCTATCGGTTACTTCTACGGAATGTCTTACAGCGGCATCTGGCAGAATCAGGAGCAGATCGATGCTGCACGCGCAGCAGGCAAGGCTGTTCTCGACAATGCAATTCCAGGCGACTGCATCTGGGACGACTGGAATGGCGACGGCGTTATTACTTACGCTGAGGCTATTAATGCTAATGGCGAAGACATCTGCGACCGTCACGAGATTGGCGATCCTAACCCAAACATCAACCTTGGTATCAACCTCGGTTTGACATGGAAAGGCTTCGACTTCGCTATCAATGGTGCAGGTGCATTCGGAATGCAGGTAATGCGTTCATACCGTTCATACGGTGACGCTCCTTATCAGAACTACGACACCACTATCCTGAACCGTTGGTATGGTGAGGGCACATCAAACGATATGCCACGTATTTCTGCAACTGGTCACCAGAACACCATCTGGAACTCTACACGTTACATGGAGAATGCTGACTACTTCAAGATCAAGACCGTTACTCTCGGTTACGACTTCAAGAACGTTTGGAAGAATTCTCCATTCCAGCAACTCCGTCTCTATGTTCAGGCTCAGAACCTCTGCACATTCACTGGTTACACAGGCCTCGATCCTGAAGTTGGTTCGGCAGGTGGTGACGTAACTTGGGCATCAGGTGTTGACCTGGGTCTCTATCCACCATCTCGTACATTCCTGATTGGTGCAAGTATCAAGTTCTAATTGATAATTGAAAATAGAAATAGATAATTATGAAAAAATATATTTTATCATCGTTGGCTGTTCTCGCTACAGCAACAATGCTCACATCATGCAACGACATGCTGGATACAGACCCTCGTAAGACCGAGGTTACCGATGCTGTCTTCCCTGGCAAGGTTGCGGATGTTGAAGCCGAACTTTCAGCAACCTATGCTATTATGAATACCATGGGAGGTGGCGACTCTGATAACCAGAACATTTGGTACTGGTGGGAGATTATGTCAGACAACTGCTACGGTAGTGGCGGTCTGCAGGACAACAAGGTTAAGTCTCTCCACCATCTTGTAGAGATGAGTGTTAATCAGTTCGCAAAACCTTATGAACTTCTCTATGGCGGTATCGCTCGTGCCACTACTACTATTGAGACTATCGACAATGTGCCTTGGAGAGCAGACCAGCAGTCTCTGCGTAACCAACTCCTTGGCGAGGCTTACTTCATGCGCGGTCTCTATTACCTCTGGCTTACCCAGTTGTTTGGCGACGTGCCTCTGATTACTGCTTCAGTGCCTACTCCAGAAATGGAAGAGGAGGCTGACGCTGAAACGAAAATCTATCCGCAGATTCTCTCTGACATGGTTTCAGGCAAGAACCTGATGAGTGGTGACAAGAGCAGGTCTGGCCATGCCAACAAGTATGTCGCCGAGGCTTTCATTGCCCGCGCATATATGTTCTGGGCAGGATTCTACAAGGGCGTTGGAGAACTTAAGAATGGCGCTCCTGCCATTGACCTTGTAGAGCAGGAGGGTTGCGATGTAGCATCTCTTTCTCAGTCTGATGTTGTTGACGGTCTGAAGGACATCGTTGACAATGGTGGTTACATGCTTTGTGAGGACTACCGTTCACTGTGGCAGTACTCTAACAGCCTGCTTTGGCAAGAGACACAGGATGGTGGTGGTATCGTACGTGTAGATACTGTATGGACTTCTGACAAGAAGATTGAAAGACTGGATACAATCCGCACAGGTCACACTTATGAATTCATCAAGGACATGAAAAAGAAGAACTGCTTCGACCAGCCAGGTATGGGTAACGGTAATACCGAGGAAATCTTCCAGGTTCAGTTTATGAATGCTTCTTCTTGGAACATCAGTGGAACATACAACGCACAGCGTATGTATTCTAACTATGTCTCAGTGTTCTGGGGACTTCGTAACGGTGCTTCTGCCATGAATGGTGACCGTGAGAAGACTTATCCATTCAACCAGGGTTGGGGTCAGGGTACTCCTTCATGCAACATCTGGGACGACTGGACAGAGGCTGAGAGAAGTGGCGGCGCAGGTAAGGAATATACCGACCTCCGCAAGAAGGCTTCTCTGATTGACCTCGATAACGAACTCGTGGGTTATGTTTACGAGAAGGACGACTGTGAGGAGTCTGGCTATTCTGTCAAGAAGTATGCTGAAGTTAACCTCGATGCTTGTGCTGCAAACAACGAGACTTGGTGGTCACAGTGTGAGGGTTATACCGGCAGTTCACTCGAAAACAAGATGCAGGGTGACCACTTCGAGGACTTCTACCTGATGCGTTATCCTGACGTTCTCCTTATGCTCACCGAACTTACCGGCGATGCTCAGTACATGAATCAGGTACAGCGTCGTGCAGGAGTTCCTGAGACTGCTTACTCACTGAAGGCCGTTCAGGACGAGCGTCGTTGGGAGTTCGCATTCGAAGGCCTCCGCTTCAACGACATGCGTCGTTGGACAGGTAAGGACTGCTCTAACAGCCAGTATGCTCCTAACGCTCTTCAGGCTCAGCGTGGCAAACAGATTGTTTGCTTGGGCGACAAGGCTAACAAGCGTACAATGGAACACATGACATGCTCTTGGACCAAGCGTTATACCGACACCAACGGTTTCTTGGCTAAACCTCAGACTGAGATTACCGTGAAGAATGGTAAACTCAAGCAGAATGCTGGTTGGGATGCTTCTAATCCTGAGACACAATATAAGGTACTTTATTAATTTATAGAAAGGAATGAAAATGAAAAAGATATTTTTGCTTTTTGCCGCAGTATGTGCGCTTGTAGCCTGTGACCCTGTTCACGAGGACATAGGCAATGGCAGCCACATCACTCTTGACGAACTTCTGGCAAAGACCTCTGTTACTGTTGATAAGGCAGCCAGTGGCCAGAACGGCAACGTAGTTACCTGCTCTACCTCTGCACCGGTAAATGCCGTATGGAGTATCGGTGGTAAGACTTTCATTGGTAACTACGCTTGGAAAAAGATGAAACTCGGCAGGCATGAGGTTGTTATGACAGCCATCTGCGCTGACGGTACTGAACTCGTTGCAACATTCCCTATCGAATGTCAGGAAATCACCAATGCGCTCACTAAGTATTGGATTTATGGAGAAGATCCTGAAAAGGAGCCACCATTCAGACCAGGTGCTTGGGATGCAGCAGCAATGCGTTTCAGTTCTACTGAAGGTGCTCATCTGCCTACTCTTTCTGACGACGTTTACTTTGGTCTGAAGACTCTCATCGTTGACGTTTCTGATGCAAGTCCCGACTTGAAGATTCGTATCATGAATGGTTGGTGGAGTGCAAGATACGACGATAATGTAGATCAGGCTGTTTCTGATGGTCCTTGGGAAATCCAGATCACTGAGAAAATGGCTAAGGACTGCGCTAAGGGTAATGGTGGTGAAGGTAGAGACCTTGACCTCATGGTTACCTCTGGTAGTTGTACAATCAATTCTGTTTACTATGAGGAATAATCATTCCTTATCGGTATAAATTAACATTAGGCTGACTCATTTAATTGGGTCAGCCTTTTTTGATGCCCCATCCTAACTATATCAACTTGTCATTATCCAAATCGGATAATCTTTTTTAGATAAACCAGCAGGGCATCTGTGAGGTTTATGACAAGTTTATGTCCGAGTGGCTTAGGAAAGTTTGCTAATTTATTTCGTCTCAGCAAAAAAAAGAATAATTTCTTTGTTATGCTCTCTACTTTTTGTAAATTTGCATCGTTATAAAGATAAGTTTATCTACCAATGAAAAAGAACTATCTAAACAAAGTTTCTGAGTCAATTCTCTATGGAAGCCTGTTGGCTTTCATGGCATTTGCTGTGTATATACTATACATCAATCAGGAAGTGTTTTATACAGCGCATGACCGCTCGGAATTTCTCTATGGAAATCAGTTCTTCCACACCCTTATGTCGAAGCCCTTTGGCTTGATTCAGTATGCGGGGGCATGGCTGACGCAACTGTTCTATCATCCTGCTTTAGGTTCGGCGGTGCTGGCTGTTATGTGGGTGCTCATATTCTTTGTTGGCACAAAAGCATTTCGGTTACAGAGAAGTGCAATTGCATTGATGCTGTTGCCTATCGCCTGTCTGCTCACATCGGTTGTTGATTTAGGCTACTGGATTTATGTCTCTCCCATCAGAGGCTATTGGTTCTCTCAGTCGTTAGGCTATCTCATAATGCTCCTTCTTTTGTGGGCTGCTCGTTGCACCCCGCGCAAGTGGCATTTATTATGGTACGTACTTGTACTATGCTCCTATCCTGTGCTTGGGTGGTTTGCTTTGCTGTTTGTTTTATGTCTTGCCATTTCCGAAAAGCCAACATGGCGCGAACTTCTTGGCATTATCCTGCTTCTTTTTACTCCCAGCATCTTCCATACCCAACTGTATCCGAACCTTAAATTTGACGATGTGATGATTGCTGGTCTGCCTCGCTTTGTGACTCCGAGTGACAAAACCGACCATCTTTCCCTCCCGTTCTGGGTGTTGGGTGCTGTTTCTGTGCTTGTATCCTGTCGTTTGGCCTTTTGTTGGATTGGGCGTTTTGGCCGTTTGGCTTTGCCAGTGGTTTGTGCCGTTGCAAGTATTGTCTATACCTGGTCGCAGATGTTTCATGACAAGAACTACATCGAAGAAATGCGAATGGTGCGCTATGCTTTTGATGATAACTGGAAGGAGGTTCTTAGTATGGCAGAAAAGGACAAGAGACCTACCCGTACCATGGTTTTCCTCAAGAATATAGCCTTGATGAACGAGGGTGGCTTGCTTGACCGTTCGTTCAAAATTGGTAACGATGATGTGAGCATTGCCAACCCAGATTCTGTACACGTCAGTCTTTTGGATATTGCGTCGCCTTTGGTGTATTATAATTATGGCATGTTGAATGAAGCCATCCGTCTGAGTTATGAAAATGGCATCCAAGCAGGAATGTCACCTTTCTACTTGAAGATGCTTTCTCGCTGTACACTTGCCACTGGTGAGAAAGAACTGATGAAACGATATACAACCATGCTGCATCACCTTCCGTATTACGGCAACTGGCAACCGGCTCCTGTCACCAAAAACATCATAGAACTGCAACATGCCTATAGTGATGAACTCACAGGTGTGGAGAACAGCGACAGTTATGTTGTCAATACCGTTAGCCTATGGAATGAAACCGACGGCAAGGTGGCTTCGGAACAGGCATTGTTCTATTCCATGTTGCGCTGCGACTCACAACGATTCTGGACTGCATTGCGTAATTATGTAAAGTCGCACGAGGGCGAAAAATTCCCTCTGCATGCGCAGGAGGCTTATATCCTCTATATGGACAAAGCCCCAGAAGAAAAGCGCATGATGATTCCAGTAGAGCAGTCTGTTTACGACCGCTATAAAAAGTTCTGGGATACCCTTAATAATCTTTATGTTCCTGGCATTAAAGCAGAAGAACTTGCCGAAAAGACACGGAAAGAATGGGGAGACACCTACTGGTGGTACAACATCTTTGGAAGAAAAATTTTTATTCCTAATAGTAATGTTCACAACGAAATCGCATCGTAATTATAATATGAAAAGATATATTCAATTCTATTTTCCGCTCATGGCAACGATACTGTTGCTCATGACGTCGTGCGTGAATCATCCCTCAGTGCCTTCCGCATCTTCAGGGTCATCAATGCTTCCACCGATATTCCCCGATTATTGCAATGTCACCGTGCCTTATAATATTGCACCGCTCAACTTCATGCTCCCTGCCGACCAATACGAGGAGTGCGTTGCACGCATTACCTCGCCCGACGGCAAGCAGCAGACATACGGCAACGGCGTGAAGGTTCAGATGCCAGAAGATGAATGGCGCGTCATGATGGCTGCCTCGAAGGGCAAGAGCCTAAAGGTGGAGGTGTGGGGAAAGAAAGGCGGTGAATGGCAATCGTTCAGTCCGTTTGAAATACATGTGGCCAGCGCCCCTATCGATGAATATGTCTCGTATCGCCTTATCGAGCCATCGTACGTCGCATGGACTTACATGGAGATTTCTCAGCGTAATGTCACCTCATTTGAAGAGACGCAGATATTCAACAATGATATTACCGCTACAGATAGGGAAAAAGGACAGTGCATCAACTGCCACAGTTATCAGAATTATAAAACAGATAATATGCTCTTCCACGTGCGTCTTTCAAATGGAGGCACGGTTATCGTGAACGACGGTAAGCCGTCTATGGTTGATTTGAAGCGCGACTATACCATTTCTGGTGGAGCCTATCCCTCATGGCATCCATCCGCCAAGTTAGTTGCCTTCGCCGCCTGCAAGACTCGTCAGGCTTTCCATACGGCAAATCACAATAAGATTGAAGTCTTCGACCTTGCCAGTGACATTATCCTTTACGACGTGGTGACCGACTCGGTGAGCATCGTATGTAACGACACTACCACATTGGAGGTTTATCCTACGTGGTCGCCCGATGGCAAATACCTATATTACTGCAAGACTGTTCCGCTTCCCGAGGAGTTGCGCGATAAGGATATCAGATCTACCTACGAGAAAGTGCAGTACAATCTCTGCCGCCGCTCGTTCGACATTAAGACGCATAAATTCGGCGAGGAGGAAATGGTATATGATGCCGTATCACAGGACAAGAGCGCAACACTGCCGCGCATCAGTCCAGACGGCCGTTACCTGCTCTTTGCGCAAGGTCGGTATGGGTGTTTCCATATCCGTCATAGTGATGGTGATGCTGTTTGCATTCCTCTTGGCGAACAGAATCCTCAGCCCGTGGATATGACTAAGTTCAACAGCGAAGGCTTCGCCGACAGTTACCCTACATGGTCGAGCAACGGGCACTGGATAATGTGTTCCAGCCGCCGTGGCGACGGTAATTACAGCCGCATCTATTTCTCCTATTTCCATGATGGGAAGGTGGAAAAGGCATTTATGTTGCCGCAGGAGGACCCTGAGGAGAACATCTACCGCCTGCTGTGTTACAACCGTCCAGAGTTCATGGTTGAGCCAGTTCACGTCAGCGTTGAGGAATTCAGCCGTGTAATCCTAAAATAGCGATATGTTGAAATGAAAAAAACTCATGTCCTATACACCCTGCTTTTCGGTGTGGCGGTCCTCCTTTTCTTCGGACTGGCATATCCTCATCATCTGCATTATCAGGAGCAGTTTCAGATGTTCCTTTTCGACAGCACTTATGTGTGGGACATCGTCAGGTTGCCAGGCGGTGTTGCCGACTTGTTAGGGCGTTTCTGCACGCAGTTTTTCCTTTATGCATGGGTGGGTGCTTTTATCATTGCCCTCCTGCTCATGGCAACGCAACTGTTGACGTATTGTTCGTTCTCAGTTCTTGGACAAGCCAAGCGGCAGAGCCG
>DGTS01000037.1:62818-92127 GCA_002394385.1 Prevotella sp. UBA4330
ACAAGCCAAGCGGCAGAGCCGAGTGCAATGTTCAATGCTTATATGGTTTGAGTTTTGTTCCTTCGTTTCTTCTATGGCTCTTCCTTCTTGACGAAAATGCCTTGTTGGGCGGAGTGTGGGCTGTATTGCTTACTCTACTCGCTGTTTGGGGCTTGAGCATGACCAGTGGCTTGCTGCGGCGTGTTCTCCTTGTTGCTGCAGTTCCTGTGCTTTATTGGATGGCAGGCCCTGTTTGCCTGTTGTTCTTCCTCCTGTTTGCACCATGTGGCAATCACTCTATGTGGTATTATGGCTTGTTCGTATTCTTGGCTTTAATTCCTGTCATAGCGTCTCATTATGTTTTGGTAAGACCAGGCAGTCTGTGGTATGGCATACACTACTATCGCTACCCTGAAGAGGTTCCAGTCATGCTGTGGACTGCCACCTTGTCTGTCTTTGTTATGGCGCTCATTGCCCGTCTCTGCCACATGCAGGCAATGTCAAAGTCTCAAAACATCAAAACATTTCTGCTCTTTGCCCTCTGTTTTCTTTGTGGTCTCTTAGCGGTATGGCATAACAGCAATTTCAAGGCGGAGAAGGTGATGAAATACGATTTCATGGCATGTCATCAGCAATGGAACCGCATACTTGCCACAATAAACGAAGAAAACCCCAACAACCAAATTGGTGTCACGGTGCAGAATCTTGCCTTGGCGATGAACGGCATGCTTATCAGTAACATGGGCGACTACAACCAGAACGGGATATCTGGCCTTTTGCCCGATGTCACTACCGATGCGACCAGTCCTATGCCCACTGCCGAGGCTTTCTATCAGTTGGGCATGATCAATGTCGCGCAGCGAACAGTATTTGAGGCTCAAGAGGCGATTCTTGACTTTCAGAAAAGTGCCAGATGTTATAAGCGCTTGGCACAGACAAACCTGATTAATGGTAACTATGAGGTGGCGCGCAAGTATCTCATGGCGCTCCGGAAAACCTTCTTCTATCGTGACTGGGCCGACGAAACGATGCTGTTGCTGGGCAATGAAAAGGCGATAAACAAGCATCCAGAATATGGAAAGTTGCGCCAATATGCATACAATGAAGACTTTTATTTCAGCGACCATACGACTCCCGAGATGCTCGAGAGCCTATTCTTCAGAAACACGAAAAACCGTCTGGCTTACGAATATCTGATGGCTTATTACACTATGACGCACGATCTTAAACGCTATGCCGCCTTCAAGTTGAAGGCTGAGCAAATGGGTATTTCCACTTCATTACAATAAGACGATGAGAAAGATGCTATATAATAACATAAAAGGTGTTGGCCTTTGGCTGCTGGCTATTGGCCTTTGGCCTTTGGCATCCTGCACCACGGTGCCCGAGAATGCAAGACAAGAGGCTACGCTGCCTAAGATATACCCCGATTATGTTGGGGTCACCGTTCCCGTAAACATTGCTCCTCTCTGCTTTAACATGGCTGACGAGAAAACTATGTTTGTTGATGCCGTCGTAAAAGACAGTCATGGGAATAGCCTGCGTGGCCAGGGAGAGGAAGCCGTGGACTTCGACATAGACGACTGGCATGCTCTGCTCGGTCAGAACCGTGGCGACTCGCTCGTTGTCACCGTCTCTGCCGAATATGCCGATGGATGGCACACCTATCGTCCTTTCTCAATCTATGTCAGCCCAGACAGCATCGACTACGGTATCTGTTACCGACTAATCGAGCCTGGATACGAAGTATGGAGCAAGATGGGTATTTATGAGCGTGACCTCACATCGTTTGATGAGCGCGCGCTGATTGAGAACACACAGTTTGAGGGCTGTGTCAACTGCCATAGTTTCAACCGTGGCAACTCTGCCGACATGAGCCTTCATATACGTGGACATCATGGTGCTACGCTGCTGCGTAAGGACGGAGGACCGTTTACCGCTTACAACACCAAGACCGATCAAACCCTTGGCCTGTGCGTCTATCCTTACTGGCATCCTTCTGGTCGTTATGTCGCTTATTCCACTAATAAGACGAGCCAGATATTCCACAGTTCTGACCGCAACCGTATTGAGGTCTTTGACGAGGCCTCCGACATCCAGGTATATGATGTCGAGAAAAACGAACTGTTGCTTTTGCCGCTTCTCAAGCAGGAAGATTTTTATGAGACCTATCCAGTATTTTCGGCCGATGGACGCTCGCTCTATTTCTGTACGGCTCGAGCCATCTCAGAGGGAAGCCATCAACTCGACTCCATACGTTATAATCTCTGTCGCATTGACTTCGACCCGGCAACAGGCAACTTCGGCAGCCGTATAGACACCATAGTCAATGCCACGGTTCAGAAAAAGTCGTTGTCTTTTCCTCGTCCCTCTTACGATGGACGTTTCCTTTGCTATACTCTTAGCGACTACGGGCAGTTTAGTATTTGGCATCATGAGGCCGACCTCTATCTGCTGGACCTCTCCACAGGAGAATGTCGTCCCATGACTATGGCAAACTCTGAAGACACTGAGTCGTTTCACAATTGGAGCACAAACTCGCGATGGCTGGTATTTAGTTCCCGTCGTGACGACGGTCTCTTTACGCGACCTTATTTCTGTCACATCGATGCCAAGGGAGATGTCACCAAGCCTTTTATGCTTCCTCAACGTAATCCTCGCCGGTTCTACCGCGAGCGTTTCCTTTCATTCAATGTCCCAGACTTTGTCATTGGCCCGACTCGTTTTGATAGTTATAATGTAAGTCGTGCCATCAACGATGCTTATCGTAAGGATTTCGGTGTTCGCAAATAAACTTTATGCATAAAGGCAGAAATCGTTGGATAGTCGCTCACCGCTCATCATTCAACCCTCACTGCCGTCACATTCGGAATAAGTGTAAAAATACGCCAAGGTTTAATTGTGTTCATGTGTTATTTTTTATTTTATGTTGCATTTTCTTCGTTTCATCTATTATTTCGGCTGAAACGCTGAGATTTTAACGAAAAATATTTGGATAATCAGTTAAATCATTTTAACTTTGCAGAACATTGTAAAAAGTAACACTAGCATTCTTTACCATGTCTAGCGAGTAAATTATGTAGATGATAATACAAATAAATATTAACTTTATGGAAACATTAAACAACCTATTCAAACGATTCGTTCCTATGTTGACGTTGTTGCTTTGTTGTGCCCTTGGCGCATCAGCACAAGGCATTGCGGTCAGCGGACAGGTAACAGACGAAGCGGGCGAAGGTATCATTGGCGCCACGGTGACAGTGAAGGGACAGAAGGGTGTCGGTACAGTGACCGACTTCGACGGAAACTTCCACATTACCGTACCCAGTGAGCGATCGGTGATTCAGGTGACATACGTTGGTATGAACACCTCAGAAGTTACCGTGGGAAGGCAACGCACGCTTAAGATTGTGATGAGTGAGGACAATAACCAACTCAATGAGGTGGTTGTTGTCGGTTTCGGTCAGCAGAAAAAGGCCTCTGTCGTGGGTGCTATCACCCAGACCACTGGTGAGGTTCTTGAGCGTTCGGCAGGTATCGGTAGTGTCGGTGCGGCACTCACAGGTAACCTCCCGGGTATCGCAACCATCGCCACTACAGGTCAGCCTGGTGAGGAGGACCCGCAAATTTACATTCGTGGTGCTGCTGCATGGAACCAAGATGCCCAGCCTCTTATCCTCGTCGATGGCGTGAAGCGTGAAATCAAGTCTGTTGATATCACGTCCGTTGCAACGGTGTCAGTGCTGAAAGACGCATCAGCCACAGCCGTTTACGGTGTGGAAGGTGCCAACGGCGTTATCCTTATCACCACCAAGCGTGGTCAGGAAGGTAAGGCGAAAATCGATGTCGGCTTCAACGCTACGCTGAAGGCGGTGTCAAAACTTCCTCGCAAATACGACTCTTATGACGGTTATATGCTGCGTAACCAGGCAATCGAGCACGAACTTGCTCTCCCTACTGGCGCTGCTTCTTGGAGTTATTACCGTCCGCAGACCTTTGTTAATCTCTTCCGCAATCAGGACTACACTGTTAAGTCAAACTATAGTGCTGATGGCAACTACCTTGGCGACTACAGCCAGGCAGAGCGTTATCCTAACGTGGATTGGCAGAAAGAGATGTTCAAAACCACAGCATTATCTTATAATACATATATTAACTTCTCTGGTGGTACCAGTTTCGTTAAGTACTTCGTGGCATTCGACTTCCAGAACGAGGGCGATATGACCAGAATTTGGGACAACCATCAGGGTTATGAGGGCGGTTATACATACAACCGTTTGAATGTGCGTTCTAACTTGGACTTCCAGATTACGAAGACCACACAGTTCAAGGTAAATCTTGCTGGTTCTAACGCGCAGCAAAAAACCCCACATTATTATTGGGGTAATGATGGTACATTCTTCCAGCAGCAGAACTGGGCTGGTGCCTACGGTATGGCTCCAAACATTTTCCCAGTAAAGTTCTCTGATGGCTCGTGGGGATATGCTCAGGCTTCCAATGTCGTGAATTCTCCTAAGAGCGTTGCGACATCAGGTTATTCGCTGAATACTATTACGCGTGTATTCACAGACTTTGCTCTTGAGCAGAATCTTGATTTTGTGACAAAGGGTCTTGTGGCGCGCGGTACAATTTCTTGGGACAATCAGTTCAATGAAGGAGACCGTGGTATTTATGACACGCACCAAGTAAAGGAAGCGCTTATCGTTCCTGAGGATGGAGAGTTCCTCCCGAGTCAAAATTGTACAGTTGACGGTAATACAGGTTTCGATTTCTATGAGCAACTTACTTGGAACCCTGAAAAAGGTGCTGTGAAATCCACTTATCGCTCAACCGAAATGTCGCTCCAACTCTTCTGGGGACGTCAACTTGGTAAACACAATGTGACAGCCATGGGTAACTGGAAGCGCCGTATCAATGCAAGTGGCTCTGAACTTGAATGGCGTCGTGAGGACTGGGTGTTCCGTACTACATACGACTACGATAGCAAATACTTCGCAGAGTTCAACGGCGCTTACAACGGTTCTCAGCGATTCTCTCCCGACTATCGCTTCGCTTTCTTCTGCTCAGGTGCTGCCGGCTGGATGCTCTCTGAGGAGAAATTCATGAAAAAACTCAAGGACAAGCATATCGTTGATATGTTCAAGATACGTGGTTCTATTGGCCAGATTGGTGACGACAGTGCAGGTAAGCGTTTTGCATACTTGACAGAGTGGTCGGTAGTTGGTCCTTACAAGGTTACCATTAATAATACTAATAGTCCATTCACTGGTTATAAGGAATCAGGTGTTGCTGCTCCCGACCTGCGTTGGGCAAAAGTAACAAAGATGAATATCGGTTTCGACTACGCCTTCCTTGGTGGTATGTTTGCAGGTAGTTTCGACTGGTTCCGTGATAACCGTTCTGACATCTTCATTTCTGGTGGCAACCGTTCTGTTCCTTCATACTATGGAGCGGCAATGACTCCAGACGTTAACAAAGGTAGGATTAGAAATACTGGTTTTGAAGTTGAACTTCGCTTCAACAAAGTGCTGAAGAATGGTATGCGCTTCTGGGCAAACACCAACTATACATACGCGCATAATAAAATTATAGAAAAAGACGACCCTGCTTTGATTCCAAATTACCGTAAGGCGGAAGGTTATTCTCAAGGACAAATCTCGTCATTCATAGACAATGGCTTTATCCGCACGTATGACGAACTCTATAGTTCACCAGAACGTGATGCTAACGACGACCAAGTTCTCATCGGCGACCACTATATCGTTGACTTCAACGGTGATGGTAAAGTGGACGAGACAAACGACTTGGCTCCATACGGATATACTGGTACTCCTGAGCATACCTACAATGCCACTATCGGCTGGGAGTGGAAAGGATTCAGTGTGTTTGCACAATGGTATGGTGCGTCAGGTGTTACGCGTGACGTAGGTCTTGCTTCTTTCGTAGATAAACGCCTTGCTGTGTTTGACAATGGAACTTGGTGGAACCCAGCAGACGGTTCAGGAAAAGTTGTTCCTCCGCGCTTTGCCTCACAGGTTTCATACAACGATGGTACACAGTACCTCTTTGACGGTTCTTATTTGCGTCTGAAGAACGTGGAAGTCGCTTACACTTGGACTAAGGGCTGGATTAAGAAACTCGGATTCACAAGCCTTAAGATTTACGTTAATGGCAACAACCTCTTCCTGATTACTAAGATGCCTGACGACCGTGAGGGTAACTTCACTTGGGGCGGTGGCGGCGGTGCCTACCCAACTGTCAGACGTTATAACTTCGGAATTAAACTTTACATTTAGTAATTGAAAATTGGAAATTATGAATATTACAAGTATAAATACCATAATTAGGAAGTCATGTCATGCCATGGTCCTCTGTCTTCTTTGTGCCCTCTGTGCTTCATGCACCGACTGGCTCGATAAAGACCCTGAGTCTATCGTGGGAGAGGATGAGGCATTCAAGAACTACCGCAACTTCCAGGGATATATAGAGGAAATCTACAGTTTGATTCCCGACAAGGAGAAAGTCAACTACTGTACTTCATGGAACTTTGGCGATGACGCTGTTCACAATCCTGAAGGCTATTCACACATGGATCACCAGGTCGATCTCGGTAACTACCGTAACTGGTGGAACAACACCCAGTGCTGGCTGAATGGTGACAGAAGTTCTTTGTGGAGAAACTCATGGTACTGCATCCGCAAGTGTAACATGGGTATTGAACAAATCAAGTCGCTCATAGGTACCGACGAGGAGCGTGACCTGCTGCTGGGACAGTTGTATTTCTTCCGTGCTTGGTGGCATTTCGAACTGATGTGCTATTTTGGAGGTCTTCCTTATGTTGACCAAACTTATGACTCTGAAAATATTCCTGCGATGCCACGCCTTTCATTCCAGGAGTGTGCTGATCGTTGCGCAGAAGATTTTGAAAGGGCAGCCGATCTCCTTCCTAACGACCCTCAGGGCTGGGACGAAAAACTTGCGGGTATGCAGACTTCAGGACAGAACGATTTGCGTATCAATAAGTTTATGGCTCTCTGCTACCTTGGCAAGTGCTATCTTTGGGCTGGTTCTCCACTCATGAAAGAGTTTGAGAAGACCAAGAACGGTGGCGCTGCACAACTTCTAGGTGCAAGTAGCAATGGCAAGACATACGATTATGACGAGGCATACTGTAAGAAGGCTGCCGAGGTTCTCGGCAAGGCACTTGATATGGTCAAGAGTGGACAGGTTAGTTATAAACTTGCTGAATATAAGTACTCTGACATTTATAACCATACTAGAGATGATAAATCCGAAACAAACTACTCGGACATCTTCTATACCTATAATGATGATTGGAAACTGCCAGGTTCTTGCGAGGCAATCTTCCGCGGCCTCTCTCCAGACGGAAACACATCTAACTGGAACTGTACGAAACTCTTTGGTCCTAAGGTTGCAGGAGTTGTTGCTCATGATAATATCATTCATCATCCAACAGCCAACCTGATCGACCAGTACGGCATGGCTAACGGACAGCCTATCTATCTCGTGCGAAACGGAGAGTTGGTGCTGAACCCGCTGTCTGGTTGGGATCCTGAACATCCATACAAGAACCGTGACCCGCGTTTCTATCACGACATTGTGTTCGACGGTTTCCACTATGTCCTCAATCTGGACCGTTTGACCGCAGAACAAAGAAAACATGAGTATTGTACTCTATACTCTGGCGGTGCTATGCGTTTTGTTGACAAGGGAAGTAGTACGGGTTATTTCATTCAGAAACTCGTGCCACACCAGTGCAATGAGGGCGATAGATGGTATGAAGCGTGGGATGGCGGTGCTCCTCTCCACACATATCTCCCTTATATGCGTCTTGCTGATGTCTATCTGATGTATGCGGAGGCAAGGACTGCCATAGCAAAGGGTACGTCAGACCTTAGTGCGAAGGATTATTGCATGTCGTATTCAGCAATTGATGCCATCAATGCACTCCGCGACCGCGTGAACTCTACCGATTATCCAATGGAACATGTGCCCGCCAACCTCCGCGATACCAGAGAGCACTTTATGGATGAGATACGTCGTGAGCGTGCTGTGGAACTTTCGTTCGAAGGCTTCCGTTGGTGTGACCTCCAGCGCTGGCTTCTCCTCACCGAGCCTCCTTACACTGTTAAGTACTCTCATGAGTTCGAGCGTCTGGAGACTGATGACTGGTTCAAGAGCCATGATCCAAAGGATGCCCGTGTTGGTAACTTCCATCGTGAAGACTTGATTACCCGTCGTCTGGAGACTAAGCACTACTGGTTCCCGCTTCCTGACAAGGATGTTTATCTCTTTGAAGAGTATAAGCAAAATCCAGGATGGTAAACGCAATTGATAATTGACAATAGATAATAGATATATATTATGAATAATATAAAAACAAACATATTCCTCTTTGCCATGATGGCATCGTCGCTGACGGTCAATGCTCAGACCACTGACGACGTTGATGCTGATTCTGTCGTGGCAAAAAAGAAAGTACATGTTGCTTTCCGTGACCAGGATGTGGACCATCTTCTCGGAGGCGTCTCCTATGTTGACATGGAAGAGTTGTCGAAGAAGGATTACACGATGAGCAGTCTCGAAGATATGTATGCTCTTGTTGGAGGATGGAACGGCAACAACCTATGGGGTATGGACAACGACCGTCTTGACACCAACGACAACAGCAATCTTCCACTCGTTATCATCGACGGTGTGAAGCGTCCGTCAAACAACGTCCTCCCTTCAGAGATTGAGCAAATCACTTTCCTCAAGGGTGCTCAGGCAGTGATTCTCTATGGTGCCAAAGGTGCTAAGGGCGCTATTCTCATCACCACAAAGCGTGGTAAGGTGGACGGCCTTCAGATTAATGTAAATGCCAACACTGGTTTCCATGTGGCAAAGGAGTTCCCAGAGTATCTTGGTTCTGCAGAGTACATGACGCTCTATAACGAGGCACGTCTTAACGACGGTCTCGACCCAAGGTACAGCCAGATGGACATCTATAACCATGCCTCTGGTCTTAATCCTTACCGTTATCCTAACGTAAACTACTACTCAGACGAATATATCCGCAAGATATATAACCGTTCTGATGCGACGGTGGAGATTCAGGGTGGTGGACAGCGTGCCCACTTCTATACGAACATCAACTACTATCGCTTTGAGGATTTCATCAACTTTGGACCGGCAAAGGACAACTATACCGACCGTTTCAGCGTACGTGGTAATGTGGACCTCGTAGTAAACAGGGTCATCAAGGGATATGCTAACGCAAGCGCAACCTTCTACAACGCCAACAAGAACAAGGGCGATTTCTGGGGTGATGCATCAACGATGCGTCCCAATTTCCCTGAGAACGCAGCACCTCTGCTCCCGTTGTCTATGGTTGACCCCAATGCCAGCAAGGCTCTTTCTATCCTTGGCAAGTCGCTCAACCTCCTCGACGGAAAATTCTTCCCAGGTGGTACAAAGATAACTCAGGCCAACGCCATCGCCGACTGCTACTTCGGTGGAAGGACACGCGACGTTAGCCGTCAGTTCCAGTTCGATGCAGGTATCATCTACGACATGAACAACTTGGTGAAGGGCTTGTCGTTCAAGACACTGTTCTCGATAGACTATGCTGCTAACTACAGCCTTTCCTATAACAACAAGTACGCTGTGTTCATCCCAACATGGAGTAACTATAACTCTCAGGATGCTATCGTAGCACTTACTCAGCAGGGCGATGAAATAGTGACTGGTAATATGACCATGTCTAATTCAAAGTATCGCCAGACAATCAGTTGGAACGGTCATTTCGACTACGACAACACCTTCGCAGGAAAGCATCACGTTACTGGTATGCTGCTCGCTAATATGTTCACGTCAACAACCAGTGGTCAGTACCATCGTTATGCTAACGCCAACTTGGGTCTTCTGGCAGGTTACGACTACATGAGCCGCTATTTCGCAGAGGTGTCGCTGGCGGGTGTTCATGCAGCACGTCTTCCCAAGGGAAACCGTGAAGCCCTCTCACACTCTTTCTCCCTCGGCTGGAACATGGCTAAGGAAGACTTCATGAAGGGGAGTTTTGTTGACGATCTGATGCTTAGTGCATCATACAGCAACCTGAACGAGGATATGGATGTATATATGAAAGATGATTATGACGATAATCACTACCTCTATGTTTCAGAGTGGGCTAATGATGGTCCGGGTTATTCATGGAATGACGGGTCAAGGACAACCTCTTCTACTTACTCGAAATCGGGTGTTAACCCTGCCCTCGGCTTTGTTCATCGCAAGGAGTTCTCTGTAAACCTTCGTGGCTCGTTCTTCAACAAGATGATTAGTGCAGACATCTCATTCTTCAATACAGATATGTCAGGTCTTATCATCCAGAATCCGACCACATTCCCATCATATTTGTCAGGAGGTCTCAGTCAAGGTACATTTAAACCGACAATAAACAATAACATTCAGAACCGCAAGGGTCTTGACTTCAGCATTACTGCACGTAAGCAGTTTGGTCAGGTCTATGCTGAACTCGGAGTTGTCGGCACATATCTCAAGACAAACTATAAGAAGTATGACGAACTGGTTGAATTTGAAAATCAGCGTGTTGAGGGACAGCCTATCGATGCTATGCGCGGCTACCAGTGCCTGGGCTTCTATACTCAAGACGACTTTGACTACAACCCGGAGACAGGAAAGATTATTGGTGTTAAGTCAGACTTGCCTAAGCCGTCTGTCGGCGGTACAATACGTCCTGGCGACCTGAAGTACGCAGATGTTAACGGCGACGGCACCATCAACAACAAAGACCAGGTTGTCATTGGTAAGTGGGGCACATACGGCTCGCCATTCACCATGGGCGTGAACCTTACTCTCAAGTATAAGAACTTCACCCTCTTCATGGTTGGCAACGGGCAGTTCGGTGCCAATGGATTGAAGAACAACGGTTACTATTATATGAGCGGAGAGGCTAAGTACTCTGTTAATGCGCGTGGACGCTGGACTCCCGAGACGGCAGACGTTGCCACTCACCCACGTCTTACCACACTTCCAAACGCAAACGATGCTGCGGCTTCTACATTCTGGATTTACAGCACCAACCGTTTCAACCTCCGCAAGATACAACTTACCTACGACTTCCCGAGAGAGATGTTCCAGGGCAAGTGGGTAAAGGACCTCTCGGTTTATATCAACGGAAACGACCTCCTCACAATTGCAAAAGAGCGCAAGTTGATGGAGACGAGTGTTGGCTATGCACCGCAGACCCGATTCTATAATCTCGGTGTAAAAGTAACGCTATAGGAAACCCTTTTTACCCTCCCCGAGGGGAGGGATGGTTAAAACAGGAATAATAAAAAATACGAGATATAATATGAAAAATTGTATTATTAAATATAGTCTTAACATGGCGACCGCTCTCCTCCTTGGGGGAGTAGGTGGGGGACTTCTCTGCTCATGCAATGACATGTTTGAACCGGCAGAAGAGAACCATCGACAGTTGGAAGACTTTATCGAGGAGTCCAAGTATGCACACGGCTTGCTGATTTACGCTTATGCCCGTCTTCCATATTTTAGAACCACTGAGACGGACATTGCTACAGATGATGCTGTTACCAATACAAACAGCACATACCGCACAATTGCAATGACTCCCGGTGCGTGGGCATCAGACAACGACCCAATGTCTCAATGGAACAGTTGTAAGGATGGTATCCAGTATGTTAACCTGTTCCTTACTATTGTAGATAAAGTGAAGTGGTCTCCCAGTACCAAGTCCAAACAGCAGATGTTCGCCGACCGTCTTAAAGGCGAGGCATACGGACTGCGTGCCCTTCTCTATTACTATCTGTTGATGGCTCACGGTGGTTATGCCAATGATGGTGTGCTCTACGGTGTGCCTTTGCTGACTACTCCCGAAGACGGTAGTTCTGACTACAATCAGCCTCGTGCAACTTTTGCCGACTGTGTCAAGCAGTGCTTCCAGGACTGCGACAATGCCATGGCTCTTCTTCCCGCCGACTATGCTGACATCAGCAGTAACGATGAGATTCCCGCAAAATATGTTGAAATTGGTGCTAATTATGCCGCTTACAACTCTGTGTTTGGCTCTTCTTCAAAGGACCTTATGTCTGGAAAAATTGCTGAGGCAATAAAGGCACAGATTGCACTGCTTGCAGCAAGTCCCGCATTCCGCGATCAGAGTGGTGTTACTTCTGCCGAGGCAGCAACTCTTTGCGCTAACGTACTTAAGCGCATTGGTGGTATGGACGGATTTGACAAGACTGGAAACAAGAATTGGTTTATGTCTTCATTCAAGAGTGTTATAGAAGGTACTTCTGGTATTCCCGAAATCCTTTGGTGCTTGTCAAGTAAAGTAAAAGACACTGATCAGGAAAGCCAGAACTTCCCGCCTTCATTGTATGGACTCGGTCGCGTTAACCCTTCTCAGAATCTTGTTGATGCTTTCCCAATGCGCAATGGTCTTCCAATCTCAGACCCGAAGTCTGGTTACAACCCACAGGACCCATACGCCAACCGTGACCCGCGTCTTAGTGATGATATCATATATAACGGTACCACTTACAGAAGAAATGTTATCATCACAGGTGACTATGGCGACAAAGAAGACACCCGCGACAAAACGTCTTCATCAACCCGTACTGGTTACTATTTGAAGAAACTTCTTCGTGACGATGTAAGCCCGGCAGCAAGTGCTTCAGAGATGAAACAGCAACACATCTATCCTCGCATACGATACACAGAGTTGTTCCTCGCATACGCAGAGGCAGCAAACGATGCTTGGGGACCAAAGGCTGACCCGACTGGTGTCGGCTTCACTGCCTACGATGTCATCAAGGCTATCCGTGAGCGTGCTGGCCTTGCAACCAACGAGATTGGACAGCCGCTTGCAGAAGGCGATGTGTATCTTGAAGAGTGTGCTGGCGACCAGACCAAGATGAGAGACCTTATCCGCAACGAGCGCCGCCTTGAACTCTGCTTCGAGAACAAGCGCTTCTGGGACCTTCGCCGTTGGCAGATGCCACTCAATGAGCCAATTCGTGGCATGAAGATTACCCGCAACAACGAGACTGACGAACTCACTTATAGTATTATCGATGAAGTAGAGGTTCGCGGTTTTGATAGTTCTTATCAGTGGTACGGTCCTATTCCAAAGAGCGAGATACTCAAATGGAGCAATCTCGTGCAAAACAAGGGATGGCAGTAACTTTGAACTTTGAACATTGAAAATTAAATATGTTATAATGATGAAACTAAAGAAATATATTTACGGCACAATATTGGGAACTATATCTCTCGCATTTGCTTCTTGCTATAACTCGGAGCATGAGTTCCCGGACTATGAAGGAGGTACAACAGCCTATTTCGCCTATCAGTTCCCTGTGCGAACACTCATACTTGGTAACGATATCTATGACAACTCTGTTGACAACGAGCACAAATGTCGGATATATGCTACAATGGGTGGAGCATATCACGGTCGTGATGCTGTAGTAAATGTTGTTGTAGATGAATCGCTTTGCGACAATCTCTATTTTGTTGATGCAGGTGGAAATCCATCAACGCAGGTTACTCCAATGCCATCAGACTATTATGAACTTCTATCCAATACCATTTCTTACAAAGGCGACAGCCGTGGATATGTGGAGGTGAGGTTTACGGACAAGTTCTTCCAAGACCCCAAAGCCATTGAGAACACATACGTTATTCCTCTTGTGATGACGAGCGTGAAAGGTATCGACCACATTCTCACTGGCACACCTCGTGAAGGTCTTACTCCTTCTCGTACCAATTTGGAAGACTGGGATGTTTTGGCAAAGGATTATGTCCTCTACTGCGTGAAGTATATGAACCCTTGGCAGGGAAGATACATTCGCCGCGGTGTTGACAACGTTTCTGAAAATGGCGTCACCAGTTCCTTTATACGCAAGGATTTCTCTCTTGTACAGTCAGACCCTGAGCACTACACGGACAACCCTGTGAACCAGAACGACGAAATTTGCAGCATCATTACAAAGAACATGACGCAGGCTGTGTTCCCCGTATCGGTGAATATCGGTAAGGACCCGACGGGAGAAACCCGCCCGTCGCAGCAGTGTAACCTTATTCTCAGCTTCGATGGCAACAACTGCACCATCTCTGGCGACGACGAGGAAATATCTTCTGCCGGTTCAGGTGAGTTTATTCCTAAGGGAAGTGGCAAGCCAGAGTACAAAGACTACCAGTGGCAAGGAGAAGGCAAGCCAGACGAGCGTGACATTCTCCGCCTGTCTTACACGGTGAACTTCAAGAAAGGAAGGGTTATCGGAACAAAGATCGTCAACGGTAAAGAGCAACCTTGGATTCTCGAGAACGATGTCCAGATTACTACCACCGACACGCTTGTTGTTCAGACTCGCGAGTCAAACAAGAAAGAATTCTACTCACCAAAATACGTAAAAGAATAGGAGGCTAAGATTATGAAAAAGTTTTTTAGAAACGGTCTCTTGATGTTGGCGGCAGGCGCGCTTGCTGTTTCCTGTGCCGACTATAATGTGACGGACGATTTCCGTGCTCAGCCCGATCCTTCTTTCGTTGAGCCCTACAAGGACCTTGGTCCTGTAAAGTCGTACATCGACAGGGACAAGTTCCCCAACATGTCGCTTGGCGCTATGCTCAAGGTGTCTGATTTCAACAAGCAGGAACTGGCTCATGCCGCTGCCATCACCAACTTCGACAATGTCGCTTTCGGCACGACACTGATGTCTGGCACCATCGTCAATGCAAAGGGTGTTATGAATTTCCTTGATATGAGCGACCTTCTCGATCATGTAGAGGAAATAGATGCTGAGGTGTTCGGAAGTCCTCTCTTTGCCAATGCCAACCAGGCCGACGATTGGCTTGCCACACTTACTGCCCCCATCGAGATTCCTGTCGATTTCGTTGAGGGAAAAACTGTTGACTTCAACGAGATGAGTGTAGGACCATATACTGGTACCATAGAAAATGATAAGGGAAAAGCCTCTATCGTTAGATACGATGGTCAGAACGTACTTCAGATAAATAATACGACTAACGTACGCATCGTTGAAGATTTCGAAGTTGACCCTAAGGCGAAATACACCATCACGTTCTGGGCAAAGGGTGCAAGAGCAGACAGGGACGTGAACTTCAATGTTAACTTCTCTGGAAATAATATTGAAGGAAGCGGAACCAACGGAACATGGGTGGCAAAGGGCGACAAGTGGACCAAAATCGTTGTAGAGGCACAAAGCGCGCCAGACGCTACCGAGGGTTTCTTCAGAATTGACAATGGCCGTGGAGGTATCCTTTATATACAGAAAGTAGAAGTAGGCTACTATCCAGATAACCACCGTCCACAGACAGAAGAAGAGTTGAATGATACCATCGACTATGCTATCTATACATGGTGCGACGGTCTGATGAAGATCAACCGTGGTCGCATCCACTCTTTTGATATCATTGACGAGGCAATCGATGCACAGACCACTCTCGATAACGGCATGTACGACCTCAAGCACTCTACCGAGAAAATCTTCTGGCAGGATGTCCTTGGCAGCGAGAACTACGTTCCCGTGGTGTCTAAGGTGGCAAGCGAAGCATACGAGAGATATGATGGCGACCCATCTCTGCTGAGATTCTTCATCAGCGAGTCTGGTCTCGAAGACCCCAAGAAGATTGAGAGCCTCGAGTACTGGATGAACATCTGGGACGCAAAGGGAGCCAAGATTGACGGTATCAATGCCAAACTGAATCTCGTATATAGCGAGGACGCTGCGACACAGGCTGACAACGTTGCCAAACTGAACACTCTCCTTGACAATCTTGCTGCTACAGGCAAACTGGTTCGTCTGTCCAACTTCGACATAAAGTATCAGAGTGCCGACGGCACCAATGTCACTGCAGACAAGATTTCAGCAGAGCAGCGCCAGCAACTGGCAGACTATTACGGCTACGTCATCAAGAGTTACATGAGCAAGATTCCTCACGAGAAGCAGGCAGGCATCTGCAAGGGTAACATGGTAGATACCAGCGACCCTGTAGGACTCTGGTCTATCGACAAGAACAGCAGAGACTGGGTGCGCAATGCCACATACAAGGCATTCTGCGACGCGCTCAGTGGAGAATGAGAATAAAGGAGTGTAGGAGTTTAGGAGTGTAGGAGTTAAGACAATACTCCTGAACTCCCAAACTCCTGAACTCCTAAACTCCTAAAAAGAATAAATACATTTACCTAAATTAATTTTTCTATTATTAATCTAAATTATTTCTATTATGAAGAAATTGTTTACACTTATTGCTCTCTTGGCATGCTTCATGGGAGCAAAGGCAGAGTGGGTGACCGATTATTCGTTAGACTACTCTACCAAAACCGGTTTCCCATTCTACGTTATGGGCTATGTCCCTGAATGGGTTGACGGTGTGATGACCGACTACGGTGCAAATTTTGGTTACAAGACCGACGCTGAAATGGAAGAAGGCGATTTCAATGAAGTGGGTACGGTTACTACACAAGATGGTACTGTTTACCACAAGGTCGCTTTGGATGCGCCAGCATGGCACCAGTATTTCATCGCTGATGGTATTCCTACAGAACTGGACGGTACTTACACCTTGAAGGCGATGGTAAAGGCTTCTGAGCCTGTCAATGTTCCAATACAAATGCGTTGGAGTTGGAGCACAGACCCAGCAACAGGTACAATGGCTATCGGTACAGAATGGTCTGAGGTAGAGGTAACATTCTCTGGTATTGGCGGAACTGCTTGCTCTCTCATCGCACAGCCAGGTTCTTCAACAGCAACAATCGAGTGGAAGAGCATTACCGTTTCTCACAACCAGAAAGCACAGCGTCCTACCACATGGCAGGAGTGGCTTAACAGCGATGGCCAGCCATTCATAATGACTGAGGGCGCTGTTAACGATAAGTACATGGGTGACGCAGAGACACCATGGGCAGATCCTAACGTAGCATACAACGATGCTGACAAGAACTTCCTCGTTTGTGCATGGTCTAAGGAGAAAGGACATAATCTGGCATCTGAGCCTGATAACAACGGCAATTATCCATGGAACCCATTCCCCGCTAACATCGAGGTTGACCCAACAGACCCGAGCAACCACGTATTCGTTGTTCATGGTCAGCCAGCAACTACCGAGGGCGATGCTTCTGCATGGGACAACCAGTTCTGGATTCAGTCTCCACAGGGTTGGAAAGAGGGTACACAGGTTAAGATTCATTTCCGTTACAGAGCCTCAAAGACTGCCAAGGCTGATACTCAGATCCACAAACAGACTCCATCTGACTACTTGTGGTGGAATGCTATTGGTGAAATTACTTTCACTGAAGAATGGCAGACCGTTGACAAGACCTTCACATTCGACTCCAATATGGCTAATGGTTGGTCAATGGCATTCAACCTGAACAAGGATGTTAAGGAGGCTGTTGACTTCTATTTCGACGACCTCTCATGGCAGACAATGAAACTCGATGAGGGATTATTCGTTGCAGGTGCTAATACCGAAGAGGGTATCGAGTATGACTTCGACAACGCTATCCCATTCGAGTATGATGAAGAGAATGCAATTTACACCGCTACTATAGGCGAGGCTGGAGCATACGTTAACCAGGTTATGATTTCTACCGTTCGCGGTAACGATGCTGCGTTCAAGAGCAACACTCTGAAGCCAGAATATGTTGGTGATTATAATGAAGATGACTGGGCACCGTACACAGAGGCAAGTCTTGCCAAGATTAACCTCCCGGGAACAGGTATATGGAAAGTATATCTTGACACTCAATACTTGTCAATGGCATTCGAGATGCTCGAGGGTACTGTTAAGGAGAACGTTGACATCGTTACTAACCCAACAGAGATTATTATTGAAGGTGTTGAGCGTGATGACCTCTCAGATGGAGACAACGTTAGAGAAGAAGAAGGTGGTACAGGCGAGACTTGGGACAACCAGTTCTTCATCCTCGCTAACCGAGTTCTCGAGCCTAACGAAGAAACTGTTCTTGAGTTCGACTATGTAGCAACTACTGAAGCTGGCACCACAACAGGTACCCACGCTTTACCTGGTCAATACAGAAAGAATGCTATCCCTGATTTCACCTTCACAACTGAATTGCAGCACCTCAAGGTTGATTATACTGTTCCTGCTTCGGATTGGGGTGGCAATGCCATCACAGATGCACAGTCTATCTCATTTGACCTTGCTATGATCAAGGGTGCTAACACCTATACCATCAAGAATGTTAAATGGTATGTGAAAGACGGTAGTAATGCTGAAGGAAAGACTCCGGAGAATCTGATTAATGCAACAGGTACAAGCAATTTCTGGGTTAAGATTGGTGCAGGCACAGCTCCATACGAGTACGGCACATCTACTGGCATTGAGAATGTGGTTGACGGCAACGTTGTTAACGGCAACGGCGCTCTCTATAACATCGCCGGCCAGCGTGTGAACAAGGATTACAAGGGTATTGTCATCCAGAATGGCAAGAAGTTTATTAACAAATAAACATCCCTTATATCAATAATAAAAAGGTAACCCTCCACCACGGAGGGTTACTTTTTTTTGTCAAATAGCCTCACCCCTCGCTCGGCAATGCCGCTTTGTTCGCAAGGGACATCCGTATTAGCGCGTAATTGTTTATCACAATATTTTTGGCAATTATACACTATTTGACCATGTCGCTAACGTCTCCCCGCCCCTGTAGGGGAGGGGCAGGGGTGGGGTCAGCGTTCCGAAAGATGCCGTCCGCGATGCCTCCCCGCCCCTGTAGGGGAAGGGATATGGGTGGGGTCAGCGTCTTTCTCCCCACAACATCTTTCTTGTTCTTTCTGTCTCCTGCTTTAATATCACTGACCCCACCCCTATCCCCAAGGTCAGTAATATTCTAACTATAACGAAGCGCCCCAAAGGGGCAATAAGTACATAGCCCAGGGCAGCGCCCTGGGTAACACGCGATTAAAATGTTTTCGCCCTGTAAGGGCAAAAGATTTGTTTTATGCAGGTAAAAGGGAACACTTTTGCCCTTACAGGGCGTGAGTGTATTGTATTCCGATACCCAGGGCGTTGCCCTGGGCTATGTACTCACTGCCCTTTCAGGGCGCTTAAATTCAATGTGAACATTCCCACGGCTTGGTGTCCCGAAATACTCTGTACACGATGACTCCCCTACAGGGGCGGGGAGTTGTTGTTGATGATGCCTAATCGTGTTGTCCTTTTACATCGTAGGAGCACATCACCGAGAGACTTACGTAATGCTTCTCAAAAAGCAATATAGCCTATTTTACTCAGTAATATAGCCTATTTTACTTTCCAATATAGCCTATTTTACCTGACATCTCGGTTGTTGTTGACTAACGACTTGCAGTAGGCAATAGTGTGACATGACGCCCATTTCATCGCTCGCCACGCCCACTTTCCCGTTCTTGTGTAACATACGATAAAATATTAGTGATTTGTGAAGAAGAAAAATCGGAAAAATATTAGTACCTTTACACCCGATTTATGAACTTACTGGAATAACATAAACTTTATGAAGAAAATTACTACGTTTGTTATTGTGGCACTGATGCTGATCATGTGCCCAGATGTAAAAGCCCAAGTAGATCCTAATTTCCATATCTACATCTGTTTCGGACAGTCGAATATGGAAGGCAATGCCCAGTGGGAGGCGCAGGATATGGGTAATGTTGACCCCCGTTTCAAGATGCTTGCCACTTGCAATTTTGACAATCCTAAGCGTACACTAGGCAACTGGTATACGGCAACGTGTCCTATCGTCAGCCCAGTGGGGAAGTTAGGTCCGACAGACTATTTCGGACGTACTATGGTGGCTAACCTTCCCGACCATAAGATAGGCGTCATCGCTGTGGCTATGGGCGGCAGTCCCATCGAGATGTTCGACAAGGACAAGTATCAGCAGAAACTCAATGACAATGCCAACGAGTGGTGGGCAAAGTTGGCGACATGGTACTATGGCGGCAACCCCTACGGACGCATCATCGAGATGGCGAAGAAGGCTCAGCAGGTGGGTGTCATCAAGGGCATTCTGCTGCATCAGGGCTGTTCCAACTGCGGTGACCCCAACTGGCCCGGCATGGTGAAGAAGATTTATGAAGACATGCTCAGCGACCTCGGCTTACAGGCTGAGGATGTGCCACTGTATGTCGGTGAGGTTGAACACAAGGGCGATGCTCCGCAGAGCGGCGGTTGTGAGGGCCATAACGTGCAGGTTGCCCGTATCCCCAGTGTTATCCCTACAGGTCATGTGGTGTCTGCCAAGTATCTTCCAGGCAACGGAGTAGACCCCTGGCACTTCTCCGCTTTAGGATATCGTCAGTTGGGCAAGCGCTATGCTCAGATTGCGCTGAGTGCGGCTTATGGCATTGATATAGACTTCGATGAGCCCACAGTTCCCGAAACCTACAAAGCCATCGATGAGCGCATCACAGAAAAGACACCTCTCATAAGCACTCCTTTTGCCATTGTCAATGAGTCGGAAAACAAGTTGTTCTATGGCCGTTACGAACAGCGCCTTGACTATGGAGGTTATGACAAGGCTTTCCTGGGAATCAACTCTGGCTATACCTTTAAGTTGGGTAAAGCCTCTGGCGGTGTCAAGTTGAAACTAATCACGCCAGAAGGCAATGATTATAAAATTGGAGGATATACTGCTTATCTTAACTCTTCTGCTGTTGACGGCAATCGCTGCTTTATCGCTCATCAGAACGCAGAAGTCAGCAAGGGCGATGTATGGGATATTCAGTATGTAGAAGGCAAGGGCTGGGCAATTAAGAATGTCGGCACGGGCAAGTATCTGAAGGATGCTACATCACCTGCCAAGTATGACGAGCCTACCTACTTCACCTTCTGTACGCTGAAGGATGCTACTTCGGGCATCAGTGAAACGGGCATAACAAATACTGAGAGTCGTGTTGCCGCCACAGGCTGGTACACCCTTGACGGCCGCAAACTCAAAGAGAAGCCTGCCCAGCGCGGATTGTATATCCACAACGGTAAAAAAGTGGTTGTCAAATAGAACTCATCCCTAACGATTGCTCTCCCCTTCGGCCAGCGACCGTTGGCTCCCCGCCCCTGTAGGGGAGGGGTCAGTAATAAGGAGAAAGAAAAGTGGTTGTCAAATAGAACTCATCCCTAACGATTCCCCGCCCCTGTAGGGGAGGGGCAGGGGTGGGGTCAGTGATTATAGGGTAAGTAGATAGATGGAGATAGAGGACAACACAGTCCCCACCCCTTGCCCCTCCCCTTCAGGGGCGGGGAATTTTAATCAGGACTTCAATACAGGCCTATTTATAATGTGGCTCAAATTGTAATAGTAGCCAATTAAGAAAGAATATAATCAATAAATACAACTATAACTATGCGAAGAACAATTAAAATCAGTGTCTTGCTGGTGGCAGTGCTGTTGCCGGCAATATCATTTGCCCAGATTTCGAGCAATCCGAACAAGTTCTTGGGCAATATCACTACAAGAGGTAGTGTGGATGCAGGTGGCGGCGTTCCAAACTTTTACACTCTCTGGAACCAGATTACGTGTGAGAATGAGTCAAAGTGGGCGTCTGTGGAAGGCACTCGCGGCTCTTTCAACTGGAATGGTGCCGATAACGCATTTACCTACGCAAAGAACCACAACTTCACTTATAAGTTCCACGCACTGGTGTGGGGAGCGCAGTATCCTGGATGGCTGCCCGACCTGTCGCCGAAGGAGCGTTTTGCTGCTATCACCAACTGGTTCGACCATGCGAAGGCAAAGTTTAACACTCTGCCGATGATTGACGTGGTGAACGAGGCTGTTGGCAACCATCAGGATGGTAACCCGATGATTAAGGAGTCGCTCGGCGGCGGTGGAAAGACCGGCTACGACTGGCTCATCAAGGCTTTCGACATGGCATACCAGCGCTGGCCAGATGCTATTCTGATTTACAATGACTACAACTCTATAAGGTATGATTTGAACAACTATATCACACTGGTGCAGACTTTGCGCGATGCTGGAGCACCTATCGATGCCTACGGCAACCAGTCGCATGAACTGAGTAACATCAGCGTGGGCGAACTGAAGTCTGCTCTGGCACAGCAGCAGAATGCCCTGCAAATGCCAATGTTCGTCACAGAGTTGGACATTGACATTGCAAACGACGAACAGCAGAAGTCACAGTACCAGAAGGTGCTGCCAGTGATGTGGGAGGCTCCCTATTGCGCTGGTGTCACCCTGTGGGGTTATATTCATGGAAGTACTTGGGTGGGCAACTCCGGCCTTTACAAGAACGGCGTTGAGCGTCCTGCTATGACATGGATAAAGGAGTATATGCAGACCGATGCTGCCAAGAATGCGGTGGGTCCGCTGCCCGGTACCAAGAAGGAGGCTTCTGTTTATATCCGTCCTGCCGCGCTGAAGGTGGTGAGGGGCGATGTGCTGCCCATCAAGGTGCATGCACGTCTTGCCACCAAGACTATCCAGAAGGTGGAACTCTACGTGAACGATGAGTTGGTGCAGACCATGACCGAGGCTCCTTATGTGGTGAATTATAATGTCCCGTCAAGCATAACGTCGGGATGGAAGACCACAAAGGCAGTGGTCACCGCCACCGACGGCACCACATACGAGCGTTACGGACGCTTCAGTGTGGTGAGTGGCTCCACCAAGCGTGCGCCTTACAATGAAAGTGTGCCCGAAGTGCCTGGCACGATAAACGCCGATGAATATGACAAGGGCGTTTCTGGCATTACTTACTCTAATGCTACGCGCAACACCAGTACGATTACCAAGGACGGACAGTGGATGGACTACACTGTGGATGTAACGGAAGACGGTATCTATACATTTGATGCCACTGTGGCAGCAGCCAATTCCAACGGCCGATTCCACATTGCAGAGTATGGTCTCGACAGCCTGTCATACCTCACCGAGTTTGTTGAGGTTCCCAATACGGGCGGCACTTCGGTATGGGAGACGATGCACGGCAAGGTGGTTACAGAACTGAAGGCAGGTCGCCACGTGTTCACACTGCTTGTGGAGAAGGGTGGTTTCTACATCAAGGACATCACCTTCAACCGCTTTGCAGCGGGCGACGGATCGTGTCTGGTGAAGGCATTCACCGAAGAATATGGCATTGGCGACCACATTACGATATCTGCAAGAGCCTCATCGAAGACCAGCACCGTAAGCGAAGTAAGGTTCTACGCCGACAATTTGCTGATAGGCACCGATACAGAGTCGCCGTACGATTGCGTCTTCGTTCCAAAAGAGAAGGGTACATACGCTATCACCGCTGTTGCCGTGGATGCCGAGGGCAGGGAGAAAACGTCTAATCCTCGTCAACTGAAGGTGACAAGCGATACGCCGACAGACATTCGCACGGTAGTCAGCGACGACGAGACAGACACCCCGACATATAACATTATGGGTGTGCCGGTTGATGACAGTTATCGTGGCATCGTGATAAAGAATGGCAAGAAGTATATCAAGAAATAGAGATTAGGAGTGTAGGGGCTTACACGGGGCTCTGCAAACACATGCTCCCCACGGGCTTACACGGAGGTTCTTTGCAAGCAAAGCGGCGAAGCCGAGCGAGCCCCTACAAACTCCTGCACTCCTGCACTCCTAAATACCTAAAAACTCCTAATAAATCAATGTCCTTTAAATCTATCCTCGGCAAGTTGAAGAGCCACGCCTCTATAATAGTGTGGGTGGTGTCGCTTGCTGTAGCGGCAGGCTTGCTGTTGGGCTACGAATACCATGTGCTGTGGCTGATTCAGGAGCAAAGCCTGTTCCTCTGCACATCGCAGTTCTTCCAGCAACAGATGGTGGTGCCTGGAGGACTGCTTGTCTATCTGGGTTGCTTCCTTACACAGTTGTTGTACCACCCAGTGCTGGGTGTTTCGGTGCTGTGTGCGTTGTGGCTGCTGCTGATGTGGCTGCTGCGCCGCACGTTCATGGTTAGCGAGCGATGGGCATCGTTGCTTGTGGTGCCTGTGGCGTTGCTGCTGATAGCAAACGTTGATATGGGCTACTGGATGTATCCCCTCAAACTGAAAGGTTGGTATTTTGACGCCACCGTTGGTGTCCTGGTGATAGCATCACTGTTATGGGCTTTCCGTGTGTTGTCGGCTCACCGCTTATGGCGGCGGGTGCTGCTCGCGGTAACCGTCATAGCGGGTTACCCGCTCTTTGGCACCTATGCCATTGCAGCGGCAGCGCTGATGGCACTGTGGTGCTGGCGGTTGGACAAAGACCGCTGGCAGGCACTGATAGACTGCATACTTGCTGTACTGCTGGCAGTCGCCATACCGCTGTTGTGCTATCAGTATGTTTATAACCAGATAAATATCGCAAATCTGTGGTGGACAGGACTGCCCATCTTCAAGATTGTTGATGAATATCCAGAGTTCTATGTGCCATACGCATTGCTGGGAGTATGCCTGGTAATACTTACAATAGGCAAATGGACTGCCGCCAAACAAGAGCAGAGCGCCCCAGCCCCTTCGACAACAGACAAGCAGAAGAAAAAGAAGCAGAACAGACAAAAGGCAAGCAGCAAGAAATCGCAGGGATGGTGGCAGACAGCCGTTGCCATAGTGGTGTTGGCTGCTACGGTATATGGCGTTTATGCAGCGTGGATGAAAGACGAGAACTTCCACCACGAGGCAGCCATGAAACACTTTGTTGAGCAGACGCGATGGGACGACGTGCTGGCAGAAGCAGCCTTGCAGCAGGACATGCCGACAAGGGCTGTGGTGGTGATGAGAAATCTGGCACTCTCGCGCTTGGGAAGGCAGAGCACCGAGATGTATCGTTATCGCAACGGCTCGAAGCAGCCTGCCTCGCCATTCCCCATACAGTTGTCGTTGGAGATTGGCAACTTGCTGTACTACAACTACGGCATGTTCAACGACTGCCATCACATGTGCGTAGAGGCTGGTGTGGAGTTCGGCTGGCGTGTCGAGCAACTGAAGTATATGGCACGTTGCGACCTGATGAATAATGAGTTGGGTGGCATGCTCAAATATACGCGACTGCTGAAGCACACGCTGTTCCACGGTGAGTGGGCGGAGAATCTGGAGAAGTTGCAACAGCCGGAACTGAAGCGCAACGACCGAGAGACAGGACCTGTGATGCACATGATGCACCATTATGACAACGTTGGCGCCGACCATGGCTATGCAGAGAAATACTTGATGAACCACTTGGCGGTAACCGACAGTGACGACCCTTACTTCCAGGAGCAGAGCCTGCTGGCTACGATGTGGACGAAAAACAGCACCCAGTTCTGGTTCCGCTTCAAGAGATATCTGGAACTGAACCCGGGAAAGCCAGTGCCACGTTACTTCAAGGAGGCTGCCTATCTCTATACCACGGAGGAGAAAAGGGCTCTGTTCAATGTGCCTTTCGACGAGGGACTGAAGAAGACCTATAAGGACTTTATTGACCAGTTGCCGAAATACGACGGCATGGAACTCGACGATGTGCGCTCTGCGCTTTATCCCATGTATGGCGACACGTTCTTCTTCGATTACTATCTGATGGATGACCTGACGTTTATTTGACTTTGAACTTTGAACATTGCGCTCGGCTTTGCCGCTTTCATAAAGGCGTCAGCCGACTGAAAGAACATTGAACTTTGCGCTCGGCTTTGCCGCTTTCATAAAGACGTTAGCCGACTGAAAGGACTTTGAACTTTGCGCTCGGCGTTAGTTGACAAAAAGAACTATATATGATATGAAAAGATACATTCCTTATATTATTATATCGTCGGTCCTGGTACTGATGAGTGCGTGCGGACCTAAGGTGCCGGAGAACTATGCGACATCGGGCGACCATCCTCGCATTTACCCCGACTACATCGGGGTGACGGTGCCAGTGAATATGGCTCCGCTGACGTTCGAGATGGACAAGAAGGCTGAGGACATGGTGGCTCGTTTCACGGCTGGCAACGAGGAAATGCTGTGCGGCGGCGAGAAGATACAGCCCGACGATGACGACTGGCAGCGTCTCGTGGCGACTGCCACCGAAAAGAGCATCAGCGTGGAGGTGTATGCCCGCTACGACGGCAAGTGGACAAAGTACAAGCCTTTCGACATACATGTGTCGAAGGATAGCATCGACCCTTACCTGAGTTACCGCCTTATCTATCCGTCGTACGTGAGTTACGAGGAACTGACGATAAGCCAGCGGTGCCTGGAGAACTACGACGAGAGCGTGATATACAACAACATACTGTGCAGTCTGGAAGGCGAGGGAGCAGGACAGTGCATCAATTGCCACAACTATCAGCAGTATAACCCAGAGCGCATGCAGTTCCACGCACGTCAGAACTTGGGCGGAACGGTGATTGCCTACGACGGCAAAAAGAAGAAGGTGAACATGAAGAACGACTCAATCCTCTCTGCCGGCGTTTATCCTACATGGCATCCTTGGCTCAACCTGATAGTGTATTCAACAAACACCACAGGCCAGATATTCCAGGTCACCGATCCCAACAAGATTGAGGTGTTCGATGCAGAGAGCGACCTGATAGCCTATGATGTGGAGCGTGACGAGGTGACCAACATCGAGAACGACTCTACCGAACTCGAGGTGTTCCCTTACTGGGCTCCCGACGGCAAGTCGCTATACTATTGCAGTGCCCACTTCGAGTATAACGACACCATTGACCATGGAAAGCAAGTTATAAGAAAAAGGAGGGATGTGAAGTACAACATCTATCGCAAGTCGTTCGACCCTGAGACAAGGACGTTCGGAGAGCGTGAACTGGTGTTCGACGCCGCAGCGCTGGGCAAGAGTGCCACACTGCCGAGGGTGTCGCCCGACGGGCGCTGGCTGGTATTTACCATGGGCGAGTATGGCGTGTTCCACATCTGGCACCGCGATGCCGACCTGTGGGTGATGGACCTTAAAGCCCAGAGTGCCGACTCTGCGCGCGCATTGAAGGAAATCAACTCTAACGATACCGAGAGTTACCACTCCTGGTCGAGCAATGGCCGATGGATGGTGTTCAGCAGCCGCCGTTATGATGGCGAATACACGCGTCCGTTCTTTGCCCATGTTGACAAGGACGGGCACTGGTCAAAGCCTTTCGAACTGCCGTGTAGCGACCCCGACTACAACCGCCAGTTCATGAAGTGCTACAACATCCCGGAGTTTATGAAGGGAGCAGTGAAGATAAAGCCGCGCGAGTTTGCAGATGTCTTAAAGGGAGAGGCAGTCCCCGTGAAGTATGTCCCACGACTTACTCATTAATTTTAAATATAAGTAATTGTAATAACATGTAATTTATGAAAAAGTCTTTGTTTTTATTATGTACCATGATTCTGATGTGGCATGCGCAGATGTATGCACAAGACCCTAATTTCTACATCTTCCTGTGTTTCGGACAGTCGAACATGGAAGGGGCGGCACGGCCCGAAGCCCAGGACCTGGCCAGTCCAGGACCGCGCTTCCTGCTGATGCCCGCAGTCGATTTCCCCGACAAAGGCCGTAAAATGGGCGAATGGTGCGAGGCCACGGCTCCGCTCTGCCGTCCCAACACTGGCTTGACACCCGCCGACTGGTTTGGCCGCACTATGGTGGCTTCCACGCCAGACAACATCAAGATAGGTGTCATTCACGTCGCTATCGGTGGCATTGACATCAAGGGATTCCTTCCCGACAGCATTTCGAGTTACGTCAAGAAGGCTCCAGGCTGGATGAAGGGTATGCTGGAGGCTTACGACAACAACCCCTACGAGCGGTTGGTAACGCTTGCCAAGAAGGCTCAGAAGGACGGTGTCATCAAAGGCATCCTGATGCATCAGGGCGAGACGAACACCGGTGACCCGAAATGGGCTGGCATGGTGCAGCAGGTGTACGACAATCTCTGCAGCGACCTGAAACTGAAGCCCGAAGAGGTGAACCTCTATGTGGGTAACATCGTTCAGGCTAATGGTCAGGGCGTTTGCTTCGGTTGCAAGAAACAGATTGACGAGTTGCCGCAGACCATCCACACCTGTCAGGTTATCTCATCCGACGATTGCAGCAACGGTCCCGACAGACTGCACTTCGATGCTGCGGGCTATCGCGAGTTGGGTTGCCGCTATGCTGAGGCTGTGGCACGTCATCTCGGCTTTGAACCCAAGCGTCCATACATCGAAATGCCGAAGAAGATTGAGGTGCCTGCCGATGCCATGACTGTTGAGAACGCCATTCCTGGCAACGAGTTCCCGAAGATTGACAAGGAGCGCCGCGCCTACTTCCGCATTGAGGCGCCACAGGCCCGCAAGGTAGTGGTAGATATCTGCAACAAGAAATATGACATGCAGCCCGACGGCAAAGGTGGTTTCATGGCCGTTACCGATCCGCTGCCCGTTGGCTTCCACTACTATTTCATGGAGGTGAATGGCGTGAGGTTTATCGACCCTGCATCAGAGACCTATTTCGGCTGCAACCGCGAGGCTGGAGGCCTTGAAGTGCCCGAGGGACCAGAGGGCGACTATTACCGTCCGCAACAGGGTGTGCCACACGGACAGGTGCGCAGCATCTACTATTATAGTCCCAACTCTAAGTTTGGCGAGTGGCGTCATGCCCTGGTCTATACGCCTGCCGAGTATGAGTTGTCCAAGAACGCCAAGAAACGCTATCCCGTGCTCTACTTGCAGCATGGCATGGGCGAGGGCGAGACAAGTTGGGCCCTGCAAGGCAAGATGCAGCACATCATGGACAACGCCATTGCCAAGGGTGAGGCTGTGCCGATGCTCGTTGTCATGGAGAGTGGCGACATCAAGCAGCCCTTCGGAGGCGGTAACAACCGTCAGGGCATGAGCGACTATGGTGCATCGTTCTATCCTGTACTGCTGAACGACCTTATCCCCTACATCGACCAGAACTTCCGCACCAAGGCCGACCGCGAGAACCGTGCTATGGCTGGTCTCTCATGGGGCGGTCACCAGACGTTCGACGTGGTGCTGAACAACCTCGACAAGTTCGCATGGATGGGCACGTTCAGCGGCGCCATCTTCGGTCTTGACGTGAAGACGGCTTACAACGGAGTGTTTGCCGATGCCGATGCCTTCAACAAGAAGATACATTACTTCTATATGAACTGGGGCTCTGACGACTTCATCAAGGGTCAGCAACTGGTTGACAGTCTGCGTGAGTTGGGCATCAAGGTCGATGCCAGCGAGTCGGAAGGCACAGGCCATGAGTTCCTCACATGGCGTCGCGGCTTGAATGCCTTCATTCCGCACCTCTTCCGCAAGTAAGCAGAGTCTATAAAAACTACGAATTTCACTAATTACAC
>DGTS01000037.1:92211-116464 GCA_002394385.1 Prevotella sp. UBA4330
GTGTAATTAGTGAAATTCGTAGTTTAATTCAAACTATAGTGAAATTCGTAGTTTCTTCTTAAACTATAGTGATTTAATAAGTGCCTCCATCATTAAAACCTGTGTCGGAAATCCAGTAGTCCATCTTCACGAGGATAGGCGCTTCGGACATGGAAGATGTCGCTTGTGGACAAAAACGCTGCCCCCACCCCTGCCTCTCAAGTCCCCCTCGCCCCTTGGAGAGGGGATAGGGGTGAGGCTTTAGTGTTAGGGGTGGGGTCAGTGATATTTAGAAAGGAGATAGAAGTTAGTAGATGTTTTCACGTTTCATATCAGAGCGCAAAACGATTGATATAAATGCGTCTGAAAAAGATCCCAAACCCCCTGAACTCCTTCACTCCTACACTACTGAACTCCTAAATTTCATGTATCAATACTTAGCGCCCTCCAGTTTCACTATCGAGTACGACGTGGCGGGCATGTGTATGGTCATGTCGCCACTCTTTTTGTTGTGCTCAATCTTGAACTTGTCGCCGGCAAGCACTTTAGTCTTCTTGAACTTCACGTTGATGTTGAACGTGGCATCCGATGCCTCTGCCCTTGGGTTAAGCATCACGAGCACCACGTCGTTGCCAGCAGCACGTGCATAGACAAAGGGGTAGGGCGATGGGCTGCTGGCATTGGCAGATGGATAAATAGGCACAAACTCGGCATAGTTGGCGAGTGCCGGCTCGCTATGTCGCAGTGATATTAGTTGCCTTGTCTTGTTCAGCAGCGAGTTGGGGTTCTTCTCCTGCGCCTCTACGTTAGGAGCATCGGGCGCTGGGTCAACGGGGAGGTAGAGTTTTGCCGGGTCGGCGGTAGAGAAACCGAGGTTCTTGCCGCCAGTCCACTGCATCGGTGTGCGTGCTCCGTTACGCGGCTGATATGCCCCTTCCACTTGCGGCCAGTCCTTCGGCAACTGTTTCATTCCTATCTCGTTACCATAATAGAGGAAAGGCACGCCAGGCATGGTGAACCCGAAGGCATAGATAATCTCCAGTTCCTTGTCGGTGCGGCGGTTGCCCAGACGCGCGTTGTCGTGATTGCCCAGTGGCAGACTGATGTAGCCCTTGCCTTTGGTCTTCTCATACTGGTCCATGTAACTCTTCAGGAACTCGGTCACGGTTCCCTTTCCCTCGGCGTCGAAGTAACTATGTCCTTCGCTCACGCCGTTCAGTATTCGCCAACTCTCTTTCTGGAACAGGTCGTTGTAACCGTTGAACCAGTGGAAAAAGTCCACGTGGAAACAGTCGTCAAGCGCGTCGGCGGGATAAGACCACTCCGCAACCATGAATCCCTGCGGATATTCCTTCTCCAGCAGACGGCGTATCTCGCGCCAGAACAGTTTCGTCTCGTTCTCGTTGGTGTTGAAGAACTGCTCGTTGCCCCTCACGCGGCGCGTCTTAACCAGAGCGCCAGCCATGTCGGCACGGAAGCCGTCGCATCCCATGTCCATCCAGAAACGCAGCACCTTCTTCAGGTCCTCGCGCATCGCCATCACATCGGGATGGTTGGTGGGCAACTGCCACGGCTGATCGGGGTCGGGGTTGGCGAAACCGAAGTTCAGCGCCGGCTGGCACCAGTAGAAGTTGCGCATGAACTGTCCGTTGCGCTGACCGTAACCTTTAATGAACTGTCCTGCGAACTCCCGTGGAGGATCCACCCAGTTGGTCTCGGTCCAGATATAGTAGTTAGAGTATTTGTTCTTCTCCTGCTTCTGCGACTCCACGAACCAGGGATTGTCGATGGCGGTGTAACTGATGACATAGTCGAAGATTACGCGCATACCGCGCTTGTGAGCCTCCTCGAACAGGCGGCGTGCATCTTCGTTGGTGCCGTAGCGTGGTGCTATCTTGTAATAGTCGCGGATGTCGTAGCCGGCATCCATGAACGGCGAGTCGAAGAAGGGGTTGAACCAGATGGCATCCACTCCGAGGCTCTTCACATAGTCCAGTTTGCTGATGATGCCATTCAGGTCGCCAATGCCATCGCCGTCTGAGTCGCAGAAGGTCTGCGGATAGATTTGATAGAACACAGCGTTCTTAGCCCATTCGGGCACTTTCGGTACTTCATACTTACCGGTGATTGTCTGTGCTGAGTCTGTCAGCGATAGCACAGCGGCTGCAATATATAATAACAATTGTTTCATGCGTATTTTGGTTTTAAGTCGTTTATCCGATACTTGGAGTTAGAACAACACCGAGACGAAACTCTCGGCAGGCATGTCTATGATGACGGTGCCGTTCATTACCTTCACCTGCTGCGCCTCCGCGTTCTGACAGGAATTGGTGACATAGACAATGGCGTGGCTTGCACTTGTTGGCAGTCCGCTGACCTCCGCCTTGCCGGCACCACCGTTGTTCACGATGTGCAGCGCGCCCTTGCCTTGCACCTTGTTGTAGAATGCCGCCGTGTTCAGGTTATCGTTGTCGGTGTTGACTGGTATAGCATTTCCGTTGGCAGGCGTCTGTGACAGTTGCCACAGGTTGTGGAAACGCTGTGTGGGGCGCAGCGGTCCGTCGTCACCCAGTATGCCGTCTCCTTGAAGCAGCGAGTAGTCGGCCGTGAGTTGCCATTGCAGTATGCTTAACGGCTGGCAGATGGCGCACAGGCGGGTATAGAGGTTTATCTCGTACAGGGCGAATGTCGATTCCTTGAAGATTGCGGGGTAGCGCCATGCTGCTGCGTCGGTACTTCCCTCGCCAACGATGAGCGGCACGTGTATGCTTCGTGCTGCCTGATACCATCGCCCAAGTGTCTCGTCGTCGCAACCTCGCCACGAGTGGAACGACACAGCACCGACAAACCTATTCGCAGTCTTGTCTTCCAGTGTGGGTTTTATAAAGTCTATTGTCGTGGCGTCGCTGTTGTCGCCTAAGAGCATCCTTGTCCTCAGTCCGCGGCTTGACATCATTTCGCCGAAGCCCTTGATGAAGTCGCGGTGCTCCTCTGGCGTGTGCAGCACGTCGATGCCGATGTCCGACTCGTTGAAAGAGAAGTAGTCGGCCTCCACATCATACTCGTTTTTCAGAAATTCCAGATAAGACACCATCTGCTCATAGTTCTCCTGCTCCTTTGCATGGTCGAGCCGCAGGGCAGCCACTCCGCCAGAACGGCGCTTTGAACCGGGCTCCAGTGCCGACTGTGGCGGGAACCAGCAACTCACCACCACCGGCATGCCCATCGCCTTCAGGCGAGCCGCCATCTGTGCACTTGCCTTTACATGCGGGTTGTCTTCTCCCTCCATCGCCCATGCTGCCCACGGAAACTCCACGCGACCCATTGCCACGCGCATGTTCTTCAGGCAGTAGTCTATCACCTTGGGGTCTTTCTCCGGATTCTGAATGCGGAAGTTTCCGCCGAAGCCTATAAACCGCTGACCTGGCTTTCCGAGGTCGAGGCTGATGTTTGATGCCTTGGCTTTAGCCTTTTTGTCTTGCTGTTTGGTTGGCTGTATGGTTAGTGTTGCCTCAAGTTCTGCCTTCTCTCCCTGCCTTAGCATTGGCAAGAGAGTGATGTAAACCACCTTGTTGCCATTTTCGTTGCGCACTGCGGTGGTCACATTTTTGTTGAACTTGAAGGTCATGTTGCTCTCTTTGCCAATCACGGTCAACTTGTTTCCCGTTGACTTGATCTTAGCACCGTCATAGTGTTTCGGTGCGAGTGTCATGCTGAAGAACGCGCCCTCCTGCAATGTCTCGTCTGCCTCGGCGGTCCATTTCAGGTTTACTTGCTGCTTGTTCAGGTCGGTGACCTCCTGATGGAAGTGCGCCCCGTGCATCGGTATGTCAACAATCTGCGTGTTCCCCTCGCGTCGATACTTCACGTTCTGCTGTCGTTCGCGCCCCGTCTTCTCTATCTTTCCGCCCGGAACACCCACGCAGAGAGCCGTCTCGAAGTCTGTCAGTTCGCCGTCGATGCGCACTCCTGTCATGTTGCTCCATGCCATCACCTCCGAGTGGACCGTCTTCTCGGCGAGACGCCACAGCATCTCAAATCCCATGCGGCTGTTGTGGTAAGGACAGTTCCACATAGACCCCTTGGGAGTTCTGGTGTTGGGAGACATGCTTTGGTTGCCGGGCGCTGCTTCCAACTCGTTAAACCATCCTCCGTATTCCCTGTCCACGAAGTTGTCGCGAATGAAGCGCCACGTCTTAACAGCCTGGTCGAAATACTTGCGCTTGCCGGTTATCTGCCATGCGTTGATGCATCCGATGACCGCCTCGCATTGTGGCCACCACGACATTCTCTGTTCCACGCCATGCGAGTTTTTCTCGTAAATCACTGAGCCGTCGGCCTTCATTCCCTCCTTCATCGTCACGGCAACCATCTTCACGGCTTGCTTCCTGATGCGTGCCGTAATGTCATCATCGCCCAGAGCCTCGGCAGCCTCACATATCAGCCACGATGTCTCGATGTCGTGCCCGTAGGAATCCACTTCCTCCAGCACGTTCCAGTCGTCGTCGCAGTAGAGCAGCAGATGGCCCGTCTTGGGACTGTAAAGCCTGTTTTCAAGTATTCCGATGAGTTCTTTCAGACACAGACTCAGCGACTCGTCGGGCCATACCTTATATAATGTAGTGAATGCCTCCAGCAAGTGTATGTGTGTGTTCATGGTCTTGGTGGCTCCAGGATGCCCATCGACGCCCTTCACCGATGTCTTCGAGAAGTCGCGCGCCAGCATTTCCTGATAGCCCCCGCGCTCATGGTCGTGCACTTTCTCCTCCAGCGTGCAGAAGATGTCTATCGCCTTGTTCAGACTGCGTGTGTCGCCCGTGGCGCGGAAGTGCTCTGCCAGTCCGTAGATGGCAAAGGCATGGGCGTATGTCTGCTTTGTATCGTCCAGTGCAGCGCCATCGGGTGTCAGGGTGTAGTACACTCCGCCGTACCTCTTGTCAATGAAGTTGTTGATGAAGTATTGTTGCATACTGTCGGCCATCACTTTGTATTCGCTGTATCCGTAGAGCCTGTATGCCTGTGAGAAAGTCCACAGCAGGCGTGCCCCGAGTATGGCACCCTTCGGAGCCTCGTGCACTCCCTTGCCCTCTCGTGTTATCACTCCGTAGAACCCGCCACTGGGGTCGGAGGTGTGTTTCACCCAGAACGGCAGGATGTTTCCCGTCAGTTCCTTCTCAATCTCGTTCCTAAGGCTTGCTCTCTCGTCATTGCTCTGAGCCATGCATGCGAGGCACAGCAGTGCCATTAGCAGTATGATAGACGTTCTTTTCATAAAATACAGTGTGGAAGAATGATGACTCCGGCTCATTTGTAGATTAAAAATAGGTTATAGTTTTTTCACCATGCAAATATAATAATATTTTACCGATATTCCCAAATATGTCCCCTTTAATTTTCATTCTTATCAATGCGGATTCCGATTGATGCCAAACCGCGGAACAAAGTTATTAACTTTGTTGAACAATCCTATTAACTTTGTTGAACAATCTTATTAACTTTGTCGAACAATCTTATTAACTTTGTTAGCCGCTTTGTATCTACTTGAAATCCAATGGGTTACAAACGGCGTTCTCGGAGATGCCTTTCTTCGTTAAAAAAATAGTTGTTATTTGCACGATAGAGTTCTTTTCGCTATCTTTGCAGTGTCCAAGTAGGAGGTGACGTGTCCCACGTCACAAGCCGTGATTTCGTGACGTGGGACACGTCACCTCCTACTGTAAAACAGACAAATAACTTTTAGTTATACAGAAGCAAAAATAAATAATGATTCTTTACTAACTTCAAAAACTTATAACTTATGAAAAAGATTCTATTGATGGCGCTTTTTGCGATTGCTTCGATTAGTGCCTTTTCGCAGAACCCAGTGACGGTGTGCATTTCCGACAACACTGGTTCGCCGACTAATGTCCGTAATGCGCCTAACGGGAAAATTGTTTACCAGATACCTCAGGACTTGAGTTGCACGGTTGACATCATCAGCGTGAAAAACGGATGGTGGAAGATTACCCCCGAGGTGGACACATGGGGCGACGACGAAACAACCATACCTCTGAAGGGTTCCTCTACGGGCTACTGGTTGCATAAATCAATGCTGGGCTTCGGAATTTCCGGTGATCCTGAAGGTTGCCTGCGCGTGGCTCCCTCAAATAGTGCCAAGGCGGTGAAGGTGCTGCGGAGCGACTATGCGGATTTAGTTCTTGAGCCGCTAATGATAAAAGGCTCGTGGATAAAGGTGGTTACTAAGGACAAGAAATACACAGGTTGGATGCCCATCGACCGCATCTGCTACAACCCGCTCACCACTTGTCCGTAACGCATAATAAAAATGTGGGTGTGCCATCTCATGACGCACCCACTCAAGAAAGATAAACAGTCTTTCTATCGTAAAGTGAAGAGGGTCTTGACAGGACTCTCTCCTTTTTTTAGTCCCATGAACGGAAGGTCTCGCCCAGGTCACTGGCACCCTCGAGGTCCCACTGGTAGTCTTTGCGCACCTGCTCGTAATCTACCGTTGCCTGCTTTCCGCTCTCCTTGATGACGGTTTTTTCCGTCTTTTCCTTCTGGCTGGCTATAGTCTTATTATCTGTGCTGATAGCGGCCTTGAGCGAAACTCCACATACTGTTAATACAATTCCAATTGCCAATACTTTGTCAAACATCTTCATAATCTTATCCTTTTAATTGTTATTATCATTTTCTGTTAATTCACCCTTGTCATCCGGTTTCCTTCCTTTTGACATTGCAAAGGTATAACCGAACTTTCAACCCGCAATCAGTTGTCTCCCACTTTCTGTTATGTTTGTTGCGACACCAGCCCTCTATTGCAACAAAATGCAGGAGCACCCCCTCGGTTTGTCGCAAAAGCCGCTTTTTTATGATGTCTAACGCTATGATTCCCCGCCCCTGAAGGGGAGGGGTAGGGGAGGGGTCAGTGATGTCCTTACAGAACGTTTACCACCGACGTAAAAAGCCCAGGGCAACGCCCTGGGCTGAGTTATTGTTGGGCTTTTCAGCCCGCTAAAATCTTGATGGGTATTCCTATAATATATATAGGAAGAACGAGTGATCAGTCGAAGAATCCGGGCTGATGATATTCGATGCCCAGTTCGCGATCTACGGTGGCGATGATGCCCTGCACTTGTCCGAGTGCGAACATACGTCCGAGGAACGAGTAGCCGGCATTATAGCCCTTGGTCTCGTCGCCCAGCATTGTCATGCCGTGGTCAACGCGCATTGGCAGCGGTTTCTTTCTGCTCTGCTCTTCCTTCTCGAATATGCGTGTCAGTTCGATGATGTCTGCACGCCCACCCAGATGGCTTGCCTCTGTGAAGTTGCCGTCGGGGAAGATGTGGCACGAGCGCAGGTGAACGAAGTGAGTCCTGTTGTGGAACTCCTCCGCCAGCGGTGTCAGGTTGTTGTGTCCGCCTGCCGAGAGCGAGCCGGCACAGAAGGTGAGTCCGTTGTGTGGGTTAGGCACTGCATTGAGGAACCAGCGGATGTCCTCCTTGTCGGTTACGATGCGTGGCAGTCCGAGAATCTCGTATGGTGGGTCGTCGGGGTGCACACACATATCAATGTCATACTTGTCGCAGATGGGCATTATGGCCTCCAGCCATGTCTTCATGTTGTCGCGCAACTGTTCGCGAGTCACGTTCTTATAGAGCGCGAGCAGTTCGCGGAACATCTCCACGGGCCTTTCGTCGCCTTCCTTGAAGTTGCCCGACACGAATCCCTGCGTCTTAATCACGATGGTGTCAACCATGTCGTGGTCGAACTGCGGTGTTGCCTTTGCCTTTATGGCGTTCACCTCTGCCATGATGTCGCGTCCGCGCAGTATGTCGGCAAGATGTCCCTTAGCCTCGCCGTTAGATATTTTTGTCCATTCCTCCTCTGCTCCCTCGCGCTTCAGTATGTGTATGTCGAAGTAAGCAAACTCGCCCCAGTCGAAGTATAGGTTGCTCGAGCCGTTGGGGTTGGGGTGTAGCAGGTCGGTGCGTGCCCAGTCGAGCACTGGCATGAAGTTGTAGCACACGCAGCGTATGCCCTCCTTGCCGAGGTTCTCGAGCGACTCCTTGTAAACGGCAATCTGCTCGTCGCGGTCGGGGCCTCCATATTTTATTGTCTCTGTCACTGGCAGCGACTCGACAACGCTCCATCGCATGCCATACGACTCGATGTACTCGCGCAGGTCGCGTATCTGTTCGCGTGTCCACACTTGTCCCAGTGGCACGTCGTGCAGGGCGGTAACGATGCCCTCAACACCAATTTGTTTCAGCATGGCAAGCGTAATCTTGTCTTTCTTGCCAAACCATCGCCATGTTCTTTCCATATATAATTACGAATTTTGAGTTACGAATTACGAGTTATCGCCTTTGGCGATTATTAATTACGAATGTTGAGTTACGAATGTTGAATTACGAATGTTGAGTTACGAATTACGAGTTATCGCCTTTGGCGATTATGAATTACGAATTTTGAATTCTTAATTTTTCATCGCAGCGAAGCAAGAACAACTCGTCATTCCACACTCCTCATTTGTCATTATTAATTCTTCATCGCAGCGAAGCGAGAACAACTCGTCATTCCACATTCGTCATTCCACATTCAACATTATCTTGCCACAACGTATTTGTGGAGCGTCTTGCGCACAGCGCCATTGCCGGCATAGAGTTCTTTCACCATTCCCTCTATCTGCTCGCCGAGACCAGCCTCATAGAGGTCAACACCGAAGATGTCCTTACGGCTGTAGAGTTGGCGCAGGCACGAGTAGTCTTGGTCTGCCTTGCCAATCTCAAGAGGTGCCACGATGGCCTGCAGTTCCTCGAGCATTGGGTCTGGCGACGGCTCGAAGGGTTCTCCGTTGTCTTTGATGCCTTTCAGATAGCGTGCATAACCTGCCAGTGTGAGTGGTATGAGCACGAGGTTGCTCTTGTCGAGTCCGCGAGCCAGATATTTCTTTATTGTCTCGCCGAAGCGTATAGGCAGTTTCTGGCTGGTGTCCGATGCAATGCGTTGCGGTGCGTCGGGCATGAATGGGTTGGGCAGACGGCGGTTGATTACGGCGCCGATGAACTCGTATGGGTTCAGCACTCCTGGGTCGGTCACTACGGGCATTGCCTCGATATAGCCTATTTTTTGAATAAATGCGCGGATGTCCTCGTCTGCCATTTCTGCCGAAATCAGCGTGTAGTCGAGCATGCAGCCGTAAATAGACATTGCGGTGTGCAGTGGGTTGAGGCATGTGGTCACCTTCATGGTCTCCACCTTGTCAACGGTGTCGCGTGTGGTATAAAGTGCCCCGCCCAGTTCCAGTGGTGGACGCCCGTTGGTATAGTTGTCCTCGATGACGAGATATTGCACTTCCTCGGCGTTCACAAACGGTGCGGTGAAGGTGTGCCTCTCTGTCTCGATGTAATTGTTGTCCTCGAAGCCGTCAGCAGCAAGCATTTCCTTCACCTTGACGTGCGGGCGAGGTGTTATCTTGTCAATCATCGACCACGGGAATGTAATCTTCTTCTCGTCTTTCAGGTAAGCGAGGAACTCGGCGGGTGCCAGTCCGTCGGCCACCCAGCGCTCGGCGTATGCCATCACGCCAGCCTTCACCTTGTCGCCGTTATGCGAGCAGTTGTCCATCGACTGCACCGTGAGCGGGAGCATCCCTGCCTTGAAACGCTCGAGCAGCAGGGCGGTTACCTTGCCCATGGCGAGCACTGGTGTTAGCCCGCGTGCCAGGTCGGCATCGTTGACGCTATAGCCTTTCTCGGTGATGGTGAACGTAATCATCTGCAGCGATGGCTTGCGGAATATTTCCACCAGACGAGCCCAGTCGTCGAACTGATAGTCGGCCTTCAGGCTCTCGGTCACCGAGGCAATCACCTTCTTCTCGATGGTTCCCGACGACTGCAGGCTGACGAGCAGCGAGAGGTTGTCGTAAGGCTTGTATGCCTTGTCTATCACCTCATAGTCGAAAGTCTCTGCCACTATCACGCCACGGTCGTACTGTCCGGTGTTCAGTGCGTCGTTGATTATCGCTGCTGGGAAAGCGCGGAAGATGTTACCGCCTCCGAAATGCACCCATGTGGGCTCGTCGTGAGTGCGCTGGCGCACTGCGGCGATGTCAAACTTCGGCAGTTGATAGCCTTTTTCTTCCCACTCGGCAACATTAGCGTTGCCCGAAAGTAAATCTGTTAGTTTCATGATTAATATTATGATTTATTATGGTTCTCACAATGTATTAAATAGTGGGGCAAAGATAAGAAAAAAAAAGCAAACAGCATGTGTTTATACTGTTATAAATGTATAATTGAGAAAAAGATAAATGAATATGAAACAAAAAAGTGATTATCTCACGAATCCCTTTGTCCTCCACTTGCCCGAACGCCAGCGACGCATCAGGATGACGCCGCGGATGTTCTCGTCGAGAGCGAAGCCTATCCACATGCCGATGAGCCCATAGCCGAGCGGGATGCCGATGAAGTAACTAAGGCCCACGGCGATGCTCCACTGGAAGATGATGCCGATGATTACCGGATAGATGGCGTCGCCTGTGGCACGAAGAGTGCCAACGGCAAAGATGTTCGAGGTGCGCCCGATTTCGAGAAACCAGTCGATGATAAGCACCCAGCATCCCATCTGGATTATTTCCTCATTGTTGGTGAAAGCGCCGAGGATGCTTCTGCCCGTCAGTGCCATGAGAGCAGAGCCTGCAAGCGTTATTATCAGAGAAATTCGGTAGAAATAGTTGCCGAGAATATAGGCTGCCTGATGGCGGCGCTGTCCCACGAGATGTCCCACCAGGATGTCTCCGCCCTGTGTGATGCTGATGCAGAACAGATAGACGAACATGATGAGGTTGGCGCAATAGGTGCGTGCTGCCAGCGCCTCGTTGCTTATCTGGTTGATAAAGAAGGTTATGGCAACCTGCGACAGACTGTATGATATGTTCTCGCTCATGGCGGGGATGCCTATGTGCATCAGGTTTTTCAGTTCGTCCCAGGGGATAGGACGGAAATAGCGGAGCGGGAAACTCGGAATGTGAACCTTGAAGTGGATTATCGCAAGCAGCAATGTGGCAACGGCTCGGCAGATAACGGTGGCAAGGGCGGCTCCCTCGACACCCATCTGCGGACAACCCCAATGACCGAAGATGAGGGCATAGTTGCCCGCAATGTTTAGAATGTTCACAACTCCTGTTACAGCCATCGGATAAATCACCTTGTCGGCACTGCGCAGTGATGCCGAGAACGTTAGCGACAGAGCCTGGAAGAACGACCAAGTGCCGGTGAGTTTCAGATAGGTCAAGCCGTCGTCCATCAGTTCTGGGCGCAAGCCCATCAGGTGGAGCGACTGTTCGGCATAGACAAACAACAATGCGCTGACCACCAGACCGAGAGCAAGATTCACCACCAGTGCCATGCCCACTACCTGCACCAGTCGCTTGCGCAGTCCGGCACCGATGTACTGGGCGCACAGGATGGCTGCACCCATCGAGAAGAACTGATAGACAAGGAACACCAACGAGATGAGTTGGTTGTCGAGCCCCACGGCAGCAACACTGTTGTCGCTGTATTGACTGAGCATAATGGTGTCAACGGCTCCCATCATCATGACGAGTGCCATCTCGATAAACACTGGGATAGTGAGTACTCTAAGTTGTCGCTTTAGTGAGTTGTCTGACATTATGCTGCCGTTATCCGTAAATGCTGATTCTATGAAACGGCTGCAAAGGTACAAACTAAATATGGTAATTATCTTCACAAAAGCGATAAATACATTTATTCTTACAAAACTTAATGATTTAAATCATATTTGTTTTTTCGTTTTACAAAAAAATATCTATCTTTGCACAATGTTCGACATGCGACAAATAATAGAAGTGCTTCACCGCGAACAATGCTCGCTGGTGGTGAGGAACGGGGCAGGCGAGGTGACTTTATATAATAAGAAAGGTGTGCGCGACCTCGTGTGGCTGCTCGACAACGAGCCCCGGCGACTGCGTGGTGCCTCGGTAGCCGACAAGGTGGTGGGCAAGGCATCGGCAGGACTGCTGGTGCAGGGCGGTGTGGCAGAGGTTTATGCCGACGTGATGAGTCGTCTGGCCATCCCGCTTCTCGACGCGGCAGGAATTAAATACAGTTGTGGCGAAACGGTTGACCGCATCGTGATTCCCAAGGGCGACGACCGCTGTCCATTGGAGCGCATAGTGCTTGACGCCAAGACTGCATCAGATGTTGAGGCATTGCTGCGCCAGCACTTCGAGGAAATGAGAAACAACCCCCAAAACTCCTAACTCCTAATTCCTAACTTCTAATTCCTAACTTCTAACTTCTAACTTCAAAACTCCTAAACTCCAAAATAAAATAACAAATATGAACACTACTGTTAATCTTTACTCTCTTTCGCTTCGTGAAAGCCGTTCGCTGCTCTATGCAGCACTCTTCGTCGTGGGTAACTTGTTGTTGCCACAGTTGTGCCACCTCATTCCGCAGGGCGGACTGATGCTGTTGCCCATTTATTTCTTCACGCTCATCGGGGCATATAAATACGGTTGGCAGGTGGGACTGCTCACAGCCCTGCTCTCGCCGGCGCTCAATTCCGCACTGTTCGGCATGCCTGCATTGGCTGTGCTGCCAGGCATCATGGTGAAGTCTGCCCTGCTGGCATTGACTGCCGCCTACATCGCTCACAGACATCAGAGCGTCAGCATTGCGCTGTTGCTTGCCGTAGTGCTTGCCTATCAGGTGGTGGGCTCACTCGTCGAGTCGGCAATGCTTGGTTCTCTCGCACTCGGTTTCCAGGACTTCCGCATCGGCATACTGGGCATGCTGCTTCAGGTGATTGGTGGTTATCTCTTCATTAAATACCTGTTGAAGAAATGAGAAAATTAGGTTTCGGACTGATGCGCCTGCCGCTGAAGAATCCCAACGACCAGTCGAGCATCGACATCGAGGAGATGAAGCGCATGGTGGACGTTTATATGGAGCGCGGTTTCACCTATTTCGACACCGCCTACCCTTATCATGGAGGCAAGAGCGAGATAGCGTTCCGCGAGGCGGTGGCAAAGCGTTATCCGCGTGAGCGGTTCACCGTGACCGATAAGATGCCGTGCTGGGACGTGACGAAGGAGGCCGACCTTGAGCGCATCTTCAACGAACAGTTGGAGAAATGTGGTGTTGACTATTTCGACTACTACTGGCTGCATGCCCTGAACAAAGAATACGTCAAGACGATGGACCGCGTCGATGGATGGGGATTCATAGCACGCAAAAAGGCCGAGGGCAAGATTCGACACATAGGATTCTCGTTCCACGACGACTCGAAACTGCTGGAACAACTGCTGAAGGAACATCCCGAGACGGAGTATGTGCAGTTGCAAATAAACTATCTCGACTGGGACAGTCCTACGGTGGAGTCGGAGACATGCTACAATCTCTGCACGAAATATGGCAAGCCCGTTATTGTGATGGAGCCCGTCAAGGGCGGAGCACTCGCCAAGGTGCCCGTGGGAGTGGAGGAGTTGTTCAGAGAATATAATCCCGAGGCAAGCCCCGCGTCGTGGGCCATCCGTTATGTGGCGTCGCTACCCAACGTCCTTACGGTGCTCAGCGGTATGAGCACGATGGAACAGGTGGAAGACAACACTTCTTTCATGCAGGACTTCAAGCCACTTGACCACGAGGAGCAGATGCGCGTGGAGCAGGCGGCGCAGATAATAAACCGCTCGATAGCCATCCCGTGCACAGCATGTCACTATTGCACTGACGGCTGTCCGCAGGAGATTTGCATCCCCGAGTATTTCAACATCTATAACAACCTGTACCAGTTCGGACGCAAGGAGCAGTGGAACAACACATCAGTTTATTACGGTGTGTTGAACAAGACACATGGCAAGGCAAGCGACTGCATAGAGTGCGGACAATGCGAAGAGCACTGCCCACAGCACATACGTATTACAGACAACCTTAAACTCGTAGTCAAAACGTTCGAGTGAGATTTTCACGATAGATGTTGTATGCGATGCTTCCCCGCCCCTGTAGGGGAGGGGGTAGGGGTGGGGTCAGTGATAATGATGAACGTGATATAAATGATATAAGGAAATATGAAAAGTTTCAAATCGAATGCGTGGATGCTTCCACAACCAGTGCTGATTATCGGCACTTACGACAAAGACGGTAAACCAAACGCAATGAATGCCGCATGGGGCGGGCAATGGGATATGCACGAGATAATGATTTCGCTCGGCTCACACCAGACAACGGACAATCTCGCCGCAAACCCTGAGTTCACCGTTACCTTTGCCACAGCCAAAACGCTGGTGGCTGCCGACTATGTGGGCATAGCCAGTGGCAGGAATACGCCAGACAAGATGGCAAAGACAGGATGGACCATCGAGAAGGCTCCCAACGTGAACGCGCCTTTGTTCAGAGACTTCCCGATGACGCTGGAGTGCCGGGTGAAGCAGAAGATTGACGAGAGCGAGACGGGCTACTATCTGGTAGCCGAAATAGTGAACATTCTCTGCGATGAGCAGTATCTGGCCGAAGATGGCAAACCCGATGTGGAGTCGATGGACATCATCACTTACGACCCTGTTCACTACACCTACATCAAGTTGGGCAACGTTGAGGGCAAGGCTTTTTCTGATGGTAAGCAGATAGGATGATGCACGTTTCCCGATAGGGGCGTTTCATTATTCATACCCATCATCATAACCTTCCTCATAGTCCTCATCGTCTTCATAATCTTCGTCGCCTGACTGCATGCCAGGCTTGCCAATCAGCCTGTCCTCTTCAGCCGCAGCCTCACCGTCCTGATAGCCTTCTTCGTAAGAGTCAGAGTGGGGCTTCAGGCTTTTGCTGCCTGTTTGCTGCTTCGGTTTTTCACCCGCCGTCTGTTGACTTGGTTTCTCATCGCCTGCCTTGTATGACGAGTCATTGGCAAGCGATGGGATTGAGTCGTATTCCTGAATTTGTTTTGGTGCACCGTTGTTACAACCCACAAGGATGGGCAACAAAAGAATTAAATATATGAACTTAAACCGTCTCATGCCTTTCCGCAAATTATCTTCTCGTTTAAGTGTTTCGTAGTCGATGGTGATGAAGTCTGTAAGAAACTATTCGATTTTTCTACCCAGCCAATGCGCAAACCGTAGGTTCATTGCTATGGATATAAACCCAATAACTCCTAAAAGAACGAGTTTGCCACAGTCCATTTCTTTACAGATGCTGCTGATGCCGTAATAGGAGTATGGCAGTAACAGGATAGATGTAATAACCCCTGGTACGTAGCCTTTGACGATGATGCCTTGACCAATGTGGACAAGAAAGTGTACGGAGAATGACACGAACAAAGCCACCCAGACCTCCACTGCATAAGGACCACCTATAAGATAATATGCCGTAGCAAGAAGCAGCAAAACCAACTCTTCTATAACTGCGATGGTAAATGCCTTTGTGCTGAGACTGCTAAGGTGAAGAATCATCGACCTAAGCCGCGGGAGCCTTCTGAGCAAGTCCTCCTTGTGTGCCAACATCCATTTGTGCTGCACGATAATCTCCTCCATGTCATGGATGAGAAATGCAATGGGGAAGGAAAGTATCATCAGTATGCTCATCAGATGTTTTTTATTATTGCCCCCAATACGAGTGCTATCTGAACTAACAGAATCAACGGAAGTCCATACTTGAACTTCTTGTGAAGGGTCTTGTGGTGCCACACTTTCATGCCCAGCAAGGCGCCGATGCTGCCTCCGATGATGGCAATGCCCAGCAGCGTGCTTTCGGGGATGCGCCTCTTCTGCTTCTTCTTACTCTTGCGGAGTCCCTGAGAGTCGCGGTTTCTCACGGCGCGCCACTTGTCGATGCCATACATGATGAAGGCAGTCGCGTTGACGATGGCGAGATAGATGATGATGAAATGCAGTGTGCTCATGATGCTTCTGCGTTTTCAACTCATTTTCTCCATGTGATAGCCCATGCGCTTCAGTTGCACCGCCATTCCCATAAGGTAAAGTTGATGCAGGCATGCGACGTATGCGCGGAAAGCCTCTTTGCTTCCCGGTTCTATGTTCTGATGGCGCAGCACGTTATACACACGCGAGGCACACTCGCCGGTGAGTTTCTCAAGTGCGGTATAGTCGTCGCCTTTCAGCAGTAGCACTTCTTCTCGGATATACTCGTCCATGTGGTCATAGCCACGCTTGTCCCTCATGTAAGCATAGATATTGTCTGTCAGGGCTTTGTTGTCTGCATCTGCGGTCAGCGGTTCAGCATCCCAGTATTTAGCAACGGCCATGCCGATATACATCATCCATCCCAGCGATGCCGTGGGATAGTCGTTGAATTCCCGTATTCCATCGGGCATATACGCCTGCGCTATTTGTTCCCATCTCTCCTCAACGTCAGGGCACTCAGGCATGTGGTTGTCCACTTCGTTCATTGACAGCAGGTATTGATGAAGGTCCTGCCGCAGTTTTTCTTCAAAATCGTTCATAACATCAGTCTTATTCCATTCTTCCCCATTTCATTTCTTCTCCCTGTTTGTCATACTGCTTGCGCTTTCCCACAGGAGGTTCGGTCAGAGTGATGCGCACCACCGCCGTGCGCTCGATGCTTCGGTTGATGGCATCGTCGAAAGCGTCCATGTGTTTCGGAAGGAAACGCAGGCAGATGGCTCGCAGTGCCTCAATCTTCTCTTCCTTGCTGGTCACCATCTCTGCCTTGCCTATCGCCGTGGCAGACTTATATTGCAACGAGAAACTGCCGTCCTTAGGACCTACGGTGGGTGCGCAGCGGGTCACGGCAGAGAGAAACACCGTGGGGTTGTGTGCTATGCAGTCGAGTTTCTCGCCCTCCATGGCGCAATGGAAATAAAAGGTGTTTTCATCGGTGCGCACTAGTGAGAGAGGCAGACCATAAGGTCGTCCGTCCTCGCGCGTCATGCTCACCGTGACGTATGGCGCCTTGTCGAAAACCTCCATAGCGAAGGCGGCATCCATTTGGCGACTCGCTTTTCTCATAATCACATTATTTCATAAAGACAAAATAGACAGCACCGATGAGGAACAGAAATGCCACAGCATGGTTCCAGTGAAGTCCCTGGTCCTGGAACAGCACATGGGCGACGATGGCAAAGACCACCAGCGACACACATTCCTGTATCACCTTCAACTGAACCAGTGAGAAAGGACCGCCGTTGCCCTCGAATCCAATGCGGTTGGCAGGCACCTGACAGCAGTACTCAAAGAAAGCAATAGCCCACGAGAATGCTATCACGCATATCAGGGGCCAGTGGTTCGTGACGCCGGTCTGTTGCAGTTTCAGGTGCCCATACCATGCCAGAGTCATGAAAACATTGCTTAGCACAAGCAATAAAAGAGTGTAGAATCCGCTCATTTCTTCGTGTCGTTTTAAAACGGTTGCAAAGGTAACTCCTTTTTCCCACATAAGAAAAAACTATGCCCCATTTCTTCACTTTTAAGCCCTTCGTTTTTTTCATGTGCATTAGTGTAATGTGATGCAATGTCACAAAACCTCAAGCAGTTTTTTCTCCTTTCACCTAAACTTTTTCTTTCTGAATTGCTAAAATACAAATTAATTTTGTACTTTTGCAATTGCATCTGCCCGCTGCGACAGGGATGTCATTTGAGGGTGACGGAGTCGGTGGGCGGAGCACTACATATTAGAAGGCGTTACTGACGCTTTGTTTTTGGTCTTCGAAACTTCCACAATCGAATGCTGAACAAAAACAATGCAGATGTGACTCCACGGGGTGTAGCATATACTCTCCGTAGTGTGCTGCGAGGGCTAACCATGTCCTCACTAGCACACTTTACGGGTGTACTATATACTCCCATGTGGGTGTTTACTCTGTCTGTTTTTCAGCATGGCTGTGGAAGGCCTCGGAGACGAACAGGCGGAAGTTAAGCACCCACGTTTTTTTGTGTGTAGATCCCAACAAATTATATTCACAGGTTAGGTGCTTGCCTGTACAATATTTAAGCACAATGCTTCAAACTACACCAAATCTCATTTCTCCTGAACTAAATTCGATTCTTATTAAGGAGACTGTAAATAAGGAAAAAGCAATACGTGCCATTGTGAGCAGTTTTGTAGAAGCCTATGCCGCAGCATTCTCTGACAGACATTTGTCTGAAGTTGATGATGAGGACGGAACTATAAATATGAAAATACACAATGTGTTTATTGCAGCACTTGGACCAGAGATACAATACTACTCAGCACTTGCAAGGTCATTGGACAGTTCGCTTGGCAATATGTTAGAGAAAATGGCCATAAAAATAGCCACTCTAAACTATGAAGTGACACAGGAAGTGGAAGGCCTAATTTATCAGGAGCAGACAGATTACATTGCTGAACTCTTAGAGTGCTATAAGAACACTAGGGGGACAAATCACAAGAAGCCCAGTGTTAGAGATTACAGAAATATCATTGGGAAGAACAAAAGTGCATGTCATAATAAGGTACATGTCAGTGATTATTATCTTAAAGATACAGAAACAGGCATGCACTATCTTATCGAACTGAAAATAGGTGGTGATTTGGACAATAAGAAGGCCCGCTCAGAGAAAGAGGCTCTGTTGGAACAGTTCTGTATACTATCCAATTCTCTTGGCTCAGAGGAAAATGTTAGGATACTTTTCGCAACAGCCTATAATAGATACGGTGAAGGAAAACCTTGGACACAAGGTAGAGTGAGACAATTCTTTGCTGATGAAGAATTGTGCATTAGTAAGGATTTTTGGAATCTCGTGTGCAAAGATGATAGAGGATACGAAATAGTTATTGATGAATATACAAAAAATGCCCACTTGATTAATGAAGCATTAAACCGAATTAAGGACGCATATTTACCTAACGAGCAATGAAAGATCCTGACTGGAGAAAATGTATTTTGAGGGGCGACAGCCGGGATGTCATCAAACGTATTCCTGACAATTCAGTTGACTTCATTCTAACCGATCCCCCATATAACCTTGGTCAACACTCAACAGGCAATATACCACTACCTGGACGTACTGCTATGAATAATGATGTTGCCAAATGGGATATGATAGATTTTAATCCCGAAGAATGGGCCGATGAGTTTATAAGAATTCTAAAGCCTACTGGTAATTTGTTCATTTTCACTTCGTACAACCAACTTGGCAGATGGTACAATTGCTTAGATCATAAGTTTGATACTTCAAACTTTATGATTTGGCATAAGACGAACCCTGCCCCAAAGATTTTCAAAGCAGGTTTCCTTAATAGTTGTGAGATGATATTTACATGTTGGAATAAAAAACATACATGGAACTTTATTTCACAGGCAGAAATGCATAACTTTATCGAAAGTGCCATCTGCATGAAACCAGAGCGCCTGAGTAATCCTAAACATCCAACTCAAAAGCCTGTTGCTATTTTGAAAAAGATGATAGAAATAGCATCAAATGAAAATGATATTATTTTTGACCCCTTTATGGGAGTTGGGTCAACTGGTGTCGCTGCTTTGGCTCTAAATAGACGATTTATAGGTATTGAAATTGACGATATCTATTTTGAAGCAGCCAAGAAACGAATAGAAGAAGCGCTATTGCAAAGAGATTTATTCTCTCAACCAATCGACAATACACAATCAAAGGACACGGATATAGATATGGCAAGTGAACCTTTAAATGAAACACAATCCCCAATACATGAAATGAATATGTTTTTCGGAATAGATGAAATGCAGGAAACAAAACTAGGAGTTAGCAATAATTTAGGGTCTGGTCTCGCGCCAATCATTAAATGGCCAGGAGGCAAAGAAAAAGAATTGAAGTACATTTTGCCCAACACTCCTCACTTTGAACGCTTTATAGAACCGTTTGTCGGTGGTGGCTCCGTTTTTATGGGTATTGAGGCTAAGAAATACTTGATAAACGATTTCTCTTCAGAACTTATTGAATTATATCAATGCATTGCGAAATCCGACCAAGATTTCTATAGATATGCAGAGATGATGGATGAGTCGTGGAACAAATCTATAGAATTCTTCAGAGACAATCCTCAACTTGTAGAAACGTATTTCAGTTATAGAAATGAACATATTGACAAAGTAGAGTTAAAAAAGTTCGTTCATACATTTTGCATGAATAATAGGGAGTCTATCCTCAATATTATCGACAATGAATATGCCTCGTTGCCATGTGTTCTGTTGAAAGAAATGGAGACCAACTTATTTCGCAAGATGACTCGTATGAGTGAATTGGAAAGAGAGAAACACATGCTCCCAGATAATGATATAGTCAATAACATTGAAACAGCAATAAAGAGTGCCGTATATATGAATTATCGTCATCTCTATAATAATAAAGATATTACTGTTGGCAACCCCAAATTACATTGTGCATTGTTCTTCTTTATACGGAATTATGCTTACAGCGGAATGTTTAGATATAGTTCTAAAGGAGAGTTTAATGTACCCTATGGAGGAATGGCTTATAATAGTAAATTGTTAAACAAGAAACTGAATTATTATAGGTCAAAAGATCTTTTAAACCATTTCGGGAAAACTAAGATTTACAATTTGGATTTTGAGCAGTTTTTAAGAACGGTCAAGCCCCATGAAGATGATTTTATTTTCCTCGACCCACCATACGACAGTGAATTCAGCACTTATGCCCAAAATGCATTTACTAAAGAAGATCAAAGACGTTTGGCCAATTACCTGATAAACGAGTGTAAAGCAAAATGGATGATGATAATAAAGAACACTGATTTTATTTATGCCTTATACGATAAAGAAGGTATTAATATACGGACTTTCGATAAGGAATATCTGGTTAGTTTTATGAATAGGAACGACAAGAAAGTCACACACTTGCTAATTACGAACTATTGATAATAGTCACAAATAATTATTTGGTGGGGGATTAGTTGCTACACCATGCGGAAAGCAAGTAGTACGTTCCATTTCGTGAGATTTGGGGATTTGTCTATAGTCAGTTATGATATGTGGTTTCAATGAAACGTTCGTTTTCCTCTGTCATGACTCGGCATAACTATTGCAAGCAATATTCTGCTCTCGCTACTCCATCGGTTCCTTGCCTCGGCATAGCCAAACAAGTTTGGACTCTGCTCTCGACTGCATGAAAACGTTGGATTCTATCCGACCTTTTCTCGCCAAGGCATAACTCGAATAAATTCGGTTCTGCTCTTATGGCTTTACGAAAACGTTGGTGAAAATCCATTAAAACAAAAAAGCCGAGATGACTCTCGGCTTTTTGCGCTCCAGGATGGGCTTGAACCAACGACCCCCTGATTAACAGTTAAAAAATGTAACATTTTGTGATATTTGCTTTATTGTTATTTGGTTGATTCACAGAAAGTTAGTAATTTTGCAGCATCTTATGATACTCTATGATTTTGCTTAATTACGAGAATAAATAACCAAAATTTGTTCAGACGGATTGTCAATAAATAAAGGGGTTTCGGAAGATTTGAGTGAATTGAGATAACCAAAATTTGTTCAGATTTGATAAAAATGACTGAAATGGCTGAAAGAAAGAAGAGGGAAAAGGTACCCAACATGGAGTCGCTGACAATGGGAAATTGCACCATTTCGCTTACTCTTGATACAAGATATAGAGACGACAATGGCAAATACCATGCATCCATCCGTTTTACCGTGAATGGCAGTAGATACTTCTTCCATTTGGGTAACAAATATACAGTAGAGGAATTTGATGCCATCAGTAAGGCTGATGGTCGTGGACGTGGTGGTAACCAGAGTCAGAACTTCATTGACAGGAACAGGCTGGTCGAGCTTTACAACCAGTATGTTGATCTTGTACGGGATATGTATAACAAGGGAACACTGAAATCTGTTGATAATATCCGTGCCGTCATTACCGGGCGCATTTCCTCCTATGGCAATTCGGATGAAGGTACTACACCTTATGCCAACTCGTTCATTGGACTGTGGAATGAAGTTATATCGCAGAAGAAAGCCAGTACGGCAGAGACCTATCGTAATGCACGAGACTGTTTCATCAAGAGCAAAGTCTATGATGCTAAGGATGGCTATAATGTAGATGTGGCTATGATCAAGGCGTGGATTGCCTATATGAAGGAGATGGGGTACACGCAAACGACCATCGGTTTCTACCTTCGTGCTATTCGCGTGGTCTTCAAGGCCTGTATCAGTAATGGCTATATGCGTGAGAAGGACTATCCGTTCAGTGCTACAGACCCGATGAAAGTGAAGATTCCGTCTGGCTCCTCACGCAAGGCAGAGTTCCTAACGGTTGAGCAAATGACAGAACTATATGAGTTTTATACGGATGGTATAATCCCTAAAACTTATAAGCATCCAGAGCAGATGAAACAGAGTCTGGGCATGTTCCTTGCCCAATATCTTTGCAATGGATGCAATCTCTATGACCTAGCTTTGCTCCGCTACGAAGACTACTATGACTTCTCTGAGCATAAGGCGCTACGTTTTTATCGCCACAAGACGAAGGATCATTCTGAATCTGGTTCCGAGGTAATCATCCCTATCATTCCTCCACTGAAAAGGATATTGGACGATTGGGCTACACCAGCCAAGAAGGGTGAGTTGCTTTTTCCCTTTCTTCTTGGCGAAGGCATCGACCCCGACAGCAAGAAGGCCAGGGACAAGATACATCAAGAGAATCATAATGTGGCAGACAGGGTGAAGAAGATAGCAAAGATTATGGAATGGGAGATAGAACCTTCATCAACGTTTGCCCGTCATAGTTTTGCAACCAATATGAGCCGTGCGAAGGTGCCAATGGATTACATCAGCTTTGCTATGGGCCATTCTGTGGGTAACACGGGGCAGATAACCAAGCGTTATATCTCACCTTATCCCATTGAGGAACAGATGCAGTATAACTCCTATTTACTGAATCTCGAAGAATTGAAGTCCCTGCGTCAGAAGGATTTCAGCAAAGAGGAATTAGTCAAAATGGTTAAGGAATCGATGACGAAAGAAGAGTTGTTGAGTCTGCTTTTGGACAAGTAGAAGGCTAAAAAACGAGAAAAGATAGATTAAGTGTGCCAAGATACAAAGAAAAGTCGTACCTTTGCACTCGTTCAATTAAAATATGATGAAACAAGCAACGACATTAGAACAACAAATAGCAAAACTACGGAGTAGGAAAGTAGAGATTGCTGATGAAGAGAAGGCAAAAGAGGTTCTTCTCGACATTGGTTATTACCGCCTTGGTTTTTATTTCTTCCCTTTTGAGAAGTCATATCCTAATCTTAGGAATCGGGATCATATGATGCAAGATGGTACGAAATTTGAAGATGCTGTTGCCTTATATTATTTTGACTTTGATGTTCGGAACCTGTTGAATAGGTATATCAGCCGTATAGAAGTGGCCTTCCGGACTTATATGACCTATTATCTTAGCAATAAGTACGCTAATGATACCACATGGTTTGTTAATCCAAGTGTTGTTAGTCAGACCTTCTGTGATAATTTTGAGACAACTTGTTATATCTCAATAAAGAAAAATGCGGCAATACGTCGTCATCATTCAAAGTATAGGAGTGATCAGTATGCCCCTGCATGGAAAACCATGGAATATATGACCCTTGGCAATATGCTGGTGTTATACCAGAATTTGCTGGTGCTGGAAGACAAACGCACCATTGCCAAACATTTCGGAATCAATCAAACAGCAGTGTTTGAGAATTACATGGAATGTATTCGCTGCATCCGCAATATCTGCGCTCATGGCTCTGTTTTGTATGATACCAAGTTGTACTATCGAATCATGCGAGGCCCGGCTGGAAGACTGACACCATCTGAGAATGGCAGTTTTGGTGGTGCCATAAAGGTTATATCCTACATGGTAGGTAGAGTCTCTACCAACCGTCGCCATGAGATGATTGTCAAACTGAATGATGCCTATATGAGGTGCATAAACAAGAATCCCAAGTTGCAACAAATTATTGAAGATGCGTCAAACTTGATGTGGGATTTGCCTAATATCTCCCAATTAGAGCGGTAAAAAGCAAAAAAAGTAAAAATTTGCCGCGTAAAATTTGGAAGATATTAATTAATTAACTAACTTTGCAGCGCAAAAGTGCCAGTGGATGCCTTTGTCGCTCCACTCACACTCTAAAAGGATTGAATGTGGCTTTCACCTTAGTCGTGTGAGCCACTATCTTTTTATAGACAGGATAGGTTGGATAACTATGGGTAAATGGATTGACGAACGTGCATGGACTGTTGCCATGTATATATGCTATATTCTTGG
>DGTS01000020.1 GCA_002394385.1 Prevotella sp. UBA4330
AAATCATTCGTCGAACTCACGTTAAATAGACAACATTGCCAAATAATAAGGGCATGCCGTGAAGCATGCCCCTATATATTATAAATAATGTATAGTCCTCAGATTACTTCTGGATGAACTTCTTGCCGTTCTGGATAACAACGCCCTTGAAAGACTTGTCAACTCTTTGACCAGCGAGGTTGTAGATAGGAGCGTTTTCATTCTCTACCTCAGTGCGAACTGAATTGATTCCTGTAGAAACAACATCAAACACCTCGACCTTTACGCGAGAACCGACACAAACGCCATCACCAAAACCCCAAACATTAAACAAGAGACCTTCTGGTGTAGCATCAAAAGCTGGTTGCAGGTCTTTTTTGAAACAGCCAACAGTAATATCGCCGAGGCTTGAAGCGGGCAGGTTAACGACATTCGTATTTCCGTCAGAACTTTGAACAGCCCCGATACCCCAGTTTTGGTAAGAAGACAGCGATCCGCTTACGTTATATGTAAACTGAACTTTCGCGTAATCATTATATCCTTCAAAAGCAGAAGCAGGGATAAATCCTTCTTCATTAAACTCAATATTAACGGGCTCTGCATTCCAATCAAGAGCAGTCTTCAAAGTTACCTTTGTAACTTCGACATTACCATCACCATTGAGTATGAATACGCCACCCCAATATTTTTGTGTGTATGCTGCCTCTAAGATCTCCTCGGTAAGTTCAATTTCGATATATCCAACAGTATTAAGGTCAACAACAACATTGTTTACAGGGGAACCATCTTCATTCGTCAATTCTGTAGCAGCATAAACTGCATACACAGGTCCCCAGTGGCCTTCAACTACTTGTATTTGCCAATCTGGGCTTTCTGCCGTGGCATAGAAACGAACGAAATCGCCAGGAAGGGCACCAGCATTTTTAAGTTCGGTGCCAGTATCACTAAGGAAAATTGGAGCATTCTTCCATGCATTTACTGTCGCAGAACCTGACCAAAGCTCTACTTCACCTGCATTAGCACAAACTGCCATCATAATGGCAGCGAAAAGAGTAAAGATTTTCTTCATAATTGTTAAGTTTTAATTGTTAATTAATATGGTTACATTGTTATTAGCGATGTTATATAGCAGTAATCTACGGGTGCAAAGTTAGCAAAAAAGTCAACAAAAAGACTATCTTTTATTGACTTTTGTTGGTATTATTTTGACATTTGTGTTAAAATGTCAGCATTCTGAATTATTTCCTGTTTATTTCCGGCCCGCACTACCTATTCTTGCCACCTGCTCACGAATGACTGCTATAGTGCTCAAGTCGGTAGAGAAGACAGAGTTCAAGCCCTGTGCCTCCTGTGCTGGGTCGCCTGTATAGTCGTCACCCACTTGCCATTGCTGGTGAGTGGGATTGGCATCGCCGCCCCACCCCCAGAAGTTGCATCCTGCGAAGTGACCGCCAGAGAGGGCGTTCTCTGCCACAAGTCCGAAGACAAAGCGGTAGTAAGCATCGCGAACATTGGTGGTGCTCTCCTGGGAGAAAGAGAAACCGTCGCGCGGGAAGCCGAACTCCTCCATAACAACAGGCTTATTCAGTTTACCTGCAAGCACAAGGTGCTCGTCGATGTAAGCCTTAGTGTTTTCGCAACTCTTCTGAAGGTCTTTCTTCAGAGTGCGCTCGTGAGCCCATCCCCAGTTGTACGGCCACAGGTGAATGTTCATGTAGTCGATGTTCTTGTCAGAGCATATCTGCTCATAAAGGCTCATGTCGTTCTCGCATCCCCAACTGCCCTCGGAACCGATGGAGATAAGGTGGTTCTTGTCAAGAGAGCGAATCAACGCCGACGCCTCTGCCAGCCACTTGGCGAAAGGCTGCTTTGCCTCCTCGCTGAAGGCTCGTGGCTCGTTGCCTATCTGCCACGACATGATGGCTGGGTCTTCTGTGTATTTCTTGCCCGTGTATCTATTAGTGCGGCCGATGATGTCGCGCACATACTGGTAGAACAACTGGTGAGCCTTCTCACAAGAGGCATATTTGCTGACAAAGTTCATGAACTTTGTATATCCTTCTTCGTTGGGGCGCGGTGCCTTGCCCTCGCCAGCGTGCTCCAGATAGAATCCGTAGCCGCCGCTCCACTCCCAGGAGTTGTTCAGATAGAGCACAGCCACCATCTTGCGCTTGCCCATCTCCATGAGCAGATAGTCTAGACCTGCCAGTATGGTATCGTTATAAACACCAGGCGCCACTTGTAGCGTGGGCTCCACCTTTGTAGTCACTCCGCGCTCGCCATCGCTTCCAACGAGAATGCGCAGGTTGTCGATGCCCATTGCCTTCAACTGGTCTAGTTCATGAAGCAGTCGCTGGCGGTCGCCGCCCTGCCCTTCACTTCCGAGAATTGCACCATACCAGAAGTTTGTTCCTACATAATAATATGGTTTCCCGTCGCGCTCGAAGTGCCCGTTCTTTACGGTTACGAATTGCGATTTTGCCATTGCCGTGCATGCGATAAGCATAGTAATTATCAGCGTTAGAGTTTTTTTCATAAGGTTGAGTATATTCTAATAATTAAATTGAATTATGCTATTAACGGAAGAAACATGTTCTTCGGCTGCAAAATTAAGCATTTTCCGCAAGTCCGACAAATACTTTATTGACAATATCTTGTACTATTGTTGCAAAGCGAATGTTTGTTACACGACATGTAAAGCCTACTTGCATCCTCACTTGTGCTTCCTGACCGAGTGATTAGGGCCTAATCACTCTCTCACTTGTGCTTCCTGACAACCTCAGGAGTGCTTCCTGACAACATCACTTATATATACCTGACATCCTCAGGAATGTCTTCTGATTGCCATAAAAGAAATCGTCCGCAGACTCTCCAGAGATGAATGGAAGAGCATGCGGACGACCAGAAACGTTACTGACTATTTTTATTTCAGTTTGCCGAACATCTTGTTCTTCTCTATTGTCCATCCCTCGCGCTTAGAAAGCAGGCACTTCTTGCCCTTGAACATCTTAGCGGCTTTCTTGTCGCCCTTGAGTTGCCAGTCGAGCCAAGCGAGTGCCACGACAGAGAACTCTCCTCCGTGAGGCTGGCGATAGGTTCCGCCATGACCAACGGGGAAGTTGGTGGCGCATGCCGGCACATGACTGATAAGACGGAAATCGTCCATACCGTTCTCATACGCGATGTCTTCCTTGCCGCCAAGGATATAGATGATAGGACAGTGTATCTCGTTGAGTTTCGACTTCTTTGGCATGGGCATACCTCCCACGGCAGTCATCTCGTTCTCCACCTTGAAGAGACCGCTGTTGCATATCATGAGCGAGGTGATGCGCGGGTCGGCGCAGTTGTATAGCGTCTGAAGTCCGCCGCACGACATGCCTGCTGCACAGATGTTCTTAACGTCTATTTTCTGGTAATAAGGCGATGCAGGGTCAGCGTTCTGCGCTATCACCCAGTCGATTGACTCTATCTGTTGCTGAGTTGTTGACATTGGTCCATGATAAGGCTCTTCCTTCATTGGGATGTAGCCCGTTGCCACCACGATATAGCCATGAGATGCTATCTCGTTGAGGAACTTGAAGTGCTCCCAAGGCGAGTCGGTACATGCGCCATTGCCCCAAACGAGCACGGGCAGCAGATTACGCTTGCCGAAAGGCGACAGGTCTTGAGGCACGAAGACGGTGTGTGCCTTCAGCGAAGGCTCTTCTTTCATTATGGCTTTGTATGTGCCGGTGCCTCCCTCTTCAACGATTAACGACTTGGTCTGCGCCATTGCCAAAGTGGCAATGCACAAAAGAACGGTAGTAAAGATTGTTTTTTTCATTGTATATGTTATTAAAATTATGGTTGCAAAGGTAAGGAATAATCCTCATATCGGCAAATTTCTTTTGTAACACTTTCTTTCAACGATGTAACATAATATTGATGTACGAAAAGGTTTTCATGAAAAAATTGCCTCATTATATTGTAAATCAAATAAAAAGATGTAACTTTGCAAGGCGTTAACACATGAAAGTGAATATGGCAATTAGTATTAACAAGGTCCAAGAGAGACTTACTTCACTTCTGATGGGGCTTCGGTCTCGTGCATTTTTAGTTTCTCAATTACCTTTTTTATATAATACTATATGAGCACAAATAACCTCATCAGGGTTGCATTACGCTACAAGGCACTATTCCTCGACATCGGGAAAGTGATTGAAGTCGAGCAAGGCGATGGTGACAGCACGACCATATCGATGCCCACACTCGCCTTTGTAGCCCGACTAAAGGAGAATGGCTTTACGTTGAGCGAGACTCTACTTGGAGCCCTGAACAGAGTGAGTGCCGACCGACTTGCTGAAATCACCGAGTGCTTCAACGACATCATGGGCGTGAACCTCAATTGGGCTCCGCTCGTAAAGCAATGGGACATCCCCACAGGCGAGAGTCTTGCCGACCATCTCGTCACCATAATCGCTAACATCTTCGGAAAGGAAGCAGGATTCAAGGGCACCACCCTGCCCTGCGGACATCTTATTCCCGACGGCACGTTCCCGCTGGAGCGCTATAACGGTTGTCCTTTCTGCGGCAAGCCGTTCAGAACAGCCGACTTCGTGTATAAGGGACAAGGCAGCAAGTTGAAAGAACTGCGTCTCTTCACTCTCGACGACATGAAGAAAGTGCTCGCGTCGCTGCTCGCATCAGCCACTCCGCTCGATGCGACACAAAGAGATTCGACAGAGAAACTTATCGCAGAACTGCCGTTGCCCGACGACGTGCAGATAGCGATGAAAGAGACCGCCATGCTTGTGGTTAAGACGCTTGTGGAGAAAGGACGTAACGAAGAGGCCGCCACGTTGCTGAAGTCGCCCACCGACATCTTGCGCTATCTATGGTACGAGAAGACAGGATATGTGCAGATAATAGAGCCAAAGACTCTTGTTGCCCATGCCCGCAAGATGTACTCGCATATATGGGGACCACTCGACAGAAGTGCCGATGCCGCCATAGAGATGACCGCGAAACTGAAACTGAAGTACGACCGCAAGGCATGTCTGCGCACGGCACAATGGATGAATGCCCTGCCGATGTCGGCACGTCAGGCAGCAGAGGACATGAACCCCAAGCGTGGCATGTGGGTACGAATGATTCGCGCCCTACGACTGGGCGAGTATTCGCGCAAGAAAGGCTTCACACATCTTGCAGAGATTCTCGACGTGTTCTATAAGCACGACTATCAAACGTGGCAAGGTCAACTGGACAAGGCACAAAAGGAGAACAACTGTGAGAGAACACTTGCCATGCTGAAGGAGCGACCAGGTATGTTCGCCCGCTGCCTTTTCGCCACAATGCTCCGGTTTGGAAGCGACAAAGTGATTGCGTCATTTGACGAAATAACAGACAAGATACCCAGCCGTCTGCTCATATCACTAAGCAACGCCGCAATCAACTACTTCGACCCTGACGAGGAACGCATAGCCCACCCCTTGACGGGAGTGACCCATCTTGTCAAGCCAAACAAACTATTATCGCTGTACGACGAAACAACACTTGCAGAGATGCAGAATGCCGTAAGCGAGACTATAAAGAAGGCTTTGACAAGGCGCTTCGCATCTCAAGAGACAGAGGCAAAAACAATATACATAGAGCCTGCTCTTTACGACATACCTGTGAGTGTAGGCAACCGCTCGGCAACGATACAAGACACATCATGCGCCCTGATGGGCACACGATTCCACGTAGAGGGCGATGCTGTGAGACTCTTCATGCAATGGGGAAAAGGATTGCACGCACAGCCTCTTGACATGGACCTTAGTTGCCGAATATCAATGCCTGACGGCAGTATAGCAGAATGTGCATACTACTCGCTGACTTGCGTGGGTGCGAAACACTCAGGCGACATTCGCTCCATACCAGAGATGGTGGGCACAGCCGAATACATCGAACTGTCGTTGCCCGAACTGGAAGCCGCAGGTGCCGAATATGCCACATTCACTTGCAATGCCTATTCCGTTGGAGGTCTGTCGCCCAACCTCATGATGGGATGGATGAACTCGGCCTTCCCGATGGAAATATCAGAAGAGAGCGGCGTTGCCTACGACCCCTCGACCGTACAGCACATGGTGCGCATCAGCGAGAGCAACCTTTCTAAAGGTCTCGTTTTCGGAGTGCTCGATGTGAGCAAACGCGAAATAATATGGCTTGAGATGCCTTTCACTGCCCAGAACCTCAGAGGTGCCGACAGCAAGTCGGTGGCAGCGATGATACGCAAACTGCAGGCACGCCTGTCTGTTGGCGCCCTGCTCGACATCAAGGCACAGGCCCAAGGATTGAAAAAGGTTGAAAATGTCGATGACGCCGACGAGAAATACACCTACGAATGGGCTATGACGGGAGGAAACGAATTATTGTAGAACAGAGAAATCATTAACGCTATAATTAATATGGACAATTCACAGAGTTACTTCTTATTGTTTTTAAGACTATTAGGATCGCTTGCGCTGCTGATGTACGGTATGAAAACCATGAGTGACGCACTACAGAAGATGGCAGGTCCGCAGTTGCGCCATGTGCTTGGCGCTATGACCACAAACCGTTTCACAGGAATGCTCACTGGCGTGGGAGTGACAGCCGCCGTACAGTCGTCAACAGCAACAACGGTGATGACGGTATCGTTTGTTTCGGCAGGACTTCTCACGCTGGCACAAGCCATATCGGTCATCATGGGAGCCAACATCGGAACCACACTGACAGCATGGATAATGTCTGCCGGATTCTCGTTCAACATCACCAACTTCGTCTATCCGGCATTCTTCATCGCCATAATACTCATATATCGCAAGAAGAATCGCGTCGTTGGCGACTTCCTCTTCGGTATCGCCTTCATGTTCCTCGGTTTGGGCACACTGCGACAGACAGGCATCGACCTTAATCTCGGAGAGAACGAGTCGGTACTGGCATTCTTCTCGTCGTTCGACCCGCAGAGTTTCCTCACCACGCTCCTATTCCTCGTTATCGGCGGTGTTCTCACGATGTGCGTCCAGTCATCGGCAGCAGTAATGGCAATCACTATGATTCTCTGCTCCAGCGGTGTTCTGCCCATATATCAAGGCATCGCGCTCGTTATGGGAGAAAACATCGGTACCACAGTGACGTCTAATATCGTGGCGCTATCCGCTGGAACCCAGGCACGAAGAGCAGCCTTTGCACACATGTTCTTCAACCTCTTCGGAGTGTTCTGGATACTCATCGTGTTCCGCCCGTTTGTTGACTTTGTTTGCAACTTGGTTGGATATGATGTCACTTTGACGAAAGAGACCGCTGGCGAGGCTGCGTTCTTTGCCAACTCTGCTAAATTAAGTTTTGTGCTTGCGGCTTTCCATACCTGCTTCAACCTGGTAAACACCGGCATTCTCATCTGGTTCATACCACAAATAGAGAAACTCGTTTGCCACGTCATCAAGTCTAAGCAAAACGAAGAGGAAGAAGAGGAGCGCCTCATGTACATCCAGAGCGGTATCATCAAGACTCCAGAAATCGCTGTTTTTCAGGCGCAGAAAGAGATTGCGCTCTTCGGAACGCGCATTCAGCGTATGTTCGGAATGGTTACCGATTTGCTTGAGGAGAAAGACAACGAGAAGTTTGCAAAACTCTATGCTCGTATAGAGAAATACGAGGGGATTTCCGACAATATGGAGATTGAAATTGCACGTTATCTCGAGCAAGTGAGCGACGCCCATCTTTCTGACGAGACGAAGCAGAAGATTCGCCAGATGATGCGGCAGATAAGCGAGATAGAGTCTATCGGCGACTCATGCTACAACCTCGCAAGAACCATGAATCGCCGCAAGCAGTCGAATAAAGACTTCACCGAGAAGCAGTATGCCGATTTACGCAAGATGATCAACCTCACCAACAACTCGCTTACGCAGATGAACCGCGTGATGCAAGGCAGACGTGAGGAACAAGACATCAATGAAACATTCCGCATAGAGAATGAAATCAATGACATGCGCGACCGACTGAAAGAAGGCAACATTCGCTCCATCAACGAGCATGAGTACGACTACTCGGTAGGCACCATGTTCACCGACCTCGTAAGCGAGTGCGAGAAGTTGGGCGACTATGTTGTCAACGTTGTTGAGGCAAGGCTCGGCAGATAGCGAAACCTTTTACCTGAACTGGAAAAGACTGTTGAAACCAGTCATCTCTAATACGCTCCGTATATCGTCATTCTCTCCTTTGATGAATACGGAGCGTCCTTTTGCGTGAGCGTTCTTCAGCACGTTAAGGAAAAGTCGCAAGCCACTTGAAGAGATGTATTCCAAATCGGTACAATCGAGCACTATATCATGTCCGTCGCAGTCGTAAAGCACACGCAGTTCTTTCTCCGCCTGCGAACTGGCAGCAGTATCGAGCCGTCCCTCTAAATACATCACATATTCGTTGTTTTCTACTTTAAATGTTGTTTTCATCGTTTATTTGTCATTAGTTATATTATTCACACATTAAGACTCCCCACACCCGATATTTCATCCATCACATCACAACATCTTAACCAGCGTAAGCACATTATTCTCGCCAACGCGCTCATAACTGACAGAGTCCATTATCTGTCTTACAAGGTGTATGCCCAATCCACCGATAGGTCTCTTGTCAGCAGAAAGTGTGGTATCTACATCCTTGCACTCGGTCGGGTCGAAAGGCATACCGCAGTCTGTCAGTATTATTTCAAGTTGCTTACCGTCAGCCTTCGCATCAATGGAGACTTCGCCATAAGTTCCTGCGGGATAAGCATAGTTCATCACGTTGACCACTGCCTCCTCGACAGCGAGATTCAATTTCGAGGTTTGCGAAGAACTCAATTCAAGAGTATCCCCTATTTCCTCTATGAATGGCTGGAGACGGGTGACGGTATTAACGTCGTTGGGCAAAACAATATTGCGTCTCAACTCTCTTGCGTCATGCTTCCTGGTGTATTTTACCGCAAGCATCGTGAGGTCGTCGCTTTGTTCGTTATCACTCACAAATTCTCGCATAGCATCAGACATCTGAGTGATGAGTTCACGAGGATGAGTGTTGCCTTTAGCCATTATTCTCTCTGTCTCTTCTGTCACTCTCTGCACACCAAACTGTGCATGCGACGAATTCTCTGCCTCTGTTAGTCCATCGGTATAGAGAAAAATTGTTGTTCCTGGCTCTATCATTGTCTCCTGTGCGACGAACTTTTTCCCAGCCATAAAGCCCACGGGTATATTAGGAATGACATTAAGTTTTGACACTCCGTCACCGATTAAGAATGGCGGGCAATGACCCGCGTTACAATATTGCAGCCTCCCCGTAGGAATGTGTAGCACACCTACGAAAATAGTAGCGAACATATTCGTCTCGTTCATCTCCGCCATAGTGTCGTTTAAGCGGTTAACAATGCGGCTTGGCAGAGTCTCGTGATTAGAGAGTGTTCTGAAAAGCGTCCTCGTTACCGACATCACTAATGATGCGGGCACTCCCTTTCCGCTAACATCACCTATGCAGAAAAACAGTTTGTCGTCACGTTTGAAAAAGTCGTAAAGATCGCCGCCCACCACCTTTGCAGGCGCAAGGAAGCCATAAACCTCTATATCATCGCTATCAGGACAGTTAGAATGAACCTTCGGCAACATTCCCATCTGTATTCCGCTGGCAATGCGTAGTTCACTCTCTATGCTTTCTTTGTCAGCATTAGCCTGCTGTAGTTTATTGAAACCATTTATTGTGCGAATCACGATGAACGTGAGGAGTGCAAGACCAGCAAGCATCAGTATGGTAAGGTAAAGTCCCACCTTTCTCAGTCCGGAATAGATCTCCTTGTCAGGGCAAACCACAGCCATCGACCATCCCGTCTTGCCTTTTATTGGGGCGAAGAAAACATAATTCTTCTCACCATTTTCATCTGTAAGCACGGTTTGTCCATGCTTTCCCGCCTTCATCTGCTCGTTAAACTTGCCCTGGGATGAGTCACCCTTTCCAAGTTCTATGTCTATAATATTTCGCTGCATCACGAGACTCTCCACCGGGCTTGCCATCAGCAATCCGTTACGAGATATTATCATTTCATAAGAAGACTCGTATGCATTATTCGCATCTACAACATCAGCGAGCCAGTCGAGCGCCACATCTGCTCCTATCACAGCGACACAACGCCCAGTCTTGTCATGAACAGGCATAGTATATGTTGTTACCATTCCCCTTGCGCCATCTGCATCCAGGTAAGGCTCGCTCCAGAAAGCAGAGTCTCCCTCCAAAGTATGCTTATAAAACTCAAGTTTTGTATAATCGTGGTCGGGACCTCCTATCTGTTTCTTAACGACATTACTATCCAGTTTTAGCGTCGTATATGGTTCAAACCACTTCCCCTTGCTGGGATAATAATATGGTATAAAGGCAATACCGCACCCCCAGATCTGCTCGTTTTCACGTACAATACGATGCTCTACGGTGTACAGCGAGTCAGGGTGTTCAAGCATACTCTCAACCACCCACACATGGTTTTTCACGGCCACCTCCACAGAAGTCATCACGTTTTGTATCTCAAGGCTTTCCACCGTCAATTCACTCTTGGCACGGCGTACCACCTCCTCCTCGATGCCTTCCCGAGCATACCAATATTGTATTGCGACGGTAAGTTCTATAAGAATCGCCGCCGTAACAATAATGGCAAGACTTGATCTTGTCTGCAAAGACTTCTGCCACCTGTTGAGTGTTTCGATATTCATCTATCCCAGAGGTATTGTCCTACTTTTGAGTGCAAAACTAATTAATTAAATTCTCATTATGAAATCTACGCTGCAAAAATAACACTTTTTTCACAATTTGAAACAAGAAAGAGGATATTTCTAGTCAAGCAATCGTTTAACATTTCTGTTGCAAAAGTTTTGCGCACTCAATTTTAATGTGTATCTTTGCAGATACTTACCTAAGGGACAAAGTATTTCTTAACAAAGAGAATTGTGAAACCGTAAAATTAAAATATGATGAAACTCATTTCATGGAACGTTAACGGATTAAGGGCATGCGCCGGCAAGGGTTTTGAGGAGTCGTTCAAGGCTCTTGATGCCGATTTCTTCTGCCTTCAGGAAACCAAGATGCAGGCGGGGCAACTCGACTTGGTGTTCAGTGGTTACGAGTCATACTGGAACTATGCTGACAAGAAAGGCTATTCGGGCACAGCCATTTATACTAGGCAGAAGCCGCTGAACGTTAGTTACGGCATAGGGATTGACGAGCACGACCATGAGGGCAGAGTTATCACGCTCGAGATGGAGAACTTCTTCCTTGTAACTGTTTACACGCCTAACTCTCAAGACGGCCTTAAACGGCTCGACTACAGGATGAAATGGGAAGATGACTTCCAGGCTTACCTGAAAGGACTTGACGAGAAGAAGCCGGTAATAGTATGCGGCGACATGAACGTGGCTCACGAGGAGATAGACCTCAAGAACCCGAAGACCAACAGGAAGAACGCTGGTTTCACGGATGAGGAACGCGAGAAGTTCTCACAACTGCTTGAGAAGGGGTTCGTGGACACTTTCCGCTATTTCTATCCTGACAAGACCGAAGCATACTCTTGGTGGAGTTACCGTTTCCATGCACGTGAGAAGAATGCTGGATGGCGCATCGACTACTTCGTAGTGTCGGAAAGACTCGCCGACAAACTGGAAGGAGCAAGCATACACAATGAGGTGTATGGTTCTGACCATTGTCCTGTGGAACTCACCATCAACTTATAATTGTCTCTTTAACAAATAGAACATAAAACAATGATAATATGAAACTTAAGGAATTGCTTTTAAGTTATGAATTCGATGAGGTTTACCCTTCTGTCATAACAATGTACCCTAACGCCAAGCGTCACAAGAAAGAATTCAAGAATGCCTATGACATACTGACTGAAATGCGCCCCACCCCAAGCAAGGGGAGTATTAGATATAAAATAATAGAAGACCAGGAGCACAACGCAAGTTATTTCGGTGCCGAGGATAAGGACTTCAAGACCTCATGGGACATGCTCTTAGGCATGGACATAAAGAAGGAGGGAAAGGTGGATTTGTCTCAAGAGGAAATGCTTGCCAACTGTCTGCTCAACGCCATCTTCATTGGAACTCACCCAAGAGAATTCGACTCAGACTACAACGTGCTGGTGAGGAGTTAGAGTAGTTTATCTTTCATTCACATGTTTAAGGAGTTTAGGAGTATAGAAGTATTCGCGGCTTATAGCCGCTGGAGTTCAGACATCGGTTTTACGTGTTAAAATGTATCGATGACTGACGACCTTCATTGTGTTGTCTGCACTCCTACACTCCCAAACTCCTGAACTTCTTAACATGCGAAAGTTGAGAAAGTGTTATAACGAAAATGATGACAACATCTGGGACAGGTGTAATTATCACGTTGTTCAGACACCAATAAAATAAGAAGACGGCGTTAAACACCGTCTTCTTCGTCTTCTGTATCTTGTTGTTCGTTTTGCTCTGCATCCGGAATCTCGTCGGGATGATTGTCCTTCTCTATATGCACGTCACCCATGCGGGAAATAGTAATGATGAAGGGCACATAATCATCACTCATAGCATCAGGCGAGCCTACACTTGCAGCAAGTACAAGATGGTCGTCCTTCACTTCGTTGAATACCACTGCCAGCAAAGCACCGTTCTTCAGCGTCGATTCATTCAGATAATCGCTGAAAGATTGTTTTGTGTATTCTCTATTGAAGAACTCCGTCCCGTCAGGACGAATCACCTTGACCTGTATGCGGTTGTCATAATACTCGGCACCCGACTCATCGCGTGTCAGAGGCATCTCCTTGTCTGCCCGGCGATGAATCTCGACGGTATATGTCTTTCCAAGCCACTGCACGGCATCGGAATTGTCTGTTGACTCCAACGTCTGAGGTCCCAGTTTCTTTACGATGACAGGTTTCTGGGTGATAATATCGTTTGTCTTCTTCTCCTCCTTACATGCTGACAATAAGCACAATGAGGCTAATAGTGAGATTCCAAAATACTTCATATCAGGTAAATTTAATGCAAAAGTAACTAAAATCCGCTTAAAATCAAAATTTATCCATTCATATTTTCGTTCGACAAGTTTTTTCTATTAACTTTGTAGCACATTAAAAGAATACTATATGAGCAGAATTCTTACTTGTTTTATAGTTCTTATATCGCTATTGTCATGTAGCGATTCTGAACAACCGTCACATAATAACCAGTTAACCCAGGACTCTATTCCGAAACTTATCATGCAGGTGCAGAAGAGCGCCAAACTATATACCGCAGAGATAAAGGTGCACAAAATAATCACGCACGACGACGACCTCAAGATAAAAGGCAGCATCCTGCAACAGGACTTCGACATCCCTCTGCCATTGGGTTCACGCAAAGTGGCAATCCCGATGGACGCGACGGTAAAGGCATACATCGACTTCTCGGAGTTTTCAGAGAAGAATGTGAAACGTGACGGCGAGAAAATAGAGATAATACTACCCGACCCTCAGGTGGAACTCACAAGCACACGCATCAATCATGATGACGTGAAGAAGCACGTGCCCCTTCTTCGCTCAAACTTCAGCGACAAGGAACTTGCCGACTACTCGCTGCAAGGGCGCAAGGCTATCGTCAACGACATTCCCAAGATGGGGGTGGTGAAGATGGCACAGGAGAGCGCCACGCGAATGCTAGTTCCGATGCTCCAGCAAATGGGTTATGAGGAAAGCAACATCACAATAACATTCCGCAAGGATTTCACCTCGAAAGACGTGCTCAGCATAATCAAGATAAACATAGAAGGGAAATGAACAAGAAGAACAATAAGATACTCACTTTCGGCAAGGCCACCTGCCTGACATGGTCGCTTATAGTGCTTGCTTTGGCTATAAGCATTGTCATCTTCGTGGCAAGACTGAAGCGCGACCACATAGAAACAGCAACCGACCAGATTATCAACCCCACCCCGACGCTGATCAGGTCGATGCAGAACATCGGAGAATGGGAGTTTCTCGCCATTGCCGACGAGGAACTCATTGATACCGTTAGACCGGGAATATTCACTGACGATGAACTTGTGCGCATCTATTACGGTACTTTGCGACTGGGAGTTAACATGCACAAGACCACCCCAGGCTGGCTCTTTGCAAGAAACGACACACTCTTCGCACGAATACCTCGAATAGAACTGCTCGACAACAACTTCATCGACGAGGGGCTCACAAAGTCGTTCTATGAGAGCGGAACATGGACAGACAACGACCGAGCCGACTTATATAACCGCGCTTACAATCAGATGAAGGAACGGTGCCTGACACCTGCGAACATCAAAACCGCCGAAACATCATGCACCGCTCAGTTCACTAAAATCTTCAAGGCACTTGGATACGAGAAAGTAAGCATAACATACGAGAAATAGAAAATGAGAAAATACGTATTGTCATGCATATTGTTATGCTGCGCTATCAGCATTAGTGCGCAGCACAACTGGCGACCAATGCAGTACATACGCCCGCCATACCTGCATGTTGGTGACACGGTGGCGATATGCAACGCGTCGAACAGGGCCTATCCCGACAAGATAGAGCCTGGCATCAGAGTGCTTGAATCGTGGGGACTAACAGTAGTCAGAGCAACAAACCTATATTCTGCCGACGGAAGATATGGCGGCACTGAGGAAGAAAGGGCATCGGAACTGCAACGCATGATGGACTCTCCCAACATAAAGGCCATCTTCATGGCTCGTGGAGGCTACGGTGCATCTCAACTGCTCGACCGTCTGTCTTTTAGCAGGATGCGCCGCCATCCCAAGTGGGTTATTGGCTTCAGCGACGCTACGGCATTACACATAGCACTAAACAACACAGGAATAGAGAGCATTCACGGTCCTATGATGTCAACACTCGGAAATCAGGAAGAAAGCGGAGCGGCTCTTCATTCTGCTCTTTTTAATGAGGGGTATGACAACATAACCATCGAGACGAACGAGAACTGCGTGAAGGGCAAGGCTCGCGGACGACTCGTAGGCGGCAACCTGTCACTCATATATAGCGAGCAAGGCACCCCTTACAACCTTAATATGGATAATGCCATTCTCTTCATCGAGGAAACCGACGAGTATTCTTATTCCATCGACCGCATGCTCACAAACCTAAAACTCAGCGGGAAACTCGACAAACTGAGAGGAATCGTGATAGGAGCATTTGTCAGGACAAAGCAAGACCCTGGCGACCCTACCGCCCAGGAAGTGTTGACAAAGCGTCTCAACCATCTCGGAATCCCTGTAATGTATGGTGCGCCATGCGGTCATGTGCGTAAGAATCTGCCCCTCATACTCGGAAGTGAAGTCACATTAGAGGTGAACGACAGCGAAGCAACACTAAGGTTTGTAGATAGATAACTTATCGCTATCACATAGTTATAATAAAAGTAACTCAACTTTCGCAAGTTGAAGGAGTTAAGGAGTTAAAGGAGTTAAGGAGTTAAGACAACACCCTAATATTCAATCGCTCGACCTTTGGTCGCTTTGCTTGCAAAGAACTCCAAATGGAAAAGGAGAAGATAACTAATGTCATAACTCCTTAACTCCATCGCTCGACGCTTGCGTCGCTTTCATAGCGAAGCGGAGAAAGAACTCCTTAACTCCAAAGAAGTTGAGTGTGCGAAACTTCAGTAAAAGTAATATATCATTAGTTCGACAAAACGTTCCCCATGGGTCAAATCTCATATCGTTTGCAAAAGCAATATAGCCTATATTGGTCAGTAAAATAGCCTATTTTACTTTTCAAAATAGCCTATATTGCTTTAGGTAATTGTATCATATATAGGGCTGTTATTGTTCCCAAATAAAAAAAAAGGCAATTATATACTATTTGACTCTATAACGCTGACCCCACCCCTGCCCCTCCCCTACAGGGGCGGGGAGTCATTAGCGATGGAGTCAAATAGTGTATAATTGCAAAAAAATAATAGCCGTCCGACATAATCGAACGGCTAATATTATTAACTAAACTGTTTTTAGCGATTATTTCAGTTCAGCGAGGTACTTGATAGTGCGAACCATCTGAGAAGTGTAAGAGTTCTCATTGTCGTACCAAGCAACAACCTGTACGAGAGAGTTGCCGTCGCCGATCTTAGAAACCATTGTCTGGTTAGCGTCGAACAGAGAACCGAACTTCATACCGATGATGTCAGAAGAAACGAGTTTCTCCTCTGTGTAACCGAATGACTCGTTGGCAGCAGCCTTCATAGCAGCGTTGATGTCCTCAACAGTTACCTCACCCTTAAC
>DGTS01000040.1:0-14176 GCA_002394385.1 Prevotella sp. UBA4330
TTCTGAATTCATCGAACTCACGTTACATTATACGACTTTTTTGTCTCCAAAACGACAAAAGGCCTCGCGGGAACACAAAAAAGACCTGCCCAAACGGACAGGTCCCTTTCATTATATCAGAGAGTTTATTTACTCTTCAACTGCAGCCTGCGCGGCGGCGAGACGCGCAATAGGCACACGGAATGGAGAGCAAGATGCGTAGTTCATGCCAATCTTAGCGCAGAACTTAACAGAACTTGGCTCGCCACCATGCTCACCGCAGATACCGCAACGGAGATCGGGACGCACGGCGCGGCCTTCCTTCACGGCATACTTGATGAGTTTGCCAACGCCCTTCTGGTCGAGCACCTGGAATGGGTCAACCTTCAGAATCTTCTTGTCGAGATATACTGGCAAGAACGAAGCGATGTCGTCGCGGCTGTAACCGAATGTCATCTGTGTGAGGTCGTTAGTACCGAATGAGAAGTACTGAGCCTCTGTAGCGATGCGGTCGGCTGTCAGGGCAGCACGTGGAATCTCAATCATTGTACCAATCTCGAACTCTACCTCAACACCTTCTGCTGCGAATGTTTCCTTAGCGGCGTACTGGATAACCTCCTTCTGCTGCTTCAATTCGTACAGTGTACCAATCAGCGGAACCATAATTTCTGGCATTGGGTGCTTTCCTTCCTTCTTCAGTTCGCATGCAGCGCCAAGGATAGCCTTTGTCTGCATAGCGGTGATTTCTGGGAAGGTGATGCCCAGACGGCAACCACGGTGACCCAGCATTGGGTTGTTCTCAGCGAGAGAAGACACGCGGCGCTGGATGGTCTCAAGGCTTACGCCCATCTCGTCTGCCATTGTCTGCTGACCAGCAATGTCATGTGGAACGAACTCATGGAGTGGTGGGTCAAGCAGACGGATGTTTACTGGCAGTCCGTCCATAGCCTCAAGGATGCCCTTGAAGTCAGCCTTCTGGTAAGGCAGCAACTTTGCAAGAGCCTTCTCGCGTCCTGCTACGCTGTCGGCGAGAATCATCTCACGCATGGCGATGATCTTCTTGTCTTCGAAGAACATGTGCTCTGTACGTGTAAGACCGATACCCTTAGCACCGAAGGCGCGAGCCACCTGTGCATCGTGTGGAGTATCAGCATTGGTGCGAACTTGCAACTTGGTATATTTGTCGCATAGGTCCATCAGTTCCTTGAAGTCGCCGCTCAGTTCTGCAGCCTTTGTTGGAACCTCACCTGCATACACCTGGCCAGTTGTACCATTCAGAGAGATGTAGTCGCCTTCCTTATATGTAATGCCGTCAATCTCGACTGTCTTGTCCTTGTAACTTACGTTCAGTGAACCAACACCAGATACACAGCACTTGCCCATACCACGAGCAACAACGGCTGCGTGAGAAGTCATACCGCCACGAGCGGTAAGGATACCTTCTGCAGCAGACATACCAGCGAGGTCTTCAGGAGATGTCTCGATACGAACGAGCACCACCTTGTGACCGTCTGCGTGCCATGCCTGAGCGTCGTCTGCATGGAATACGATTTGTCCGCATGCTGCACCTGGAGATGCTGGCAGACCTTGTGCAATAACCTTAGCGGTTGTCAGGGCCTTCTTGTCGAAAATCGGGTGGAGCAGTTCGTCGAGTTTCTGTGGCTCGCAACGCATGATGGCTGTCTTCTCGTCAATCATGCCCTCATGGAGAAGGTCGATAGCGATTTTAACCATAGCGGCACCTGTGCGCTTACCATTACGTGTCTGGAGGAACCAGAGTTTGCCTTCCTGTACGGTGAACTCCATATCCTGCATGTCGTGATAGTGGTGCTCCAGTTTGTCCTGGATGCTATTCAGTTCTGCATAAATCTCAGGCATTGCCTCTTCCATTGACGGATACTTGGCTACGCGCTCTTCTTCAGAGATGCCTGCACGCTCTGCCCAGCGCTGAGAGCCCAGTTTTGTGATTTGCTGTGGTGTGCGGATACCTGCAACCACGTCCTCACCCTGAGCGTTAACGAGATACTCGCCGTTGAAGACGTTCTCGCCATTTGCTGCGTCACGGCTGAAGCAAACACCTGTTGCAGATGTGTCGCCCATGTTGCCGAATACCATTGCCATCACGCTTACTGCGGTTCCCCACTCATCAGGAATACCCTCCATCTTACGATAGAGTATAGCGCGCTCATTCATCCATGAACGGAACACAGCGCAGATGGCGCCCCAGAGTTGCTCGATTGGGTCGTCTGGGAAGTCCTTACCTGTACGCTCCTTGATGGCAGCCTTGAAGAGTTTCACCAAGTCTTTGAGTTCGTCAACGCTGAGGTCTTTGTCGAGTTTTACGCCACGGCGCTCCTTAACTTTCTCGATAATTTCCTCGAACGGATCGATATCTTCCTTGTTTACAGGTTTCATTTCAAGAACCACGTCGCCATACATTTGTACGAAACGGCGATATGAGTCGTAAACGAAGTGTGGGTTGTTGGTCTTCTTTGCCATTCCCTCTGCAACCTCGTCGTTAAGACCAAGGTTAAGGATGGTATCCATCATGCCAGGCATTGAAGCGCGAGCACCTGAACGAACGCTGACGAGCAGTGGGTTCACAGCATCTCCGAACTTAGAGTTCATCAACGTCTCAATGTGCTTTACCGCAGCCATCACATCGTCGTTAAGCAGTTCCATGATTTTCTCCTGCCCAACTTCATAATATTCATTACAGCAATCGGTTGTGATTGTAAAACCTGGAGGAACTGGAACTCCAATAAGGTTCATCTCGGCAAGGTTGGCACCCTTGCCACCAAGTTCCTCTCTCATTTTTGCATTACCCTCGGCTTTGCCATTGCCGAACAGGTAAACTCTTTTTTCGCTCATAGTTATTGTTTTGAATTTCTCTTAGTATTTTAATAATATTGTGCAAATATACAGATAATTAATAAACCTCGCAAGAAAATAAAGGAAAAAATGTAATCTCTGTTCTACATTTCTACTTTTTTTGTTGTAAAAATGCTTGCACCGATAACCTATTGTAAAGTTGTTGCTTTACATTATTATATAGCGCACGCGCAAGGGTTCACATCTGACTTTCTCACTTGTATCTCCTGACCACCTCAGGAATGCTTCCTGAGAGAGTGATTAGAGCCTAATCACTCTCTCACTTGTGCCTCCTGACACGCTCACTTGTATCTCCTGGCACTCTCGGGAGTGTCTCTTAGCATCATTACATGCCAAACAGACGTGCTAAAGATGTGTTGTTTAGGAGAAAAAGTCATAAAATAATTTGATTATTAAACATTTTTAATTAACTTTGCAAACAATAATGTGACGCAGGTAAATACTATTTGAGAAACAACCTTATCATCATTTAGCAATATCATGTCGAGAAAGAAGAAACCCTTACCACTACTGGAAAACGTAACAATCGTTGACTGTGCTGCTGAAGGAAAAGCATTGGCGCGTGTCAACGACATGGTAGTATTTGTGCCTTTTTGTGTTCCAGGCGATGTGGTCGATATACAATTAAGGAAGAAAAAGCACAGTTATGCCGAAGGTGAAGTGGTGCGATTCGTAAAGAAGAGCGATGTTAGGCAAGAACCTATGTGTCAGCACTTTGGAATATGCGGTGGTTGTAAATGGCAGATACTGCCATATCCAGAGCAACTGAAGATGAAGCAGAAACAGGTAGAAGACCAACTGCGCAGAATAGGTAAGATAGAGTTGCCTGAAATAAGCCCGATTTTGGGTAGCAAGCAGACACGTGAATACAGGAACAAACTCGAGTTCGGCTGCTCAAACAAGAAATGGCGCACGCGCGAGGAGTTCATGTCGCTTAGTGAAGAGGAAATACAGAATCAGGAAGGTGCTATAGGGTTCCACATTACTGGCGCTTTCGACAAGATACTCCCGATAGAGAAATGCCACCTCATGCATCCCTTGCACAACGAGATTCGCAATTCTATTCGCGATTTCGCTTACTCTACAGGGATGACGTTCTTCGACCTTCGCAATCAGCATGGCTTGTTGCGCGACATCATGATAAGAAACTCTAATACCGAGGAGTGGATGGTGCTTGTGCAGTTCCACTTTGATGAACCCGGCGATGAGGAAAAGGCGATGGCTCTGATGCAGCATATTGCCGACACATTCCCGCAGATAACATCGCTGCTGTGGGTGGACAACCAAAAGTGTAACGACACGTTTGGTGACTTGGAACTGAATCTTTACAAGGGCAATGACCACATTTATGAACTGATGGAAGACTTGAAGTTTAAGGTTGGCCCTAAGAGTTTCTATCAGACAAACACCGAGCAGGCATATCACCTATATGATGTAGCAAGGAACTTTGCGCAACTGACTGGAAAGGAAACCGTGTATGACCTTTATACTGGCACTGGCACGATAGCCAATTTCGTTGCCCGAAGGGCGAGCAAGGTTGTCGGCATCGAGTATGTGCCGGAGGCTATAGAAGACGCTAAGGTGAACTCGCACATCAACGGCATTGAAAACACACTGTTCTATGCTGGCGACATGAAGGACATACTCACAGATGACTTCATCAAGCAGCATGGACGTCCCGATGTCATCATTACTGACCCGCCTCGAGCCGGCATGCACCCCGACGTGGTGCAGACCATATTGCGAGCAAGACCGCAACGTATAGTATATGTTAGTTGTAACCCGGCCACACAAGCGCGCGACCTTGCGAGTCTTGATGCCGCCTATCGAGTAGAACGTGTGCAACCCGTTGATATGTTCCCACATACGCCACATGTGGAAAACGTGGTTCTTCTGTCAATAAAAAATAAGTAATAAAACAAGTTAAACCCACTAATGAACTACGCTATGAAAATGAGATTGTTAACTACTTGCTTGCTGGCTATGGCCGTGATGAGCATGAGTGCCCAAGAACAGCAACCAAAGAAATGGTACGACAACATTAAGTTCAGCGGATATGGCATGTTGCAGTATCAGTTCCAAGACAAGGATGAAAAAGAAACCAACTCGTTTAACCTCCGTTTGCTCCGTCTGATTCTTGACGGAAAGATTGGCGACTGGGACTGGCGAGTACAAATACAAGGATCCAACGCAAAGGGACCTGGCGAGCCAACGGTTCAGTTGGTTGACCTCTATACAGAATGGGCGAAGTACAAAGAGGCCCGTATTAAAGTGGGACAGTTTAAGCGTGCATTCACCTTTGAGAATCCAACTCATCCTATTACTCAGGGATGGTATGCTTATGCAGACGTAATCAACCGTCTCTCTGGTTTCGGTGACAGAGCAGGCGAGAAGTCGTCCAGTGGTCGTGACATCGGTATTCAGTTGCAGGGTGATGTGTTGCCAAATAGTTCAGGTCGTGCTTTGCTTCATTATCAGATTGGTGTTTACAATGGTGAAGGAATCAACCGTGGCGATAAGGACAACCGCAAGGACATCATCGGTGGTATTTGGGTGATGCCTATCAAGGGCTTGCGCATCGGTGCTTTTGGATGGACAGGAAGTCACGGCGACATGGTTACCGGCACTACTACTGATGAAAATGGAGCGGTTTCCAACATTACAGGCAGCGTGTCACTCAACCGCTACGCTCTCTCTGCTGAGTACATCAAAGACGAATACACTTTCCGCGCTGAGTATCTGCACTCTCAGGGATGGGCAGCGACAGGCATAGGCAGCAATGTGGTTGACTATTCCAAGGGTGACAAGGCCGACGGCTGGTATGTGTTTGGTATCGTTCCAGTTATCAAGTCGAAGTTGCATGCCAAGGCTCGTTACCAATGCTATCGTCAGTCAAAAGACATGGCCTCGTCGAAGACGATGTATGAGATAGGCGCAAACTACTTCATTAACAAGAATATGGAGATTACTGCCGAATATGCCCGTGTAAACGACCGCACCCTAAACAATCATAATTATAATTTCGTTGACGTCCAACTTGACGTTCGTTTCTAATTTTAAAAGAATAAAACTATGACTATTCCAGCAGTGTTTTGGCTTGTGCCCTTCGCATCGATTGTGGCACTATGCATGGCATGGTTCTTCTTCTCTCAGATGATGAAAGAGAGTGAAGGCACAACTCGTATGGCAGAAATTGCCAGTCATGTTCGTAAAGGCGCTATGGCTTATCTTAAGCAGCAGTATAAGGTGGTGCTTTATGTGTTTATTGTGTTGGCTGTTATTTTCGCCTTCATGGCCTATGTGCTCCACGTTCAGAACCCATGGGTTCCGTTCGCATTCCTCACGGGCGGATTCTTCTCAGGCCTGGCTGGTTTCTTCGGAATGAAGACCGCCACTTATGCTTCTGCCCGCACTGCCAATGCCGCCCGCAAGAGCCTTGATGGAGGTCTGAAAGTGGCCTTCCGCTCAGGTGCTGTTATGGGACTTACGGTGGTAGGACTTGGCTTACTTGACATTGCTATTTGGTTTGTTGTACTTAACTGGCTGACCGATGAGTCGCTAATTGCCATTACCACGACTATGCTTACCTTCGGAATGGGTGCATCAACACAGGCTCTCTTTGCCCGTGTCGGTGGCGGTATCTATACAAAGGCTGCCGATGTCGGCGCAGATATCGTTGGTAAGGTAGAGGCTGATATTCCAGAAGACGATCCGCGCAACCCGGCAACCATTGCAGACAACGTGGGAGACAATGTGGGTGACGTGGCTGGTATGGGAGCCGACCTCTACGAGAGTTATTGCGGTTCGATACTTTCTACCGCCGCTCTCGGCGCTGCTGCCTTTGCCATGTCGGGCATTGATGTTCAGTTGAAGGCAGTCATCGCCCCAATGTTGATTGCTGCCGTTGGTGTGTTCCTGTCGTTACTGGGCATATTCCTTGTTAGAACAAAAGAGGGTGCAACGATGCATGACCTGCTTAAGTCGTTGTCGTTGGGCACCAATGTCTCAGCCGTACTCATTGCGGTAGCCACATTCGCCATTCTTTATCTGCTTGGCGTTGAAAACTGGTTAGGTCTTTCATTCTCTGTAATTTCTGGTCTCGCTGCTGGTGTTATCATCGGACAGGCCACAGAGTATTACACCTCTCATAGTTACAAGCCGACTCAGAAGATTTCGGAAGCAGGTCTTACGGGTTCTGCCACCGTCATTATTAAAGGAATTGGTACAGGTATGATTTCAACATGCATTCCTGTCATCACCATTGGTGTCGCTATTCTGATGAGTTACCTGTGTGCTAATGGCTTTGACCTTTCAATGTCTTCGCAAAGTCTTGCTAACGGACTTTACGGCGTCGGTATTGCTGCGGTTGGAATGCTCTCTACGCTGGGCATCACTCTTGCAACCGATGCTTATGGTCCTATTGCCGACAATGCTGGCGGCAATGCAGAGATGAGCGAACTGGGCGAGGAGGTTCGTCATCGCACCGATGCACTCGATGCGCTTGGCAACACTACTGCCGCTACAGGCAAAGGTTTCGCCATTGGTTCTGCTGCTCTCACCGCTCTTGCTTTGCTTGCTTCTTATATTGAAGAAATAAAGATAGCAATGGAACGCGCAGATGTCATGATGACGAATGTGAAAGGTGAGGTTATTAATGCCGCTCAGGCAACCATTCCAGACTTCATGAACTACTTCCAGGTGAACCTTATGAATCCGAAAGTGCTTGTAGGTGCCTTTATAGGCGCTATGGCTGCATTCCTGTTCTGTGGTCTTACTATGGAGGCAGTGGGTCGTGCCGCTCAGAAGATGGTTGAGGAAGTGCGCCGTCAGTTCCGTGAGATTGCGGGCATCCTTGAAGGAAAGGCAACACCAGATTATAGTTCTTGCGTTGAGATTTCCACACGTGCCGCTCAGCACGAGATGATATTCCCGAGCATTCTGGCCATTATCATACCGATAGTTGTTGGTTGTCTGCTTGGCGTTGCTGGTGTCTTGGGCTTGTTGGTAGGCGGTTTGTCGTGTGGCTTCACTTTGGCTGTATTCATGGCTAATGCCGGTGGAGCATGGGACAATGCGAAGAAGAATGTAGAGGAAGGCAACTTTGGCGGCAAAGGCTCGTTCGCTCATAAAGCCACCATCGTTGGCGACACCGTTGGCGACCCATTTAAGGATACAAGTGGACCATCACTTAACATCCTTATTAAGTTGATGTCTATGGTTAGTATCGTTATGGCCGGACTCACAGTTGCCTGTATTTTATAAAAATTAGATAAATATTGCGCGTATTCAAATAAATAGTGCTATATTTGCAGGCGAAAAACTACATAACATAATCAACAAGAAGAATGGAGAATAAAGAAAATGACATAGTGCAGGATCCCCAAACAGAGGATCAGCAACATCATCACAGCCACTATCACCATGAGCATCATCATGAACACCATGAACATCATCATGAACATCACAATCATCATGAGCACCATGGAGGAAAGCATGTTGATGGCAGCGAACGTTTCAAGATTCATAATCTTTCGGCTGCCAAGCGCCGCAAGTTGATGGAGAAATGGACATTCAGGATTCTATGCATACTGGCGATAGTTATTACCTTGCTGTGCATTTATCTCTACCAGGTTGACAATTGATAATGTTATCATACAATAGAAAAAAGGACTTGCAATATTATATGTTGCAAGTCCTTTTTCTATTAATGCGTTGTTATTTAGTGACATGAAACCAGTCGATGTCAATCCATCCTCTGTCGGTCTTGCCTGCTGGTTCCTCGCATACAAATCCCATCTTTGCCCCTATCCATTTCCCTTCTTTCATGGTGAACGTTTCTCCGCATTCCTTGAATCGTTTGCCATCTGTGCTATATGAGAATGTGAGCACGGCTCCTTTCTTTACGGTCATGCGGAGATAGATTTGCTCATATATGGCGGGCTTATATTCAACCTTGTCGCGCGATGTGGGCTTCAGCGTTGCCAGAGTTTTCACCGTTTCTTCCTGCCCTTTGTCGGCCTTGAGGCATGTGCGCTGTTGCAATTCGAAAATGTCACCGGTTCGTTTCACAACCAACGAAGAATAGTCCAGTCCCATCATTATAATGCCCCCATATTGTCCTTCAGCCTTCGATGCAAACTCTATCTTGGCTGTTGCCGTGAACTCTTCAGCGGGAGTCTTCTGCAACAGCAGGCTTGGCGACTCCCAAAGGTTTACGAAATGCTCGCTCTGCTTGCGTGTGAACATACGGAAGAAGCCGTCGGGTGTCGGCATGCCATATTCCTCGTTATAGTTAGCATGCCATTGCCATTGCTTTCCTAAAACAGGAGTGTTGAACTCATCACTTTCTTGAGGGTTCACCAGAGTAGAGTAGGGTGACTTCGGCTTTTTGTATTTTGCAACAGGTTCGCCGCATCCGTCCCCGTCCTTATCAATGCCTATTACAGGCCAGTCGTTAACCCATTTCATCGGATTAAGGTGCACCACACGTCCGTATGCATCCTTGTCCTGAAAGTTAAGGAACCAATGCTCGCCCTGTGGTGTCTCCACCCAGCCTCCCTGATGTGGTCCGTTAATGCCGCTGTTGCCTTTATCCATAACTTTGCGGTATTCGTAAGGGCCATACACGTTTTTGCTTCTGGCTGCCATCTGCCAACCCTCGACTACACCTCCGGCTGGCCACATAATATAATAATATCCGTTTCTCTTATAGAACTTTGGTCCTTCGCTAACGTAATTGCCGTTTTTGTTTCCGTCGAAAACGATAACAGGATTACCGATGACTCTTGTACCGTCTGCCGATAACTCGCGCACCATGAGCACCGAGTTGATATGTTTGCGGCTTGCGGCGTATGCATTGACAAGATAACAGCGTCCGTCGTCGTCCCAGAGTGGGGTGGTGTCGATGTAACCTTTTCCTCTAAGAACGCAGATAGGTGCATCCCATTTGCCTGCAGGATCTTTTGTCTTTACCATATAGATGCCGTTGTCTGGGTCGCCCCAGTAGATATAGAACTCCCCGTTGTGATGTCTTATTGAAGGAGCCCACACGCCGTTGCCATGTTGTGGGGTGTTGAAGTCGAGTACCGACTGGTTGTCGTTCTCATAAAGAGAAGTCAGGGCGTAACCGATAATCTCCCAGTTAACAAGGTCGCGAGAGTGGAGTATAGGCAAGCCTGGAACACAGTTGAACGAACTTGCTGTCATGTAATAGTCGTCGCCAACGACGCACACGTCAGGGTCGGAATAATCAGCATTTATCACGGGGTTGGTGTATGTTCCGTCGCCATTGTCCGGGCTCCACACTTCTGATACATACTGTGCTTGTGCCGATAACGACATCCACAACAATGCTAAACACATGAGAGTTTTTAGGTACATAATTCTTAGTTTTTAGTAGTTATTTTTCATTTAATGTCGTTTGGAATCCTCAAAGCATATCTTTCGCATTCCCAAAGAGCATCTTTCGCATCCCCAAAAGGCATCTTTCGCATGCTCAAAGATATACAACTGAAGGCTCGCTGATATCATATCACCTTAACAAAGGGGTTCTCTATCGGAGAGACACGCAAGAGATAGTTCACCTCATGGTCGATATGCATCAAGCGATGTGGCGATGCCACTTCTGGTGTTAATGCCAAAGCGACATGCCCCATAGTTCTTCTGAGGTTGATCTCAACGCAGGGATGAAGCAAGAATCCGTCGCCTTCGTTGCCTGATGCTACAATCATCATATCTACTCCGAACGGTCCTTGGTAAATCCCTTTGAACATATTGGCGAAATAGCGGCAAGCCCTTGTCTTTATCTCGTCGATGAGTTGTGGCTCGACATACCGTGAAAGCATCTCCGCCTTTTCATCCTCATGAGCGAGAAGATTGCCTGTATAGGCCCCGTTGTGAGTCAAGAAGAAAGACAATCCTCGATAAACCACGCTGCCGTCTGCCATCGACTCAAACTCCATTCCAAAGTCTTTTATCTTATTATAGTATGGCTCCACCATCACTTCGCCCTGCTCGCGTATCACGTTTCTCAAGAACCCTCTTACCGAAGGGGTTATGCTATGCTCCACATAGCGCACGCCTCTGCCACTGCTGCTCCAAGGCGACTTAATCACGATGTGGTTTCCGCTGGACACAGAGTCCTCTATCAGGGAGATGTCGCTTGTGGAGAAGGCTTCGCCGCATGTGCTTGCCAGTCCTTCTCTCAAATGCTTAAGAGTGTTTTTTGTTTGCACACGACTCGATAGAAGGCGCAAGTGCTCCATCACATTGTCTGAAGGCATCTGTTCAGCAGGCACTCCATCATCTATAAGGCGGGTCTTTAAGGCTTTGTCCCATCCCCAAGGCAGTATGTGGTCAAAGTGAACACCCCTTATGTCAGCGTCGCTTACAAAGAGCACTTCAGCCTTTTTCTCTTTGCATCGGGCAGCGGCCTTTATTGCAAAAGCCACGTCGTCAACCAGAACCATATCGCCATCAGAAGCCCACAACGCGGGTATCCAGCCGATGCTTGTGCGCAATTCTTGTGCCGCATGTGGAGCAGTGAAGCGCCTCTTGTTGCATGCTAAAGCAATGTCATGTTCTGGGTTAAATATGTGCAAATTCATTGTTTATACTCAATATATTCGTATCCGAGTGCAAAATTAATAAAAAATATCGAGTTTTTGCCAACTTGACTTTGCAATTTAATAATAAATTAGTAACTTTGCAGTTCGAAAACAAACTCATAAAAAGAAATGGAAGCCTTCTTTCGCACGCATACCTATCTGGTAGAACATGTGAACGCCCCCGTTCGTCGATTGCTTATGGACGAAATAAACTGGGACGACCGCATGATAGGCATCAAGGGTACGCGAGGCGTTGGCAAGACCACATTCCTCCTGCAATATGCCAAGGAGAACTTCGGAACGCGCGACCGCAAGTGCCTTTATGTCAACATGAACAACTTCTTCTTTCAGGGGCACGGCATAGCAGACTTCGCTCACGAGTTCTATCAGCAGGGAGGCAAGGTGCTTCTTATCGACCAGGTGTTCAAGGAAACCGATTGGAGCAAGCAACTCAGGCGATGTTACGACGAGAACCCTGGTTTGAAGATCGTTTTCACAGGCTCCAGTGTCATGCGTCTTAAAGAAGAGAACCCCGAACTCAACGGTATTGTAAAGAGTTACAACCTCAGAGGGTTCTCGTTCAGGGAGTTCCTTAACCTGCAGACGGGCAACAATATGAAACCGTTCACGCTCGACGATATTTTGCAGAACCATGAGCGCATCGTGAGACAGATACTTCCAAAGGTGTCGCCGATGAAGTATTTCCAGGATTATGTTCATCACGGATACTATCCGTTCTTCCTTGAGCAACGCAATTATTCGGAGAATCTGCTCAAAACGATGAACATGATGACCGAGGTTGACATACTGCTAATAAAACAAATAGAACTGAAATACCTAACTAAAATAAAGAAACTGTTCTACCAACTGGCCGTTGAGGGACCGAAGGCCCCGAACATCAGCATGCTTGCACATGATATTGAGACAAGCCGCGCAACAGTCATGAACTACATTAAGTATCTTACAGACGCGAGATTGCTGAATATGATTTATCCTGTAGGGCAGGACTTCCCCAAGAAACCGTCAAAGGTGATGGTGCACAACTCAAACCTTATGTACACCATTTATCCCATACAGGTTGAGAAACAGGATGTTATGGAGACATTCTTTGTTAACTCTCTTTGGAAAGACCATCAGGTGAACGACGGCGAGAAAAGCAACCACTACATAGTGGATGGCACCAAAAGGTTCCGCATTTGTGACGCAACGAAGAGCGGGAAAATGCGCATCAATCCAGATGTAATCTATGCCAGATATAACACAGAGGTGGGATTTGACAACCAGATTCCATTGTGGTTATTCGGATTCTTATATTAAATATAGTTACATTAACATTATAATTTAAACATTATGGCAAAAGAAAAAAAGTTTATCACTTGTGATGGTAACGAGGCTGCGGCTCACGTGAGTTATATGTTCTCTGAGGTTGCCGCCATCTATCCTATCACTCCGTCTTCGCCAATGGCTGAGCACGTTGACGAATGGGCTGCCCGTGGTCGTAAGAACCTGTGGGGCCAGACCGTAAGTGTGCAGGAAATGCAGTCTGAGGCTGGTGCTGCCGGTGCCGTTCACGGCTCTCTGCAGGCAGGTGCTCTGACCACAACGTTTACCGCATCTCAGGGTCTTCTGCTGATGATTCCTAACATGTACAAGATTGCAGGTGAACTAATTCCTACTGTGTTCGATGTTTCGGCACGTACACTCGCATCTCACTCACTCTGTATCTTCGGTGACCATCAGGACGTGATGGCTTGTCGCCAGACTGGTTTCGCAATGCTTTGCGAGGGTGGTGTGCAGGAGGTTATGGACCTCACCGCTGTTGCTCACTTGGCAACTCTCGAGACTTGCGTGCCTTTCGTTAACTTCTTCGATGGTTTCCGCACATCTCACGAGTATCACAAGATTGAACTCATGGATCAGGAGGACATCCGTCCACTCGTAAAGGAAGAATACATCAAGCGTTTCCGCGACCGTGCTATGAGCCCGGAGCGTCCTATCACTCGCGGTACTGCTGAGAACCCAGAGACATTCTTCACACACCGTGAGGCTTGCAACCCATACTACGATTCAGTTCCTGAAGTAGTAGAGAAGTATCTCGGCGAGATTTCTAAGATTACAGGTCGTGAGTATCACCTCTTCTCTTATTATGGAGCAGAAGATGCTGACCGCATGATTATCCTTATGGGCTCTGCTACAGATGCAGCACGCGAGGCTATCGACTACCTGAACTCTCAGGGACAGAAGGTGGGTATGATCAGCGTTCACCTCTATCGTCCATTCTCTGTTAAGCACCTGCTTGCAAGCGTTCCAAAGAGCGTTAAGCGCATCGCTGTGCTCGACCGCACCAAGGAGCCAGGCGCAAACGGCGAGCCTCTCTATCTTGATGTTAAGGATGCTTACTATGATGTTGAGGATCGTCCTCTCATCGTTGGTGGCCGTTACGGTCTTGGTTCTCACGATACAACTCCTGCTCAGATTATCAGCGTGTTCAACAACCTCGCTATGCCTGAGCCAAAGAACCACTTCACCATTGGTATCGTTGACGACGTTACATTCACCTCTCTCCCAGAGGTTCCTGAGATTGCTCTCGGTGGTGCTGGCATGTTCCAGGCTAAGTTCTTCGGACTTGGCGCAGACGGTACCGTAGGTGCGAACAAGAACTCTGTGAAGATTATCGGTGACAACACCGACAAGTACTG
>DGTS01000040.1:14300-104023 GCA_002394385.1 Prevotella sp. UBA4330
TGCGTTTCGGTGATACACCTATCCGTTCTACATACTTGGTAACCACACCTAACTTCGTGGCTTGCCACGTTCAGGCTTATCTCCACATGTACGACGTTACTCGTGGTCTGCAGAAGAACGGTACATTCCTGCTGAACACCATCTTCGACGATGCTGAACTGGAGAAGTTCATGCCTAACAAGGTTAAGCGCTACTTCGCTCAGAACAACATCACCGTTTATACCATCAACGCTACCAAGATTGCACAGGAGATTGGTCTGGGCAACCGTACCAACACCATCCTCCAGTCTGCATTCTTCCGCATCACAGAGGTTATCCCTGTAGAACTGGCTGTTGAGAAGATGAAGGCTGCTGCTTTGAAGTCTTACGGAGCAAAGGGTCAGGATGTGGTTGACAAGAACTATGCTGCCATCGACCGTGGTGGAGAGTTCAAGAAGTTCGAGGTTAAGCCTGAGTGGGCTAACCTGCCAGACGATGAGGCTAAGCAAGACGATGCTCCTGCATTCGTTAAGGAACTCGTTCGTCCTATCAACGCACAGGCTGGTGACCTGCTGAAGGTTTCAGACTTCGTTAAGCACGGCACTGTTGACGGTTCTTGGGAGGTAGGTACCGCTGCTTACGAGAAGCGCGGTGTTGAGGCTTTCGTTCCAGCATGGAACTCAGAGAACTGTATCCAGTGTAACCAGTGTGCATACATCTGTCCTCACGCTGCCATCCGTCCGTTCGTACTTACCGACGACGAACTGGCTGGCTTCGATGGACTGACAACTCTCGAGATGAAGGCTCCTGCCGCTATGAAGGGCATGCACTTTGTTATCGAGCCTTCAGTACTCGACTGTCTGGGTTGCGGCAACTGCGCCGACATCTGTCCAGGTCATCCGAAGAAGGGCAAGGCTCTTACCATGGTTCCATTCAATCCTGATGCTGCCGACATGAAGAAGATGGCAGCCGACTGGGACAAGTTGGTTAAGGTTCCTTCAAAGCAAGACCTTGTTGACATCAAGAGCAATGTTAAGAACTCTCAGTTCGCTCAGCCACTGTTCGAGTTCTCTGGCGCTTGCTCTGGTTGCGGTGAGACTCCTTACGTGAAACTCATCAGCCAGTTGTTCGGTGACCGTCAGATGATTGCCAACGCTACAGGTTGTTCTTCTATCTATTCTGCTTCTATTCCTTCTACTCCATATACTAAGAACGAGAAGGGTCAGGGTCCAGTATTCAACAACTCTCTGTTCGAGGACTTCTGCGAGTTCGGTCTCGGTATGGCTCTCGGTAACAAGAAGATGAAGGAGCGCGTGGCTAAGTTGCTCAAGGAGGCCGAGGCTAACGCACCCGCTGAGTTCACTGCCCTCGCTGAGGAGTGGATTGCCAACAAGGACGATGCCGACAAGACCAAGGAGATTGCTCCGAAGTTGCGTGAGGCCATCGCTGCCGGCGCTGCCAACGGTTGCGAGTTCTGCAAGGAGCTCCAGACGCTGGATCACTACCTCGTGAAGCGCTCACAGTGGATCATCGGTGGTGATGGTGCTTCTTACGATATCGGTTACGGTGGTCTCGACCACGTGATTGCCAGCGGTGAGGACGTTAACATCCTCGTGCTCGATACTGAGGTTTACTCTAACACAGGTGGTCAGGCTTCTAAGGCTACTCCTCTCGGTGCTATCGCTCAGTTCGCTGCCCAGGGTAAGCGCATCCGCAAGAAGGATCTCGGTATGATCGCCACCACTTACGGTTACGTATATGTTGCTCAGATTGCTATGGGTGCTGACCACAACCAGTGTCTCAAGGCTATCCGCGAGGCTGAGGCATGGCACGGCCCATCCATCATCATCGCTTACGCTCCATGTATCAACCACGGTCTGAAGGCCAAGGGCGGCATGGGTAAGAGCCAGGCCGAGGAGGCCAAGGCCGTTGAGTGTGGCTACTGGCACCTGTGGCGCTATAACCCAGCACTTGCAGAGGAAGGCAAGAACCCATTCTCTCTCGACTCTAAGGAGCCTAACTGGGCTAACTTCCACGACTTCCTCATGGGCGAGGTTCGCTATCTGTCAGTTAAGAAGGCTTATCCAAACGAGGCAGAGGAACTCTTTGCCGAGGCACAGAAGATGGCACAACTCCGCTACAAGACCTACATCCGCAAGGCTGCAGAAAATTGGGAGGATTAATACTACGAATTTCGCGAATTAAACGAATTCAATCATATCAAAAGAGCATCCGACATCGGGTGCTCTTTTTTATGGCTGCGAACAATCGGAATACAACGATATAAATCGCATAAAGTCTGAAACTTCATTTTCATCTTTACATTCACATCATTGACTTCCTAAATACATTAATCTTTTAAGGGTGAAACCTTTATCTTCAATAGATACACAGATGCTGGGCTTCAGCCGTTTGCCCCTTTTCGTATTCTATTGTTTAGGAATGCGAGAGCCACCGCAAAGGAATAGTACTAACGTCACGTACTGCCAGTCCTAAGCGTTCGGACTCCCAGTACGTGACGTTCGGACTGAGAGTCCGAACGCCAAGTACTGACTCACATCGCGTAAGTTGGTTATGCGTATGGTGGTCACACCACAATCCTTTAACTATGCAAGAAAAACCTCTGAAAATCTGGAGTGCAACTTCCTAAATACTGCGGAGATTTGAAGTACGACTATCTATTTTACTTTTTCACCATAGTGGGATTGAGGCAAATTGCTATTGTTTTTACTTTTCATACAGAGCCTTATAACAGTCTACCACCTCTTGCATCGACATGATATACATCTTCTACCTCTTTCCGTCAAAAGGTGTTTCGCAGCCGTCCATCCAACTCAGTGTCTGAAACTCCTTGCTGAAGTCAGAAGGTGATGTATGAAAGATGGTAATCTGATTCATCATGTTCGAAGTGCTCTCTGCCTGCTGATAGTTTGTCCGCTCTTCACTCATGGCCAACTGCCTGTGAAGCATCGCCAGATGAAAATTGCCATACGTCGGAGTCTGATTGGCTGCCAGCATCATATCCACAGCATGGTGTAGGTGACGCTCTTACAATCTCTGTAACTGCCTCAAGAGAATAAGCGTTGTTTCTGAGAAATAGTCTTTGTACATAGTCGATTCCAGTCCCGTGTTGCTTATGCTTATTGTTCGTTTATTAATAATAACGTGAATTCATCGAACTAACGTTAACATACATCTCCAAACGATTTTTCTTATAATTTTTCAACAAGTTTTTGATGTGGACCTCTTTGTGGGTTAAGCAACAGGAACAAGTGCTAATACTACGGAGAGTTATAAACTATCAGCATGACCATTAACTACCATCATCTTACTTGTCCTTTACAGTTCATCAAGAATAATGGGGTGTACGCCAGCAGGATGGTATTCGTCTGGTATTTGTGATTTTTTTTTATACTCTCATGGACAAGTCCGCTACCTGTTTTTTGCGTTTTCACCTTACAGAGAAATATTACAATTCTTCGGCCAACGTCACCATTGTGATGATTAGCGATCGTTTCTTCTTGAGGCTGGTGCCTCGGTTGTTTTTCAGATATACCCACAAAAGTAAAGTTCATTGCATTCATTTTGCAGCGCTACCTTAAAACGTTTCTGTTCCGCTGCTTCCAGTTTACAGAAGATGGATAGTCGTCTTACCTTTCTGTTCCTTATTCTTTCATCAAACTATCTATAATAGCCTTTACGCCCGTATTATTAATTTGTTTTCGGAAATGTACCGTGTAACCACTTGCTGTCATAGTTTTAAAGAACTCCTCAGCACAAGATATTTTAGTATCTTCATCAGGAGTTATCTTAGATTCTTTATCATATGCTTTTGTTTCAATGACGATATTCAGTTCCTTGGAGCCATCCGTCTTTTTCACTACGTACATAAAATCTGGACTATAGTTAGAAGATGCTACTGTCGGAATGCAGATGCTATGAGAAGGAATCTTACCATAAACAATAACATCGCTTATTTTCGTCCTTATATTTTCTAATTCAAGGTCAGAATCATGGGCATAGGCATCATATAGATATCTGTCCGGCGTTGTACCTGGTACCATTTTCCTACCGATGTATGCTTGAACAACTTCCTTCTTAACACTGCCATCGGCATTAGTCAGTTTTGTTTCCTTAGCCTTGTAGTTGGCCTGCTTGTATCGCACAAAACTAAATAGTTCATTACACTTCCAGTCGTCAACCGCAGCAATAAGCCTTGTTAAAGAGTCTTCGTTAAACATCTCATCTGTAATCTGACAGCCATTAGCAACAGCCTGACATATAGCTTGATGCAGAATTTGTATTGGAATGTTGGTGTACCTTGATGAGCGAGCAAGGAATTCGTTGTATGCATAATGACGACCATGCAAAGTCAGTGCTACATGACTATCTTCTTTCAGATAAGCAAAACTATCTTCAATGCCCAGTTCTTCTCTTCTTGATTCCACTACTTGAAGAGAAAATACATGTTTTTTCTCTATGATGTCTGGCAAATCCGTTTCCAGTTTGTGTTCTATCTCCTTGTCGAAATAAAGAATGTACTTACGGTTCAGTTGCTGCCATAATTCTCTAAGTTCTTCAAACTTAGCTTTCCTGATATGTATAGTATCTGTTCGGGCACTATTACGATTGATGATTCGGTTTGTATTCACGCCATTTCCTGAAGCATTAAACTCAGGATAATCTTTCAGCAAATCATCAAATTTGTCTGCCACAATTTGCTTATTGATGTTTACATAGCCTTTCTGTAGTAATTCTATGAAGAATGTCGTTTCATCCAGACCACGTTTTTGGGCAACAGATACAATGTCCTCGTATGTAATCTCCAATGCTCGCTTTTTATCTGATTCTAATTCTCCATTTATTTCTTTAACCAGTTTGTCTGCAAAATCTCTTTCTGTAAAGTCAACAATGTAGTTCAACATGAAAGCACTGTCACAGATTCTGTTACCAGCACTGTCAACAGGAAGACGAAGACCACGTCCTACCTCTTGCAACTTGCTTATCTCCGAACCGCTCGAACGTAGTTTGCAGATGGTAAACACATTTGGATTATCCCATCCTTCTTTCAGCGTCCACTTCGAAAAGAGAAAACGCAGAACGTTAGGATTACCATCCTGATCCTTGAAACTCAATAAGTCTTTCTTACCATGAAGAATAACCTTTACTTCATTTGCAATATTCTCGTCAGTATCGTTGTTGTCTTGAGAGAAATAGCCTGCACAGGTACTTTCCAGACATCCTAAAGTTGCTTTCAGGTAATCTTCATACTCCTTAGTGTTCGATTGCTTCAGTTCTTGATGGACTTTTTTCTTTAATATCTCAAGGAATTTCAGTCTGAGCCATCCGTCATTTTTTCCAGAGGGACCACGAAAACTCTCAATGTTGTCAATAAAGAAAAGTGTCAGAGTTTTGATAGGCAGTCCTTCTCGACAGAAGTTCTGTCGTTCTGTCTCAAAATGACGTAGGAGAGCCAAATCTATCATGCCCTCAAGGTATGATACGCTATACTGATCTGGATAAAATTCGTCTCCAATAAATTTCTCTTGCCCATTACTCAGTAAAATACTGTTTTTGGTAATACCTTCAATAATAACACCATCAAGATCGTCATCAATACTGCGAAGGCTGTCATTTACTCCCAGAGTGCTGGTTGTACCATTAAGATTACTGACATTCGTGTATTTCAGATTGACAGAACTACCACTGTCAATACTCACCACTTTCACTTTCTTATCGGCTTTCCTTCCTCCTGGTAATTCAAGGTGTTCCTTCGCAACACCCTTTATCAGTCCTTGGTTGAATGAATCAGCCGCATTCAGTTCATAAAGCAGTTCTTGGTAGTCTTTTGCTACAATTTTGTTTTTTCCACGACCGAAAGTGAATTCAGGGAACGTAGCTCCATACCTGATAACAAGTTGGGGACAAAAGTTTTCTATTAAGGATCCATACGACTTACTACTACGATCCATACGGTGCGGCTCGTCAATAATAAGTATCGGCAAAGTATCCTTAATTGCATCTACAGGCTTATGAAAATCCCCCAGCGTCTGGTCATAATCCTCACGCGTAAGTAACTTACCACTCGTTATGAGCTGAGTGTTAAGCAGCATAACATAGATTTTGTTCTTTACATGATGACTTCCATAAAAGAAATGCCCAACAGCTGAAGGTATATTCAGACGACCTTTCTTTTTCTGTTTCTGAGGTTCAAGTAAACAAAGCTCAATGTCAGAATTATATCCACAGACATTTGAGAAATGACGCATCACTTCCCTATCATCTAAGAATGCTGCAGTTCCAGCCTTAATAGGCAAGGTTGGTACGGCAATAATGAATTTGTTAAACCCACAACGCTTATGCAGTTCAAATATGGTGCGGGTATAAACGTATGTCTTGCCTGTACCCGTTTCCATCTTTATGTCAAGAATACTGTGTGCGGGCAAGGCTTGTATTTTTTCTGGAAGATTTTGTTCATGTATGCGCTTCTTCGTAGCCTTATCATAAATACCCACTTCACGCCGAACCTGTTCCAAAGCCGCTGCATTCAGCTTCTTGGTTAGCACAGGATTTTGGTGGCTGGCCTTAGCTTGTTCCTTAATCGATGCTTCCACTACTGTTGCCACAGCATTAACAGGAGCCTGTTGGTGAGCGAGTGAACTTTCAAGTTTTAATTCCATGCAGGTACTTTTCCGTTAAATAGGTCGTAAAAGATGTCATATAACATAAAGGTATTCCAATAATCATCAAGTTTAAATTTGTCGTGCAAGAAAGACGTATTGGAATCAAAAAACTCAGATTTATAAAGTTCTCTTGCGAACAAATCATCACGTTGGCTAATCGTGTGACAACTATAGATTTCCTCTTTAGGGACATGTGATAAAATAAACCATAACCTACGAATCTGTTTAAGTGAATCATATTGAAGATTTGTATGGTTTATAACATCTTCTATCTTACTTTGTATGTTTGGGTCTAAATCACATTTCCCGTGAATATCACCATCAGATGTATAATCTATGTACTCAAAAATATGCTGTAGAAAATAAACAGGATAGGCATCTTCCTCCTGACGGAATTCGTTACAACAAACTTTCGATTTCCCTTCATGTTGATTTCTAACATAAGGAAAAGTCCCATTACATGAAACTACAAGATTATTATATGCAACCTTATGCGGTAGTCCTGGTCTAGACTGGTCGTGACTTATCGATTCATATTCATCAGTCATGACCACTTCCTCTGGAGACAATTCGGGCGCACTTTGATAATAGGGTACTTTACTATTACCACTTGTAAAACCACATGGGATGATATGCTCAAGTGTAATTACTTCATCACTATCTTCTTCTCTTTGTGCAGTTTTTAGTTTGCGCAGACAGTAACAACAAAGATTGTGTTGATTAGCAAGAAGAATATTTATCATCTTCTTCCTATATTCACGATTGTTGTGAGAACAAAAAGTATGGGTAGAACCTGCATCACGATTGTCATATCTTATTTCATGGTACCGTCCGTCTGTTCCATAGCAACAAGTCTGCAAATAATCTTTTGTTACTTGCACACCTTCCTTTCTGTTTTTTGACTTATCAATATAGAGCATTATCCCAGTTTCTTTAATGATTCACTAATCCGTTTGTCTATTGTCTCTGATGAAAGAACCCCTTTTTCTAATATTGATTTCTTTAGATTCTCAGCCTGTTCTTTATAACCCTTACTTATCATATAAGCACAACGAGAAATCCAACGGTTCAGTTCTTCATCATTCGGATTGACATCCATGACTTCTTGTAATCCAGAATTCATATCCAATCCATATATGTCAAACATCGGAGTTGGTTTTACTTGATGTGGTAGCATTTTCAATATCTTATTTTGCCCATCTATAGTCTTTATTCCTGTAAGTACTAATGGAGAATGTGTAGAAACAATGAACTGCAAATTAGGGAAAGTATCCATAAATCTACCAAGTACGACCTTTTCTAACTCGGGATGCAAATGGAGATCTATCTCGTCAATAACAACAACTCCCTTGGCATCAGTAGTTCCATTCAGAATATATGAACGATAGGCAATATCCAAAACAATATAATACATTCGCTTGTAGCCAGCAGGAAGGAAATGGAACGGTGGATTGTCCCCCTGCTTGGTTTCTAAGCACAATCCATCTTCTTCATATATACTGTCAAAAATATCTGTAACCTCATAATTCGTGTCGCCTTTTGAAAATTTGATCAAACACGACTTAATTTCTGAGATTTCCTTATCAAATTTACCTCTTTCAGACAAAGCCTTCTGTAGTTTCTCCTTATGAAGCTGAACATCCTCGTCGTATTCTTCTTTGCTAATAATATTGTTATTTAACATAGACTCACAATTGCGTAAAGCGTTCTCTTCATGCTTTACATTCCTATCGGCACGATCCCATAGAGTCCATTTGTCTTTTAAACGAGAAATCCAAATTTCAGAGCATGCGGATTCTAAGTTCCAATCCAGATAGCCCAGATTTCTTAATTCCTGTTGCTGTTGTGTAATTGATTTTGCCTTGGGAATATGAGGGAAGCTATCAGAATAATATGCAAAAAATGGCAATGCATTGGTCTCATTGACTTTGTTTATTACTTCCTTATGCGCCAAATCATATTTTGAAGGCTGTAAGTTAAACGTTGATGTTGATGCATACATATCCCATTCCAGAGAAGAACCCTGAAAAGAAGCAAAAGCATTGATATCAATATAGGGAAACAGAAAACCTGTTTTGGGGTCTCTTACGCCATCTGTCTTTGTGTATTGCTCGACCTTCAATTCCGGGAATCCTGAAGTTAAATCAAATCCTTTCTCTTCACTTGTGTTTCTTTTGAAAACAAAACTCAATGCCTTATGGATTGCGTGAATCAAGGTAGATTTACCTGCACCATTCTTACCAAACAGAACTGTTACACGAGGTGCAAATTCCACATCATAATCATTAAAGCAACGGAAATTCTTTATATGGAGTTTCTTGAGATACATAAGTCTGAAGTTTTATTGTTAATACCTTACATCAATATTCACCGTTAGCGTTTTGCTGCCGTCTTTCAGTGTTCGCAAATTCTTCTGCAATTCTTCGCGATGGGTGAAGCCAAAGCTATAGCCAAAGATAACGATATTTTGAGGGGAGAATGCCTCGCCGTTGTATTTGTCCATCAACGCTGCAATGCTTCCAGCAGAGAACTTATCATCAGGATTTATCAGATAGAGATGATTGCCTTTGTAATAAGCCGTATAACCATTGAGGTTTATTTCCTCTGCATCCTCAGTTAACCCATAGCCATCAGCAACAAGCCATGTGCGCAATACAGTTTCGACTCCAAAATCATCGGCAGTGATATCTGTCATGACATCTTTATCTGGGTTGAACGTCTCCATCTTCAATAGCAAGTTCTCCTTCGGTTCTTCCAGCGTATAGTGCTTAAAGCCTAAGTCGCCTGCAAATAGAGGATTCTCTTCACGGATTTTCTTGGCAGCACGCTTGATACGCTCCATTCCTATCTGATCGATAGTATGGGGAACATTCAATTCATCGCATAATTTGATAGCATTCTTAATAGTTGTTTTGCCACTGCCTGTTGCTCTTGCAAGAGCGATGTCTAAATCCTCCTGAATTTGTACAAGAATGTATTTTACCTTCTTATCTCTAATATTAAGAACAGACTCCGCCGTTGTTCCTGAACCCGAGAAGAAGTCAACAACAAGGTCTCCATCATCAACACCTATTGCTGTCAGAAGTTTTGTGATTATTTCTGAGTCTTTAGGATTGCTGAAACAATTGGTTCCCATCAGGCTTGTTAGCCTCTTTGATGCGACACGACCATCGCGATAGATAATACTTGTTAAACTTTGATTGAGTGTATCCTTTAAATAGGTTTTATTATTGGGGATTATCGTTTCGTCATCAGAAAAATGAATAAGTCCCTGATCTATCTTCTTCTTCATTTCCGTCTCTTCAAACCGCCACCCGCTTGCGGGCATCTTGCAGACTTTTCCTGTAATAGGATGAATTACATCATATGTGTACTGACCATAATTCGGACCAGAAATATCAGAGGCAAAATATACACCGCGCTCATCCATCCAATTATAATGCTTACTATCATAGATGGGATCTGAGGGAGGGAACTGCTTATACCATTTCAAGGCTTCTTCATGGATTGCTTTCCAATCACTACCATGCATTGCCTTGAATTTGTCAAAAGCTGCAAAGATTTCATCAGTACCCTGTTTGGGCTCAATCCATTCTCCAACGTTATATTCCTTTGATTTAACATAGGCAAGAATGTACTCATGTTGCATGGAAATATAGTCTTCGTCATTTTTGCTACTATTCTTCCATACAATTTCTCCAGCTAAGTTTTCTTCGCCAAAAATGTCATTGCAGAGAAGACGTAAATTGGCCTCCTCATTCTCATCTATTGAAATAAGAATAACACCATCTTTTTTAAGCAAATCACGAGCAAAGGACAATCTGGGCAACATGAATGTCAGCCATGCAGCATGACTGGCAGAGTTTCGTTTCGTCATAGACAAAATACGTCCTGCACGTTCTGGAGTTATATCTAAACGCTGAGCCAGTTCCTCTTTTGAAAAGGAGAACTTGTCTTCATAGACAAAACCGTCACTGCCCGTATTGTAGGGGGGATCAATATATATGACTTTCACCTCCCCACTATATGACTTCACCAAGTGTTGAAGAGCATCCAAATTGTCACCGCTGATATAAACATTCTGACTATCCTTGTTTTCTGGTTTTGAATTATGCTCAATATCTGGACGAATCAATGTAGTGGTGTCCATGTTTGTCAACATACGTGCATAGTTCTTGCCCAAGAAGTTAAAACCAGTCGTCTCGTCAGTGATATTAGTTCCCTCTGGGAGTGCAGCACGAAATTTCTCGATGTCGAAATCACCTTCAGTAGTAAAACACTGAGGAAAATAGTGTTTCAATACTTCCAGTTCTTTTCCGCCAGCCTGTACTTGCCCATTCTTATCTATTATATCTTTTACCATAATAGTCTATTTTTTTACAATTCATCTTCTGTCCATAATAAATCATCCACGCTAACCTCAAGAATCTTGGATAGTTGGATGAACATTTCAACATTAGGCTGAGCAACATTCGTCACCCATTTAGAGATAACGGCAGGGTCCTTGTCCAAGATTTCTGCCAGTTGCTTATTGGTCATTCCTTTCTCTGCAAGTACGACTTTCAGACGATTGATTCTTTTACGTTCCATTCCTTCTTTTTTGATCATGGCACAAAGATACATATTTTTTTCGAAAGTAGTGCGAACATGGCATAAATAATGATGAATTTCGTTTAAAAAATGACTTTTCCTTCGATTCTTCAACTTTATTAAGCAGTTTAATATCGACACTTTCAATATATACGCAACTCGAACTATACTTCTTTATCGTTTCGCCATTTGAATAATTGTTATACAGGCGAAGATAAAATACTATCCATATTCTGGGTGTTAAGTAATAAAAAAAATTTGATTTAAAAAGAGAACTGATAATAATTTCTAAAAAGAAGAATTATTCTGCTACGTTCCATAGTTATTTGGTGATTCTGGGCTATACCGTTCAATTCCGCAATTGTCGAAAAACAAGAATCAAAAGTGGTTGTCTTATGTCCTTATGTTTTTTATTACTTCATTGGCATTTCTGTTTTTGATGTAAACCTAATCTTTCGTAATCCGCAGAATGAACGTGATACATGCACAAAAATAATCAAACTTTGGCACATCACCAAACTATTTTTAAAAATAAGATGCTTTTGTCATCTTATTCTTTGCTTTTTGTGCGGAAATGCTTAATTTTGAGAAGCCGATTATGGGGAATAAAAATGAGAATTTGCAGTTTTTCAGTTGTTAGTCATGCATTTTCAAAATCCATCAGCGGAATATGATTTCGGATAAGGAAATACAGAATCTTCGATGCATAGAATGTTTTAATCGCTTTCCAATACAATCGTAAATCCCTTCTTCATTCTCTTTTATCCCTTTTGCACTTTATGAAATTGCTATGCATCGGCAAACACCTTGCCGTCATCGAGAGTGATTTGCAACTTGGTGTATTCGCAGTGGAAGTCATGTTGCAGGCGGTCGAGATAGCGGGCACTTTCCCATTTGCACATTGGCAGGTCATGAAGCAGGTAGTTGCCACATGCTTCGGGACGTGTTGCTGGCACCTCATCCTGTGTGAGTATCCACTCGAGACATTTGATGGTAAGGCTGCGCATGTCCTCAACTGTGTATGCTCCTGTCATGATGATATACATGCCGGTGAGACAACCCATAGGACCTACATACACCACATCGTCTTTAGCGTTGCTGTTGCGGAACCAAGTGGCCATGAGGTGTTCTAAACTATGCATGGCAGCAGGAGCAACTGCTGGTTCCTTGTTGGGTTCGGTGATGCGCAGGTCGAAAGTGGTGAAACCTCGATCTTCTCGTGACACATAGATTCCTGGTTTCAGGTGGGTATGGTCGATAGTGAAACTTTGTATAACTTCCATATTATATAATGTATGAATTGTGGTATTAAATGTTTTGCATAGACAAACTATATTTATTATTTCCATTGATGTCCACCGCTGTATAATGGTCGGGATAATTGGAAATCCTCAATATGTTCTATTTCTGGGGTGTCGTTGCCAGGCATTCCGATGACGGTGATGACATCAAAGCGATGAGCAGAGGTGACATGCTTATACTGCAAGTAATGGTTAATGGCGGCCAGAAGATTGCGTTGCTTCTGGCGGTTTACGGCTGTGACAGGTGCTGCGTAGTTGTTACTACTGCGTGTCTTCACTTCAACGAATACCGTAATGCCGTCGTGCAGGGCAATGATGTCGATGTCGCGATGGCCAGAGTGCCAGTCTCTCTCTAAGATGATGTAGCCTTTTTCCCGCAGGTAAGCAGATGCGATTTCCTCTCCCCATACACCTGTCTGCAGATGTTCTGGTCCTTCCTCTTTCTGCTTGTCGTGGTTTTCACCTCTTGCCAAAAGTTCTTTGCACCTTGTATATGTTTTGTTTACCCATCCTTCCTTGTCAGGCACATTTGGCAGCATCCGTTCAAGAGCGGCTAATATTTTCTCTGCTTCGTCAATTCTGTCTTCGCTTACTCTGGATTTCAGAATGTCGGAAGCGGTATAAAACATTGCCAATGACGTGTAAGGACCCTTGTCCTTGGCGTAGAGAGGACGAATGGCATCGTATGCCTCTTCTATGCGACCCTGCTTACGCAATTCAAAAACATCCTTAACGGTCATAGTACTGATATTATTATCAACGATATAATGTAAGACAAGGGAATGAGTAACAGTTATAATGTTCTCATCTCTCGAAATACTGTTCGAGAAGTGGGGTAGCAGAGCCTTCGTGGTTCTCGAGGTCGTTGATAATTACTCCATGTTCGAGCAGTACGATGCGTGTGCAGATGTCAACTGTATGTGCGAGGTTGTGGCTCGACAACAGTATCGTTGCACCCGTCTCGCGGTTGTACTCTGTGAGCAAATGCTTCAGCACATTCTGGCTTGTGGGGTCGAGGAAGTTGAAAGGCTCGTCGAGAATTACCAGTTGCGGCGATGTCATCAGCGCCGCCATGATGCCTACCTTGTGCTTATTGCCGGCAGACAGGTTTCTTATCAGTTTCTTCTGTCCGAGAATCTCGCCGCCCATGAATGTCTCGAATTTCTCCAAGTGCTGTTTCACCACGTCATTGCTTAGATTGCTGACATTGGCAACAAACTGGAAATACTCTTCTGGGGTGAGAAAATCAATAAGGAAACCTTCGTCGATGTATGCACCGGTATGGCTTTTCCATTCCTCACTCTCGGCAGGATTGATGGCTGTGAGTTGGTTCTCGTTGTTGAGATATGAGAGTGTTATGTTGCCCTCGTCAGCCTTCACCAAATCAACAATGAGGCGGAAGAGAGTTGTCTTGCCGGCTCCGTTGTTACCCACAAGACCGAGAAAGTCGCCATCGGCGATGTTAAATGAATCGATGTTTACGACGGTATTCTTGTCGTATATCTTCTTTAGGTTGCTTATTGATATCTGCATTTCTTGGATGGATTATGAAAAAGGGTTTAAGTATTGAAGGCTGTTTTCAATACTTAAACCCTACATTATTAATTATACAAGACCACGTCCGTGGCAGTTCTTAAATTTCTTTCCACTGCCGCATGGGCATGGATCGTTGCGTCCTGGCAGTTTCTCGCGGGTTATAGGCATGCGGCGTTGTGGTGCTGCACTCTCGCGAGTGTCATGTTGTGCTGCTGCTTGCTGGTTCTGGTCCACGAGGTCGTTGCCCTTTTGCTCGTTATAACGTTGTGAACGCTGCTCTGGTGCAGCCTCGCGAACTTCATCTTGTTGCAGTTCTGGTATCTGTCCGCGCATGAGAATGCTCAGTATTCGGTTGTTGTTCTGGTCAACCATATTCTCCTTGAAGAGTTCAGCACTCTCGAGTTTGAATATCACGAGCGGGTCTTTCTGCTCGTAACTTGCGTTCTGCACGCTATGGCGAAGTTCGTCGAGTTGGCGCAGGTTCTCCTTCCAACAGTCGTCGATGATGTGAAGCATGATAGACTTCTCAAACTGCTTAACAACGCTCTTTGCCTCTGTCTCGTATGCTTCTTTAAGGTCGCATGGTATCTGGTACATTCTCTTGCCATCGGTTACAGGCACGACGATGCGTTCATACATTGAACCCTGGTTCTCGTAAACTTGCTTTATCACAGGCCATGCGACAGTCTGTATGCGCTCCGTCTTACGGTTGAACGCATTTATTGCGGCTTGGTATGAGTCTTCGAGCAACTTGTCGGTGACGCCTTCTCTGAACTGTTCCTCGGTGAATGGGCATTCCATTGCAAGCACCTTGATGAACTGCTCTTTGCATCCCTCATAGTCGTTTGTTGTGATAATGTTTTCAACGCGGTTCCAGATGAGGTTTGCGATGTCCATACCGATGCGTTCACCCATGAGAGCATGGCGACGGTTCTTATATACGATGGTACGCTGAGTGTTCATCACGTCATCGTATTCAAGCAGGCGCTTACGGATACCGAAGTTGTTCTCCTCAACCTTCTTCTGAGCGCGCTCGATGCTGTTTGAAATCATTGAGTGCTCAAGACGCTCTCCCTCGTCGAAGTGGAGACGGTCCATAATCTTTGCAATGCGCTCAGATGCGAAGAGACGCATCAGTTTGTCTTCAAGTGAGACATAGAACACAGAAGAACCTGGGTCACCTTGTCGTCCGGCACGACCACGCAACTGTCTGTCCACGCGGCGACTCTCGTGTCTCTCTGTACCGATGATGGCAAGTCCGCCAGCCTCTTTTACCTCTTTAGAAAGTTTGATGTCGGTACCACGACCAGCCATGTTGGTCGCAATGGTCACGGCACCAAGTCCGTTAACGCTTTGTCCGGCATTTGCCACGATGTCAGCCTCGCGCTGGTGGAGTTTCGCATTAAGTACCTGGTGAGGAATCTTGCGCAGGGTGAGCATACGGCTGAGCAACTCTGAAATCTCCACACTTGTGGTACCCACCAGGGTAGGACGGCCAGCGTTTCTCATCTCCTGTATCTCCTCGATGACGGCATTATACTTTTCGCGTGCCGTCTTATACACACGGTCGTTCATGTCGTTACGAATCACCGGTTTGTTGGTAGGAATCTCAACCACATCGAGTTTGTAGATGTCCCAGAACTCGCCTGCCTCGGTGCTTGCGGTACCTGTCATACCAGCCAACTTGTGATACATGCGGAAGTAGTTCTGCAGGGTGATGGTAGCGAAAGTCTGCGTTGCCTCCTTCACTTTAACATGTTCTTTCGCCTCGATAGCCTGATGCAAGCCGTCGCTCCATTGACGTCCCTCCATGATACGTCCTGTCTGCTCGTCCACAATCTTCACTTCGCCGTCCATTACGACATACTCGTCGTCCTTGTTGAACATGGTGTATGCCTTGAGCAACTGTTGCAGGGTGTGAACGCGCTCGCTCTGCACGCCGTAGTGGCTGAGCAGTTCGTCCTTCTTTGCCACCTTCTCCTCGTCGCTCATCTGCTGAGCCTCGAGTTCAGACATCTCTGTCGTAATGTCAGGCAGCACGAAGAGTTCGCGGTCGTTAACCTGCTTTGCCAGCCAGTCGGTACCTTTATCGGTAAGGTCAACGCTGTTCAGTTTCTCGTCAACAACGAAGTAGAGTGGCTCTACAGCCTCTGGCATGTGGCGGTTGTTGTTCTCCATGTAGTATTCTTCGGTCTTCAGCATACCTGTCTTAATGCCTTCCTCCGAGAGATACTTGATGAGCGGCTTGCTCTTCGGTAGCGCCTTATGAGAGCGATAGAGAGCAAGGAAGCCTTCTTCGAGTTTCTTTTGTCCCTCCTTGTTGCCCTCTTCAACCATCTTTGTTCCTTCTGTAATGAGTTGCTTTGCCTCAGCAAGATACTGAGAGGCCAGTTTTCGCTGAACATCCACAAGACGTTCAACGAGCGGCTGGTACTCCTCGAACATCTGGTCGCCGCCATTAGGCACAGGACCAGAGATGATGAGCGGTGTGCGGGCATCGTCGATGAGCACCGAGTCAACCTCATCGACTATGGCATAGTTGTGGCTTCTCTGCACAAGGTCTGCCGGGCTGATGGCCATATTGTCACGAAGGTAGTCGAAACCGAATTCATTATTTGTTCCGAAGGTGATGTCAGCCTGATATGCCTTGCGCCTTTCGGGAGAGTTAGGCTTATGCTTGTCGATGCAATCTACCGAAAGACCGTTGAACATATAGAGAGGTCCCATCCACTCGGAGTCACGTTTGGCAAGGTAATCGTTCACCGTTACGACGTGAACTCCATTGCCTGTAAGGGCATTGAGGAATACAGGCAGGGTGGCAACGAGGGTCTTACCTTCACCGGTTGCCATCTCCGCAATCTTTCCTTGATGAAGAACGATACCTCCGAAGAGTTGCACATCATAGTGCACCATGTCCCACTTGAGGTCGTTACCGCCTGCCATCCAGTGGTTCTGGTATATTGCTTTGTCGTCTTCAATACGTACAAAGTCTTTTGTTGCGGCAAGTTCGCGGTCGAAATCGGTGGCAGTCACCACGACCTCTTCGTTCTCGGCAAAGCGTCGGGCGGTCTCTTTCACGATGCTGAAAGCCACAGGCATCACGTCGTTGAGTGCCTTCTCGTAAATATCGAGCACGTCTTTCTCCAGTTTATCTATCTGGTCGAATATTGCTCCGCGCTCGTCAATGGGCGTTGCTTCTATCTTAGCCTTGAGTTCAGCAATCTTTGCTTTCTCTTCTTTTGCTGAGTCTTGAACGTATGACTGTATCTCTTTTGTCTTAGCGCGGAGAGCGTCGTTGTCAAGTTTTTCTATTTCCGGATATGCTTGTTTCACCTTTTCTACGAGCGGTTTCACAAGTTTCATGTCTCTCGTTGACTTGTTTCCGAACAACGAAGTCAAGATTTTGTTGAAATTCATATTTATTTCTTGTTTTATTGTTACATGTAAAATTGAGCGACAAAGGTACGAAAAAAATCGTTATTTGCGCATAAAATAATGATAAAATGAGGTTTGTGGCTGTAAAAATCATCTCAAAGGAGCAGCCGTGCAGGCGTTAGGTGCCCTTATTCTTATGGCCTTTGAGATTGTCGGGGCTATGCTTACGGCGGATACCGGCGTGCTTATGCGCTCTGCCTTTGTGCCTGCTCCCCAGATGATGATGGGGAACTGTGCCGACGCATTCTGTGTTGTTATGTCTTGTCTTGTGTTCTCGTTCACCAGATTCCATCCCGGCAGCGTCTCTATAATCAAGTCGCCGCACGTGTTGCTGTTGAACGAATTGCGTATAGGAGCAAGCATGTCGGAACTGGCTGTCATCAACTGACGGCTCGAATAAACGTTGCCGACGCCCGATGTCTCAAGCAGGAACACCTGCGAGCGGCTCAGCAGTTCGTCAACGTCGATTCTCTTCTGCTCGGAAAGTTTCGAGTTGAGGTAAATGTGGTTGTTAACGCATCCGTCAACATACTTCCCCTGGCCGTAGATGGCGTTCAGATAGAGGTCGAGAAGTTTTGCAGTGTGGTCTATGCTGAATGTTCCGTGCGGTATGCGAAGTAACTCATAATCCACCTTCTGGCGTGGGGCGACACCTGTCCCTGTTGCAACTACGAGCAGACTGCTTTCGCCAACGGCATCTTTTGCCGACTTCAACAGTCTGCCGAGGTCGTTGTTGAGTTGTTTATATGTGTTTAAGTCGTCTTCTACTTCAAATGTCAGTGCCAATATGTCACTATTGTCGTCTTTCCCCAAAGAGGCATTCGCAATGCAGTTTATGGCGGCGTTAGCCACTCTGTTGTTGTTCTCTGCTGTGGTGGTGTAGGCAGATTGTTTCTCAAAGGAATCCAGCCAGTTAGGCAATCCTCCTAAATAATAAGTCGAAGTGTTCCATCTGCCTGTCTTGTTGTCCACCCATAGTGCTCCGTTTGCCGAGTGTGATGCTGACAAGATGGCTGCCTCGCGGTTGATGGCGATGGAGTAAACCATTCCCAGGTTTGATGTCCTTGCCTTCAGTTCGTCGCCAATCATCGACGTCATCACGTTGGCTGCCGAGCCACCTTCATACGACCCAGTGCCGCGATACTTGCTGTCGTCAACACACGATACCACCTTCAGCGAGTTGCGGTCGAGCCATGAGGCGCTTGCTATGCCGTTGTAATATGGCGTGGTGCCTGTGTATATCGTTGTGATTGCCGATGCCGCGTCTGTTGGAGGGAATGGCATTGTGGCAGAAGAATATACCTTTCCTGAGGCTATAAGTTGCTTCAGACCTCCGTCCTCAAGTGCTTCGGAATACTCGTCGAGGCATTCGCTTGTCATTTGGTTGATGACGATGCTTATCACAAGCCTTGGCTTCGTGGCTTGCTGAGCCTGAAGGCCTGTGGAAATGAGGGCAAGCAGCGTTGCCGTCAGGTATCGTTTGTTCAACTTAAATATATTGTTCTGCATGTCGTTTATGTCTGTTTGATTTCCATTGGGTGTCGTCCGTCTTCTCAATAGGCATCATTTGCCTCCTCAAATGTATATCTTTCGCACCCTCAGATGTATATCTTTCACCTTGTCAAAGGGCATCATTCACCTTGTCAAAGGGCATCTTTGGCAATGCAAAAGGATACCTTTCACATTTCTAATCAGCAAAGATGATGCCAAAAGATACATTCCCTCGGCGTATGACTGCACAAATCCTCCCGCGAAGAAAAGCAGTATCAGCGTCGTCCACATTATGTATTGGCAGTCTTTGGTGCCGTTCTTCTGCCTCTTGAGTAGTCTTCTTATGAAGAAAAGGGGTAGGGGATTGACCAGCAGAATCTGAAGGTTTACCCTCACCGTGGGGTGTTCTGAGAACAGCATCAGGAAGAGCACAATGCCCATAACCGATGCTCCAACCATCAGAAGTGCGTCGAAATATCTCAGGTTCTTTTTCTTTTTGATTTCGAAGGCGGTAAGAATGGCGGTTACGATGAGCAACTCCCATCCGCATTGAGTAGGCGTGAGCGGGAACTCCTCTTCAATAACCTGCGCTCTTGCGGGGAGTATCACCATTGTCGTGTCAACCAACGGGCGCTTGTTGTCGTTTCTCGTGGCATTCTCGAAGTCAATCATCAGGTTGTCCGGAAGAAACTGTCTTTGCTCTTGGGTTGTGGCATAGTCAGCGCCGACTCCAAGCAAGAAGTCATTTCCAAAGCGCGCCCAAGGATGGCCTTCGTTCTTATCGTGAATAATCTCGCGGTAACTCTTGCCGTCGCGAGGTTGGTAAGTAACACCTCCCTTTATGTTGTTCACAAGAATATCTCGTGCTCTTGTGGTGCAGTTGTCATAAAAGTAGTTGTATCTATAGTATTTGTTTTCTGGCAGGTTGTTCACTCTTATTGCCTCGAATATAATCATCTTCTCTTCAGCAGTGAGGTTGAGCACCTGCTGGGTGATGCTGCTTCCATAGTGCGCATACTCAGCAATGAAATACCTGAAGGGAATAATTCCAATCTCGTATTCGGCAATTCCGAATACAAAACGCGGTATGAAAAGGGGCTTGTTGAAAGAGAACACACCATAGTTGACGGCCACATCGAGACCCGTTCGCTGGTCGCGCATACGTATTGCCGTATGACCATAGAGGCTATACACCTGCTGATGAGGCGAGCAGGTGAGCAAACTGATTTCTAAAGAGTCAGGATTCAGCCCTTCTTCTTGAGCGGATGAAAGTGTGGAACTCAGCATCATGATAGCCAAGAGAAACACTTTCAAAATGTTATTTCTATGTTTCACGATGCAAAATTACTTTATATTTTCCACTTAGCGTGCTTTTATTTCGAAAAATTTCAATAATTTTGCACCCGATAAAGTAAAAAGTAATAACTCTGAACGCATTTCCTGTCGTGAGAAGCGATTATAGTCTCGTTATTGACGTTGGCAACACATCCACCAAGATGGTGTGTTTCGAAGGCAAAGCAGATGTTGTCGAGGGCATTCGTGTTAAGGACATCTTCTGTGACGAGGCTTCAGCATTTGTCTCGAAGTATAGTTTCCGTAACGGCATCTTTTGCTCTACGGTAGCCATAGACGATGCTTTCATGAGTGTGATAGAGTCTTATGGCGTTCCGATGCTCCATTTCCAGCCGGGCATTACGCCCATACCGATAAAGAACCTCTATGCCACTCCGCTTACGTTGGGCGCCGACCGCCTCGCCGCTTCGATAGGAGCATGGAATAAAAACATGGGCTGTAACATCCTTGTGATTGACGTTGGAACATGCATAACATACGACTTTGTGAATGCGAAAGGCGAATATGAGGGCGGCAACATATCGCCAGGAGTGGATATGCGACTAAAGGCGCTGAACGCTTTCACCTCGAAACTGCCGCTCATTGATGCCCAGGGAGAAACTCCAGAGATAGGTGTCTCTACCGAAACGGCAATCAGAAGCGGTGTGATTTGCGGCATCTTGCACGAGATAAATGGCTATATTGATGATTTTAGTCATAAATATTCCCAACTTTACGTTTATTTAACGGGGGGAGGGCAACTAAATTTGCATTTCTCAGAAAAAATGCCCACCTTTGCAATCGCAAATGAAAAAGGAGCGGAAATAAGTCTCGTCGAAGACCGATATTTGGTGCCAGAGGGACTAAACGCAATTCTTGAATACAATAAAAGATAATGAAGAAGATATCAATTGCCATCGTTATGATGGTCTTCACTACACTAACCGCTATGGCGCAGAGCGGCACCAATTCTCCATACAGCCAGTATGGCTTTGGCGTTTTGGCCGACCAGACAAGCGGTTTCAACAGGGGTATGAATGGTTTGGGAATTGGTTTCAGAGAGCCAAACCAAGTGAATTTCCTCAACCCTGCGTCTTATTCGTCGATTGACTCGTTGACTTTCATATTCGATGCGGGTGTCAGCGGACAACTAACAAACTTTTCTGAGAACGGAGTTAAGAAGAACGCAAAGAACGCCAGTTTTGAATATGCCGTAGCAGCATTCAGACTTTTCAAGCATGTCGGACTGAGTTTCGGTATCGTTCCGTTCTCAAACGTCGGGTATAACTATAGCGCTAGCGGTTATATCAATAATGACAAGACAACCGGATATGTCAATACGTATAAAGGAGAAGGAGGTATGCGCCAGGTGTACCTCGGTATTGGTGTTGAGCCTATCAAGAACGTGTCAATCGGTGTGAATGGTTCTTACATGTGGGGAGACTACAGCCGCTCGATAGGAAATGCCTATACAGACGGTTACATCAATAACCTTTCGAAGTATTACAGTGCTGACATCAGGACATATCGAGTGGATTTCGGTTTGCAACTGACTATTCCGTTCGACAAGAACAATAGCGTCACATTCGGTGCAACGTACGGCTTGGGGCACAAGATTAATGACGATGCCCAGTGTACGATACTCTCTACCAACACCCAGACAGGTGTGAAAGACAGCACAACCTTCGTTGTGGAGAACGCTTTCAAACTTCCGCAAACCATAGGTGGCGGACTGATGTATAATCACCGCAACAAGTTGAAGGTGGGTGTTGACTATTCATTGCAGAAGTGGGCAAGCACACCGTTCCCAGTGTATAGCGATAACAATGGGAGTGCTTCTTTCTCGCTTAATGAGAATTACTTCAAGGACAGACATAAGTTCACCTTCGGTGGCGAGTACTGCCCAGGACAATACAGCAGAAGGTTCCTCAGCAGAATCCATTATCGATTCGGTGCGTCTTATGCCACACCTTATTTAAATATAAACGGGCAGGACGGACCGAAGGAGATTTCTGTTAGTGCCGGCTTCGGAATACCTATAATGAACACATATAACAACAGGTCGATTCTCAATATCTCTGCTCAATGGGTAAGAACCGACTCTAAAAGTTTCATTACGGAGAATACCTTCAGAATCAATATAGGACTGACGTTCAACGAACGGTGGTTCATGAAGTGGAAGGTTGAATAACATTAACACCAGAAATGGGCATAGACATCAAGGTTTTTTCTATAATACATCGTTCTGCTGTAACTCTGTTGAGGAGGTGCAGCATGATGTATTTATTGCCCTTTGCATTGCCCCTGATGACTGTGTCGTGTGAGGAGGCGGTGGAGCACACGGCTCCTGCCATTTACGACAGAGACTCTGTGGCGCTGATGATAAGTTACGGAGTAAACACGTTGATAAGCGACTCTGGTGTAATGAAATACAGAATAGTGGCTGAGGAGTGGGAGATCAACCAGAACAGAAATCCTTCTCGGTGGATATTCCGTAACGGGCTGTTCCTTGAGGAGTTTGACAAGAACTTCCACGTTGAGGCTTATTTGCAGGCCGATACAGCCTACTATTATGACGTGAAGCGATTGTGGGAGTTGCGTGGACGTGTGAGTGTGAGGACGAAAGACGGCTTGCGATTCAATAGCGAGGAACTGTTCTGGGACCAGAACCGTCATGAGTTGTATAGCAACAAGTTCTCGCGCATCGTCACTCCTACAAGAGAACTCGAAGGCACTCGTTTCCTCAGTAACGAGCAACTCACACATTACACCATTACCAATTCTAAAGGTTCGTTTGTCAGAGGTGAGGACGGCTTCGGCAGTTCAAAGGGCGACACAATATTGTCGGCACCCGATACGGCCAAGGCAAAGTTGAGATTGCCCACTAACCCCAAAGCGAAGACAACGGTAAACATACCATCTGCTAACAATAATTGACATCATGCAAGACATCAGCCTGTCGCTTATAATCGGCATAATAATAACAATGCTGCTCTCTGCATTCTTTTCTGGAATGGAGATAGCATTCGTTTCGAGCAACCGTATGCTTGCCGAGATGGACAAAGACAAACTTGGTCTTGCGCGTCTTCCATTGCAGGTGTTCTATAAACATCCCAATAATTTTGTTAGTACCATGCTTGTCGGCAATAACATTGTGCTTGTTGTTTATGGCATTCTCATAGCACGCTTCTTCGACAAGACGATATTTGCCGGGCTCGATCCAGGTATTACGGTGCCTGCAGACACAATTCTCTCCACTCTGATAGTGCTTTTCACCGGCGAGTTTCTTCCAAAGTCTATATTCAAGAGCAATGCAAACAGGTTGCTCACGATATTTGCTTTCCCTGCTTTCATCTTCTATATCCTGCTCTGGCCCATATCACGTTTCTCCACGATGTTGTCGCATCTGCTTATGCGGATTATGGGAATCAAGGTGGAAAAGGAAAATGGTGACGAAGAGTTTTCAAAGGTAGATCTCGACTACCTCGTGCAATCGAGTATTGCTAAGGCGAAGGACGACTCTCAGATAGACGATGAGGTGAAGATATTCCAGAATGCCTTGGAGTTCTCTGACACGAAGGTTCGCGACTGCATGGTGCCTCGAACGGAGATTTGTGCCGTAGAGTACGATTGTTCGGTGAACGACCTGAAGAACATATTTGTTGAGAGCGGAAAGTCTAAGATTATCGTCTATCGCGAAGATATCGACCACATCATCGGCTACATCCATTCATCTGAGATGTTCCGCGATGCCAATAACTGGCATAAAGGCATACAGAACATGCCTTATGTGCCAGAGACAATGCCTGCGCAAAAGTTGATGCAGACGTTCATGCAGCAGAAAAAAACTCTCGGAGTGGTCATCGACGAGTTCGGAGGAACGAGCGGAATAGTAAGTCTGGAGGATATCGTGGAAGAGATTTTCGGCGACATCGAGGATGAGCATGACAACTCTAACTACGTCGCCAAGCAAGTGGGGGAGAAGGAATATGTGCTCTCTGCCCGTCTTGAGATTGACAAGGTGAACGAGAAATTCAATCTTGACCTCCCTGAGAGTGAAGACTATATGACCGTGGGAGGCTTGATTTTGCATTACTACCAGAGTTTCCCCAAACTCAACGAGATAGTAACCATAGGCGACTTTGAGTTTAAGATAATGAAGAATACAATGACAAAAATAGAGTTGGTAAAGTTGAAAGTACTAAAATAAATAAACTTTTTCCAGATAATTTGCCGATAATTATCATCTTTTTTGTAATTTTGCGCCTTGAAACTTATTTTTCAGGAATTTGTGTCTTGCAGGTTTTCAAAAACGCAAGCATAGACATGGGTTCACTAACAAGAAAAGAATAGAAACAATAAAATAAAAAATTAAAAAACAAAATGGCAGCAATTGGAAAAATCAGAAGCTGGGGACCTGTGCTGATTATAGTGATTGGCTTGGGTCTTTTCGCGTTCATCGCTGAAGACTGGAGCAAGATTGTTGACGCTCTCTTCGGCAAGAGAAATCAGGTGGGTACCGTTCTTGGTAAGACGGTTGACATCAACGATTTCAACGAGAAGGTTAACGAATTCACCGAGTATGTAAAGGTTGCTCGTGGAATGGATAACCTTAATGACGAGCAAACATCGTCTCTTCGTGACCAGGTATGGCAGACAATGGTTCAGAACAGCATCATCGAGAAAGAGGCTGGCGAACTGGGTCTTACTGTTACTGACGAGGAGTTGCAGAACATAATGAAGGAGGGCACCAACCCTATGCTCCTTCAGACACCGTTCGTTAACCAGCAGACGGGCCGTTTCGACTATACTATGGTTCAGAAGTTCCTTAACGATAAGTCTGCTCTTAACAATCCTCAGGTGGCTGAGCAGTATGAGGCAATCAAGAAGTTCTGGAATTTCACAGAGAAGAATCTCCGCTCACAACTTCTTGCACAGAAGTATCAGGGACTTTTCGCACGCTGTATGATGGTTACAAACAACGTTTCGGCTAAGGCTGCATTCGCTGCAGAGAACGAGGAAAGCACTATTGAACTTGCTGCAATTCCTTATTCTTCTATCAACGACAACAAGGTTACTGTTACAGAGAGCGACTTGAAGGCTAAGTATGACGAACTGAAGCCGATGTTCAAGCAATATCAGGAGACACGCGACATCAAGTATGTTAGTGTTAAGGTTTCTGCTTCTGATGCCGACCGCAATGCGCTCGACGCTCAGATGAAGAAGTATGCTGAGGAACTTCAGGGTTCTGACAACCCAGGAAACGTTGTTAGCAAGAGTTCTTCACTCGTTCCTTACAATGGTGTTCCTGTAGGTAAAGATGCATTCCCAATGGTCATCGCTGCTAAACTCGACTCAATGTCTGTCGGTCAGACACTCGGTCCTGTTGTAGGAGCAGACAATACTACAAACATTATCCGTCTGCTTGCAAAGGAGCAACTGCCAGACTCTGTTCAGGTACGTGTTATTCAGGTTGCCGACCAGAACAATGATGTTGCTTCAAAGCGTGCCGACAGCATTTACAATGCTTTGCAAGGTGGTGGAGACTTTGAGGCTCTTGCTAAGAAATACGGTCAGACAGGCGAGAAGATGTGGGTTACCACACGCCAGTATCAGAATGCCTCTGGCATCGATGCAGATTTCCGTTCTTACATCAAGGCTATCAACACCATGTCTGTGAATGAGTTGAAGAATCTCCAACTCTCTGCTGGCAACATGATTCTTCAGGTTGTTGACCGTCGTGCTATGACTACTAAGTACACCGCAGCGGTTATCTCTAAGAACATTGACTTCTCTAAGGACACTTACAATGCTGCATATAACAAGTTCAGTCAGTATGTTAGCGAGAGTCAGACCATCGAGGCTCTGGAGAAGAATGCTGCTAAGTACGGTTATAAGGTAGAGGAGCGCAAAGACCTCTCAAGCGCAGAGCATTATGTTGCAAATGTACCTAACACCCGCGATGCTATGAAGTGGATTTTTGGTGCAAAACAAAATGAGGTTTCTATACTTTATGAGTGCGGTAACAACGATAATCTCCTTGTTTGTGCACTGACAGGTATTCACGAGAAAGGTGTCCGCAGCCTTGACGATGCACAGGTTAAGGAATTTGTGAAGAATGCCGTTCTGCGCGACAAGAAGGCAGAGCAGATAATTGCTAACGTTAAGGACGTGAAGTCTGTAGATGCTGCTAAGGCAAAGGGCGCACAGGTGAGTGAGGTTGCACAGGTTACATTTGCTGCCCCGGTATTCGTTCAGGCAACAGGTGCAAGCGAGCCAGCACTTAGCGGTGCCGTTGCTGCTACTGCCAAGGGTAAGTTCTCTGCTGCTCCTGTAAAGGGAAATGCTGGTGTTTATCTTTTCCAGGTTAAGGACAAGACACAACGTCCTGGCAAGTACGATGAGAAAACATACGCTCAGCGTGTTGGTCAGCGTGCAGCACAGGCAGCACAGCAGGCATTGCAGGAGTACTTCGTAAAGGCAGATGTTAAGGACAACCGCTACTTGTTCTTCTAAGCAATCAGTTCCAATCACATATATAACGACCATGACTTATCAGAGCCATGGTCGTTATTATTATATATAAGGTATATGTAATTTAAAGTATAACCAAATACTTTATGTTTTTTTTGCAAATTTGAAAAAATAAGATTAAATTTGCAACCAAATTATAAACTAAACGAAAAACAATAATGAAAAAGTTAATTCTCCCTGTAGTCATTATGGCTCTTATGGTGCTTTTCGGCAGTTGCGGAAGTTCCAAGAAGATTGTTTACTTTCAAGGTGCAGACACAGCAGATTTGTCTCGTTCTCGTTGGTTGTATGATGCTCGCATCATGCCTAAGGACTTGATCAATATCAGGGTTAACACATCAGATCAGGATGCTGCTAAACCATTCAACCTAAATATGAATGAGGGTAACACGGGCAATCAGCAAGGCAGAATCTATGGCTATCTTGTGGACAATCAGGGCAATATCAATTTCCCAATGGTTGGCTCATTGCATGTAGAGGGACTTACCACACGCGAATGCGAGAATCTGGTGCTTTCAAAGATCAAGCCTTTTATGGCTGCCAGTGAGAATCCTATTGTTACCGTTCGTCTCGCAAGTTATCATGTAACAATCATTGGTGAGACGGGATCGCGCATTGTACCTGTTACCACCGAGAAGATGAGCATCGTTGAGGCAATCGCATCTGCTGGCGACCTTACAATGTACGGACGTCGTGATAACATTCTGCTCATACGTGAAGACAAGACAGGTCAGAAGAGCACTCATCGCTTGGACATCAGCCAGGCTGAGATTCTGAACTCTCCCTACTATTATCTCCAGCAGAATGATATTATTTATATCGAGCCGAATAAGTCGAGAATCAACCGTCAGACCATCAGCAACAACACTTGGTTCCTTTCTACCGCAGCAAGTATTGTTTCATTCGGTACGCTGCTCTATACTATTATTAAGAAGTAATGGCATAACGCTATATAAAATATGTAACAGGGATGTGTATGCTTTTACATGTCCCTGTTTTTAACTAAAGACCTTTTCGTTAACCATGCTAACAAAAACATACTCTGCCGAAGTGACAGGCATGAATGTGGTCACTGTTACCATTGAGACTCACATGTCAAAAGGCGTATTGCTTCATGTCTCAGGTCTTGCCGATACCGCAGTAAAAGAGAGTTTCGACCGTATAAAGGCTGCTATATCTAATATCGGCGGAAAGATACCGTCTGCAGAACTAACGGTGAATCTTTCGCCTGCTGACATTAAGAAAGAGGGCAGCGGGTACGACCTGCCAATGGCAATAGGCATATTAGGAGCGTCAGAGAAAATCCGTACAGATATGCTCGGACAGTATATGATGGTTGGCGAATTGGGCCTTGATGGCAGTTTGCGTCCTGTGCGTGGCGTGCTGCCATTGGCAATAAAAGCGCGTGCCGAAAAGTTCAAAGGACTAATTGTTCCAGTTGAGAATGGGCGTGAGGCTGCGGTGGTGAACAATCTTGATGTTTATGGCATGCCGTCGCTTGTTGATGTCATCAAGTTCTTTAACGGAGAGAAATATGAGCCAATAGTTGTCGATACGCGCAAGGAGTTCTATGAGAACCAATCACATTTCGACTTAGACTATGCTGACGTGCGTGGACAAGAGAATGTAAAGCGTGCTCTTGAGATTGCTGCTGCTGGCGGACATAACGTAATAATGATAGGTCCTCCGGGTTCAGGCAAGTCAATGATGGCAAAGCGTCTGCCGTCAATACTTCCGCCGCTGACGTTATCCGAGAGTCTTGAAACCACAAAAGTATATTCTGTTGCGGGAAAACTAAGTCAAGGCACTTCACTCTTGTATCAGCGCCCGTTCAGAAGTCCTCATCACAGCATTTCGCAAGTGGCGCTTGTTGGTGGCGGCGTTAATCCTCGACCAGGTGAAATATCCCTCGCCCATAACGGAGTGCTCTTTTGTGATGAACTGCCAGAGTTCTCTCGCAGTGTTCTTGAGGTGATGCGTCAGCCTCTCGAAGACCGGACCATTACCATCAGTCGTGCGAAATACTCTATAGAGTTCCCTTGTTCTTTCATGTTTGTGGCATCAATGAATCCATGCCCATGTGGCTATTATGGCGACCCCACACATCACTGCGTTTGCACGCCAGGACAGATTCAGAGATACCTAAACAAGATTTCTGGTCCATTGTTAGACCGTATTGACATCCAGTGCGAGATACAGGCAGTACCTTTTGCCCAACTCTCGCAGATGAAACCAGGAGAACCTTCGGCAACTATACGTGAGCGTGTCATTAAGGCTCGTCAGATACAGACAGAGCGCTTTGGCTCCCTTCCTTTGGGAGAGAGCGGGGGTAAAGGCCGCATCCACTGCAACGCTATGATGACTGAGCGTATGCTCCATGAGTTTGCTGAGCCCGATGCCGCCTCACTCGACATGCTCCGCATGGCAATGGAACGTCTAAAGTTGAGCGCCCGTGCCTATAGCCGCATCCTCAAGGTGGCCCGCACCATCGCCGACCTTGCCGGTTCGGAGAAAGTAGAGTCGATGCACATCGCCGAGGCCATAGGCTACCGTACCCTCGACCGAGGCGACTGGGCAGAGAGGGGGATGTAAAACAGACCTTCGAAGTATTGCCAAGGGTAAACGAAATATACTATTCGATTAAGCCTCGTATAATATGTGGAGTGTAGTTTGAATACCCATTGATCAATTACAACCACTTTGTAATCTCTTTACAGACGGCTTGTAATGCTTTTACAAGGTGCTTGTAATGCTTTTACAGAGCGTTTGTAATCTCTTTACAAGCCGTCTGTAATAAGATTACAAAAGTTTAGAAAACTCCTGTAAAAAGATTCCAGAGATTTTAAAATCTCTGGAATACCTTTATATAAAGGGGTTGTGTGGGATTATAGTTTTCTTCCGTTAAGGAAGTCTTTGGCGCTCATTCTTTTCTTTCCGCTCAGTTGTACTGACTTCAGTTCGAGCATCTCACCGCCTGCTGATGCCATGAGGCGCCCTTCGTGTTGGAAGATGGTTCCTGCGGGTTTGTCCGTTGTAAGGCCTGTAAGCCGCGAGTCGTAAATCTTTATTGTCTGCTTGCCGTCTGTGCCGAATGGAGTCCATGCACCGGGAATAGGGGAGAGTCCTCTGATGAAGTCGTGCACTTGCTTAGCACTTTTGTTCCAGTCGATGATGCAGTTCTCCTTGAACAGTTTAGGAGCGCTGTGCAGTTCTTCGCTACAAGTTGTAAGTTGCTCCTGCGGCATGCTTTCAACGTTACCGTCACCTTCGATTATCTTGTCAATGGTCTCAATGGCAATCTCCGCTCCTTTTTCCATCAGGGCATCGTAAACAGTTTCCACGTTGTCTTCTGGTCCGATGGCGATTTCGTGTTGCATTATGATGCGCCCAGTGTCTATGTCGTGGTCGAGGAAGAATGTTGTTACTCCTGTTCGTGTTTCTCCGTTTATTATTGCCCAGTTGATGGGTGCAGCACCTCTATATTGTGGAAGTAGGGCAGCATGCACGTTGAATGTACCGAAGCGTGGCATTGCCCATACCACTTCTGGTAGCATTCGGAAAGCCACAACCACTTGTATGTCAGCGTTGTATGACCTGAGTTGCTCAACGAAAGTCTCGTCTTTCATCTTCACTGGTTGCAGCACAGGTATTCCGTGTTCTTGTGCATACACCTTTACCTGTGGCGGTTGAAGAGTGTCTTGATGTCTGCCAACGGGTTTGTCTGGTTGAGTCACCACGCAAACCACATTGTATCCGCCTTCGACAAGTGCCTTCAGTGTGCCGACGGCAAACTCTGGTGTTCCCATGAAAACAATTCTAAGGTCTTCTTTCTTCATTGTTGTAAGTTTATGAGTTCTTGAGTTTGTGAGTTCTTGAGTTTGTGAGTTCTTGAGTTTGTGAGTTCTTGAGTTTATGAGTTCTTGAGTTTATGAGTTCTTGAGTTTATGAGTTCTTAAGTTCTTGTCTAAGAAAGTGTGCGGTGTACCCGGCGTTTTTCTTAGCAACATCCTCTGGTGTTCCGAATGCAACGACCTGACCACCTCGCCTTCCTCCTTCCGGTCCCATGTCTATTATGTGGTCTGCCAGTTTTATCACATCAAGGTTGTGTTCGATAATGATTACTGTGTTTCCTTTGCTCACCAGTCTTTGCAACACTTCCATCAGAATGCGAATGTCTTCGAAATGGAGCCCTGTGGTCGGCTCGTCGAGGATATATAACGTCTTGCCTGTGTCCTTCTTGCTCAGTTCCGTAGCCAGTTTCACTCGTTGGCTTTCGCCACCGCTAAGTGTTGTTGAAGGCTGACCAAGTTTTATGTAGCCTAATCCCACGTCCTGAATGGTCTTTATCTTTCGCAGGATGTCTGGCACATTCTCGAAGAACTCCACCGCCTGATTGATTGTCATGTCAAGAACGTCGGCAATAGACTTTCCCTTATACCTCACTTCAAGAGTCTCGCGGTTATATCGTTTTCCGTGACACACCTCGCATGGCACCATGACATCGGGCAAGAAGTTCATCTCTATGCTCTTGTATCCGTTGCCTCCGCAGGCTTCACAGCGTCCACCCTTCACGTTGAATGAGAATCTTCCAGGCTTGTAACCGCGAATTTTAGCCTCTGGCAGATTAACGAAGAGAGAGCGTATGTCGCTGAAGACGCCTGTATATGTAGCAGGATTGCTGCGTGGCGTGCGTCCAAGTGGGGTCTGGTCAACGCTTACCACTTTGTCAACATTCTCAAGACCTTCGATTTTTTCATAGTCGAGAGGCTTCTTGAGAGAACGGTAGAACTTCTGACTAAGTATAGGTTGCAGGGTCTCGTTGATCAGAGTAGATTTTCCAGAGCCCGAAACACCAGTCACGACGATGAGTTTCCCAAGCGGGAATTCAATGGTAACGTCTTTCAGGTTGTTGCCCTTCGCACCTGTTATCTTGAGAGTTTTGCCGTTGCCGGCACGTCTTTCTGCAGGTATTTCAATCTTCTTTTCGCCTTCGAGATACTGGGCGGTGAGTGTTTTCTGCTCGCTAAGCATTCGCTTGGGAGTGCCCTGGAACACCACTTCACCTCCCTTGCGTCCTGCCTTGGGACCTATGTCTATTATATAGTCGGCAGCAAGCATCATGTCGCGGTCGTGTTCAACCACAATGACGGTGTTGCCCAGGTCGCGCAGTTCCTTCAAAGACGCAATGAGTCTTTCGTTATCCCTTTGATGCAAACCAATGCTTGGCTCATCGAGAATATAGAGTACGTTAACCAGTTGCGAGCCTATTTGTGTGGCTAAGCGTATGCGTTGGCTCTCGCCGCCAGACAATGAAGCCGACTGACGGTCAAGAGAGAGATAGTCGAGCCCGACCTCAAGCATGAAACTCAGTCGAGTCTGTATTTCCTTAATAATCTCGTCGGCTATCTGTTTTTGTTGTGTGTCAAGATGCTGCTGTGCCTCGGTGAGCCAGTCTTTCAGTTCGCCGATGTCCATTCTTGACACCTCGCTGATGTTCTTGTCCCATATCTTATATGAGAGACTCTCGCGGTTTAGGCGTTGTCCGTGACATTCTGGACACTCGCATGTGGCAAGAAACTGGTCGGCCCACTTCTGACCGCTGGTGCTGTCGTCATTCTCAATAACGTTGCGCAGATATTTTATCACGCCATTATACTCCACGAAATAATCGCTTGACGTGTGAACGAGTTCCTTCTCGATTCTCACGTTTTCGAGCGAACCGTAAAGCACCTCGCTCATCGCCTCCTGTGGGATGTCTTTTACGGGAGTCTTGAGGTCGCATTCGTATTTTTTCAGTATTGCCTCTATCTGCCAGAATATCATCTGGTTCTTGTATTTGCCGAGCGGAACTATTGCTCCTTCATGAATAGAGAGAGTCTCGTCTGGTATCACCTTCTTGTTGTCTATCTGACTGATGACACCCAAGCCTTTGCACACTGGGCATGCACCTTCAGGAGAGTTGAACGAGAACTTGTTGGGAGCAGGGTCGCCGTAACTGATGCCTGATGTGGGACACATAAGTCTGCGGCTAAAGTATTTTGCCTCGCCGCTGTCCTTGTCCATTATCATTATTAGACCTTCACCCTGCTTCATCGCAGTAGCAACGCTTTTCTTTAACCGTTCGTCTGTAATGGCTTGTCCGTCAGCATCTTTCTGCTGCTCCTTAACCGCCATTTTGTCGATAACCACTTCTATGTTATGGTTCTTGTAGCGGTCAACTTTCATGCCACGAGTCACTTCGACAATTTCTCCGTCAACACGCATGTAGAGATAGCCCTTTTTGCGCATCGACTCGAATAGTTCCCGGTAGTGTCCTTTTCGATTTCTCACCAGCGGAGCAAGAATATAGATGCGATGGCCAGAGTAGTCGGTGTTGATCATCTCGAGTACGCGTTCCTCTGTATATCTCACCATCTTTTCGCCAGTCATATAACTATATGCCGTGCCGGCACGAGCGTAAAGCAGTCGCAGAAAGTCGTATATCTCGGTGGTTGTTCCCACCGTAGAACGCGGATTCTTGTTGGTGGTCTTTTGCTCGATGCTGATAACAGGACTCAGACCTGTTATCTTGTCAACATCAGGGCGTTCCATTCCTCCGAGGAAGTTGCGTGCGTATGCAGAGAAAGTCTCTATGTAGCGTCGCTGTCCCTCTGCGAATATCGTGTCGAAAGCCAATGACGACTTGCCAGAACCGCTAAGTCCTGTAATGACAGTAAGGCTGTCTCTTGGTATTTCAACGTTGATATTCTTTAAGTTATGAACGCGAGCACCCCAGACACTTATCTTTTCAGATTCTCTATTCATATCGTTAATCAGTTATCGGTGGTGCTGCTGCCACCATCCTTATAATATCCACGCAGCAAATTCACATCACGTCGGATATTATATCTCCTGCCGTCGGAGCCTTTCGCCCTTACCGACACATAGTAAACGCCATCCTTTACAGGTTTTCCATTGAACGTTCCGTCCCATCCGTCTTCTGGGTCGTTCCATTCATAAAGTTTCTGTCCCCATCGGTTGAATATGATGGCATGGAATTCAACAAGGCTTTTATACTTCTTTGCTTTGTATATCTCGTTATAACCATCGTTATTGGGTGAGAACGCATTAGGCATCTCAAGCATACTCTCGCTTACGGTAATCCTGAATGGACTTTTATCCTGTTTCCAGTATTCATCGGTGTACTCATATCTTTCGTTTCCATTGGTGAACACCGCGTAACACACAATGTTATGAGTGCCTGCCTCGGTGAAGGTGTAGTCGGTGTCCTCCTCATACCTTATGAGGTATGGCTCGGTGTCTCTTTCGCGAGTGAAACGCCATTCATAGTATGCAGTATATGCACCCTGGTTTTGTGGGTTGGCACGGAAACGCACTTCAAATGGAGCATCGCCAGAGAAAGTAGTGCTGTCCACTTCCTCACCATCCTTATTAATGAATGTGGCAGTGGGGGCTATCGTCGGTACTTCACTTTGCGCGAAAATACTGATGTTGATGAATATCAGAAGACCTATAACGGCTATAAAACGTGAAGTTTTCATTTTCTTTTCTTTTAATAGATGCAAAATTACAAAAAAACAGCGGTTAAATCAACTTTATTGCTTATTTTTGCAAAAAATTTAGGGAAGTAAATAAGATTAAACAGATTATGAGACATTTTTTCAAATATTCGTTGGTTTTGGCATTCTTCTTTGTGTGCGCTTCGGCTAATGCGCAGATGAACAAGTGGAGGGAGATGCATAAAGTGGCAAAAGGCGAGACATTATATGGCATCTCGCGTGAATACGGCATCACCGAAGAGCAGTTGCGTGCCGCTAATCCCGACATGAACCAGCCCGGATATAAACTGAAGAAGGGCGATTTCATCTTCATTCCATACGCTTCGGAGGCAGAGGCTATCGCTGCAGCCGACAAGGTTGTGACACGCGGCGACGAGAAGTCGGATGTTCGCAAACGTGCCATACGCATGGGAGTGATGCTTCCTTTACACAATGTCGATGGAGACGGCAAGCGCATGGTGGAGTACTATCGTGGACTTCTCTTGGCATGTGACCAGATGAAACGCGAGGGAATCTCTGTTGATGTCTATGCCTGGAACGTTGACATCAATGCGGACATACGCATGACATTGCTTGACAAGGGTGCCGATAAGTGCGACATTATTTTCGGCCCGTTATATACTAAGCAGGTGAAGGCGCTTGCCGACTTCGCCTCTGTCTATGGTATTAAGGTTGTGATACCGTTCTCTATCGAGAGTGATGCCGTTAACAGCAATCCCAATGTGTTCCAGGTGTATCAGAATCCTGTGTTCTTCAATCAGGAGGTGGTTGCCCAGTTCGTCAGCCGTTTCGGTGCTGCACATCCTGTATTCATAGATTGCAACGACCCTAAGAGCACTAAGGGCAACTTCACAACTCAGTTGCGCAAGGAACTTGAGACACGCAGTATAGCATATAGCATAACAAACGTAAACTCTGAGTGGCAGAACTTTGCACGCTCATTCCTTGCCAACAAGCAGAACGTGGTTGTACTCAACTCGGAGAAATCGCCTAATCTCAACCGAGTAATCTCACGTCTCGACTCCCTGCGTGCGGCAAATCCACAGTTGCAAATTACTCTCTTCGGTTATACTGAGTGGCTGATGTACGCGAAGTATAATGTCGAGAAGTATTGCATGTTTGACACATACATTCCGTCACATTTTTACTATAACTCGCTGTCGCCGGCAACGACATCGTTGGAGAGGACATATAAGCAATGGTTCCACACCGAGATGCAGGATTATCTCCCGCGTTTTGCCATAACTGGCTATGACCATGGCACCTACTTCCTTCGTGGACTTCATCGCGAAGGGGCTAAATTCGTCGGCGCAGAGGCAGACAAGAGCGCTCTGCAGACACGACTTCACTTCAAGAGAGTGGGCAAGGGAGGTTATCAGAACACAGGATTCCTTTTTGTACACTACAACAAGGACCATTCCATCTCAACCATTAATTTCTAATTCTCTATGAAAGTAAGGCAGAGAATTGTGCTCCTAATGCTTTGTCTGGGCATGGCGGCGTCATCCTATGCACAGGTGGGAGAGCATCGCAATGACCTCAGCGTTGGCTTCAATGCTGGTTATGTATTCAGCAATGTCTCGTTCCAGCCGAAGGTGGGCCAGACAATGCATGGCGGCATAACGGGAGGATTCACGTTTAAGTATATCTGTGAGAAGTATTTCAAGACAATATGCGCCATCCAGGCAGAAGTCAACTATGCAAGCATCGGATGGAAAGAGGAAATACTTAATATCCATGACGAGCCTGTTATTAATACTGTAACGGGCCTGCCCGAGGAATATCAACGTACGACAAACTACATTCAGGTCCCTATCTTCGCCCATCTCGGATGGGGAAAGGAGCAGAATGGACTGCAGTTCTTCTTTCAGGCCGGTCCGCAGTTTGGCTATTTCCTTAGCGAAAGCACCAAGACCAACTTCACAGTCGAGGAGCGAAACGTCGAAGAACGTGTAAACAACAACGTGGCACAAGACACCATGGCCGTTGAGCATAAGTTCGACTACGGCATTGCAGCGGGTGTCGGCATGGAGTACAGTCATCCCAAGATAGGCAGGATGATGTTTGAGGCTCGCTATTACTATGGATTAGGCAATATCTACGGCGACTCCAAGCGCGACTATTTCGGCAGAAGCAACTTCGGCAATATCGTTGTGAAGTTCACTTATCTCTTCGACTTGATAAGAACCAAGCGTAAGTAATTCAATAAAAATAATAGTACTATGTTTAAAAACCATCCTAAAGGGCTGCTCCAGGCAGCATTGAGTAACATGGGAGAGCGTTTCGGCTACTACATCATGAATGCGGTGCTCGTGCTTTTCCTTTGTTCTAAGTTCGGACTCTCTGACGAGACAAGTGGATTAATTGCGGCTTTCTTCCTCGCTGCTATTTATGTGTTAAGTCTTGTAGGCGGTATCATCGCCGACCGCACGCGCAATTACAAGTCAACAATAGAGTGGGGACTTGTGATTATGGCTATCGGCTATGTAATACTTGCCATTCCAATACTTGCTACGCCAGACAACAGTTCGTGGCTTCTTACCCTAACGATTTTCGCGTTGACTCTTATTGCTTGCGGTAACGGTCTTTTCAAAGGCAACTTGCAGGCAATCGTAGGTCAGATGTACGATGACTTTGAAGCAGATGCTGCAAAGCAAGGTCCGGAGAGACTAAAGTGGGCACAGGGACAGCGTGATGCTGGTTTCCAGATTTTCTATGTGTTCATTAACATTGGTGCTCTTGCCGCTCCTTTTATTGCTCCTTTGCTCAGAAGTTGGTGGCTGAAGAGCAACGGTTTCACCTATAATTCCGACCTTCCAAAACTCTGTCACGAATATATTAACAAAGGCGGGAACCTCGCTGCCGACCAGATGCAGAACCTGACAGAACTTGTAGATAAGGTTGGAGGCAGTACTGCCGATCTTTCTGCTTTCTGTACGCAGTACCTCGACATATTTAATACCGGTATCCACTATTCTTTCATCGCATCAGTTGTAATGATGATTGTCTCGCTCATCATTTTCATCACATCTAAGAAGATGTTCCCGACACCAGGAAAGAAAGAGGCTGCTGTCAGCGTTGAATATACCGAAGAGGAGAAGAAACAACAGGCAACCGAGATACGCCAGCGTCTTTACGCGCTCTTTGCTGTTCTTGGCATCGCCGTGTTCTTCTGGTTCTCATTCCATCAGAACGGTCAGTCGTTGTCGTTCTTCGCTCGTGACTTCGTGCGTACAGATACCATTGCCCCAGAGATATGGCAAGCGGTGAACCCGTTCTTTGTCATTTCTCTGACTCCAATAATAATGTGGATTTTCAGTTCGCTTACAGTTCGCGGTCGCGCTATAAGCACACCACGCAAGATTGCATATGGTATGGGCATCGCTGGTATAGCATATCTGTTCCTTATGATATACTCTATGTCTCAGAATTATCCTTCGGCAGAGACATTCACAGCTATGGGCGACGCTTCAAAGGCTGCGTTGAAAGCAGGTCCTTGGGTGTTGATTCTCACTTATTTCTTCCTTACAGTTGCCGAGCTGTTCATCTCTCCGCTCGGACTATCGTTCGTATCGAAGGTAGCACCTAAGCATCTGCAGGGATTGTGCCAGGGCTTGTGGCTCGGAGCGACAGCTGTAGGAAACCTTCTGCTTTGGATTGGTCCGTTGATGTATAACAAGTGGCCCATCTGGATCTGCTGGGCAGTCTTCCTTGCCGTATGTCTCATCTCGATGGGCGTGATGTTCGGTATGGTGAAGTGGCTCGAAAGGGTGACTAAGTAGTCATCAGACATCAATCATATAAAGAGTAAAGGAATTAAGTAAACTGCCTTCTTTTATACATTATTTGGCAACTTGATTCCTTTACTTTTTTCTTTTTAATCTTACGCAACTTTCGTTAACTCAACGAAACTTGTACTTTGTTAATTCCGATTAAATACTTTTGTGCAAACACACTATAAGATTACCTTTGCAGCGGTGATTTAACACGTAATCATAGATGCAACGAACCATTTCGCTAATAATCGTAATATTGTCCGCCGTGTACGTCAGTGCACAGCGCAAAATCGTCGTTGTGGATATGGAAACGCATCTTCCCGTTGCCGACGTCAGTGTCAAGACCGACTCCGCCCGCGCCGTTATGACCGACCATAATGGTGTTGCAAGCATATCAGAAAGGTTCGATAGCATCAGTTTCAGCCATATGAGGTATCTCTCGGATAAGGTTACATTTGAGGAAATGAAAGACACCATGTATCTCGTTCCCAAAAACCTTATGCTACCAGATGTAGTTGTCACAGGAGTAAATCCCGACCTCAAGAAGGCAATGAAGAAAAATTACGAGCGCATGTTAGAGCAACCCACAGTGAAAGGACTCACCTTCGACTTCGCAAACATAATAGACCGCCGCGGCCGTCGTGACCGTAAACACTACAAGAAGGCAAAAGAGATACTCCGAGAGTGGGATGCTAAGTGAAGTACGTGGCGTTCGGACTGGCAGTCCGAACGCCACGTACTCTCAGTCCGAACGCTTCGGACTCACAGTCCGAACATCACGTACTGAACACTCAAGCCATCTGCCGCTTATTCAATGGCGCGCCCCGAAGACTTCCTTCGCTTCTGCTTAATCTTGTCGAAGCCTAAACCGTAAACACCGATAACCGCACTTTGCGATACAAAGGCATTGGGGTCTATCTCGTTGATGAGAGAGAAGATGCGGCCCGATTCGCTTTTCTTCGCCAGCACAAAGAGCATCTTAACCTCCTGACCAGAATAGAAGCCGCTGCCGTTAATTACAGTACATCCTCGCTGTGCAACCTCGTTAATCTGATGGCCAATCTCTTCATACTTCTTCGAAATGATGAAGAACTGTACCGAACGGCGTGAGAGGTTGACCACTTGGTCTATCATAAACGTAGAAATGTAAAGCACCACGTAACCGTAAATCACCTGTTCCCAACTGCGGAATACAAGATAGCCTGACGTGATGATGAGAAGGTCGGTAATAAGAAGCGCATGACCCAGTGAGATGTCACGATATTTGTTTATCATCGCCGCAACAATGTCTGTGCCGCCAGTGCTGCCGTTGGCATTAAGAGCCATGCCGATGCCTGCTCCCCAGAAACAACCACCGAGCACTGCGGCAAGGAACAACTGGTCGTGCAACATCTGTACGTTGCTTGCGAGTTTCTGACCGAAATGCATGAAAATGGTTATTACGGCTATGGCATATATCGTCTTGACGCAAAACTTGTAGCCCAGCACCTTGAGGGCGATGAGCAGCAACACTCCGTTCATCGCGACATACGAATACTCAACAGGTATCCCTGTTCCCCAGAAGATGACAGAGGCAAGACCAGCCGTGCCGCCTGTGGTTATATGGTTGGGCAACATGAACACAGTCCATCCCACCGTGCATAAGAACAGACCAACAGCAATCATAAGATAGTCGTGCAATTCTTTCCACATGACTTTCCCGTTAATAGATTTTTCCATATAGAGTGTGTAGTTTTTCGGGTGCAAATTTATGCGATTAATTTTAATCTCGCAAGAAAAACAATAACAAATAATGTGTGGTTGGTCATATCTCTAAAAAAAACTATTTCACAATCCCGCTCTTTGACGTAATGAGTGAAGACGGAATTGTGAAATAGTGAAGTGTGTGTAATGCTAAAATGCTTACTTGATGTTTGGCTCTTCGAGACCGAGACCTTTCTTCTTGTCGACCACCTTCAGGATAAGGCCGATGACGAGGGCGGCGACGCCCAGACCGGCGAACATTACCAGGGGTACGGTATGGTCGAGCTCAGTAGCGGCGGTGCCGGCGGGGTTGGTGGTGTCGAGCATCTTACCATACAGCAAGGGGAACAGCCACAGACCGATGTTCTGAATCCAGAAAATAAGTGCATAGGCAGAGCCAATCACCTTGGCGTCAACGAGTTTCGGAACGCTTGGCCACAGTGATGCAGGCACAAGTGAGAACGATGCTCCGAGGATAAGTATGGTGACGTATGCTGTCACTATACCGCCGATGTTGTTGCCTCTGAATGCGGGCAGAACGAAAGCAAATGTCAGGTGGCATGCAATGAGTAGCAGCGAGCCGAGCACTAACATTGATGCTGCCTTGCCCTTGTGGTCAACATAACTGCCAAGAATTGGGGTGATGAGCACGGCAAGCAATGGGAATACCGCGAAGATGCTCTCTGCCGACTGGCGCATGTAACCCATGTAGCAGTATGTGATTAGTGAAGCAATGGAGATTCCAAGCAGAGTGTATTTCATGCCTTTGTTCTTCTGGAAGTTGCTTGCGAAACCTGCTGCTGCCACAACGAGCATTATTACATATTGTATAATGGTGACAGAGTTGCCTGCCCAGAAAGAGTCGGCAGCGGGCTTGGTAAAGTCAATGTTGCACTGAAGCATGTTGACAGCATACTTCTGGAATGGGAAAATGGCTGAATAGTAAAGCACGCACAGAAGTGCCACAATCCAGAAACCGCTGTCGGTGAGAATCTTTCCAAGGTCTGAAATCTTGAATGGGTCGTCTTTCTCTTCTGCCTCGCCTGTCTGTGCGTCAAGTTTCTTGTCCATGAAGAAATATACGATGGTCATTATCAGAGCAATGCACATCAGAACAACGCCGAAGGCAACCGAACGTGACACGCTGATAACACCGCCAAGACGAGCGAAATAGGGCGAGAAAATCATACAGGTGGCAACACCAAGACGGGCAAGAGCCATCTCTGAACCCATGGCAAGTGCCATCTCGCGACCCTTGAACCACTTAACGATTCCGCGACTTACCGTGATGCCTGCCATCTCGCAGCCACAACCGAATATCATGAAACCGCATGCGGCGAACTTGGCAGATGCTGGCATTCCGTCGTAGAACGGACTAACGCCCAGTTCATCGAACAAAGGAATGTAGTTAAGGTTGTTTGTGAACCATGTCTCAAGACCGCTTCCCGCGAAAGAATCGCTTACGGCGTACCACTTAATGATGGCTCCAATGAGCATTACTGCTGCCGAAAGAACTGCCGTGAAGCGTACTCCCATCTTGTCAAGAATGATACCTGCGAAGATGAGGAAGAAGGCGAAGACATTGAGGAATACCTCAGAGCCCTGCATCGTGCCAAAGGCTAACGAGTCCCAGCCGCGGGTTTCCTGCATGAGGTCCTTGATGGGGGAGAGAATGTCCATGAAGATGTAACTGCAGAACATTGCCAGTGCCAGCAGCAGGAGGGCAGTCCATCGCATGCCTGCCGAGTCTCTAAGTGTTTTTTGAATAACTTGTGTCATTGTATTTTTTGATTAATTGTTTTTCTTTGTTTCGTTATAACGGCGTTACGTTATTCCGTTATAACGACATGTTATGGCTTTATTTTTTCAGCCATCTGTCAAGCCAGTTGAAGAATGTGCGTTGCCAGAGTATTCCGTTTTGTGGCTTCAGCACCCAGTGGTTCTCATCGGGGAAGATAAGCAGTTCGGCAGGGATGCCGCGAAGGCGTGCTGCATTGAACGCTCCCATGCCTTGATTATAGTTGATGCGATAATCTTTCTCGCCGTGGATGCAAAGAATCGGTGTGTCCCATTTGTCAACAAACTTGTGAGGAGAGTTGTCGTAGGTCTTCTTGGCATTTGCTGTCTGGTCTTTGTTCCAGTATGCATCGTCATATTCCCAGTTGGAGAACCATGCCTCTTCGGTATCTGTGTACATCGACTCAAGATTGAAAGCGCCATCGTGAGCAATGAAACACTTGAAACGCTTGTCGTGATGACCTGCAAGATAATAAACCGAGAAGCCTCCGAATGACGCGCCGACAGCACCAAGACGGTCTTTGTCAACAAATGGCAGATTGTTGGCTGCATCGTCGATAGCAGTCAGATAGTCGTCCATGCACTGTCCTGTCCAGTCACCAGATATTTGCTCACACCATTCTCTGCCAAAGCCAGGAAGACCATGACGGTTTGGTGCTACGACAACATACCCTTGAGAAGCCATAATCATGAAGTTCCAGCGATAACTCCAGAACTGGCTAACAGGACTTTGCGGTCCACCTTCGCAGAAAAGCAGAGTGGGATACTTCTTGTTTTCATCAAAGTCGGGCGGCAGTATTACCCAATAGAGCATCTGCTTGCCATCAGTGGTGTTTACCCAGCGTTGCTGCACTTTTGGCTTGCCGAGTTGTGAAAGGATATGCTCGTTCTCATGAGTAATTTGCTCGACCTTGGTTGAGACCATAGCAAACTTGTTGTCACTTTTCTTTGCTTTGCCAGGCGTAATAACATATAGGTCTGCTGGAGCAGTGTATGAGTGACGTTCGGCAAGAATCTGCTTGCCGTTGTTCATCATTTGTATGCTGCCGAAGTCGGCCCAGTCGTCCGAGAGTTGTTTGATTTCTCCCTTCCAGTTGATAGAGTAGAGATTCTCGGTAGCGTGCCATACACCGATGAAATATATCATTGCATCCTTGGTGTCGCTCCAGCAGAACTCGTCAACGTTAGAGTCAAACGACTCGGTCATGTATTTCTTGCTTCTTGTCTCAAAGTCATAAACACAGAGTCTTTGGCGGTCGCTTTCATAACCGTTGCGAGCCATAGACAACCATGCGATATGCTTTCCGCCTGGAGAGAATTGCGGGTTCTGGTCATAACCAGGATTGTTCTTCATGTTCTCAGGTGCGTTGACACTCTGATTCTTCATCGTCTTTGTAGCATCTATCTTTGGCTCAACGTAACCTTCGGTCTTACAAAGGTTAGTAGTCACGCGCGTACCTATATTATATAAATAGATGTCAGTATCGGTGGAAATCATGTATTCAACACCCACTTTCTTTCTGCTTGTATAGGCGATGCACTTAGAGTCGGGACTCCAGTCAATCTGCTCGATACCTCCGAAAGGCTTAACTGGACACTCAAATGGTTCGTCCTTCATGATGTCGATGCCCTCGGTGATTTTGCCGTTTGTCACATCTGCGAGGAACGGGTGTGGTATGGTTTCCACATACTCGTCCCAGTGACGATAGTTAAGGTCGGTAACCAAGCGTCCTGTTGCTTTGGGCAAATCCTCTGGATTTTCTTTGATACTCTCGTGGAAGGGTATTTGTTTCACCAGCACTACATGTTTCCCGTCTGGCGAGAACTTGAAAGCGTCAATACCAGTAGAGTCGTTGGTCATCTGCTGACGGTCGGTACCGTCGGGCAGCATGCTCCATATTTGTCCTCCTGTAATGAATGCTATACGTTTTCCTCCTTCAATCCAGGCGGCATCAGTTTCACTTTTGGCTGAAGAGGTAAGCAGTTTCTGTCCTGAACCATCGGCGTTCATAATGTACAACACATGATGGCTCTTGTTCTCCTTAACGCTATAGTATGCCACGTTATACACTATCTGCTTTCCGTCTGGCGACGAAGCATAACCGCCGATGCGCCCCATTGCCCATAGAGCCTCTGGTGTCATGCGCTCGTTTGCCAGTTTGATGTTGCTTTTAAGAATCGGTCTTGCCATCTCTTGTTGAGCATTTATAGTTGCTGCACTGGCAATTAGCATTGCGGCAGCCAAAGTTAGTGCCTTTTTCATATTATAGATTTTTATTTCTTTTGCTGTTGTTCGCGCATGCGTCTCATCTCTTCTGCCTGCTTCTGCATCTGCTCCAGACGGGCTGCAAATCCGCTCTGCTTCTTCGGATTGTTCTTGTTCTCCTTGTATCGAGCCTCCAGAATGGCGAGAAGTTTCTCGTCGTTGGTCGTCTTGCGGAGTGTCCACATGATGGCAGCACTGAAGAAGAGCGAGATGAAGTAGTAGAAGTTAAGACCTGACGAATAGTCGTTGAACATGAAGAAGAACATCAGTGGCATGAGGTACATCATCCATTGCATCATCTTCATCTGCTCAGCCTGCTGGCCAACCATCTGGTCGCGCTGCTGGCGCATTGTCATCCAAGAATAGAGGACGTTAGCGATGCAGAAGAGAATACATGTGAGTGAGAGGTGGTCGCCAATGAGCCAGAGGTTCGTTCCCCATTCAATGATTGGGTCGTATGTTGAAAGGTCGTCAATCCAGAGGAAACTCTCGCGGCGCAACTGAATAGCATTAGGCACGAAGTTGAACATCGCAATCCAAATAGGCATCTGGATAAGCATTGGGAGACAGCCGCTCAGAGGCGACACTCCGTAACGAGAGTACATCTGCATCATGGCCTGCTGCTTCATCATCTGGTCTTCAGGCTTGTCGTACTGCTTAGTGGCCTCGTCGAGTTTCGGCTTCAGCACGCGCATCTTAGCAGATGACATATAACTCTTCTTTACCATTGGGAAAGTGATAACCTTGAGAAGCAGCGTTATAAGAATAAGCACTATTCCCATAGGAAGTCCCAGTTTGGTAAGCCAGTCGAATACATATAGGGTGAACCATCTATTGATGATGCGGAAGAGAGGCCATCCGAGATAGACCAAACGCTCAAGGTCGAGTTCCTTTCCGAATGTGCTTTGCTTCTCAACTTCCTGTAGCAGGCGGAAGTCGTTTGGACCAAAGTAGAACTCGAATTCGGTTGGCGTGTTTCCCTTGGGGTCGAATGTGGTTTTCAGTTTGGCGCCATATTGCTTAAGATAGTTCGACTCTTTCTCCTGCGGAAGCGATGTCATGAGCGAGTTGTTGGCAAAACCGTCTTTCGAGATCATTACTGCCGAGAAGAACTGGTTTTTGAAAGCCACCCAGTCGAGTGCCTCTTCAACCTTTTCGTCAGCATATTCTTTGGTTTCGTTAAGATAGTCTGTGCTGCCTCCCTTTTCTTTGTAGGTGAGGGTAGAGTAGCGGTTTTCGAAAGTGAAACCTCGCTCCTGCTGTCGGCAACGCTCGTCCCACTGAATGTCAATACTGTTCATCGTTGGTGGGAAAAGACCCTCCATACCCTTTGCAACGATAGACATGTGGAGCATATAGTCCTTCCCGAGCAGGTATTTCATTTCGAGAGTCTTGCCGTTTGCTGCCTGAGCGGTCAGAGTAACGGTAGTGTCAGTTTGCTCTGACGGTGTGAAATACATGTCGGCAGTATTGATGTTAACGTCCTTTCCGGCAAGCATGAACTTCAGTTGATGGTCGTTTTTGTCGAAAAGAGTGAGGTTCTTGTTGTTTTCTCTGTCCTCGAAGTCTTTTATTATGGCTTTGTTCACGGTGCCGCCTTTTGTTCCTATGGTCAGTTCTACCTTTGAGTTCTTCAGAACGATGGACGCATCTGTGCCGCTAAGTGCTTTGTGGAATAGGGCAGCGGTGTCTTCCAAGGCTTCCTTTATCTTGTCGTTTTGTTTTTCTTTTTCCGACTTTGCCTTATTAGCCAGTTCTTTTTCAGCCTTTTCTTTGTTCACTTGTGCTATTGAGTCTTGTATCATCTGCTGTCTTATCTGCTCCTCTGAGGGGCGATTCCACCAACTAAAACCGATGAACACAAGCGCTATGAGCACGAATCCTGTGATTGTTTTCTTATCCATTTCTTTATTTTGCTTTTTCTTTTTCGTTATTACTGGTTGTTTATATTCAACAAAGTTGAATTATACAATACAAAGTGCAAAAGTACAAATTTTCTCTAACATGACAAAAATTAGCCATAGGTTTTGGCAAAAATTATTTCCATTGATATGTGCGCAGAGATTTATAGTGCAGTATTTCTGCCTCCTATGCGTGCCAAGAGCATATATTTCCCATTTTATTTGTCCATTCCGAAATATTATTTGTATCTTTGCAGTGTTGTTATAAAAAGGAATTGCTAATGAAAACGATGTATTCAACATTTCGGTATTTATTATTGGTGGCGTTCTTTGCCAGTGTGAGCACAGTGAAAGCACAGTTGCCCAATGAGAAATTTGGCAAGCCATCGAGTATGGAGTGGGATTTCGTAGGCTGGGGCGATGCCGTTAGTGCCGATGCTATCGTCTTGTGCAAGACGATGAAGGTTACTTATCAACTTACGGATCAAGTATCAAACTACAATCAGTCGGACTCTGAACTTGGTTCTGACAACATTACGGACTTCAGCAAGAACCTGATTGACAATAGCAGTATTCTTGTTAGGTACGAGTTTAGGTTGCGCACAAAGATACTTAAGCCAGAAGGCGCTAAGCATGCCAATATCGACATCACCTACTATAATGTCGAAGATAAAAAGATAATTAGTGCTGACGAAATCACGGACATGAAAGTCAGAGTGTTCACTAAGAATGAGAAGGGAAAGGTGGAGAAACGAAACGTTGACGTTAACTCCTTCGAGACCGAGCGAGTTGACGGCAACTACATGGTGATGCACGTCAATGTGCCAGATGTGCAGCCAGGAAGCATCATCGAATACCAATACAACATCACGAGCGCCAGGCCGACCTTCCTTTACGATTGGGTGTTCCAAGAGTGCATACCGACGTTGCACACTAAGTGTGACATAGACATTCCTGCCATGTTGCAGTTCAATATGAATGTTCCTATCAACATGCTTATAAAGTCGAACGTTGAAGTGGGGCAGTTGGCATACGACACCAACAGGCCTGACTTGAAGAGAGGCAAGTATTGTCCCACCAACCACTATACAATCGTGGGCGACTATATACTCCCTGAAGGAATGCAGATGGAGCACAACCAGAATAATGCCGGCGGCGAGAAGAGTGATGTGGCAGAGAAAATAGCCAACTTTACAAGCCAGATATCCAATCCCAATGTCACGCTTCCTGAATATATGCCAGCGGGCAGTACTCATCTGAAAATCAAATAATTGTCTATGCTTTCATGAATAAACTGTTTATATCTTCTCTTCTCGTTTTATTGCCTTGCGTGTCGTTCGGTGCGCCAGCCGACTCGTTAATAGTCAACCAGTACATGGACTCCTTGCGTAATAGTAAGGCTGCCATTGACAATGCCGATTATCCTGATGTGGACGCAAGATATTACCGTCTCTTTGCGCCACCAACGTTCTACCATTCACCAGCAAGCAAGGGATTGAGTTTTATGGGGGCATCGCTCAGCGGCGACGAGGTTGACAATGCCATCGACAAGGCTCTTTTGGCTATGTATCTCAGACGTCCCGACTTGTTGGAGAACAGCGAGAATCACTTGTCTGCCTCAGGCGGCGTTGATGGCAATCTGGTGCAGCCGATAAAGCAAGATGTGGTGTTGTCGGAGAATGTAGATCCTATAATAGAAGACCCTGTGACAGACCCTGTGGAGGTATTGGTGACAAAGCCGAACTTCTGGGAGTTCAAGGGCGACTACTCTTTGCAGTTCCTCCAGAACTATATATCTGGCAACTGGTATAAGGGTGGTGAGAGTAACTATTCCATGCTCGGACTTGTGACGATGGAGGCCAACTACAATAACAAGCAGAAGGTGAAGTGGGACAACAAACTTGAGTTGAAGATGGGCTTCATGACATCGCGAAGCGACACTCTGCATAGGTTTAAGACATCAGAAGACCTTATACGTCTCACGTCGAAACTTGGCTTACAGGCCTCGAAGAAATGGTATTACACGTTGCAGATGATTGCCGAAACGCAGTTCACCAAGGGTTACAAGAGCAACGACCCGATGGTTTATAGCGACTTCTTCTCGCCCTTCAAACTGAATCTCTCACTCGGTATGTCGTACAACGTGGAGTGGTTCAAAAAGAAACTGACGGGAAACATCAACCTTTCTCCTATCGCATACAACTTCCGTTACGTTGGACGTCTGGAACTTGCACCGTACTTCGGCTTAAAGGTAGGTCGTCATGTACTTCACGACATCGGTTCTTCGATAACGGCAGACCTCACTTGGCAAATAGCGGAGAACATAAAATGGAAGTCGCGCCTCTATGCTTTCACGTCTTACAAACGTGCTGAAATAGAGTGGGAGAACACGTTTTCGTTCATGTTCAACAAGTATATCTCGGCTAATCTCTTTGTTTATCCACGTTTCGACGACGGCGTTACGCGCGACGACCATCACGGATACTTGCAGTTGAAGGAATACTTCTCGCTCGGTTTCAATTACTCCTTCTAATCCCGTTTGTGCTCATACACATTCCCAAAGATGCCCTTTGGCATTGTCAAAGATGCTCTTTCGCATTGCCAAAAGCCATCTTTCGGAACATGAAAGATCTACCTTTCGGAAGTCGATGCTATGCTTCCGGGTAATGAAAACAAAAACACCTTCCAGCCAACTGTCTGAAAGGTGTTTTTTATATGTCGTTTCTGACGTTTCTATTCTGTCATTTCGCCTTCAATGTATAGACGAGTCATCTCAACGGCACCGTTTGTTCTCACGGTGATGTTCTTCTTGAAGTGACCGAAAGGCTTACCTGTGCCGTTATAAGTAACGCTCACCTCTCCCTTCTGGCCAGGGGCAACAGGAGTCTTGGTATAGGCAGCGACGGTGCAACCGCAACTTGCAACTGCCTGATTGATTACCAACGGAGCGTTTCCGACATTGGTAAATGTGAACGTGCATTTCTGAACTGGATTCTTCTCAGAGAAAGTCCCAAAGTTGTGCGACGTCTTGTCGAACTTGATGTCTGCCTTGTTTTGAGCCGATGCATAGCCGAACGTGCAGAGCATCATCAATGTCATAATGATAATCTTTTTCATCTTTATAAGTGTTTAAGTCATTTATACTGCTTTGTTGACAATTTGACTATTTTGCAAATCAAAGGTTTAACGTTTGCAAAAGTACTAATTTATTATGAATGATGTTTCCTCTGACTCAATTATTATCATTATTTAATATTTGACGGGTATAAAAATGCGGAAAATTTTGCTCTTTGGGTAGAAATGATTACCTTTGCATTCAAATTATTTTAAGATATAAAATGTACAGAACAAACACATGTGGAGAACTGCGCCTCGCAGATGCTGGCAAGGAGGTTACACTTGCCGGATGGGTGCAGCGCGTAAGAAAGATGGGCGGAATGACCTTCGTCGATGTTCGCGACCGTTATGGCATTACTCAGATAGTATTTAATGAGTCGGTGGATGCTGACTTGTGCGCAATCGCAAACAAACTCGGACGCGAGTATTGCATACAGGTTAAAGGCGAGGTGAGCGAGCGTCAGAGCAAGAATCCTAAAATGCCGACTGGCGATATTGAGATTCTTGCAAAGCAACTCAATGTTCTCAGCGAGAGCATTACGCCTCCTTTCACTATCGAGGACAACACAGACGGCGGTGATGACATACGCATGAAGTACCGTTATCTCGACCTTCGCCGCTCGGCAGTGAGGAAGAATTTGGAACTTCGTCACAGGATGACCATTCTCATACGCAACTTCCTTGACTCAAAGGATTTCATCGAGGTGGAGACACCTATTCTTATAGGCTCTACTCCTGAGGGTGCGCGCGATTTCGTTGTGCCTTCGAGAATGAACCCTGGGCAGTTCTATGCTCTGCCACAGAGTCCGCAGACACTGAAGCAATTGCTCATGGTGAGCGGCTTCGACCGTTATTTCCAGATTGCCAAGTGTTTCCGCGACGAAGACCTTCGTGCTGACCGCCAGCCAGAGTTTACCCAGATAGATTGTGAGATGTCATTTGTTGACCAAGACGATGTCATCGACCTCTTCGAGGATATGGCTCGCCATCTGTTCAAGGAGGTGCGAGGTGTAGAGTTGCCTGCAAAACTTCAGCAGATGTCCTGGCATGAAGCAATGAGACGTTTCGGTTCAGACAAGCCCGACCTTCGTTTCGGAATGGAGTTTGTTGAACTTATGGACGTTCTCAAAGGCACTGGCTCGTTCCCCGTATTCAATGATGCTAATTACATCGGAGGCATTTGTGTCCCCGGCTGTGCAAACTACACACGTAAGCAACTTGACCAACTGACGGACTTCGTTAAGTCGCAGCAAGTAGGCGCAAAGGGACTCGTATATGTTAAGTTCAACGAAGACGGAACCGTGAAGAGCAGCATAGACAAGTTCTACACGCCAGAGGTATGGCAGACGTTGAAGGAAAAGGTGGGCGCAAATGATGGCGACCTCGTGCTGATACTCAGTGGTGACAATGCCAACAAGACGCGTGTTCAACTTTGTGCGCTTCGTCTTGAGATGGGCGACAAGTTAGGATTGCGTGACAAGAACAAGTTCGAGTGTCTGTGGATAATCGACTTCCCGTTGTTCGAGTGGAGCGATGAAGAGCAACGACTCATGGCAACCCACCATCCGTTCACGATGCCTAATCCAGATGATATTCCTCTCCTTGACGAGCATCCCGAACGAGTGAGGGCCAAGGCGTACGACTTCGTGTGCAACGGCATTGAAGTGGGAGGCGGATCCCTGCGTATTCACGACGGCAAACTTCAGGAAAAGATGTTCCAGATATTGGGATTCACGCCCGAAAAGGCTATGGCCCAGTTCGGATTCCTCATCAATGCATTTAAGTATGGAGCACCACCACATGCAGGTCTTGCTTTCGGTCTCGACCGTTTTGTAAGCATAATGGCTGGCCTCGACAGTATTCGCGACTGCATTGCGTTCCCAAAGAACAACAGTGGTCGTGACGTGATGCTCGATGCACCAGGATTCCTCGATCCAAAACAATTGGAGGAATTGAATCTCGAATTAAAACTCAAAGAATAACTGTACTTCTTTCTTTGATGTATGTCAAGAAAATGACGTAAATTGCTGAAAATCTGCTGTTATGTGGTAATAGGATTGAACATTTTCACTACCTTTGCACACAGAAAATTAAGGTTGAATAAGATTCAATCAGGATTAATAACAATTTCAAAAATAACATGGCAGAAAAGAAAGCAACAAAGGCTGCTGCAGCAACAACAAAGAAGGCAGCAGCACCAAAGAAGGAGACAGTAAAGAAAGTAGCAGCAAAGAAGGCTGAACTCGTTATCAACGCTGAGAACGCTGGTTTCAAGGCTGGTGATGTTTATCAGGCTCTTGCATCAGAGGCAAAGGCACTTACCGTTGCAGAGATTGCAAAGGTGGCAAAGATTAGCAACGAGGAGGTTATCCTTGGTCTTGGATGGCTGCTTAAGGAGGGTAAGGTAAAGGACGAGGCTAACAAGGTTGTTCTTGCCTAATTACAGAAAGAGATTTCATTTCAGATATGGGAAGAACTGGGTGCACAATGCATTCCGGTTCTTCTTTTGTTTTTAAGACAATGGCTTCAAATTACGATAACACAATACTCAAAGTACTCGCTGAGGCGGGACATTCAGGCATGAGCGTGCAGAAGGTTGCACGTCATGTTTTCAATGCTTCTAATTCGTTCTTTGAACCAGTGTCATACGAAGACATACGCCGTTATGTTCAGCAATATGTGCTCCGCAATTCTAAAGGTACCGATGCTTTGCTTCTTAACATAGGACAGCGGGGGATATATAAGATAAATCCTAATTCGGCGCAATCTCAGCAACTGATGCTGATGTTCTCTGATGATGAAGACGAAGAAGCAGAAAAACGTAATGATGAAGACCAATCTTTGTCTCTGTTCTGAACTTTTCCTTATCTCGAGATTTATAAACGAACAACTAAAACTTAAATACTATGCAAAGAGAATGGACAACAATCAAGGACTTTAAGGAGATTCTCTTCGAGAAGTACAACCACATTGCTAAGATTACTATCAACCGTCCACGTTATCGCAATGCCTTTACTCCGCTGACAACGCTTGAGTTGTCGCAGGCTTTCAGTTATTGCCGGGAGTCGTCGGACATTCGTGTCGTTATTCTTACAGGTGCCGGCGATAAGGCTTTTTGCTCTGGTGGCGACATGCATGTGAAGGGACGCGGCGGTTATATTGACGAACAAGGAATGCCCCGCTTGAGCGTACTCGATGTGCAGATGCAGATACGTCGGCTTCCCAAGCCAGTCATAGCAATGGTTAACGGCTATGCTATTGGCGGCGGACACGTTCTGCATGTCGTTTGCGACCTTACTATCGCTTCTGAAAATGCCATCTTCGGACAGACAGGACCTAAGGTGGGCTCTTTCGATGCAGGTTTCGGCTCAAGTTATCTTGCAAGAATTGTAGGGCAGAAGAAGGCTCGTGAGATATGGTTCCTTTGCAAGCAGTATGACGCACATGAGGCAGAGCGCATGGGACTTGTAAACAAAGTGGTGCCATTCGACCAACTTGAAGACACATGTGTTGAGTGGGCAGAGACGATGATGGAACGCTCGCCGCTTGCATTACGTATTATTAAGGCTGGACTTAATGCCGAACTCGACGGTCAGGCAGGCATTCAGGAACTTGCAGGCGATGCGACAATGCTCTATTATACTATGGATGAGGCTCAGGAAGGAGGCAAGGCTTTCCTCGAAAAGCGTAAACCAGATTTCGAGAAGTACCCATATTTCCCATAAGGAACACCTGTAATCGTATAAATAACGTTGTATGCGATTTGAAATAAAAGAGAAAACGCTGCACTTCAAACAGCCTGCTGGCACTTCGCGCGGCGTTTATACAACGCGCCGCTCATGGTTTGTCACGTTGACAGACGATGAAGGGAACAGCGGAGTGGGCGAGTGTGCCCCGTTGCCAAACCTCTCTTGTGATGACATTCCAGACTATTGCGATAAACTCGATGCCTTTGCCAAGGTTTTGTGTGATAGAGGAGAGTTGCCAATAGATGATATGCGGCCATACCCTTCAATGTTGTTTGGTCTTGAAACGGCATTGATGTCTCTGCGTCCCGATGCTCATCAATTATACGACACCCCATTCGCAAAAGGAATGGAGGGCATTCCCATAAACGGACTTGTATGGATGGGGAGTTACGATGAGATGCTGTCCCGCATGGAGGAGAAACTAAAACTCGGCTTCAGGTGTGTCAAGATAAAGATTGGCGCAATAGACTTTGATGATGAGTTACGGCTGCTGGCGCTCATACGCAACCGTTTCTCCAAAGAGACCATCGAGTTGCGTGTGGATGCTAATGGCGCGTTTGCTCCTTCAGAGGCTCTTCAGAAGATTGAACAGTTGTCGCGTTATGACATCCATTCCATAGAACAGCCTATTAAGCAAGGCCAATGGGAGGCGATGGCAAGGCTATGCAAGGACACGTCAATGCCTATCGCATTAGACGAGGAACTTATAGGCGTCAACGATGTGACGAGGAAGGAAGAACTGCTTGACATGATACGTCCACACTACCTTGTGCTTAAGCCCTCTTTGCACGGCGGAATGAAGGGCACTCGAGAGTGGATTAGTCTTTCGAGAGCGCGCGGCATCGGCTCGTGGATTACGAGTGCTCTTGAGAGCAACATTGGTCTTAATGCCATTGCCCTTTTGTGTGCTGATGTCTATGGTCCCAAGATATCGTTCCCGCAGGGACTTGGAACGGGTCAACTTTTTACTGACAACATACCGATGCCGTTGAAGATAACCGGTGATGAATTATGGACAGGTGAATGAAATGTATCATTTGAAAGATGGATATATTTAACAAGAAACTATTTGGTCAGGCCATACGCTTCTGCATTGTTGGTGTTATGGCTGTTGCGATTCATTATGCTATTTATCTGCTGCTAAAACAGTGGATGATAAAAGTGGTGGCTTTCGCGATAGGTTATTTCATCAGTTTCATTGCGAACTTCTTTATGACTGCGAAGTTCACGTTCAAGAAGGACGCCACGACCAAGAAGGGAGTGGGCTTCTTGGGAGCCCACATTGTGAATTTCATCCTTCAGACGTCTTTGCTGCAGATGTTCTTGTGGTTAGGTGTTAATGAGAATTTTGCTCCGATACCGGTTTATTGCATAGCGGTTCCGGTGAACTTCATGCTTGTGAGGTTTGTCTTTAGGAAATAAGAGGGGTCAAACTGGCGAGTGATTAGGGCCTAATCACTCGCCAATTGATGCCGAATCGCGGAGTGATTAGACCCTAATCACTCCGCGATTTGATATGTTTTGCAAACTATATGATATCAGAGCATTCCTTTGGTTGACGGCAACTGGAAGTGGTTGACATCACGACGCACGGCCATTTTTAATGCTCTGGCGAGTGCCTTGAATATTCCTTCTATCTTGTGATGCTCGTTGGTGCCCTCAGCCTTGATGTTTAGGTTCATGCGGGCGGCATCTGAGAGGCTTTTGAAGAAGTGCAGGAACATTTCGGTTGGCATTTCGCCGATGCGTTCACGACGGAACTCAGCATCCCATACCAACCACGGGCGGCCTCCGAAGTCGAGTGAGACCTGGCAAAGGCAATCGTCCATGGGCAGGCAGTAGCCGTATCGCTCTATTCCACGCTTGTCTCCAAGAGCCTTGCTTATACATTCGCCAAGTGCGAGTGCCGTGTCCTCTATCGTGTGATGCTCATCGACATTCAGGTCTCCATTCACTTTGATGTCAAGGTCAATCATTCCGTGCCGTGCGATTTGCTCAAGCATGTGGTCGAAGAATCCCAGTCCTGTGTGTATGTTGCTATTGCCGTTGCCGTCGAGGTTGAGTGTGATGTCGATATCTGTTTCGGCAGTTTTGCGTTTTACGCTTGCTTTGCGTTCGCCAGCAAACACTATTTCTGCAATTTTATCCCAAGTGGTTCCGTCTCGGAGAATCAATGACTTTGCGCCAAGGTTCTCTGCCAACTGCCTGTCTGTTTCGCGGTCGCCAATGACATAACTCTGGGAGAGGTCATACTCTGGATTGGCTATGTAGTTGGTAAGCATTCCTGTGCCAGGCTTGCGGTTGGGGTGGTTGTCTTCAGGGAAGTGTCGGTCAATCAACTGGTCGGCAAACGTTATTCCTTCACCTTGAAGTGTCTTTATGATGAAGTTATGCACCGGCCAGAATGTTTCTTCCGGAAACGATGGTGTTCCGAGCCCGTCTTGGTTGCTTACCATGACGAGTTCGTAGTCGGTGTGTTTGCAGATGAATGAGAGTGCGGTGATAGCGCCTTCTACGAATTCCAACTTCTCGAATGAGTCTATTTGTTCGTCGGCTGGCTCCTTGATAAGAGTGCCGTCGCGGTCAATCAATAATAGCCTTTTCATACTCTTTTATTCTTGTTGTTATCGAACCATATTGATAATAGATGCTGAAGAACTGCCATAACCATACATAGGAGCATGCTATGGTGGCGATGAATGCCGCAAGGAATATGAGCAATGGTTGTGTTGCGGGCATTCCTGAGGGGTCGCCGAGATAGATGCCGAGTGCATTCTGCATGCTTGCCAGGCATATAACACCGAGAGGGGCAGCGAGAAGAACGGCGAGCAGCATGCTTACGAGCATGACAACGAATACCGTGAGGAACAGACGCCAGAAATGTCTCAACCCTATGATGTAGTTCTTTCCTATGACACTTGTTAGTTTTTCGTCGTCTTCGCTAAGATATCTCATGCCGCTATAACAAACGGGTATTGCCATTATCGTTGCAATGAGAATCATACCAATAGCGATAAGTATATGAATGTATAGCACTCCTATGTTCCAAAATATAACCAACGAGATGCTGATGGCGTAATAAATAGCGACGAAAACACAGTAAACAAGTACTATCAGAAGAGCAAGCCTCAGCGCCCTGAAGATGTTTGGCTTTACGTTTTGTTCTTTCAGTACTGCCATGATGCTGCCTGAGGCACAGGCATAGAGAAATATCTCTGCTGCTACTGCAACGAATGCCACGCCCCATAACGCCAGTGTTGTCATGGAATCCTTTTCTGACATTATCAGGATGGAGGCAGTGTATGCGATGCCTGATGCTGCCGCTATGCATAAAAGCCAAAGCCACAATCGCTTTGTCCATAACTTTATGTTCTGCGACAACAGCCGATATGCTGTAGCGGCGACTGCCGAAAGGCTTCGGCTCTTCATGTGGTTTTCGATTCTGAGTTTATTCATGTTTGTTTAGTTGTTTAGGGGGTTCGTGGTTTAGTTGTTTAGGGATTTAGAATCCGAGGGCTTTTCCTGCTTGATATACAATAGCGGAGACGACCCATGCCAGGGCTGTTGTGTAGCAGGCGGTGAATAGTGCCCACTTCCAGGACCCTGTTTCGCCTTTTATTGCCGCTATGGTTGCAATGCAGGGGAAGTAGATGAGCACGAAGAGGAGATAGGCGAATGCTATTAGGGGTGTTATTCCGTCGGCCGTCATCTTCTGTCTCAGATTTGCGTATCTCTCACTTTGGTCTTCTATTGTGTCGTCTGCGACTTCCTCGTCGTTGGCATAGAGCACTCCCATTGTAGATGCGACGATTTCTTTCGCTCCTACGCCGGCAATCAGCGAGACGTCAAGTTTCCAGTCGAAGCCTTGTGGTCTGAACACAGGTTCGACGGTCTTTCCTATCATTCCTATGTAACTCTGCTCTTGCTGCTCCTGTTGTGGCAGAGAGTCGTTGTGCGGGAAATATCCTAATGCCCATACGATGATACTTGCGACGAGGATTATGCCTCCCATCTTCTTCAGGTATTGCTTTCCTTTCTCCCATGTATGACGTCCAATGGCTTTAGCGGTGGGGAAGCGATAGGGTGGCAACTCCATGACGAACGGAGTGTCTTCTCCCTTGACGAGGAACTTGCTGAACACGCGGCTCATGAGTACTGCCAGAATGATTCCTATAGCGTAAAGCAGAATCATGATGGGAGTCTGATATCTCACGGCAAAGAACGTTCCCACTATCATTATATAGATGGGCAGACGTGCGGAGCAACTCATCAATGGAAGCACGAGCATTGTGATTAGTCTTGAGCGTCGGCTCTCGATTGTTCTTGTTGCCATGACAGCCGGCACGTTGCATCCGAATCCCATAATGAGCGGAATGAAGGACTTGCCGTGAACGCCCATGCTGTGCATCAGTTTGTCCATAATGAATGCGGCTCGCGCCATGTATCCCGAGTCCTCCATAAACGAGATGAACATATAGAGGATGAGAATCTGCGGGAGGAAGATAATCACGGAACCGACCCCCGCGATGGCACCATCAACAATCATCGCCCTTAGTGGCCCTTCGGGCATTATGCTGTTGAGCCAGTCGGAAAGAGCACCAACGCCAGCGTCAATCCAGTCCATCGGGTATTGTCCGATGTTAAATGTCACAAAGAACATGAAGAATATGAGCAGGAAGAACAGGGGGAATCCGAGCCATTTATGAGTGACTAATGCATCTATTTTGTGCGTAATCTTGTAGTTGTCGGTATCTTTCCCTTCGGCATATCCTATCTCCTTCAGCGCTCCATGAATGAAACCGTATTTCGCGTCCATAACAGCGGTTTCGGAATCGTCGTGAGTTTCCTCCTTCAATCGTTGCGCCGCCTCATCTCTATGACGTATTATTTCGTCGTAGTCGGGCAGGGTGCTGATGGCCTTTTCTATCTCTTTATCGTTCTCAAGCAGTTTTATTGCGAGGTAACGAGTGGAGAACTGTCGTCTCACCTCTCTGTATTGCTTGAGATGTTCCTGCATCTCGGCTATTGCATTCTCGATGTAAGTGCCGTGATTGATGTGTATATGACGCACGGGAGTTTTCTTGTATGTTCCCTCGTACACCTGAATGATGGTGGTGAACAGTTGTTCCACACCCTCTCCCGACTTGAACACCGTCGGCACGAGCGGAAAACCGAGCAACTCGCTCAACTTTGTGCTGTCGAGTTTGTCGCCTCTTGTCTCTATCTCGTCATACATATTGAGCGCACCCACCATAAGAATGTTCATATCAATGAGTTGCGTTGTCAGGTATAAGTTTCGCTCAAGGTTGCTTGTGTCGATGACATTCAGCACGATATCGGGTGTTTTTTCAACTATCTGCTTTCTCACATAGAGTTCTTCAGGAGAATAAGCAGAGAGCGAATAGGTGCCTGGAAGGTCAACAAGATTGAACTTGTAGCCCTTGAACATGGCCACTCCCTCCTTGGCATCGACGGTCACTCCAGAGTAGTTTCCGACCCTCTCGTGTGCTCCGCTGGCATAGTTGAACAGCGAAGTCTTGCCGCAATTAGGGTTGCCCACAAGTGCGACGTTTATCTCTCGATGCTTCTCCAGCGCCTGGGAGTGATACTTCACCTTGTCGCTTCCTATAGTCAGGTGTCCCTCTTCTACATTATAATTCTCATGTGGCATCTCGCTTTTCGTTCTCACCACTTCGACCTGAGCGGCCTCGGTGTGTCTTAATGAGATTTCATACCCCATTATCTTATATTTAACGGGGTCTTTCAGCGGTGCATTCACCAGTACTTCGACGGTCTTCCCCTTGATGAATCCCATCTCGATGATGCGTTTTCGGAATCCTCCATGTCCGGAAACCTTAACTATAATGCCTTTTTCGCCAGTCTTTAACTCTGATAATTGCATAATAAATGGGTTTTAATCATGCAAAATTACGTATAAATAGCGAGATTGCGTTTGTTTCTTTATCAAAATACCTACAAATTATGAGTTGTGAGGAATGCTTCTGCACGTTTCAAGTCCTCGGGCGTGTCGATGCCTATTGTCTCAGCATCGGTAATGCCAACCTTTATTGTATATCCGTTCTGTAGCCATCGCAACTGCTCAAGACTTTCAGCAATCTCGAGTGACGATTGCGGTAGTGATGTCACCTCCTGAAGCACTTCTCTGCGGTAGGCGTAAAGACCGATGTGCTTGAGGAACGGAAACGACTTCAGCCATTCTGACTTCTCCTTCCCTCTGATGAAAGGTATGATGCTGCGGCTGAAGTACATTGCGCGGCTATTGTTATCGACCACTATCTTCGGAGAGTTAGGGTTGCTGAGCATCTCGAAGTCTTGCTCCGCCGTGAATGGCTTTCCGAGAGTTGCTATTTGCGTGCTTTTGTCGTCGAAACAGCGGCAAACGGTCTCTATCTGTTCTGGCAAGATGAACGGCTCGTCGCCCTGAACGTTAATTATAACGTTGGCATCAGTGCCCAGTTTCTCTGCCGCCTCTTTTATCCTGTCGGTACCGCTCTTGTGGTTGGGTGATGTCATCACCGCCTTTCCTCCAAAACTCTCGACGGTGCTGAATATGCGCTCGTCGTCTGTTGCGACATAAACCTCGCTTAGGGTTTTGCTCACTTGCTCGTAAACTCTTTGTATGATAGGTTTTCCTCCCAATGTGGCGAGCGGTTTGCCTGGGAACCTTGTCGAAGCGTAACGTGCCGGTATGATAGCGATAAACTTCATAATGATGTTTTTAAAAGAATGAGTTCATTTTAATGGTGCAAAGATAATTAAAAAAATAAAATAAGAAAAAAGTATTCTGAATTTACGTCCTTTTCTTTTGTTATATTATGACATTTTTATAAATTTGCGTCTTGAAACAATATATTTAATGCGTAATGAAGAAATTAATACTGGCATTTGCACTTGCTTTACCGCTCGTTACTAATGCCCAAAAGATAACACTCGGTTCTTGTACTATGAAGGATGGCGCCGTATATAAAGGCGAGATGTCTGGTGGAAAACCTAACGGCAAGGGAACGGCGACATACAAGAACGGCGATATTTATGAAGGAGAGTTTGTTAAAGGAAAACGTCAGGGCGAGGGAACATACACTTTCTCAGATGGCGGCAAGTATGAAGGGCAGTGGTTTCAGGACCAGCAGCATGGTCAGGGAACGCTTTATGACCCCGATAATAATAAATATGTAGGCCTCTGGTATCGTGACTATCAGGAGGGGCACGGCGTGAAATACTATTACAATGGCGATGTATATGACGGCGAATGGTATCATGACAACCGCCAGGGTTATGGCAAATATACCTTTGCAAGCGGCGCCTACTATTCTGGCGACTGGAAAAACGACATGCGCGATGGCAATGGTATCTTTGACTGGGGTGATGGTTCTTCATACAACGGCACGTGGCTTGCAAACCAGATGAATGGCAAGGGTACGTTCAAGTATGCCTCGGGCGACTCCTATACGGGCGACTTTAAGGACGGAAAGATGCACGGCAAGGGCATCTATCGATTCCAGAACGGCGATGTTTACGAAGGAGTTTACGTTGAAGGAGAGCGCACTGGCGACGGCATATTCCGCTATGCTTCGGGCGATGTCTATACTGGCCATTTCGTAAATGGCGAGAAAGACGGCATGGGAACACTGAAGTGGCAGAACGGAGACGTATATGTGGGCCAGTGGAAGAATGACCAGGAGAACGGTCACGGTAAACTTACGAAGAAGGAAGGCGACATCTTTGAGGGCAACTTCAAGAACGGCAACGTCGAGGGAGAAGTGATTATACACTATTCAGACGGCAGTAAGTTCCGTGGAATCTACAAGAACGGCAAGCGCAACGGCAAGGCTATAGAGGTGGACAAGGCAGGAAACCGATTTGAAGGCAGTTACAACGACGACATCAGAGACGGCAAGTATGTCGAGAAAGACCGCAATGGCAACGTCGTAAGCGAGGGGACATACGTTAGAGGACGCAAACAATGACAATATTATGATTATAGACACATTAGAAAACCTGGGCTTTTATGCAGGCATAAACCCATTGTTCAAGGACGTCATCGAGTTCTTGAAAGCAAACGACTTAAATGCACTTGAAGAAGGGAAGTACCCAATAAAGGGCGACGACCTCTTCCTTAATCTTACTACAGCAAAGGGAAAAACCGCCGAAGAGGCTGTGATGGAGACTCACAAAGTGATGCTCGACATACAGATACCACTCTCTGGTCCAGAGACTTACGGCTATATTCCGCTTGCAAAACTGCCCGACATAGAGTATAACGAGGCAAAAGACATCACAAAATATCCTGAAGTGCAGGCTGAGTCGTTCGTTACCTGCCAGCCAGGAGAGTTCGCCATCTTCTTCCCTCAGGACGGTCACGCTCCCTGCATCAGCAAGGAAGAAAGCATAAAGAAGGCTATCTTCAAGGTGAAAGCATAACTCATAGACTTTGAGTATTTTTATTTGAACATTCAACTTTTGGCTTCTTGCGTTCCGATAGTATATCTCTGACATAGTCAGAAGGCACAAGTGAGCACCTCATTGATATACATCTGACTTTCTCACTTATATACATCTGAGCATGCCAGGAAGCACAAGTGAGAGAGTGATTAGGGCCTAATCACTCGGTCAGGAAGCACAAGTGAGAACATAAGACAATAACAGTAACAAACAAAAGAATTATTTAATATGGCTAAGAAAGAAACAAAACAACCGAAACATATAGGTCTCGTGAAGAACGACGGCTATCTGGAGCCGTTCGAGGACGCTATCCGTGGACGCCATGACCATGCAGCATGGAAGATTAACCAGTTGACACAAAACGGCAAGCAGACGTTGAGCGACTTCGCTAACGGTCATGTTTACTATGGACTTCATCGCACGGCGCGAGGCGGATGGGTGTTCCGCGAGTGGGCGCCTAATGCCACAGAGATTTATCTTGTTGGCGATTTCAACGACTGGAAGGAAGACGAGAAGTACAAGGCAAAGCGCATCGAGGGAACAGGCAACTGGGAACTGAAACTCCCGAAGAAAGCAATGAAGCACGGAGACCTGTTCAAGATGCATGTGAAATGGAACGGCGGCGAGGGCGAGCGCATCCCCGCATGGGCCAACAGAGTGGTGCAGGACGAGCAAACCAAGATTTTCTCTGCTCAGGTGTGGGCTCCTGAGAAGGAGTATGAGTGGAAGAAGAAGTCGTTCAAGCCAAACAAGAACCCGCTGCTCATATATGAGTGCCACATCGGAATGGGCGAAGACGCCGAGAAAGTGGGCACATACAACGAGTTCCGTGAGAACGTTTTGCCGCGCGTAATCAAAGATGGCTACAACTGCATTCAGATAATGGCCATTCAGGAACACCCGTATTATGGCTCGTTCGGCTATCATGTGAGTTCTTTCTTCGCGCCGTCGAGCCGCTTCGGAACACCCGAGGAACTGAAGGAACTTATCGACACCGCACATAAGAACGGCGTTGCTGTCATCATGGATATCGTACACTCGCATGCCGTGAAGAACGAGATTGAGGGTCTGGGCAATCTTGCGGGAGATCCTAACCAATACTTCTATCCTGGCGACCGCCATGAGCACCCGGCGTGGGACTCGCTCTGCTTCGACTATGGCAAGGATGAGGTGATTCATTTCTTGCTCTCCAATTGCAAGTATTGGCTTACGGAGTTCCATTTCGACGGTTTCCGTTTCGATGGTGTTACGTCAATGCTCTATTACAGTCATGGACTTGGTGAGGCATTCACCAACTATGGCGACTACTTCAACGGACATCAGGACGACAATGCGATATGCTATCTGACGCTTGCAAACAGCCTTATACACGAGGTTAACCCGCAGGCAATAACTATAGCCGAAGAAGTGAGCGGAATGCCGGGTCTTGCTGCCAAGTTCGAAGATGGCGGTTTCGGCTTCGACTACCGCATGGCGATGAACATCCCCGACTACTGGATAAAGACCATTAAGGAGCAGGCAGACGAGAACTGGAAGCCAAGCAGCATCTTCTGGGAGGTAAAGAACCGCCGTCCCGACGAGAAGACAATCTCTTATTGCGAAAGTCACGACCAGGCACTCGTGGGCGACAAGACCATCATCTTCCGCCTTATCGACGCCGATATGTATTGGCACTTCGCTAAGAAGGATGTCAACGGAGTCGCCGAACGCGGCATTGCCTTGCACAAGATGATACGTCTGGTGACGGCTGCAGCCATCAACGGAGGTTACCTTAACTTCATGGGCAATGAGTTCGGACACCCAGAGTGGATCGACTTCCCGCGCGAAGGCAACGGCTGGAGTTATAAGTACGCCCGCCGCCAGTGGAGTCTTGTTGACAATAAGGACCTCTGCTATCATTGGCTTGGCGACTTCGACCGCGAGATGTTGCGCGTCATCAAGAGCGAGAAGAACTTCTTGAAGACTCCCGTTCAGGAGATATGGCACAACGATGGCGACCAGGTGCTCGCCTTTATGAGAGGCGATTTGATTTTCGTTTTCAACTTCTCGCCGACACGTTCGTTCACCGATTACGGCTTCCTTGTGCCAACTGGCTCATACGATGTGGTGCTCAACACCGACTCTACCGACTTCGGTGGTCATGGCTTTGCTGACGACAGCGTTACACACCTCACCAACTATGACCCGCTCTATGTCAATGACCACAAGGAATGGCTTAAACTCTATATCCCGGCACGTAGTGCAGTAGTATTAAAGAAGAATTAAGTGGCAGACATTACTTATAATCACAAGAACAATAGCACCGCTGCTATAAGAGTGGCGTGTGCTATTGTTTTCTTGGCTTTCACGTTTTGCTATCTCTATTTCTATCAATGTGATTTGATAGGAGCACAGCAGCACGTGCTCTCTGGAGGGCAGACATCCTACTCAAGAATAATAGGAGCGATAATAATTACGGCCGTGTTATATCTGCTTCACTTAGGAGTCTTCGCCATAACCAAACTCACCAAGCATGCGCATGCGCTGACCTATTTCCCCTCGTTGCTGACACTGTGCCTATTGACCAGCCCGCGTGACAATTTCGACCAGCATTTCTCGCTGAGTCTCTGGACTTGGTTCACGCCTCTTCTGCTTATCGTTTACGTCATCATTGTTTATTCCGCGATGCAATGGCAGCCGTATGAGTCGGAGAAGAATGGCACGGGCCTCTTGTCAAGAATGTCGTGGACGAACATGATGATTATGGCTTTCATGTTTATGTTCGTCGGCATTTTCAGTAATGGCAACGATGTCCTTCACTATCGCTTGCACATAGAGAGGTGCCTGAAGAATAAGGATTATGATGGTGCCTTGAAAGTGGGGGAGCGCTCGTTAGAGACAGACAGTTCGCTGATGATGCTTCGCGTGAGTGCCCTTGCACGTACCGGCAAGTTAGCCGAGCATCTCTTTGAGTACCCTCTTGTGGGCGGTTCCTCATCATTGTTGCCCAACGGGACAAGCGTGAGGTGCGTATCACACGACCCGGGAGACATATACCTCCCCGTGGGAGCCATCCCTAAGAACAGAATGGCGGTAGAAGAATACCTGAAAACTTTAAGGATTACCCACCAGACAAGAGGCGCTTATCGCGACTACCTCTTATGTTCCTATCTGCTCGACAAGAAAGTTGACAAGTTCGCAAGCGAACTAAAGAACTACTATAAGGTTGATTCCACAACCGTGTTGCCGAAACACTATCGTGAGGCACTCACACTTTACAATCATCAACATGCCTCCAATTACAATGGTTTTGTAGATGAGGTGAGCGAGGCAGACTACGAAGACCTGTTGGCAATGCGCAAGAAATACGATAACGAGCAAGAACGGCAGACGCGTTTGCGCGATGCTTACGGCAAAACTTATTGGTATTATTATTTTTATTGATAATCATCGAAGACATTATATTATAAAGAAAATAGGACCGTTATAGTTAAAAACTGGTCCTATTTTTTGTTTTTCTCAACTTTTTTATTACCTTTGTTGCAACCAATTATTATGCATATGGAAAACATTAAGAATATAACTCCAGAGAACTTCGATGATGTCTTCATCGATGAAATAGAGATTCGGCAGATAGATAAGTTCGTCTGTGCCGAAATGGGGAGGCAGATCCATCGATATATCAAGGGAATGCGAGGCACCAAGACAATGATGGAGAATTTTGAGAAAGCCATCTCTACGCTTTCTGTTCCTGAAAAGGAGGTTGCCATAGCACGTTATATCGACCTCAACCGCAAGGTTCTGAGCGGCCTTGACATGAAGATAATTCTTGCAAGGTCTATCGCAAACTATTGTGACACTTTCGATTACATGCTCACCATGATTAACGACAAGCAGCGCATGGCTTTCTATCTTGACCGCATCAAGTCGAAATATGTCAGATTCCATGAGGTGTATGAGGAGAACGGAAAATATGGAATGAAAGACTATGACGGCAATGTGATAGTGAAACCAGAGTACGATTTCCTGCGCACATGTTATGTCTATGTTGACGATTTCGTAATGATGCCGATTGTGGCAGAGAAAGACGGGAAACTCGGTCTCATCCTTCCAGACGGCATAAACACCGTGGTGGCAGACTTCATCTATGACAATATCTCGCTACGCGACGAGTACCCATACTTCGAGGCGAAGAAAGGGCGCAAGAAGGTGTTGCTTAATGAAAAAGGCGAGGAGTGCAATGTGTAGCGTGACATAACGTCAACAGAAAAGTAAAATCGCCTATATTACTTACTAAAATAGCCTATTTTGCCGAGCAAAATAGGCTATTTTGGTTGTCATAAAGATGCTTGTTTAAAGATGCAACTTACTCAATGTAGTCGGAAATGAATTCTTCCAGTTCATGTCCTCTCAAGTCTTTTGCCAGAATATGGCCTTCGTTGTCGAGGATTACGGTGTGCGGAATGGCATCCACTTGGTAGAGTTGGGCGGCAGCGCTTTCCCATCCTTTAAGGTCGGACACCTGCACCCATTTCATTCCCATTGCCTCAACGGCATTCTGCCACGATTTCTTGTCATTGTCAAGAGAGACACCTACAATCTGAAGTCCATCGTCGCTATAGTTGTCGTATATGTTAACAAGGTTGGGCATCTCGTTCATGCATGGCGTACACCAACTTGCCCAAAAGTCAAGTATTGTGATTTTACTTTCCGAAACCACTTTCATAAGACTCACCTTGTTGCCTTTCATGTCGTCAAGAGTGAAGTCTTTTGCTACATGCAGGTTAGACACGTCTATTTCTTTGTTCCCGTCTGTTGTCACCTCTGTGCCATCTCCGCCCTTGTTGTCGTTCTCTTTCTGAGTGTTGTCTGAAAGGAAGCAGGAAGACAATGAAAGCGAAATGGCAGTCATTGAGATAAATGCCTTGACCTTGTTCATGCTCATACTTAAATTATATATTGGTCGCTGATACTCTTGTTCTCAAGCACTCGTCGAATGGTTTCGGCGAACATGTCTGCCACGCAGAGTTGCTTCACCTTGGTGCATTGCTGAGTGTATGGGATGGAGTTTGTGAAGACAATCTCCTCGAGAGCACTGTTCTGAACTCTCTCGCTGGCAGGGCCGCTCATGACGCAATGGCTTGCGCATGCCCTTACACTCTTTGCTCCAGCCTTAATCATTATGTCGGCAGCCTTGGTTATGGTGCCTGCGGTGTCAACCATGTCGTCAACGATGACCACATTCTTGCCGCTTACGTCACCGATAATCTGCATGCTCTCCACAACGTTTGCTCTTGCTCTTGTCTTGTTGCACAGAACGAGCGGGCAGCCAAGATACTTGGCGAAGGTGTTTGCTCGTTTGCTGCCGCCAACGTCTGGTGACGCGATTACAAGGTCATCAAGTCCCAGCCCCTGCAGGTATGGCAGGATAACGCCAGAGGCATAGAGATGGTCAACGGGAACATCGAAGAATCCCTGTATCTGGTCGGCATGCAAGTCCATAGTGATAAGACGGTCGATGCCTGCGGCACTCAGAAGGTCGGCAACGAGTTTTGCACCAATGCTGACGCGTGGTTTGTCCTTCCTGTCCTGTCTTGCCCATCCGAAATACGGAATGACGGCGTTAATGCTCTTAGCCGAAGCACGTTTTGCGGCGTCTATCATCAGCAGGAGTTCCATCAGGTTGTCCGATGGCGGGAATGTGCTCTGCACTAAGAAGATGTCTCGTCCTCTTATCGACTGCTCATAGGAAACAGCGAACTCTCCGTCGGAGAACTTTGTCATGACAAGGTTTCCTAACGGACAGCCTAAACTTCTGCAAATCTTTTCTGCCAGGTATTTCGTGTTTGTTCCCGAGAATACCATGAAAGAATTTTGGTCAATCATTGGTTCTTTTATTTTGAATGAGAAATGTTTTATTTGGTTGTTAATCAACTATTTTCTTTATCTTTATGAAATGGTTAAGCAGTTCCTTGTAATCTTGCTGATTGTGAATGTTGAAGCGTTTCCATATGTCGCCACAAACAACCACACCGCCGAATCCTATCTGCTTAAGTTCTTTCAGATTGTCAATCTTAACTCCTCCGAGAGCATATACATGCTTGTCAATAAGTCCTTGCTTGCGTGCCTCCAACAACTGTTCAAGCGTGAAGCCGCTCTTCTTTTCTGGTTCAGAATAAGAGTCATAAATATATTTCAGAAAAACATACTCAGACTTCTTCTTGGCTTCTTTCAGGTCTTCTATGGAAGTGCAGGTTCTGGAGAACTTTCCCTTGTAACCTGCGGGCAGGGGTGCTAAAGGCTCGTCAATGTGTATGCCTCGCAATCCATACTCTTCCTTCAGGTAGTAGTGCTCATGCACCACCATCTTTTTGTAATACTCCTCTGGCAACAGCGAAAGGAGCCTCTCTAAGAACATGGGGGATGACTCAGGCTTATATATATGAAGAATATCCATGCCTTCATCAAGAAGGTTGGATAGTATTTTGTCTTCTTCCACAAAGAATGTGGGCTTAGTCATTAAAACGAGTTTCATTATGAATTAAGATTACCACACCGCAAAGGTATGAAAAAAAAAGCATACACCAACATTTTTGCATATAAATATTTCATTAAATAGTTTTAAATTGAGCATAGTCAAAATAATTGGACATGTGCTTATTTGTTTACACGGCCAAAATGTATTATCTTTGCAATCACAATAGATATGCAACAATGAGAATAGACAATCGCACATACGAAGGGCTGCAGCGTCCCTGTTACGTTCTTGAAGAGAATCTCTTGAGAAGAAATCTTGCTCTTATAGCCGATGTGTCTCGACAGGCAGATGTTGAGATAATATTAGCCTTTAAGTCTTACGCTCTGTGGAAAACATTCCCGATTTTCAAGGAGTATATCTCCGCCACAACTGCCAGTTCGCTTTATGAAGCGCGGCTTGCATTCGAGGAGTTCGGGAGTCCTGCTCACACCTTCTCTCCTGCATATACTGACTATGAGATAGACGAGATAGCGCGGTGCTCAAGTCATGTAACATTTAACTCTCTGTCTCAATATGAACGATATTGCGAGCGAGTATTGGCTGATAATGATGGTTTGAGCATAGGAATAAGGGTAAATCCTGAATATTCGGAAGTGGGGACAGCACTTTACAACCCCTGTGCTCCGGGCACTCGTTTCGGCGTAACTGCCGACAAACTTCCTCCTAAATTGCCTCAACACATAGAAGGTTTCCATTGTCATTGCCATTGTGAGAGTGGGGCAGACGTGCTTGAGCGCACTCTTGTCCACATAGAGGAAAAGTTTTCTAAGTGGTTCCCCCAGTTGAAATGGCTGAATCTAGGAGGAGGCCATCTTATGACACGCAAGGATTACGATGTGCCACACCTTATTAATATTATAAAGGGATTGCATCAACGGTATCCGTGGCTAAAGATAATCCTTGAGCCAGGCAGTGCCTTCGCATGGCAAACAGGACCTCTGGTGTCGCAGGTCGTTGACGTGGTTGAGGACAAGGGGATACGGACAGCAATATTGAATGTCAGTTTCACATGCCACATGCCCGACTGTCTTGAAATGCCTTATATGCCAGTTGTTCGCGGAGCAGAAACAATAGAGGATGTCTCGCTTGATGAAGCAAAGGAACTTTATGACGCAAACCATCCTGTATATCGTTTGGGCGGCAACAGTTGTCTTAGCGGTGATTTTATGGGATATTGGCGTTTTGACCATGAACTGCAAGTAGGCGAGAACGTCATTTTTGAGGATATGCTGCATTATACAACAGTAAAAACGTGCATGTTTAATGGCATCACTCATCCATCTATATGTTTGTTGAAAGGCGATGGCGAACTTGTAGCGTTGCGCGAGTACAGTTATGATGACTATCGTGATAGAATGGATTGAAATTCCCCGTTGCATAAAATGATTTGAAAAAAAACAGCAAAAAAGTTTGCGGGTTCAAAAAAAAGCATTACCTTTGCACCGCATTTAGAGAAATGCACCCACGAAAGAGGGTAATCAATGCGGAAATAGCTCAGTTGGTAGAGCACAACCTTGCCAAGGTTGGGGTCGCGGGTCCGAGTCCCGTTTTCCGCTCAACATTCTGAACAAAGATGCCAGTAATTGCCCAGGTGGCGGAATTGGTAGACGCGCACGTTTCAGGTGCGTGTGCCGCGAGGCGTGCAGGTTCGAGTCCTGTTCTGGGCACAGATTTGTTTAGAATGTTTACATGTTGGAGAGGTGGCGGAATTGGTAGACGCGCTACTTTGAGGGGGTAGTGTCAATTGCGACGTGGGAGTTCGAGTCTCCTCCTCTTCACTCATTTATTCAGGTTGCGGAAATAGCTCAGTTGGTAGAGCACAACCTTGCCAAGGTTGGGGTCGCGGGTCCGAGTCCCGTTTTCCGCTCCATTTTTTATTTGTAGATTCGGTTCTTCTTTCTTTATTTTTACTTGGGAATGCGAGTCAGTTGTTATTTATAGAAAAACAAAACACATGAATCTCTATTTAAGATATTTCGACAAAGAGACATTAGTTCACAATGTAGATGATGCCCTGGATTTCTTGGCATCAATACCAGAAATTGGCCTTAACGAAGAGTTGGAGTTAGATCTTCGTGACTATGCAAATAGCGAGGTCTATTATCCCAAGAGATATAAGGTTCGTCCAAGAGTGTACTTCATAGTCATAAAGACAGAAGCAGCCACAATGCTCGACTTCAAGCAGAAGAAAGCATTGCGTTCTAACACTGCCGAGGCAAACCATCGCGATGTCATTCCGCCATCGGTTGCACGATTAAGTGAGATTCGTGAGGGATGGTATGAAGGGAGTGTTGACTTCAAGCGTGTGGTGCTTGTGCCGGCAACAGGTAAGCATGAGTATCGTGACACTCATTTTGTGGTGTTCTGCAAGGCTAATTCGGGCATTGATTGTTATAATAGAATGATAGACCATCTGCGTTCGCGTGTGGATAGTCGCAGCCAGTTCCCTTCAGCGAAAGGCAAAAATTTCAAGTTCCGTTTCCTTGGAAAGTGGAAAGAGGCGTAAAATCATAAAGAAAGGAGAGCATAAGGCATGAACAAAGTGATGCTGATTGGAAATGTAGGCAAAGAGCCAGAGGTGAGGTACTATGACCATGACCAGGCTTATGCCACGGTGCGCCTCGCGACAACGGAGAGAGGCTACACATTGCAGAATGGTACACAAGTGCCCGATAGAACAGATTGGCATACTATTCGCTTATGGAACAACCTTGCCAAAGTAGTCGAAAGATATGTCCATACTGGAGATAAACTCTATATAGAAGGCAGAATCCGTTATGTAAGTTATGATGACAAGAAAGGTCAGCGGCATTATATGACCGAGATACATGCAGAAAATATGGAGTTGCTGTCTCCAAGGCCTGTCGCCCAGCCACAAACATCTGCGCCATCAAAAGACGGAAACCAGAAGAAGGAAGAAGAGGAAGACGGCATGCCCTTTTGAAAACAATAAACACTGATAAGTTTTGGACTTTACATTTATAACAAACGCATTTAGCGAGGTTACATTAGTGGAACCTACTGCAGGCGTATATGTGGCAGCCATCTTGGCTGCCATACTACTTGTTGTCTCGGGCTTTGCCAGTGGTTCCGAGATTGCTTTCTTCAGTCTAACGCCAAAAGATATAAGCGAGATTGATCCGGAGAGAATACCAGCCGATAAAAAGATTGAATATCTGAGGGGAGAGAGTGAGCGCACGCTTGCTACGATTCTTATTACCAACAATTTCGTTAACGTCACAATAATCATGCTCTGCAATTTTGTGTTTGCAAGAGTTGTCGATTTTGGTAAAGCATATTGGCTTCAGTTCCTTTGCATCACTATTATCCTTACGTTCCTATTGCTGCTTTTTGGCGAGATAATGCCTAAGATATATGCGCGTCAAAGTCCGCTCTCATTTTGCAGAAAGGTTGCTGGCGGCATAAGTTTCCTTATGAAACTGTTCTGGCCGTTGGCGACAATACTTCTAAGAAGTGGCATTCTTGCAGAAAAGGTTGTCCAGCCTGAGGCTCATGTGCTGAGCGTTGACGACCTTGAGCAAGCGTTGGAATTGACGGACAAAGAGGATATAAAGGACGAACAAAGCATTCTTCAAGGTATTATACGTTTCGGTGATGAAACAGCAAAGGAGGTGATGACAAGCCGACAGGATGTCGTTGACCTTGATATTAAAAGTTCGTTTGCGGAAGTGCTCCATTGCATAGTGGAGAATAACTACAGCCGAATACCAGTCTATCAGGAGAACAGCGACAATATAAGAGGAATCCTGTATATAAAAGACCTGCTGCCACATCTTGGCAAGCCAGACAATTTCAGATGGCAAAGCCTCATTCGTCCACCTTATTTTGTGCCAGAAACAAAAAAGATTGACGACCTGTTGCGTGAGTTCCAAGAGAACAAAGTGCACATTGCAATAGTGGTTGATGAGTATGGAGGCACAAGTGGCATTGTCACTCTTGAAGATATTTTGGAGGAAATTGTCGGTGAGATTAACGATGAATATGACGAGGATGAGAAATTCTACACCCGCTTGAATCGTAATACGTATATCTTTGAAGGCAAGACTCTTATGTCTGATTTCTGTAAGACACTTGAGATTGATGACGAGGAGTTCAGTGATGTCGAAGGTGATGCTGATACCCTTGCCGGTCTTATGCTCGAATTGAAGGGTGATTTCCCTGTTATTCATGAGAAACTTGAGTATAAGAATTATCTCTTCGAGATTCTTGAGATTGAGGAAAGACGTATCTCAAAAGTTAAGGTGGTTATAAAGAACAGCGAGCATTAATCATTTCGTATGCCTTTATTGAGGATTTTCAAACACGATGATGCCATAATCGGACTCTGGGAAATGGCGGAAGGAGAGTTCGATTCTTCTAATGATGATTATCTTAGAGACGTTCAGATTACGGCAGAAAAGAAGTATAAGAGCAAAGCGCGTTGTATGGAATATGTCTGTGAGCGTGCCTTGTTGAAAGAAATGATGAATGGCGATGACGTGGAAATCTTTCATAATGAAGATGGGAAACCATTGCTAAACAACGGCTTTGACATCAGTATCAGTCATACTCGTGGTCTTGTCGCTATTATCTTGTCTGAAAAGTATAAAAACGTTGGCATTGATATAGAGTATGTAAGCAGTCGAGTGGAAAAAATAGCCAGTCGGTTTATGCGTGAAGACGAGCGTGCTGACGACATCAATTCTTTGCTCATACATTGGTGCGCAAAGGAAACCGTGTATAAACTCTTCTCCTCTGAACACCTTGATTTTAAGAATATTAAAGTGAATGTGGGCGACAGCATCTCTGCCACCAACATGCTTGACAACGTCACGGTGCCACTCTATGTGGAATCCAACTCAAATTATGTGATGGTTTATTCAATGTTATGATGTTTGTTTCTACGGTGTTGCATATTTCTCAAACATTTCGTATATTTGCACCATTAAAAACAAACGTTAATGAAACAAGTTAGACCAAAGAAGAATCTCGGGCAGCACTTTCTCATCGACCTTGGGATAGCCAAGAGAATAGCAGATACGGTTGATGCCTATCCTGATATTCCTGTTCTTGAGGTGGGGCCTGGCATGGGAGTAATGACTCAATACCTTGTTGACAAGCCTCGCGACCTTAAAGTTGTTGAGATAGACCGCGAGAGTGTGGCTTATCTCAACGAGCATTTTCCTCGTCTTCAGCAGAATATCATCGGTGCCGACTTCTTGCGTATGTCGCTGGATGATGTGTTTGATGGCCGCCAGTTTGTGCTCACAGGCAATTATCCTTATGATATATCATCGCAGATTTTCTTCAAGATGATAGACAACAAAGACCTTATACCATGTTGCACAGGTATGATTCAGCGTGAGGTCGCTCTGCGAATAGCATCCGAGCCGGGTAATAAGGCATACGGAATACTTAGTGTCTTGATACAGGCATGGTACGATGTTGAATACCTCTTCACTGTCGATGAAACAGTATTCAATCCACCTCCAAAGGTGAAGAGTGCCGTTATAAGAATGACCAGAAACAATGTCTCAGAACTCGGATGTGACGAGAAATTGTTTAAAAGGCTCGTAAAGACAGTGTTCAACCAACGAAGGAAAATGCTTCGGGTGAGTCTGCGCCAGATGTTTACCACGACTCCATCTGATGGATTCTATCAGCAAGAGATAATGACGAAGCGTCCAGAGCAACTCAGTGTGGCTCAGTTTGTAGAACTCACAAATATCGTACAAGCTGAGATGCAAGAGTCTGAGTCGTGAAATAACTGTTGTTATGACAAAAAAAGAAGAAACTTACGAAATGCTTCTGCTCCAGATAGAAAGTTTGATTGATGGAGAAGACAACGAGACGGGTGTGTTGGCAAATGTCAGCGCGGCACTCGCAAGTACTATGCCGCAGTTCTTTTGGACGGGCTTTTATCTCGTGAATGATGACGAACTACGTCTTGGACCATTCCAAGGCACTGTGGCTTGCTACCATATACCTTATAATAAAGGTGTGTGCGGAACGGCATGGGCCAGACGCGAGACCCTTGTTGTTCCTGATGTCGATGCCTTTCCTGGCCATATCGCATGCAGCAGCCTTTCACGTTCAGAGATAGTCGTGCCTATGTTTGGTGCTGCTGGTAAGGTGTGGGGAGTCCTCGATATTGACAGCAAGGAACTGTCTGCGTTTGACGAAACTGATAAGAAATACCTTGAAAAAGTTACTTCATTGTTGTCAAAACAACTTGGAAAGTGATTTTTTTTTAATTTTTGTTGCAAATATGAAAATATTATTATAATTTTGTCATTTGGAAACCTAATATTACGAAATATGATTGACGTAAAAGCAACCTTAAAGGAAAGTGAAGAGAGAATGGAAATGGCTGCAATGTTCCTTGACGACCAACTCGCCAAGATACGCGCAGGACGTGCTAATGTCGCTATTCTTTCTGGAGTAAAAGTCAGCAGTTATGGACAGATGGTGCCATTAAACCAAGTGGCAAGCGTCACAGTGCCAGATGCTCGTACTATTGTTATCAAACCATGGGACCGCAAGGCCATTCGCGACATCGAGAAAGCCATAATGGCAAGTGATGTAGGCATTACGCCTGAGAACAATGGCGAGATTATTCGCCTCTCTATTCCGCAACCAACCGAGGAACGCCGCAAGGAACTTGTTAAGCAATGCAACAAAATCGGCGAGAAGACCAAGGTCGAGGTGCGCAATGTGAGAAGTGAGATAAAGGAGAAACTGAAGAAGGGCATCAAGGACGGACTTAGCGAAGACAACGAGAAGGATGCAGAGGCCGAACTTCAGAAACTACATGACAAGTTCATCAAGAGAATTGACGACTTGTTGGCAGCAAAGACAAAGGAGATAATGACGGTATAGTATGCCGCTTCTCTCTAAAACAGATTGCTGATGAACGGACTTGTAATCAAAAACACAGGCTCTTGGTATTCTGTGCTTACCGAAGAAGGCACGGTTGTAGAGTCGAAAATAAAAGGCAACTTCCGTCTTAAGGGTATAAGAAGCACTAATCCTGTTGCTGTTGGTGACAGAGTTAGCATAACGGTCAATAAAGAAGGTACGGCTTTCATAACCGAGATTCTTGACAGGCGCAATTATATAATTCGCAAGTCGCCAAACCTCAGCAAGCAGAGCCATATCATCGCGGCCAACGTTGACCAGGTGTTGCTGATAGTGACGGTTAATTATCCGGAGACAAGCACAACGTTCATCGACCGTTTCCTCGCTTCGGCAGAGGCATACAGAGTGCCGGTGGTATTGGTGTTCAACAAGACCGACCTCCTCGATGATGACGAGAGACGTTATCAGGAGATGATGGTAAACCTGTATGAAACCATTGGTTACAAATGCTTGCAAATCTCTGCCACTCTTCCAGACACACTATCGTCAATGGAGTCGTTGCTAAAGGACAAGATAACTCTCTTCAGCGGCAACAGTGGAGTGGGGAAGAGCACACTGCTAAACCAACTCATACCGGGAGTTAATCTGAAGACTGCGGAAATCAGTGATGCCCATAACACCGGAATGCACACCACCACGTTCAGCGAGATGCTGCGTTTGCCGTTCGGAGGATGGGCTATCGACACTCCAGGAATCAAAGGTTTCGGAACGTTCGATATGGAACCAGAGGAGATATGCGGGTATTTTAAGGAGATATTCCGATTCTCTAAGGATTGCAAGTTCGCTAATTGTACTCATACACATGAGCCCAACTGTGCTGTCAGGAAAGCCGTTGAGGAACACTATATAAGCGAGAGCCGCTATAACAGTTACCTCAGCATGCTCGAGGACAAAGAAGAAGGAAAGTACAGAGAAGCATTCTAATATAGTAACATATATTTTCATTTAACTAATAAAACTTAAAACTTATGGCTTACACAACAACTACAACGACGAGTTATGGCTCGCGAGTGAAAAATTCATGCGGCGGTATCTTTGGAGGTATTGCCCTGTTTTTGGCAGGTACTGCGCTCCTTTGGTGGAACGAAGGTAATGCCGTTGCCAACGCAAAACTTCTTGAAGAAGTAAGTGAGACCGCTGTTGATATGGAAAACATCAACAAGGTCAGTTCAGAGTTTGACGGACAACTGGTACATGCCACAGGCGATGCCAAGACCGACGACATGCTGAAAGACCCTACATTCGGTTTCGAGGTTAATGCAATCAATCTTAGACGCACTGTTCAGTACTATCAATGGGTAGAGCATCAGAAACAGGAAAAGCGTGACAAACTGGGCGGAAGTGAAGAGACTGTCACCACATACACTTATGACAAGCAGTGGGTTTCCACTCCTGTAAACTCTTCTAACTTTGCAGATCCTCAGTATGCAAATATTTTCAATGGAGTTCTCGCTTCTATTGAGGACAACTCAGTGTATGCAGAGAATGTAACCTTCGGTGCATATAAGTTGCCAGAGTTCATCATCCACTCTATTGGTGGTTCAGAGTCTGCTCCTATCAGCATCACTGACGACCAGTTGCGTCAACTCGATGACCAAGTTGCACGTACTGTGTCAAGTTTCGGTGGCCGCTATAGCGGTGTTGCTGCTGCTCAGCCACAGCCACAGGCACAAGCACAGCCACAGGCTCAGGCAGTTCAGAACGACTCTACAGCAGCCAACGACTCTATCAAGGAGTTCGTTCCTGTTGAGACAAACAATAAGTATAAGGCACGTTACATACATCAGGGTGACGGCGAGATTTACATCGGTGCTTCTCCTTCTGCTCCTCAGGTAGGTGATGTTCGCGTAGCGTTCACCGTTGTTAAGCCTCATAAGATTTCTCTCATCTCTAAGGTAAAGGGCAACACTTTCCAGAAGTATGTTGGAAAGAACAAGAAAGAGTTCACACGTGTTGAGAGTGGTGACGTTTCTAAGGAAGAGATGTTTGCACACCAGGAGAGCGAGAACAACATGCTGAAGTGGGGTCTTCGTATCCTCGGTTTCATCATGGTATTCCTCGGACTTAAGGGCGTATTTGGCTTCCTTGTAACACTTGCCAAGATTATTCCGTTCGTTGCTAACATCCTCAACTTCGGTGTTAACCTCATCTGCGGTATCTTCGCATTTGTATGGAGTCTGCTCATTATCGCAATCGCATGGATATTCTATCGTCCGCTTATCGGTATCCCGTTGCTGCTGATTATCATCGGAACCATTGTCTTCTTCGCCGTTAAGGGAAAGAAGAAGGGCGCACAAGTTCCGCCAGCACCAGGCGTATAAATCATTTATTTAATTATTCTTAGAGGGTTGGGCATCATGTTCCAACCCTCTTTTTTCGTTGATTGTTTCGGCTGTTTAATTGAATTTATTTCGTGTTTCATCTTTATCCTTTTATATTTGCATCGTACAAGTAGGAGGTGACGTGTCTCACGTCACAAAATCACGGCTTGTGACGTGAGACACGTCACCTCCTACGGCAAAACAGACTAATAACTTTTAGTTATTTATAGAAAACATCAAAACGATAGGAATATTATTTAACTTCTAAAACGTGTCAATTATGAAAAGGATAACTTATTTGCTTATTTCATTCTTTGTGCTTGCATCGTGCACAGAGGATAATGTTATTACTCCTGACTATTCGGACATTGTTATTCCTGGTGGAGGAACCATTCCTGGCGGTGGCGGCTCATCGTCGGCAACAAATGTCTATGGCAATCTGGCAACATTCGCCATTGCCGTCAACACCGAGGCGCTGTCTGAAACTGAGACAATAACCACCGATGAGACTGATGAATATTACGGCGAGTATTGGGAGAACGACTTTTCTGAAAAGACAACTGTAACACTTAACTATTCTGAGGGCAATGTTACAATAGACGGCACGGCTGAAGGAGTTGACGTCACCACCGATGGTGCCTATGCCGTTATTAATGCCACTGCAAAAGGTCTTGTGTTAAAGGTGTGTGGCACCACAACAGACGGCTCGTTGAAGATTTACAGCGACAAGAAGTTCAAACTCGTCTTGTCTGATGCTAATATCACCAACCCCACTGGACCAGCCATCAACATACAAAACGGTAATGCCTTTGTGGTTGTAGAAGATGGCACAACCAATACCCTTGCCGACGGAGTCAACTATGTGGTTGCCGATGGCGAGGATGCAAAGGGAGCATTCTTCAGCGAAGATAAGTTACGCTTCTCTGGCAGAGGCGAACTCTTTGTGTTCGGATATTACAAAAACGGTATCTGCTCTGACGATTACATCTATATCCGTCCTAACACAAACATCTATGTGAAGTCGGTGGCAGGACATGGAATAAAGACCAACGACGGCGTGATTATTCGTGGCGGCGTGCTCAATGTGGAAGTGTCAGCACAGGCGTCGAAGGCCATAAACACTGAGGGCTATTTCTTCAAGGACGGCGGTCGCACAACACTCATCTCGTCGGGTAACGCGGTATATGATTCCGATGACAATGATGTTACAGGCGCTGCGGGACTTAAGGTTGACAGCATCTTCACAATGGCTGGTGGCGAACTCAATGCCAAGAGCACCGGTAAGGGTGGCAAAGGTATCAGTGTTGACCAGACATTCACCATTACAGACGGAACCATTAATGTAATCACCGAAGGCAGCACATACACCTACAACTCATCGCTCGACTCCAAGGCGAAGGGCATTAAGGCAGACGGCGCTATGAGCATTGCCGGCGGCAACATCATAGTTCGTGCCCTCGGAGGTGAAGGTTGCGAGGGAATAGAGTCGAAGTCAACGATGACCATCTCTGGCGGCGAAGTCGCCACATATACTTATGATGACGGCATTAACTCCAAGGGCGACCTCACCATTTCTGGCGGTCAGGTGTATTGTCTGGCAATAGGCAACGATGGCATCGACTCCAACGGTAACTTCTACATCACAGGTGGAGTGGTCATTGGGATTGGTAGCAGCGGTGCCGAAGAGGGACTTGATGTCTATGAAGGCAAAACTATGAGCATCACCGGCGGAACCGTTATCGGTCTGGGAGGTGGCAACGAGGCTGCCTCGGGTTCACAGCAGAAAGCAGTGGCGAAGGGCATCACGACATCGTCGGGAAGTTATCTCGCCGTCACCGATGGCGCCAACTGCATCTTTGCACTTGCATTGCCGCGGTCGCTTAACAATGAGACACTGGTTGTGAGCAGTCCTTCGTTCAAGAGCAGCACCACCTATTCCATATATTCAGCAACGTCGGCAACAGGAACATCGTTCTATGGCTTCGTGCCTGCGGCAACACTTAGTGGCACCTCGAACAGTCCTCTTGGCACGTTCACCACAAGCACCACCATCTCTGGCGGAATGGGAGGCGGAATGGGCGGTGGAATGGGTGGCCCTGGTGGCGGAGGATTCCACTAATCGCCGTGTCCCTGTTGGCAATAATACTGCCTGACGCAATTTTTAATGCAAGTCCACGTTATAATTAATACACAACTTTCGCAAGTTGAAGGAGTTAAGGAGTTATGGAGTTATGGAGTTAAGACAACGCCTACTTTCCAATCGCTCGACCTTTGGCCGCTTTGCCTGCAAAGAACTCCTTAACTCCAAGGAAGTTGAGTTTGCGAAACTTCAATTAATACACTATGAGACTTTTGAAACATAACACGCATAGGGAAAACCTGATCTATCTCGCTATATGGGTGGTGCTCTTGGCAGCACCGCTCATAAGCCTTGTGGCCACCTCCATTATTGATGAAAAGGTGGAGTTCGGGTGGAACAAGATATTGCATATCTGGGCGTTATATCTCGTTTATCTCGTCGTGTTCTTGTTTCACAACGCTCTCTTGGCACCTCTCTTTGTCTATAAGAACAAGAAGAAAATTTATTTCATCGGTGTTGCATGTCTCTTGGCATTGTTCGTTGCATACCAATGCACTCACGGTCCTGGCCCTGACAGGGGCGAACCAAAGCCCATGATGCACGAGATGCCACCGCCCGAAAGACCTCACGACCCCATGCCACCGCCACCAAATGCCGGACTCGAACACATATTTTCGTTCGTACTGGTGTGTATGATGCTCGGCATAAACGTCGGTATCAAGCAGATGTTCAAGAACGAGGAAGACCGCAAGGCGATGGAGGAACTCGAGAAAGAGAACCTTCGCCAGCGCCTCGACTATCTGAAGTACCAGATAAACCCGCACTTCTTCATGAACACGCTGAACAACATCCATGCGCTTGTTGACATCGACCCTGAGAAGTCGAAAGAGGCGATAGTGCTGCTGTCTAAGATTATGCGCTACGTTCTTTACGACGGTGAGCGCAACGTTATTCCCATCCGCCACGAAGTGGACTTCATCACAAGTTACATCTCGCTGATGCGGCTGCGCTATTCATCTGATGTCAGCGTCGCTTTCAATGTTCAAGAAGGTCTCCCCGACGGCGAAATACCACCCCTGTTGCTGTTGACCTTTGTCGAGAATGCCTTCAAGCATGGCATCAGTTATCGTCAGTCGTCGTTCGTCGATATCGACATCCGTGAGAGCGAGGGCTGTTTCGTGTTCACATGCCGTAACAGCAAACACCCGAAACCGCAAAACAAAATTGCCGAAGAGGGTGGTGTGGGGCTAAAGAATGTCAGACAACGCTTGGCGTTGCTTTATGGCAACGACTACGACCTCGATATTGACGACCGTGACAATGAGTATTCCGTAGTATTAAAACTAAACAAACTGTTTGTTGAAAAATGATAAAGTGTATAGCAATAGACGATGAACCTTTCGCCCTGCAGAAACTCGGCGCATATATAAAAAAGGTACCCTATCTGGAACTTGTGGCTGAATGTCAGAGCACATTCGAGGCTTCCGAGATACTGAAGAACGAGAGCATAGATGCCATTTTCTGCGATATCCAGATGCCTGACGTTAACGGCATGGAGTTTGTCAAGTCTCTCCCGGTAGCCCCGATAGTGGTTTTCGTAACGGCATACAGCGACTATGCCGTCGAAGGTTATTCCGTCGATGCCGTTGCCTATTTGCTGAAACCCTACAACGAGGATGATTTCGCGAAGGCGGCGGATAAAGTGCGCCAGAGATACGAAATGCTGAACACTGCCTCTCTGTCATCTGTTGATGCCGACGATGCCATATTCCTGAAGACCGAATACCGCATCGTGCGCCTCCAACTGTCAGACATACAGTATGTCGAGGGCATGAGCGAATATCTCAAGATTTATGCCGAACATCGCGAGAAACCCATTGTGGTGCTTCTGTCGATGAAGAAACTCGAGGAGCGTCTGCCCTCTAATATGTTCATGCGCATACACCGGAGTTACATCATCAATCTCCGTGCTATTCTCGAAGTGAACAAGAACCGAGTCATAATGCCCGGTGAGGCTTACATTCCCATAGGAGAAAACTACAGGGAGCAGTTCAACGAATACATCTCCTCTAAGTTTCTGGGCAAGTAAACACATCCTTTTAGAAGCCAGAAAACATCTCCTTGTTGCCCCACTTGTAACTTCTTGGATTACAATGAGATACAAGTGGGGTAACAAAGTTAATAACTTTGTTCAACAATCCTATTAACTTTGTTCGACAATCTTAATAACTTTGTTCAACAAAGTTAATAACATTGTTCTCCCGTTTGATATCTCTTGCACAGCCATTAGTATCTCCTTACATTCCATGCTACTATTAATGACAACGTAAACACACGTTTATTCCTCTACGGACTTTTTAGACTTCTTGGATTACATTGCCACCTACACCAAGACAAACACTACCTCCCCCCTCGGGGGGATAGAGGAGGGGTTTCTTTCTGGGGGGATAGAGGAGGTTTCCTTTCGTGAGATTACCCATTCACCTCTATAGTATATTCACTGAGGAATGATGCGCCGGGTTGCAGATGGTTCATGAGGTACTTGTCACGGAACTCACCTTTATATTCAGCAAAGTCGTGGATGCCGTACCAAGTTTCGCTATAGCAAAACAACGAAAAACTGCAATTATGCGAGTGTGTAAATCTGCTTTGCTTGTTCCAAAATGAGAAAAAGAGATGACATATGATTGTATAGATGTACAATAATTAAGAAAAAATGCTTAATTGCCAGTTAATTATTGCACAATTCAATATTTGTCACTAAATTTGCAAACCAATAATATAATTTATTCTTATTATGAGTTCGCAAAAGAATGTATTGGAAGTGATTCTGAATAGTTCTCGATCTGTGTTCAACATCCAATCACTAAGAATGTTGATGGAGTGTGAAAATAGTCAGAAACTTACTCAATCACTTCATTATTATATAAAGGAGGGCAAGATAGGTAATCCTCGTCGTGGTATCTATACCAAAGCATCCTACAATGAGCAGGAAATGGCTTGTAGCCTCTTCCGTCCTGCTTATATCTCACTGGAGTATGTGCTTCAGCGGGCAGGTGTGGTGTTTCAGTATGACAACGCCATAACATGTGTAAGTTACTTGAATCGTATCGTTGAAATAGATGACAAAACCTATCAGTTTCGAATCATCAATCCTGAATTATGGATTGGAATGGAGGGTATTGAGCAGCATGACAACATATTGATAGCAACTCCTGAACGGGCATTCCTCGACATGGTTTATCTAAGTGCAGGAAACTGCTATTTCGATAACCTTCATCCATTGAACAAAACAAAAGTCAAACAATTGCTTCCACTTTATCAGTCGAAGGTGCTGACAGTGAGAGTTTCCGAATTGCTAAAACTAAATTAATCATGGACAAGAATAAGCATAAACTCTATATGGCGCAGATCCTAAGCCTTATTTTTAAAGATAAGGATCTCTGCAATGTCATGGCATTCAAGGGTGGTACCTCATTGATGTTCTTCCACAACCTCAACCGTTTCTCTACCGACCTGGATTTCAACCTTCTTGATCCAGATAAACTTGATATGGTATATGACAAGGTGCGCGCTATTCTGACCCGCTTTGGTACAATTGATGATGAAGCGAAGAAACTCTATGGTCCTGTGTTTGTACTGAATTATGGGAAGGGAGAAAGAATGTTAAAAGTGGAAATTTCTATCCGTCAATACCCGAACCACTACGAGATGCGTTCTTTGGCAGGTACAGATATTAGAGTGATGACTATGCCTGATATGTTCGCTCATAAACTATGTGCTATGGGTGAACGCCTCTCTCCACGTGATATTTATGATGTGTTGTTCTTCTTACAGAACCATACAGAGATAAATGAAGAGATTGTCATGGAAAGAACGGGGAAGAGCATAAGCGAATATGCCGCATGGTGTGCAGAGCATGTGCGTGAGGCCAGCCCAAAACTCCTGATGCAGGGACTTGGCGAGGTGCTGAACGACACGAAGTCGAAGACCTTTGTCAGAAGCAAACTCATTAATGAGACATCCTCTGCGCTGGAGTTGTTCTCTGCTTTTCCATTGATTGCCAAATAACATTATCTTTGCAAGGATTTTAAATTGAAAATGGAAGAAAAATCGTATGTTTACCACAAATAAATTTTATGGAAATTATAATTTCTTGGACAAAAGAGAACTTTGATTTAATATGCCTACTCGTAGGCGTGATAGGTGTATTCATTGCTTTTATCAGCGTCATTTATGAGATAAAAGCGAAGAAAACCAATAGAAAGAAGTAAAATCCAATTTATCTTCCTGAAAAGCGATGTCATGTGGCATCGTTTCTTGTTTTTATGCGTGCCTTTTTGTAAACATTACAAAGATGCGTCTTTTCATGTCTATTCATCATGTCAAGAATGACAAAAGAAAAAGCGAACCCACTGACTGTCAGCAGATATGCCAAAGGTCAGTGGGTTCGCTTGTTCCCAAAATGTTCCATAAGCACCATGATGGGAACGTTAGATGTTTTCTAATTTCTGTGATGATAAACAAACGCCACCAATCTATAAACGCACCTGAAACAGCCAGTGTATATGTCTTAGTTTCAGGGCATACTTCGACATCGTCAGTATCTATCATCAGGCAGATAGCAATGAATGAAACAGCAAACATCTCTATGGACTCCCTGGACTCTTTGGACAATTATCCTTTTTGTCCTGAAAGTCCGTAGAGATTAATACCTATTACCCATTCACCTCTATAGTATATTCACTAAGGAATGATGCGCCGGGTTGCAGATGGTTCATGAGGTACTTGTCACGGAACTCGCCTTTATATTCAGCGAAGTCGTGGATGCCGTACCACGGTTCGATGCATACGAATGGGGCATGCTTGCCGTATGGACTCCAGATGCCGACGGCTGGTGTGCGGAAGTTGAGCGTTACGACTGGCTTGTCTTCTTCGTTGAGCAGAGAAATGGTCTTTATCTGGCTCTGGTCGAAGATTACGGCATCGTCCTTGAAACTATCCTCGGTGAATTTCCAAATAGAGTTCTCCGTCTTAACTTCATGATGTCCGGGGATAATACACCCTCCAACGTTGCCGAAGATGCGCTCAACGGGCTTGTCGTTATGAAGATTGAGTTTGCCCTTCAGGGGCTCGCCCGCTTTTGCTCCGGGCACGAAGAATGCCGGGTGACCGCCTATCTGGAAGTGAATCTCCTGAGTGTCGGTGTTGTGAACATGCCAGATGACGTGGATGGTGTTCTTCTCCAGACGGTAGGTGATGCTGAGCATAAATCGGTATGGGTACTGCTTCATTGTCTCTTCCGAGTCTTTCAGTACGTATGTCAGGCGGTCGTCGGTCTTACGGATGAGTTCAAACTCGGTGTCGCGAGCAAATCCGTGACGCTCCATATTGAATGTCTGTCCCTCGGTGCGATATTGTCCTTGCCATAAACCACACACGATGGGGAAGAGGATTGGTGAGCGGCGTGGCCAGAAGTCGGGGTTGCCGTTCCAGAGATAATCGTTACCGTTAGAGTCTTTGATGCTTTGCAGTTCTGCTCCGAGTGACGAGACTGTCACTTCGAGGAATTGGTTCTTTAAAGTTTCCATATAGTTTCTTTTGATTATGTTTAGCGATTAATGCAAGGCAAAGATAGCCTTTTTCTTTGACAAATAGTGTATTGTAGAATTAAAAAAACATAAAAAGACACATTATATAATTATAATGAAGTATCTTTGCACTATGAAAAAGGAAGAAATAGACGGAAAACGCATTGCCGTACTGCTGTCGGGAGGCGTCGATAGTTCTGTTGTTGTCCATGAGTTTGCATCAATGGATATCCACCCCGACTGCTTTTACATCAAGATAGGACCTGACGAAACAGAGGAGTGGGATTGTTCGTCGGAGGAAGACCTTGAGATGGCAACGGCGGTGGCTGCTCGTTACGGTTGCAAGTTGCAGGTGGTGGATTGCCATAAGGAGTATTGGGACAAGGTGACACGTTACACTATGGAAAAGGTGCGTGCCGGCTACACTCCCAATCCTGATGTGATGTGTAACCGACTGATAAAGTTTGGTGCTTTTGACGAGAAGATGGGACATCAGTATGACCTTATTGCCACTGGTCATTATGCGCAGACGGAATGGATAGACGGCAAGAAGTGGCTCACCACAAGTCCTGACCCTGTTAAAGACCAGACCGACTTCCTCGCTCAGATTTACGATTGGCAACTGAAGAAAGCCATCTTCCCCATAGGCCATTACATGAAGGACGAGGTGCGCGAGATTGCCGAGCGTGAGCATCTGGTGAATGCAAAGCGCAAGGACTCGCAAGGCATCTGTTTTCTTGGCAAGATAAACTATAACGATTATATTAAACGATATCTTGGTGAGAATCCCGGAGATGTTGTCGATGTGGCCACTGGCAAGGTGCTCGGTAAGCATAAGGGACTCTGGTTCCACACCATAGGGCAGCGTCACGGATTGGGTTTCGGCGGCGGTCCGTGGAATGTCGTTCGTAAGGACATCGAGAACAATGTGCTCTTTGTCGCTAATGGCTATGAACCTCGTCAGGCATGGCGCAATGAGTTCGGAATGCGCGACTTCCACTATCTGACAGAAAAACAGTTGCCCGAAAAGGTTACGTTTAAGATACGCCATACACCAGAGTTCCATAATGCCACATTGCATGCTCTGGGCAATGGCTCGTATGAGATTTGTGCCGACGATATGATACAGGGAGTGGCGCCCGGTCAGTTTTGTGTCATTTATGATGCTGAGCATCACAAATGTTATGGAAGTGGTGAGATTGAATTAACTCATAAACTCACAAACACATAAACTCACAAACTCATAAACTCGCAAACTTACAAACTCATAAACTCGCAAACTCACAAACTTACAAACTCATAAACTCGCAAACTTCCTTCAGATTTGCCAGTACCACATCTGCTCCTGCATCCCATAAAGCAGAGTCGGGCAGGGGACCGGTATTCACCGCTATTGTTAAGGCGTTGGATGCCACGCCAGACATCACGCCAAGTGGCGCATTCTCAACAACGATTGTTTCCCATGGCTCGACGTTGCATTTCTTCATTCCTGCCAGATAAGGGTCGGGTAGTGGTTTGCCGTTTTTCACGTCGTATGCCGTGACAAGACGTTCTCTTGTCACTCTCGGAAACTCTTCAAGAAGTCTGTTGATTAATGGGCGCTGTCCACTACCTGTAACGATGCATATTTGAAGTCCCGCATGGTGTATCGTTTCTTGTAGTTGAAGAGCAAAGTCCATGATTTGTGGCTTTGGCAACATTCCGAACTGACGTGTTTTCTCGTCATACATCATTTGTGCTTCTGCCTCATCAATGTCTCTTCCTTGTTGCGCCTTCACCATTCTTTTTATGGTGTCAACACCTCTGGCACCTTCTGTGGCATAAGCATCATCCTTGCTCATGTTTATTCCGAACGAAGCCATCGAGCGTTGCCATGCAATGGCATGATTGGGCATACTGTCCATAAGTACGCCGTCCATATCAAAAAGAACTGCTTTAGGGCAGAATTCCCTAAAGCCAGTCCTTTCAAGATATCGCTTAATTACCCCCTCCAACTTCCCCGAGGGGAGGTTTTCTGAATTGTAGTCCCTCGAGAGTAGTTGGGGGTTGGGTTGAATTTCCATCTTATTTTTCTTTTGTCAGTCTTTCTTTTATTGCCTTTGAGTCTGCCTCATATCCTGGCTTATCCAGAAGGGCAAACATATTCTTCTTGTATGCCTCAACTCCTGGCTGGTTGAATGGGTTCACACCAAGCACGTTGCCGCTGATGCCGCATGCAATCTCGAAGAAATATATAATCTGCCCGAGATACTGCTCGTTGAGTTTTGGCATTGTGATGCGTATGTTAGGCACACCGCCATCAACATGTGCCAGACGGGTTCCGAGTTCTGCCATCTTGTTCACCTCGTCAACACGCTTGCCTGCAAGGAAGTTCAGTCCGTCGAGATTCTCTTCGTCGCTTGGGAAAAGCAGTTTCTTGTTGGGCTCCTCAACGCTGATCACTGTCTCGAAGATGGTGCGCTCACCGTCCTGAATCCACTGACCCATAGAGTGGAGGTCTGTTGTGAAGTCGCACGATGCTGGGAATATGCCTTTCTTGTCTTTGCCTTCGCTCTCACCGTAGAGTTGCTTCCACCATTCGCTCATGAAGTGAAGTTTCGGCTGGAAGTTCACCATGATCTCAATCTTCTTTCCGTTCTGGTAAAGACCGTTACGAACGGCAGCATATTGTGCTGCTGGGTTCTCTGCAAATGGCACATCCTTGCCGCATGCTTTCTCCATTTCCTGAGCACCCTTTACAAGTGCCTTGATGTCGAAGCCTGCGCATGCTATAGGCAGCAGTCCCACAGGAGTGAGCACAGAGAAACGACCTCCCACATTGTCTGGGATGATGAAACTCTTATATCCTTCCTTGTCGGCACAAGTGCGGGCAGCACCTTTCTTCGCATCGGTGATGGCAACAATCACTTTCTTTGCTTCCTCCTTGCCAATCTGGTCTTCACATTGCTTCTTCAACAGACGGAAAGTGAGAGCAGTCTCTGTTGTCGTTCCACTCTTAGAGATGTTGATTACTCCGAACTTCTTTCCCTTCAGGTATTCTGTAAGTTCGCTCAGATAGTCTTCGCCGATATTGTTGCCAGCGAAAAGAATTGTGGGAGATTTCTTGTCGCCTACAAGCCATGCAAAACTGTTGCTAAGTGCTTCAATTACCGCCTTAGCACCAAGATATGAACCTCCGATACCGGCAATAACCACTGCCTCACAATTGTCACGCAGCACTTTTGCTGTCTCTTCAATCTCGTTAAGGAAATCTTCGGTGATGCTTGATGGAAGGTGTAACCACCCAAGGAAGTCGTTTCCGGGGCACGTTCCGTTCTCCAAAGCCTCTTGTGCGGCTTTCACCTTTGGCTCGAAGGCCTCTACTGCTCCTGCTTCAAGGAAGCAAGCAGCCTTTGTGATGTCAAGTTTGATGTTGCTCATAATATTTATTTGTCTTTCGTTAAAATAGTTCTCATAGAGAAAAATGAATACTATGTGCAAAGTTACATTATTTTTTTTGCCCACCAAACAAACACTTGAACAAAACCTATAAAATTTCTAAAAAAGTAAATAGTACGTATATATTAAATATGTTTCTAATGTTCTCCAATCTCTTGTTGCTCGATTAGCAGATGCAGCGGCAGTCGCTCCAGTGGATTCGCGAGCAAAGTGTCTCGCCCGATTGTGTTGAGTCGCTGGCAACGCACGACACCGATGTGCAGCCTCACGTGATAGAGTTGTAACTTCCCCTGGGCATGAATCCCTCACTCACTTCTCCTGCCATCAGGTCATAGTGCAGAAACTCCGGTGGGGTGGGCTGCAGGTCGTAGTAGTCCATTTCGGCTATTGGCAGACAGAAATAAACCATCTGGTCGTAGCTGGTATAGAGACGCTGCAGGACATCGTTATGCTCGTAGATCCAACGTTTCGTCACGTCCTCCACGTTGAAGTTCACCATACCCGAACATCGCACGGAGATGTTCCCCTCGTAGGCAATCACCTCTACATTTGGGTTCTTGCGCATCTCTCGCCAAACGGCTTTCTGCTCCGAGGTGGCAAAGTAGAGCACGTTGCCCTCTTGCTTCATTACTCGGAAGATGCGCAACTTAGGGATGTTGCCCTCGCTCGTGGCCAGGGCAACATCCTTGTGACTGCGCAGAAATTGCAATGCTCTCTCCATGGTCGGGGCTTACCATTTCAGTTCGTCTTGAAGAATCACTCCGTCCGTCATGGGGCTGTCAGCCTCGGTGAAGGCATTGGCCTTATACTGGATGCAGAGCATGGTCAGATTCTCCGTGCCTGTATTCTTCAGCGCACGCTTGCCGTCGGGAGCCACACGTACGATAGTACCCTCGCTGACGGGGAAAATCTCACCGTCCACCTGATACTGGCCCTCGCCCTTCAGGATGATGTAGAGTTCCTCGTGGGTCTTGTGCGTGTGCAGGAAACCGCTGTCCTGTCCGGGTACGAGTGTCTGGAAACTCAGCTCACTACCTGTAGCACCCACGGCCTGACCGGCAAACACCTTGCCCTGAATCGTCACGTCGGGACCCATCGGAAGCACGTGCTCGATAATCTCGTCCATCTTACCCACGCTTACAGCGCTGTAGTTCTTACCACTCTTAATTGTCTCAATCTTTTTCATTGTTCTTATTCGTTTAAATTGTTACTTGTTTCTTGATTTCAAGTGCAAAAGTACGATGACTTTTTCGTTTCCACAAGAAGGCACCAAAAAGTGACATAGTTACCAAAAAGTAGGAATTGTGATGTCATCGGACTTTCGTGAAATCACCTTTAACTCAGATTAACATAGTATAATCATGTTACTTGGTAACTATTTGCTACCTTTGCCAAAAATCTATAGTTATGGCAGATATTAAAGCGGAGTATTTAGCTTGTCCCATCAGGCAAGTCATCAGTCGTTTCGGCGACAAGTGGTCTTTGCTCGTGTTATTCCTCCTGAACAGGAGTGATACGGGCGTGTTGCGTTTCAACGAAATGCGCCGTTTCATGACGGACTGTTCTCAGAAGATGCTCTCGCAGACGCTGAAGAACCTGGAGCAGA
>DGTS01000007.1 GCA_002394385.1 Prevotella sp. UBA4330
CCTCTTCGCTGTACTTCGTTAGACTTTTTCTCATAATAATACACATTTAATCGTTACTAAACGTGTCTACCTATATCAGTATAAGTCAATTAGTCACCAATTCCAGTGAAATTACCGACCAAATTCAGTGTTTTTGGTTATCGAAGTGTATATTAACGTGAGATCTACGAATCCAATGTAGGGGCTAACCTCCGTGTTAGCCCGCAATCATTAATCACAATAAATATTATGATTTACGGGCTAACACGGAGGTTAGCCCCTACACAGTAATGCAAACATTGTTTGGGAACGTTTTTGTCTAACTCACGGTAATAATAATCTGTTTGCCCCCATCACTAACGACTCTCCGTCCCTACTTCCCTTAATATCACTGACCCCACCCCTACCCCAGGGTCTCACCCCTATCCCCTCTCCAATCTCCAATGGGCGAGGGGGACTTTGGGGGCGGGGATTCGTTGGACATTCCTATGCTTACCTTCTGTGTCTTTGCACAACCCTCCCTTAGGGAGGGCTTAGGTGGGTATGTATATGAAGACCGCCCGTTGTCCTCTCGGATAACGGGCGGCAGTGTCCTTACGGTCTCTTTTAGACAAATCGTCTATTGCCAAGGATGAAAACCCTCACGGGCAAACATCTGGCAGAGACCCGTTTTCTCAATAAAAGGTTTTAAAAAAAACTATTAACTATTATCAATGATATCTATATTGCCTGTCTTATGTTTTAAAGAATCGATCAGTAATATTGATTCTTTTGTTATTATTCATCTGCAAAGGTAAGTGTTTCTGCCGAAGTATCAGTTATTTTTTAAATATATTTGCATAAAAGGCAAATTATTTCTCGATTGTTTACAAACAAGTGAAACATTTGTTACACTTTTCAGAATTTCAGGTAGGGAATAAGTCTCTTAATGTCTTTCTCGGAGAAATCGGGAAGCAGTCGGAGGTCGGCGGCAGAATGTAGCGGACCGTGCAGTCGCCTTGCCTCAACGAGAGCACGCGCCTGATAGAAGTTGAGGTAAGGATGTTTTTTCAGTTGGTCGAGCGAGAGGTGGTTGACATCGAGTTTCCTCACGTTGCTGCTGCCCAGCACGATGTACTTGAGTGCATCCTCCGGCATGCCCTTGATGTCAAGCAACTGTTTGACATCGGCGTAACCACCCAGCCTGTTGCGGTAGTTCACTATGGCGCGTGCGAATCCGCTCCCTATCCCCGGCACTCGCTTCAGCATGGAGGTGTCGGCGATGTTCAGCGATATGTGCTCCCCTGCCGTCAGTTTCACTGGATATTTCAGCGAGTCTTTCGGTGCAACCGTCTTTTCGGTCTCTGGCACCAGCGATGCCGCGGGCTGATAGTCTGACGAGATTTTGATGTAAGGCTTCAGACTCTTGTACTCGCCCGCCGTGAGACCATACAGTCGGGCGAAGTCCTCTGCCCTGCGGAACGTGCCGCCCTTTGCCCTGTATTTATAGATGTTCCTGACGATGTAAGGCTTCAGCCCGAGTCGCAGCAACTGCGTGCTGTCGGCGGTGTTAGGGTCGAAGGTGAAACGCTCTGCCTTCTTTCCCTCCACATTATAATATATATGCGCGCGTGGCGCAGGCCGTCGTTCGCTATATCTGATGTCGCCAAGGATCGCAGCAGAGTCTTTTGGCTGCACCTCGGTGTAGCCGTCACCGTTTCCCGCGTGCTTCCCTATGAAGAAAGCGGCTACTGCAACGAGACATATTAAGACGATGATACCATCGTTCCGGGCAGGCTTCATAGACTTTGAACTTTGAACTTTAAACTTTGAACTTTGCGGGCTAACACGGAGGTTAGCCCCTACTTTGAACTTTCAACTTTTAACTATTAACTTTCAACTTTAGGGTGTGTTCAGTGCTTCAAGGATTTCGTCCTCGGTGGAGAGGTTGAAGTCGCCCGGTATGGTGCCTTTCAGCGCGGCGGCTGCAAGCGAGTAGTCGAGGAAGAACTGCGGGTCGTCGGGATGATGCAGATGAGAGTGAATCATCGCGGCGGCAAAGGCATCACCCACTCCCATAGGGTCTATAATCTGCGGAATGTCAAGGATGCGGGTGTGATACATCGTGCCGTCGGCAAGGAGGACGCCAGTGAGGGTGTGATGGTTGGAACTGACTTGATTGCGTATGCCGATGAGTATCTTACGGCATTGCGGGAACTGCCGGTGCAAGGCATCGAGCCAGTCGGCATAGGCAGGCAGGTCCATCTGATAGTCGGACGACAATGCCGTGAACGGCACCTGTGGATGTCCCGACACAACATACCACTCTATGGCATCGCCGAAGATGATGTCGCTGTACTGCATCAGTCGGTCGAGCGTCTCGTGGGGGTTAGCGCCAGGGTATTTCCAAAGGTTTTTACGGTAGTTGATGTCGCACGAAATGGTGATTCCCATCTTCTTTGCCGTCTCCACTCCCTCGAATGTGGCGTCGGCAGCACCCTGCGATATGGCACATGTGATGCCCGAGCAATGGAGTACGGCGGCATCCTTGAGAGCCTCCTCCCAGTCAATCATCCCCGGTTGCAGTTCTGAGAACGACGAGCCTTCACGGTCGTATGCCACACGCGAGTTGCGCAGTGCCGCAGCCTCCTCGAAATAATAGGTGCCAAGACGGCGGCCACAAGTGAGGACGTGGCGCGTGCTGACACCATACTCCTGCAACGACTGCCGTGCCGCGCGCCCCACATCGTTGCCCGGGACAGCGGTCACATACTCCACGTCGTCGCCCTGCATGGCAAGGCTCACAGCGACGTTCGCCTCCGAACCGCCGTACTTTCCTATGAATCTGTTTCCTTGACTAAGTCTGAGGCAGTCGGGCTTAGAGAAGCGGAGCAATATCTCTCCGAACGTAACCACCTTGTTTTTCATACCACAGCATTCAGTTTTACGAATGTAAAGGTAGAAAAAGTTATTGACAACAGCAAAAATATTAACATTATTTGCACCAATCGGCGCTTTTGAAGTGTTTCGTTCGGCGTGTTTGATGATTTAAGCCCTACACCATTCTGCCTTCTCCTCCTATTTCACTTTCCTGAAATTCATTACGACATCAGAGCCAGTGAGGTGCCAAGTCATCCATTTTGACGAAAGTCTCAGGACATCGTATTCACTCACCTCAGAAGGCTTACCGCCATATTGCCCTATGAAGATAGTCAGTCGCCGGCCATTGTCAGTCAATGCATAGTCACGCTGAATGGTCTTGTCACCAGTAAAGACATCATACGAATTAATGGTGCAGGTGCCACCAGTTGAAGGAGTACCGGGTGTAAAAGTGTAATGCACATAACCCTCCGCTACTACTCCTTCGTCATACACCTGTTCCCAAGTGCCTGCGAGTTGGTCTATTTGCAGTTCATCATCATCGTTGCTGCAAGAGACAAGGGAGAATGCAGCAAGCATAATAAATGCGATTCTCCAAATCTTCATTGTTTTCATTTGCGTTATAATAATGATATTAATGTTCTACTATAGAATGCCAAAAGTCAGGAATCTTGCACTGCCGAGCGTTAATTATTCTTAATCTTAGGACATAAAGATGACGTGAGCCTTATTCCATAACAGATTAAGAGGCATCGCCAAACACAATAATTACAAAGGAGAACGTTTCCTCTGTCAGTTATTCATTTGGGATAACCTACTTTAAAGAAGGGCTTGCAAGAATATAAAAACCGTCCCACATGAATCAAATGAGATTGAACTGATGCAGGAAGATGGCGAAGATGGCGGCGGGACACACGAACCTGACAAGCAGCAGAAGCACATGTAAGAGTGGCGAACGGAGTGTGCCACCATTAGTCACTTCGTCAACAAAGGTTTGCTTCGGCAGTATCCAACCTACGTAGATGCAGGTAAGGAAACCGCCTGCCGTGAGCAGGATGTTGGCAGAGATGAAGTCGAAGAAATCGAAGAGTGACTTACCGAACAACTGCAACTGTGGCACCGCGCCGAGCGAGAGCGAGCATAATGCTCCCGTTATCATGGCAAAGAATGTCACGATGGATGCCGCGCCCTTGCGCTTCAGGCCAAACTCCTCGGACACGAAGGCTGTGGGAGTCTCGTGCATCGAAATGATGGACGTGAGGGCGGCAAGGATAAGAAGAAAATAGAACACTATGCTCACCACATAGCCCAGCCACGGCACCGGGGCAAAGGCCTGCTGGAAGACGTTGGGCAGGGTGATGAAGATGAGCGACGGTCCGCTGTCTGCCTCGATGCCCACCGAGAAAGCAGCGGGGAAGATGAGGAGTCCGCTGAGTATCGCCACGAGAGTGTCAATGCCCGCAATCTGGAACGCGGAGCGCGTGAGGTTGACGTTCTTGCCGAAGTAACTGGCGTAGGTACACAGGCATGCCATGCCCACCGAGAGCGAGAAGAACGCCTGTCCGAGAGCCTCGAGGAAAGTGTTGTGGCTGACCTTCGAGAAGTCGGGACGCAAGAGGAACTCCACTCCCTTCATCGCCCCGGGGAGCATCAGCGAGCAAACGACGAGCACCAATAGCAGGATGAAGAGTATGGGCATCATCAGTTTGGAAGCCCGCTCTATGCCATGCTGCACACCGCGGATGATGACGAAGTGTGTCACTGCCAGAAAGACAATGGTCCACATGATGGGCTTCACAGGGTCGTTGGAGAAATCGGCGAAATAATCCTTGAAGAACTGGGCATCGCCACTGAGATGACCGACAATAGAAGCGAAGGCATACTGGAGTGTCCAGCCTGCCACAACGCTATAGAACCCCATGATGATGAAGCCCGTGAAGACGCCCATATAACCCACCAACTTCCAGGGCATGCCACCGTATGCACGGGAGGCGTTGGCCTGCGCACGGCGACCGAGCACAAACTCGCACAGCATGGCGGGAACACCAAGCAAAAAGATGCAGCAGAGGTAGATGATGATGAACGCGGCACCACCGTTCTCTCCCGCCTCGTAAGGGAAGCGCCAGATATTGCCCAAACCTACAGCAGAACCCGCCGTGGCAAGGACGATGCCTATCTTTGAAGCGAAGTTACCTCTTTCTGACATTGAACTTTCAACTTTAAACATTGCCGCCACCCCGTTTTCTGAGCAGCATACAGGAGATTATAGGAGTCCGAATTGATGCAGGAATATCAAAACCACCATCACTGGACAAACATATTTCAGGAGGAAAACCATAGTGTGGAAATGGGGAGTGCGCAGAGTGCCCCAGTTGCTCAGTTCGTCGCGCACTATCTTATGCTCGACATACCAGCCCACGAAAAGACAGGTGAAGAACCCACCGACAGTGAGGCAAACATTGGCAGTGAACCAATCGAAAAGATTGAAAAGAGACATGCCAAACACCTGAAGCCATTCGCGACCGCCAAACGAAAGCGAGCAGAATGCTCCCACAACGATACAGCCTACAGACACGATGGCTGCGGCACGCTTGCGACCCACCCGTAGTTCCTCAGAAAGAAAACTCGTGCACACCTCATGCAGCGAGATATTGCTGGTAAGGGCGGCGATGGAAAGCAACAGATAGAACGAAACACTGACAATATAGCCCAGCCACGGCATCGAGCCGAACGCCTGTTCAAAGACATTGGGCAGGGTGATGAAGATGAGCGACGGTCCGCTGTCGGGATTGACACCCACCGAAATGGCGGCGGGGAAGATGAGCAGTCCGGCGAGAATAGCCACCAGGGTATCTATCGTGGCAATCTGTATTGCCGACTTGGTGAGGTTAGTCTCACGCTTGAAGTAACTGGCATAGGTGCAGAGACAGCCCATGGCGATGCTGAGCGAATAAAACGACTGACCGAGAGCCTCGATAAAAGTGCTGTGGTTCACCTCGGAGAAGTCGGGCCTGAACAGAAACTCTATGCCCTTTGCGGCACCAGGCAGCGACACAGCGCATACCACGAGTACCAAGAGCAGTATGAAAAGCACCGGCATCATCACCTTGGAAGCACGCTCGATGCCTTTCTGCACTCCATGGATAATGACGAAATGCGTCATACCCACGATTAAAACCATCCACATGATAGGCTTTATAGGATTGCTGGAAAAGTCGGCGAAATACTGCTTGAAATACTCTGGCGTGCCGTGCATCTTGCCCAAGAGAGAGGCAGACATATACTCAAGTGTCCAGCCAGCCACCACTCCATAGTAGCCAATGATAAGAGCCGCGGTGAGCACTCCCAGATAACCGATGTATTTCCACGTCTTACCGTTGGAAAGTATTGTATATGCCCGTGCGGTGTTGGCCTGCGCATGACGTCCAATGATGAACTCGCACAGCATCACGGGGAGTCCCATCAACAGTATGCACCCTATATATATAATAATGAAAGCAGCACCGCCATTCTGCCCACAGATGTAAGGGAAGCGCCAGATGTTGCCCAAGCCTACGGCTCCACCGGCAGTGGCAAGTATCACACCGAGTTTCGAACCGAAGTTACCTCGTTCCTGATTTGACATGTTTTTGTACACTTTCTGTTAATATCGGGTGCAAAATTATAAAAAAAATAGTACTTTTGCATCAAAATTGGAAGCAAAAGTGACTAAATACATTCAAATGATAAAAAAATACCCCATATCGTGTTTGCTTATAGCCACGATATGGGTGTTGTGTTTCATCGACGTGCCCGAAACACCGCTCGACAATGTGTCGCTCATCGACAAGTGGGTTCACATTGCAATGTATGGCGGCACTTGCTCGGTAATTTGGCTCGAATATTTGTTCAAGCACCACCAGCTGTCGCCACGCAAGTTGCTCGTCTTTGCCGTCATCGCGCCCATAGTGATGAGCGGTGTGATAGAGTTGCTGCAAGCCTATTGCACCGGTGGCCGCCGCAGCGGCGACTGGATGGACTTCGCCGCCAACTCTATAGGAGTCATTCTCGGCGCGGGTGTCGGTATTCTTCTGGCATGGTGGCGCGCCAAAGCAGGTAAGGCCTCTGTCTGAGATAGGAGTTATAGAAGCGGCGGTCGCCGGTCACCTCGGGTCCAATGAAGAGGGGCTTCTCGAACGGCTCGTTCTCGTCGCTCAGTTCCACCTCGGCAAACACCAGTCCATCGTTGTCGCCATAGAACTCGTCAACCTCGAAGACATGACCCTCGAAAGGCACCAGATAGCGGCGTTTCTCCACCACTCCCGGCTCGCACATCTCCATGAGGTGCTCCGCCTCGTCGAGAGTTATCTCTTTTTCAAACTCATATCGCGAGAGTCCTCCGTTCTTTGAAGGTCCCTTGATGGTGAGATAGCCGCGGTCGTCGCGTATCCTCACCCTCACGGTGCGTCCTCCCCCACTGAGTATGTAGCCCTGTTTTATGTGACTGCTCGACTCTGCCTGCTGCTTGAAGTCGTCGCCTCTGACGAGAAATTTACGTTCAATCTCAAATCCACTCATGGTTTATAAATACGAATGAGGTGTTACGAATGACGAGTTGTCGCGCCCTGCACGATTTGTCAATGTGGAAATGTCATTCCACATTCGCAACTTCAAATCAACTGAAAGCGACAAAGATGAGGGCAATAATGGCAACGAGCACGAATGCTCCGAATATCCATTTCACCACTGTCTGTGCCTGTTTCTCTTGCCTTGCCTCACGGGCAGCACGCTGTTTTTTTCTTTTCTGGCTCATAATAATTGATTTTTTAAGGTTTTATGTTTATTTTGTTTGTCTCTTGTCTATTCCTCATCGGTCACGGGGAACTCCATGAGATATGCCTTGATGAAGTCGTCAATCTTGCCGTCCATCACGCCATCGACATCCGATGTCTGATAGTTAGTGCGGTGGTCCTTGACGCGGCGATCGTCGAAGACATAACTGCGTATCTGCGAGCCCCACTCTATCTTCTTCTTCCCCGCCTCAATCTTGGCCTGCGCCTCCAGTCGTTTCTTCATGGCGCGGTCGTAGAGTTGCGACTTCAAGAGCAGCAATGCCTTCTCCTTGTTCTTAGGCTGGTCGCGCGTCTCGGTGTTCTCGATGAGTATTTCCTCCTCTTCGCCTGTGTCAGGGTCGGTGTACCAGTAGCGCAGACGCACTCCCGACTCCACCTTGTTGACGTTCTGACCACCCGCGCCGCTGCTTCGGAACGTGTCCCATGAGAGTTTCGCGGGGTCAACATACACCTCGATGGTGTCATCGACGAGGGGCGACACAAAAACGGAGGCAAACGACGTCATGCGCTTGCCCTGTGCATTGAACGGCGACACGCGCACCAGTCGGTGAACGCCATTCTCGCTCTTGAGGTAACCGTAGGCATATTCGCCGCCTTCGATTTCCATCGTCACGCTCTTGATGCCTGCCTCGTCGCCGTCCTGGATGTTTGAGATGCTCACCTTATAGCCATGAGCCTCTGCCCATCGCATATACATACGCATGAGCATCGAAGCCCAGTCCTGGCTCTCGGTGCCGCCGGCGCCTGAGTTTATCTTCAGCACGCAGTCCATTGGGTCTTCCTTCTGGCGCAGCATGTTCTTCAGTTCCAGGTCCTCGATAGCGGCGATTGCCTTGCGATAGTCCTCGTCAACCTCCTCCTCGGTGACCATATCCTCGTGATAGAAGTCGAACGCCAGTTGCAGTTCGTCGGCCATCTGGCGCACCTGATGGTATCCGTCAATCCATCGTTTTATGTCCTTCACCTTCTTCATCTGCACCTGCGCGCGCTTCGGGTCGTCCCAGAAGTCGGGTGCCTGTGTGCGCAGTTCCTCCTCCTCATATTCCATTTTCTTGCGGTCGATGTCCAGATATTTGTTCAGGTCGTCGGCACGCTGCAACACATCTTTCAGTTGTTCTGCTGTAATCATAATCTTGGGTTTACTCCTCGTACATCTTTTCTATCTCCATGGCATAGTTCTTGTTGAGCACGCGGCGCTTTATCTTCAGCGTGTTGGTCAGTTCGCCTGCCTCCATCGTGAAGTTATGCGGAATCAGCGTGAAACGCTTTATCTGCTCATATCCCGCCAACTGCTGCTGCAAGGTGTCGATGCGCTCCTTCAGCATTGCCATTATCTGCGGGTTCTGGCACAGGTCTTCACGCTTGCGGAACGGTATGTCATTTTCACGCGCATACTCCTCAAGCAGGGCGAAGTCAGGCACTATGAGCGCCGAGACGAACTTGCGCTGGTCGGCAATCACGGCTATCTGGTCTATGTATTTGTCAACAAGCAGTTTCGACTCTATCATCTGCGGCGCGATGTACTTGCCGTTAGAGGTCTTATAGAGTTCCTTGATGCGCTCCTTGAGGAACAACTCGCCGTCCTTCAGGTAGCCGGCATCGCCAGTGCGGAAGAAGCCGTCCTCGGTGAACGCCTCTTTGTTCAGCGCGTCGCGCTTGTAGTATCCCTTCGTGATGGTTGGCCCCTTGAGCAGTATCTCGTCGTTCTCGCCAATCTTTATCTGCAGTCCGCCGATAGGTCGTCCCACACTGCCTATGGTATATGGCTCGCCCTTATGGTCGTTAGAGACAGTGGCAAGACTCTCTGTCAAGCCGTAACCCACCATCATGCCGATGCCGATGGAATGGACAAACTCCTCGACCTCGGTGCTCACATACGAGCCTGCCGTGGGGAAGAAATTGGCATTCTCCAAGCCCAACTGCTTACGCACAAGCGAGAACACCGTGCGGTCATACATTTTATATTTAGTAGCGAGCAAGAGCGATGGACGCTTGCCGCGACTGAGATATTCAATATTATACTTCCTGCCCACAGCCAGCGCCTGCTTGAACAGACGGCGCTTGATGGCACTCGACGACTCGATGCGCTCGCGCACGCCGATATACACCTTTTCCCAGAACCTGGGCACGGCACTCATACACGTGGGATGTGTCTCGCGCATCGACTGCTGCACCTCCTTAGGATAGGTGTTCACGATGATGGTGGCACCCTGCGTGAGGCTGTAGAAATCCCATGCTCGCTCGAAGATATGCGTCAGCGGGAGGAACATCATCACACGGTCTTTCTCGCCCACAGGCACACACTTGCCGTTGGCCTCGAAGGCTGCGGCATACTGCCCGTGCGTGAGCATCACGCCCTTTGAGTCGCCCGTCGTGCCGCTGGTGTAGAGAATGTTGGCAAGGTCGTCGTTGTTGGCCTGCTTATAAAGGTTCTCCACCTCTGTCTGACGAGGGTTGTTGTCGCCCAGTTTCAGGAAATCGTCGAAATAGATGGCATTGGCATCGTGCTGCTTCACACGCACCGAACGGTCGAAGACGATGATACGCTCCAGCGAGGGACACAGCGGGAGCACACGCTGAGCCTTGTCATACTGTTCCTGCTCGCCCACAAAGAGAAAGCGTATCTGGGCGTCGCTGACGATGTACTGTATCTGCTGCTCGCTGCTCGTGGCATAGAACGGCACCGTGACGGCACGTATGCCGAAAGCACCGAAGTCGGTGTAAAGATACTGCACGCAGTTCTGTGCGAAAACGCCTACGTTCTCCTGAACGCCGATGCCAAGGTTTAGCATGGCGTTAGACACCTGACTCACTGCCTTCGAAAAACTGTTCCACGACAGGGTTTTCCACGTCAGACTGCCGAAATCACGATAAACAAGCACCTGCCTGTCACCATATTTCTTGGCCTGCTGGTGTATAAGCACCGAAAGATGACATTTTGTCTGCATAAGATTTCTCTTTATTCTTGGTTCACTCCTCTCATTTTGCAAAAGTAAAAAGAAATTGTGAAAAATGCAAAATAATAACCGTGAAAAACCATATTTTCATTATCTTTGCAAATGAATTGCAAACTTAATCATGGATGTAAGCCTCTGAAAAAGGGCAAGAACACCGCAAATCACAGCGACATGAACAGCGAAAAATATGTCAATGACGCAGTAACACTGCTGCAGAAACTGATTGCCACACCATCGGTGAGCAGAGAAGAAACACGCGCTGCCGACCTCATGGAGGAGGAACTGAGGCGATATGGGTTCAAACCTGTGCGCGAAGCCAACAACGTTTGGGCAACGGCAAGGGAGATGGATTCACAGAAGCCAACGCTGTTGCTAAACGCTCACATCGACACTGTGAAGCCCGTGTCGTCGTGGACGCTGAATCCCTACCACCCCGACCTTCAGAACGACACGCTCTACGGACTGGGAAGCAACGACTGCGGAGGCGGACTGGTATCGCTGCTGCAGGCATTCCGCCATCTGGCAAGCACCGAGCAGCCCTACAACTTGATTTATCTCGCCACGGCAGAGGAGGAGGTGACGGGCGCGAACGGCATGCGACGAGTGCTGCCGACATTGCCGAAGATAGACGTTGCCATCGTGGGCGAGCCTACGGGAATGCAGCCTGCAATAGCAGAGAAGGGACTCATGGTGCTCGACGTCATAAGTCACGGACAGTCGGGACATGCCGCACGAGGTGAGGGAGTGAACGCCATTTACGAGGCAATGGACGACCTCAACTGGCTATGCACACACAAGTTCAAGAAGGTTAGCCCGCTGCTGGGCCCTACGCTGATGAACGTCACCATGATAAACTCAGGCACACAGCACAACGTGGTGCCCGACGAGTGCCACATCGTGGTGGACATACGAACCAACGAGTACTATGAAAACGAATATGTTCTGCAATACATTAAGTCAAAACTGAAGAGCGATGTCTCGGCACGCAGCACTCACCTGCGCTCGTCGAGCATTCCCGCCGACCACCCTATCGTGGCACGTCTCGTCGAGATGGGCAAGCAGCCTTACGGCTCGCCGACACTCTCCGACCAGTCGGTGATTACATTCCCGTCGCTGAAACTGGGTCCTGGCGAGAGCGCGCGCAGCCATACCGCCAACGAGTTCATACGCATCAGCGAGATTGAAGACGCCATCAACACCTACATCGCGCTGCTCGACCAGCAGCCCGTCATATAACTCCCATTCCGTCACTCACCTTTTTCTACCCACCAGCACCACCCACTCCGCCGCCAAGCCAGACATGTATCGGAAAGTAATATAGCCTATTTTGGTCAGTAAAATAGCCTATTTTCTTTGCAATATAGCCTATTTTACTTTGCAGTATCTAAGTAGGAGGTGACGTGTCCCACGTCACATAATCACTGCTTGTGACGTGGGACACGTCACCTCCTACTGCAAAACAGACAAATAACATTTAATATTAGATAAAAGTGCGACCTGCTTCACATATCGAATGTCATGCAACTGTTATATTTATGCATAAAAATCACAAAAACAGATAAATACGGCTGCAGAACAAGGCAGCGTGAAACATATCGGCAAACATAATGAAACATTTTAAAACATGCCAACACCCGAAACGCGTATTTCGTCGAAATGACACAAAAACAAACTAAAAAGCACTTTTCTCCGTGTTTTTCAATGTTTTAATGTTTCAAAATGTGTCATTGAAGTTTTGCTTTGTTTCCCTCTCCAAAACTTCCTTTTAGTTGTTTTGCACATAAAAATAAAAGGAAATAATTTTGCACCCCGAACGCATGAAGATGCAGCAAACAGTAAAACTTACATACCCAACGTAGTTATAAATAACAAATATTAGCAGTTTAATAAGCATGAAAAAATTTTTTACTTTAATGGTAACAGCACTTGTTGCGTTGGCAGCAAACGCGACGGCTACACTATCAGGACCAAGTGATGGCATCATCACCATCAACATTGAAAACGCAGGCGACTTCGCGTCGTACAATTTCAACTCGCTCACATCAGAGCAAAAGGCATGTACATCTTTTTATATAAAAGGTAACATTGGTAAGAATGACTGGATTGCACTCGCCGCAAAATTCACGGTGAAAAGTATTGACTTGACTGACGCAAGCAACGTAGAAGGGACATGGGTACTTACAGATGCGCAATATAGTTACAAAACAGATCTTGAAACCTTCACTTTCCCCAAATACTTGACAAGTGTTGACGGTCAATGGGTAAATCAGAGCAACGTTAAACATGTTATCATTCCAAATGGAATAGGTAATGGCAGCAATAATGTTACAGTATCAGGTTTCGGACAGATGAAATCACTTGAAACAGTAATAATAGGCACTGGTGTTACCGAAATAAGTTCTTCTGCCTTCCAGGAAGACACTTCTCTTAAATTGCTGGACATACGCGCAGGCATCAAGACAATTGGCCGCTGCGCCTTCCAAAAGTGCCCCATCAAAAACGTTGTACTGCCTGAAGGTCTCGAGGAAATCCAGCCAAACGCATTCGAAGGCGCACAAATGACATCGCTCCATCTCCCATCAACATTACAATACATTAGAAATAATGCCTTCATGAATTGCAACAACCTGACTAATGTAACAATTCCAGAAAACGTGAAACTCGTAGAAGCATCTGCATTCAAGTGCAGGAGCATCACAGACGTTTACGTTCTTGGAGCACAGACAGAGGCAGAGAGTGGAGCATTCGACCCAATGACAACCTACGATGGTATCAAATACACCCCTGATGGCGATGTTGACCGTACAGACTGGATGGGCGCACAGAACTGCCACCCCACCATTCTGCACTACCCTGCTGCCGCTCGCGAGACGTACCTTAACGGAAGAATACTTAATCCACAGGCCTATACTCCAGAGTTCTTCACAGAAGGTATTGAATGGCCTACAAACTATCCTGGATGGAACAACACATTGAACGAAAACAACACCCAATACAAGGGATGGCAGGAATTTATGCTGACAAGCGTAATCACCGACAACGAGATTTTCATAATTGACAATATCAAGGACGACACTTGGTACACCATGTGTTTCCCATTCGACCTGACGGTATCACAACTCTACACCGCATTCGGCGATTTCACCGAGGTTTGCGAGTTCGTAAAGGCAGATGTTAAAGGCGAGGAAACAAAGTCCATCGACTTCCAGTTCAAGAGATGGGTAGGCGACGGTAAGTCTGCCAACGACATCGTGACATACGCAAACAAGCCATACATGATTCACCCGAACCTCGGCGTTAAGAGTGGCGAGACTATCAGCCGCAGAATCGTCATCGCCGGCATCAACAAACTGGACACTGAGGACCAGACACCTTGGACATCAGACAACTACAAACTTGGCGAGGACGGCGACTATATCTTCGTGGGCAACTACAAAGAGCAGTCAATCCCACAGTATGCTTACTTCCTCGGTTGCAAGAACGGAGTGGTGACATTCATCAAGAAACTGGCTGCATGCAACCAGGACAGCAAAAAGAGCCGTTGGAATCCATTCACCGCAATCATTATGACTGGTGCAGAGTTTGAAGAGGCAACAAGTTTCTGGACATGTGAGGACGACGGCGTGAGCGAGTCGTCAATGATAATCACAGCATTCTCAAAGATTAACGAGGATGAACAGGAAGAGGCTACAGGCATCAGCGATATTCAAAACGAAGAAAAGGCACAGACGACCAACGAGAACATCGTTAGAAACATAAACGGAATGGTTGTGCGCCGTGGCACGACAAGTCTTGAAGGCCTGCCCAAAGGACTCTACATCGTAAACGGAAAGAAATTTATTGTACGCTAAAAACAAAGGAAAAAGAAAATGAAAAAGAATTATATAAAGCCAGACATCAGGATACTGAAAATGGGAACAAGCAGCATAATCTGCGCAAGTAACAATGAGACCGCAAAAAAAGGAACATTCTTAATCGGAGACGACGAGAAGTTCGAAGCAAGATACGATAAGAAATGGACCATCTCAGGTGACGTGGAGTTCGACACAGAAGGTGATTACAGCACCCGATAGAGCAGTTCCCTTGCACACGTTATTATGTAGCATAACCTTAATATACAACATATATTCATACAGAAAGTAAATAGTTTTTCATAAAGAGGATCGTTATTAGCCTTAGCAGTTTTAGGTTAATAATATATTATGGGGGTGTCGTGATGACATCTCCATAATTATTATAACCTCTTTTAGAAAGTACGCGCACTATTTGTCCCAAGTTCTTCGTTCTCCTTGCATAATATCACTGCCCCCACCCCTATCCCCTCCCCTACAGGGGCGGGGAAGTATCGAGCAAGGCATCTTTCGGAACACAGTGTCATTTGTGGAGTTTATTAGTATATAATTACCATTGGTTTTATAGAAGATGTGATATCGGGGAGTGATTAGGGTCTAATCACTCCCCGATTAATGCCAAACTGGGGAGTGATTAGGGCCTAATCACTCCCCAGTTTGTGCCTTATGGGATCGCCACTTGTATATCCTTGGCTTCCGAGTGCGTCTCTCCCGCATGTCAGAAGGAGGTATTTGTCGTAAGTAAAGACGTTATTTGGTGGTGTTCTCAGCGTCTGCATAATCGGAGGGAGACATGCCGAAGTACTTCTTGAACACCGTTGAGAAGTGCGTCTGGTTGGCAAAGCCGGTGTTGTATGCCACGTCTGCCACCGACACCTTATGCTCACGCAGCAGGCGTGCCGCCTGGTTCAGGCGTATGTTACGTATGAAGTCGGCAGTCGGGATGCCCGCTATCTCTTTTATCTTGCGGTGGAGTTGGCTTCTGCTGATGCCCACCTCGGCACAGAGTTGGTCCACCTTGAACTCGCTGTCGCCGATGTTCTCGTTTATGGCCTTCACGATGCGGTCCATCAGTTTGTCGTTGTACGACTTAATCTCAATGTCCTCAATCTTACCCTCTTGTGCCTGAACACCGCTGAACTTGCCGCGCAGTCGGCGCATATTGTCCACCACGTTGTCTATCTGCAGGTGCAGTTCCTCGATGTCGAAAGGCTTCGAGATGTACGCATCTGCACCATGACGGATGCCGCGCATACGGTCTTCCACCTCCGATTTGGACGTTAGCAGGATCACAGGCAGGTGACTTATCTTGCTGTTTCCTTTGACACGCTTCAGCAGTTCGATACCATCCATTACCGGCATCATGACATCTGCCACCACGACATCGAAGTGTTGTTGCAGCAGCATCTCCATTGCCGTTTCGCCGTTGGCGCAGGTCTCTATCTTGAAATACTTGTCCAGTTCGCTCTTGATGTAAAGTCCTATCTCGGGGTCGTCGTCCACGGCGAGCACACGTACATTCTTGCTGGCGCGGTGGGGTGTCGATGCTGCCGCCGATACCGTCTTTTCACTTATCTCGCTGGGCTGCAAGTGCTCTTTCCCCTCGGGCAGCATTATGGTGAAGATGCTGCCATGCTCGCCGTCAGTGCGGTTGGCTGCAGTGATGGTTCCCTTGTGCATCTCGACGATAGAGCGGCAGATGTTCAGGCCGAGTCCTGTCCCTGTGCCTTTCTTTCCCTGCTCGTTGTGTCCCTGATAGAAGCGGTCGAAGAGCCTTGTCGGGTCTTCGTTGCCGAAGCCTGGTCCGTTGTCGATGACGCGTATGCATGCCTTCGGCGTGTCGCTGCCGTCATTTTCCTCGCTTACCACTATCTGAACATTGCCTCCTTCGTCAACGAATTTGAACGAGTTGGATATGAGATTGCAAATCACCTTCTCGAAGTTGGCGTGGTCGATGTATGCCATCACGGGGCGTGTTGCCCTCTGCTCCACCTTCAGCGTGACATTCCTCTGCTTCGCATTATACTGGAACATCGTGCACACGGCGCGGATGAACTTGGCGAGGTCGGTCTCCTGGCATTCCAGTCGCATCATGTGGTTGTCTATCTTACGCTGGTCGAGAATCTGGTTGACAAGCGTAAGCAGTCGCTGTGCGTTGCGGTCGATGGTGTCGATGGCCGAGGAAGCCTCTGCCTGCTCTGCTTCTCCGCGCTGTTCAGCACCGTTGATGGCACGCAGTTTGCGCAGCGGCGACATGATGAGCGTTAGCGGCGAGCGCAGGTCGTGAGCGGTGTTGATGAGGAACTTCATCTTGGCGTCCTCCAGTTCGCGCTTGCTGCGCTGGCGATAGAGCCAGAACCCGTAGGCGAGGGCACCGAGCAAGAGCAGTGCGTAGATGAAGTAAGCGAGGCGCGAAGCATACCACGGAGCCTCAACCACCACCGTTATGCGTTTAACGTTCTCGGTGTATTGGTCGTCGTTGCGTGCCCTTATCTGCACGTCGTAGGTTCCGGGGCGCAGGTGGTTGAAGACTATCAGGTTCTCTCCCTCGCCCAGTGGCACCCACTCTCCGTCGATGTTATACTCGAAGACGATGGCCGATGTCTCGTCATAGTGAGAGAGCATCGAGACACCGAGCACCAGAATGTTTCCCGATGCGGGCACTACGAAGGTCGATGACATAGGGTTCTGCACCACTCCATCGATGATTACGGCAGACAACTGCACGTCGCTGATGCTGCGCTCGGCATTTCTCACTACGTCGGGATTGAATATCGCCACGCCGTTGAACGTTCCGAACGCCACGCGGTTGTCGCTGAGCAGGCTGCCAGTGCCTGTGGCGAAGCCGTTGATGGCTATGCCGTTGCGGTTGCGATGGCTTATGAGCGGTTTGCCGTCGATGTACTGCCAGATGCCGTTCACGGTGGTGAGCCAGAGGTCTCCCTTCTTGTCCTCCACGATGTCGCATATCTTCAGAGTGCTCAGTTGTCCATCAGCATCTATCGGCACGAACGACTTCTTCGCCTTGTCGTATGTAAAGAGGCCATGGTCTGTGCCCACCACGACTTCGCCGTTGCTGCGGATGCATAGGCAGTTGCAGTGTTCTCCCACCATCTGGTATTGCCATCCTAACGGCTTTTGGTTCATTGTGCGTGTGTCTATTGCCTCGATGCCGTCGGTGGTAGCCACCCACAGTATGCCGTTCTTGGCCAGTTGCAGGTCCATTACCCAGTCGTTCACCAGACCTTGCTCTGTGGTGGGGTCGTACTGTCGCAAGCGTCGGACACTGCCGCTGGCCTCGTTATACACTATGAGTCCTTTGCTGAAATCGCTAATGAAATAGGTTCCGTTGCCATCGTCGGCAAAGCCGCGCACCACCCATCCATCGAGTTTCACTCGTGGCTGGGCGCTGCCTGTCACAGGATTGTAACTATAAACCTCGTTGCGGGCTGCAAGCCAGTATTTGCCTTGGCTGTCACGATAGATTTTCTCGGTGCTGACAGGACTGGCAGGGCGGCCGATGACGTTGCCCTCGTGGTCGAGATGATAGATGCCCTGTCCATAAACGGCACAGTAGATGGTGCCGTTGGCTCCATCGACAACTGACGACACGCCCGAACTGGGGTTGTTTCCGTCGTTGGTGAAGTTCCACACCTGTATTGCCCACGGCTCTTCGTTGGCGAGACAAAGCGTCTTTCCCGTGCAGCAGAGCCAGTAGGAGCCATTGGCATCTGCCATGATTTTAGACACGTCAACACGGCTGAGGTTGAGCATCATGCCGCTGCTGGTCGATGGCTTCAGCGTTTTCGTGCCGTGTTCAATGGTCATCAGTCCCTGCTCTGCGGTGCCAAAGCCGATGCTGCCATCGGCAGTGATGCACGCATCGTTCACGACATTGCTGCCCAGCAATGCCGACATGTCGTAGCCGGCATCAACAAGTTTGCCCGTAGAGGCATCGAAACGGAGCACACCTTTGCCGCATGCGGCGAGTATCTGATTGTCTTTTGTCTTCAGGAAATTCACCAGCGGGCCCAGTCCGGTGTTGTGCCGTTCGGTCTTTTTCAGCGTTAGTCCGCTGATGGTATAGATGAAATAACTGCCCTCGAAACTTGCTGCGAGCAGACGTCCGTCGGGAAGTTCCTGCAAATGGTACAGAAACCAGTCTTGCTCTGTGATGCCCTTAATGGCTTGCAGTTCGTCATGCCCTTTCTGGATGCAGTAGAGTCCGCCACCCGCTGTAGCCACCCAGATGTTGCCCTTGCTGTCCTCGTATGTCTGTTCCACGCGGTGTGTCATGCCGTCGGGGTATGGCTTGCGCGTGAAGTTGTCTGTCTCGGGGTTGTAGAGTGCCAGTCCGTGGTTTGTGCCTATCCACAACCGCCCCTCTCTGTCGCTGAAGATATTCGAGATATCGTTGTCGTCGATGGAGTTCTGGTTAGTCTTGCTGGTGAAGTATTTCTGGAAATGATAGCCATCGAAGCGGTTCAGTCCATAGTCGGTTCCTATCCACACAAAGCCCCGCTGGTCTTGCGTGATGCAATGGAACTCGGTTCCCGAGATGTCTTGAGACGGGAATATGCGCACTCCTGCCGTTACCATGAGCGGCAAGAGCATTATCAAGGCAAGGGTTACAAGCCAAGAATACTTATTCATCTTATCTAAGGTAATTATTAGGTTATTTTTCTTTTTCAGTACATGCTGTATCATCTGCCGAGCCAAGACTCAGGGTTCAGTTTCGCCGTTTCCTTGCGCAACTGGAACTGCAGTATGTTGTCTGTGCCCACGGTGCCAAGCGTCTGACCTGTCTTCACCTGCTGTCCGCGATGCACACTGACCGACTTCAGGTTGCAATACACCGAGATGTACTTGCCATGACGCACCATTACGACATTAGTACCGCTGAAACTGAACACAGCACTCACCTCGCCGTTGAAGATGCTGCGCACCGCCGCGCCTGGCTGTCCCTGAATGTTTATGCCCTTGTTGTCGAGAGTCACGTTGCGCAGACCTTCGACATTATATTGTCCGAAATGGCTCACTATGCGGCATCTTCCCGACATCGGCATAGGCAGGCGGCCGCGGTTGCTCTCGAAGTTGCTGCTCAACTGTCTGTCAACGGTGGTCATTGTCTCAGCAGCCTCATTCTCGCGAGTAGCGCGATCCACCTCTTTTGCCGAACGTTCCTCGTCGGCCCGTGCCTTGCGCTCTGCTGCCATGCGGCGTTCCTCGGCAGCCCTTGCAGCCCTTTCGGCGCGTGCTTTCTCCTCAGCACTTTTCTTTGCTGCGGCTCGCTGTTCTGCTTTCGCCCTCTGTTCTGCCGCCCTTGCCTCTGCCACTCTGCGTGCATTCTCGCGTGCAGCGGCCTCGGCAGCGGCTTTCTTTCGTGCCAGTTCTTCTGCCCGTTTCTTCTTAGCGGCAGCCTCGGCAGCGGCTCTCTTGCGTGCCTCCGCCTCTGCACGAGCCTTGGCTTTCGCTATCTCTTCAGCCACGAGACGGTCTATCTGGGCGTTCAGTTGCGCGTCTTTCTGACGTTGCTCTGCCAGCACCGACTGTATGGTTTTCTGCTGTTGTTGCAGCGACGCCACCACCTTCTGCTGTTCCTGTTGCTGCCCCTCGAGTGCTGCGTGCTCCTGTTTTCCTTTATATAAAAGGGTGTTCTTACTGGTCTTTTGCTTCTCCAGTTCCTTATGCTTGTCTGTTATCTGCTGCTGTTTCTCCTTCACCATCTCTCCCTGCGCACGCTGATATGCGGCATATTCGCGGACGAAGCGGAGGCGACGGTACATCTGCGGCAGACTCTGGGCACTGAAGATGAACATCAACTGGTCTTGAACGCCACGGTGGCGTGCCACATATTTCATCGACTTAATGTATTTCTCCCTGCGATCCTCCAGTTGCTCCTCGAGTGTCTTTAGTTGAGAGCGCAGCAAGTCCATGCTGCCGTTGATGGTGGTTATCTCGCCCTGTATGTCCTCAATGTTTCGCTTTCGCGTCTCTATCTCGGAGTTCAGTTGCACCAGATTCTTCAGACGGTTCTCCACATCGGTCTTGTTGGCTTGCAGTTTTCTCTCATGTTCCTTGATGGTTTTCTGTATCTGCGAGCGCTGGTTCTGCAGACCTCTAATCTCTGGGGTGCTGTAGTCCTGTTTGTTTCCTTTCCCCTGTTTCTTTCCCTTTTGGGTATTCTTTCCCTTGCCCGACTGCTGTTTCTTGCCCTTTTGTGTTCGTTGCTGCGTTGTCTTGCGCTGTGTTTGCGTGGTGCGAGTCTGCTTCTTCTGCACAGTTTTCTTCTGCTGTGCATACGGAGCGAGTGCAAGCGCCGCCATCATGACAATGAGAATCAGTCTTTTCATTTAACGCTGAGTATTTTGTTCAACACTTCCTCTGCTGAGACTGGGGTGTATTTACCTGACAGTTGGGTGCGCGACTCCCAGTCGGAACTGTTCGAGAGGTTGTCAAGAGAGAGTTCCACGGTCATGCTCTGTCCACCTTTCAGTGCCGACGATGCAGCCGTGATGTTTATCTGTGCAGGGAATTTCTTTCCTCCGAAGGCTGTGAAGTTGCCGTAGTTCCACTTCAGCGTAGCATTGCCCCACTCGCTGTTGGTATATGCCACGTCGGCCTGCTTTATCTCGAAGGTCTTGTTGTCGGCCTGCCATTTATAACTCATCTTGTCTCGGCTGAGTGCGATGATGCTGCAAAGAGCCTCTGGCAGCAGGTCAACATCAAACTTCTTCAGTTCCGAGTCGCGCATCTGGTCGCTGCCTGGAATGAAGAGTTGGTTCCAGAAGAGTGCCTGAAGAGAGTAGAAGTTCAGTCCGTTGCGTTTCAGGAATGCCACTTCCGAATAGTCGGCCTTGAGATATTGCTTGTGTATTCGGTCAACAATCATCACATAGTCCTTGGTGAGTTCTATGCGGCCTGCCTCGAAGAGTCCCATCGGTGTCAACTGAATGCGTATCACGTCGTCGCGGCGCATGTGGAGCGAGCCGCCAACAGTGATGTCCTTCGAGCCTTTCTTCACTCTGAACTTGAGTTTCGCGGTTATGTTCTTCTGCGCCACGGCATTGTCAGAGACACCGCGCACGAACTTCAGTCGTGCCGCCTCGGTGTTCTCGACCACATTGCCCGCAGGGTTTTTGGTGGTGTTCACCGCCGTCTTCGTTGTGCCGCAGGCTGCCAGCATCGTCACTGCCGCAACCGCGAGGGTATTTGTTATCAGTCTGTTTAATCTCATTTCTCGAAATATTTTTTCTGTTTCAGTTTCTTTAAAAGCACCTTGCTGTCTCCTCCTTCATCCACTGCCTGTTGCCAATATTTCAGCGCCTCGGCATGTTCGCCGCACTTCCAGTAGATGTCGCCGGCATGTTCTATCACGTCGGCACTTGGCTTCTCATAGTTTTTCAGAGCCTGGTCGATGTAGATTTTCGCCTCCTCATAGCGGCTCTGCATGAACAGAATCCATGCGTAAGTGTCAAGATAGATGCCGTTGTTAGGCTCCGCCTTCACCGTGACATAACTCATCTGCTCTGCTTTCTGCAGGTTCTTGCCTGTAAGACTGAGGTAATAGGCATAATTGTTCAGGCACGGCACGTTATCGCTTTTCCACACAAGGCAACTGTCGTATGCGGCAAATGCCTCGTCGAGCATTCCCTTTGTGTGATACAGGTCGCCGCGAAGTCCATAGAAATCGGACACAAGGTCTTTGTTGCTTTGGTCGTTAATCACAGCCACGCCGCGGCGCGTTGCATCGATGGCCTCGTCGATGCGGTCCTGCATGTTATATCCAAGTGCCATGAAGTAATAAAACGCCATTTCATCGGGATTATACTGCTGTGCCGTGCGGCAGAGGTCTATGACGCGGTCGAAGTCTTTCTTTCCCCATGCCGACTGAATCAGTTGCAGGCGTGCTCCCGCCTCGTCAGGCGCTATCTCGAGTGCCTTTTCGAGCACCGCGTCAATGGTGTCCTGCGGATATTCCTTCAGTTTCAGGTAACTGGCATAGAGTTCTGTCATGTCGGGGGTGGTCTGCGGCTCGGCGAGGATGCGTTGGAAGAGACGTACTATCTCAGGACTGCCAGCACCGACGCGCTCGTTCTCATCGACGACCTGTCTCAGAATGTGTATCTTCGTTGCCGAAGGCGTCTTGTTGCTGATGAGCACTTTCTCTATCATGTCCTGTGCCAGTGAGTCCTCGCCCACCTGTTTGTAATAGTCGAGCATCGACATCTGGGCAGAGACATTGTCGGGTTCCTGCTCCAGCACCGCCTCATACTCGTCGAGGGCTTCGTCCTCACGGTCGTTCTGCAACAGCCAGTTGCCCATCATCACGCGGTAGTTGAGGTCGTTAGGATACTTGTCGGAGAGTTGTTTCAGCGCGTTAAATTCGGCTTTTTTATCGCCTTTCAGCGAGTAGGCACGCATCTTCGAGAGCGTTATCTGCTCGTTGCTGCCCTCCACTTGCTCCATTTTCTCCAGCGTGCTCACCACTTTGTCGTAGTTCTTCTGCTGGTTGTAGAGTTGTGCCAGTACGGTAAGCACATCGGTGCGGTCACGGTTGTTGGAGTAGAGCCGCTCGTAGGTGTCTATCGCCTTGCCGTAGTTCTGGGTGTTGATGTACGACAGCGCCAGTCGCTCTATGTAGATGTCGTTTTGCGGACTGAGCACAGCGGCACGTTCCATCGACTGCATCGCCATACTGTCTCTGCCGAGTTCGGTGTAATAAGACGCAAGGGTGAAATACAACTCTGCGGCATTAGGGTTTATCGTAAGACAATGATTCAGCAGGTCGAAGGCAGCATCGTAGTTGTTCTTGTTCTGCTGCTCCACCGCCTCAAAGAAGAAATACTTCATGCGTTGCTCGTCGTTATGGCTGAGAGACTCAACCACAACGTTCTTCTCACCGCTTATTGCCTGTTTCACCGATATGGATTTCGGCGTGTTGCAAGAAGCGATGAACAAGAGCGAAGCCACAAAGGCAACGCCAGAAGACACCAAACGTGTTATTTGCATTTATGTTTTATACTTACGTCGTCAATGTTATTTCACTCCCGTATGACCATAACCGCCCTCGCCGCGCTCCGTCTCGTCGAGCACTTCGACAGCGATGAAATCGGCATTTTCGTGCCGTGCAATGACCATCTGGGCTATGCGCTCGCCATCGTTGATGACGAAATCCTTGTCGCCAAGGTTAATCAACAGCACTCCCACCTCGCCTCTGTAATCGGCATCGACAGTGCCTGGGGCATTGAGCACGGTAAGTCCATGCTTCAGCGCCAGTCCGCTGCGCGGGCGCACCTGTGCCTCGTAGCCTGCCGGCAGGGCGATATGAAGTCCTGTCGGGATGAGACGGCGCTCCATTGGGCGCAGTGTTATCGGCTCGTCGATGTTAGCGCGCAGGTCCATTCCCGCGCTCTGTGAAGTGGCATAAGCCGGAAGCGGCTGATGACCTTTATTAACTACTTTTACCTGTATCATGTTTCCATTTGCAATAATAATGTGCAAAAATACGAAATAAAGATTGTTTGATGAAATTTTTTAATACTAAATTAGTCGAAATTACTTCATTTTATATTACTTTTGCACCTACAAGAGCGTTTTGCGAGGCAAAAAGCAGGGACAACCGCTACCTAACACCGCAAAGCACAGCAACGTCTGACAAGACAAAAGGGAAAATGAAACGTATGGACTGGAACAAACTTCTCACGAACAAACGTCTCGGACAGGAATCGCGCCACAGCGAACGTCACGACGACAGGACAGAGTTTAAGCGCGACTACGACCGCCTTATCTTCTCGGCTCCGTTCCGCAGACTGCAGAACAAGACCCAGGTGTTCCCGCTGCCGGGCAGCATTTTCGTGCACAACCGACTGACCCACTCGCTCGAAGTGGCAAGCGTGGGAATGTCGTTAGGCAACGACGTGGCAAGAAGAATTATTGCAAAAAATCCCCATTTCATCGACACCAAACTGTCTGAGATAGGTACCATCGTCAGTGCCGCGTGCCTCGCTCACGACATGGGCAACCCTCCCTTCGGCCACTCTGGCGAGAAGGCGATACAAACATTCTTCACTGAGGGCAAGGGCACATATCTGCAAGAGATTGTGTCGCCCGAGTTCTGGTCGGACATCACCCACTTTGAAGGAAACGCCAACGCCTTCCGACTGCTTGCCCACCGCTTTAAAGGACGCCGCGAGGGTGGCTTCGTGATGACTTACACCACCCTGGCTTCAATAGTGAAATATCCCGTTTCATCGACACTTGCAGGCAAAAAAGGTAAGTTCGGATTCTTCCAGGAGGAGATGCCGACGTACATCAAGATTGCAGAGGAGATGGGAATACCGCAGGTTTCCAAACCTACGGCGGAGGAGTGTGGCAGCAAAGGCATCAAGGGTGTTGCATACGCACGCCACCCGCTGGTCTATCTTTTGGAGGCCGCCGACGACATCTGTTACGAGATAATGGACATCGAGGATGCCCACAAACTGAAAATTCTCAGTTTCGACGAGACAAGCGACCTGCTGTTAGGATTCTTCGACGAGGAGACAAAGGCAAGGATAAAACAACGCATCGTTGACGAAGGCATCACCGACGACAACGAGAAAGTGATTTACATGCGTGCATGCGCCATCGGCAAACTGGAGAACTGCTGCGTTGACGCGTTTATGGCGCACGAAGAAGAGATAATGAACGGCACGTTCAAAGGCTCGCTCATCGATGAAATCGGCGAAAAACAGCGCTTGGCATACAAAAAATGCACCAAGACATCGCTTGCAAAGATATACAACAGCAAGCCTGTTCTGGACGTGGAACTAAGCGGTTTCAAGATTATGGCAACACTGATGGAAACGTTCATCGAGGCTGCCGTGCACCCCGACCGTTTCTATTCGAAGCAACTGATACAGCGGGTGAGCAGCCAGTATGACATCTACTCGCCCGACCTTGAAACCCGAATAATGGCTATCATTGATTACATCAGCGGCATGACCGATGTTTATGCGCTTGAGATTTACCAGAAAATCAACGGCATCTCACTGCCTATAGTTTAGGGAGAAACGGGAAAAGCAACGCGGCGAAAACATTTTCGCCGCCCCAATGTCATTGTTTCTCCTTATATATCACTTTGTTTGCACCGCTCGTTAAACGGAAAGCCTCGGGGTGCTGCTTAACATACGAGTCGATGTGGCGCACACGTTTCTCCTCAAGAATCTCGTCAACGGCAATAAGGATGCCTGTCTCCTCAACGTCGCCGAAGCCATAGTTGATGGCTGTTCCGAAGAGTTTCATCGTTGGACTGAGGTTCATGTAAGCATTCACCAGCGGCGGAATGTTATACCCCATGTTGCGTATCTCGTTGTTCAAAATACGGTAGTCTGCCTTGAAATCATCCTCACAGAAAAGTCTCTCCAGTTCTGCTGGGTCGGCTTCTATTTTCAGCGGTTTCATCGGTGTTATGAGGTGGTCTTTATCGTCGAAGTGCTTCTTCAGGAAATAGAGTATCATGTCCCTTCCGCGTCGTATGTAGGAAGGATACATCGTCATCTTTCCGAAGAAATATTTCACGTTAGGCATTATCACGGTGAGCGCCCCCAGTCCGTCCCACAGGTTGTCAAGGGCGAAGATGCTCTTGGTGTTTCGCTGCACGTTCTGGTACTCCAGTGACACGAACGAGCGTCCCAGTTCGATGGTATAGGGCATATACTCCTTGATGAAACGGTCGGAGAAATGGAACATGTGGCTTGTAGCGAGTATCGGCTGACCGTTCTCGTCGAGTTCCCAGTCGGTGCCGCAGAGGTATCGGTAGCCGCCGATAATCTCCTCGTCCTCTGGATTCCACACAATCAGTTGTTTGTAACAGTTGTCGCAGGTGTCGAACTCGTCGATGTCCATGCTTTTACCTGTTCCGCCACCAGCCTCACGAAAGGCAATCTCGCGCAACCGCCCAATCTCCTTCATGGTGTTGGGCGCGTTGTGTGCCGTAACGATATAAATCTCGTTATTGCTCTTGTTGGTCATTCTGAGTTGCTTCTCGGGTGTCAGTTCCGCTTTCAGCAACTCGCGGCTAATAGGCTGGATTATCTCTTGTTCCATCATCACTTATTGAAATAAAAGTCACAGTTCATATACTCTGTCATACACAAATTTCACCCATTCCATCGGTGTTTTCGACTTGTCGAACGTCTGCCAAGGTATAGGTTTACCGAACGACACCTTGAATGTCTTGTGTACGTTCTTGTACATCTCGTCAACAAGGAACAGCATGGCGATGTTCACCTTCTTGATATGCCTGTCGCTAAAGTTGGCGAGGCGGTAGAAGAAGTCGGAGTTCTGCCCGCTGAAGTGTATCGGCACGATGTCGCGCTTATATTCTATGCTCTTCGAGAGGAATGTCTTTTTCCAAGGCAGGTCGCGAATCTCGCCGTCTATCTTTCGCGAACACAGTCCGGCGGGGAACATCAGCATGTGATAGTCGCTCTGGAAGCCCGCCTCCACCATTGCTGGGAAGTTGCGGCTCTGGTTGCCAGTCTTGTTTATAGGGATGCACAGCGGTGCCAGTCCCGGCAGGTTCATCAGCAGGTCGTTGACGAGATAGCGGAAACGGCTGTCATACTTGCGGCCGATAATAGACCCGAGAGCCACGCCGTCGATGCCTCCGAGGGGGTGATTGCTCACGAAGGTGTAAAGTTTCCCGTCGTCTTTCGATGGAAGATTTTCCTCACCCTCAAACTCAAGCGTCATGTCGAGATAGCGCACACACTCCTCAAGCCACGGCGTTCCGGTGAGTTCGCGGCTGTCCCAGAGGAACTTGTTCACCTCGTCTTGATGCGCGATTTTCTTCAACCACGAAACGACAGGAGCAGGCACATACTTTGCCTTAGCACCCATTTTCCCCTTAAGGATTTCGCTTATGTCAATCGTTTTCTCGGTTATCTGACTCATTTTTCTGCAAAAACTATTTGCAAAAATACACCTATTTTTTGGAATATCCTGCCTTTTTGTCGAAAAAATTACAAAAAAATATTCAATTAGTTTGATTTTAACACTACCGCCATGCGGTTTGCGACTTTTACGAAACAATATGCAACATTATTAAGCGGGCAACAAACGTCACGGCGCATGCATTGCATCTCGGACCGGAACAACCTGGTCTCACATCGCGACTCATGCCATGCGCGGAAGTAAAATAGGCTGTTTTGGTGAGTAAAATAGGCTATTTTGGTCAGCAATATAGCCTATTTTACTTTTCAACACCTGCGAGATTGGCGAATGTCGGGGCACGAGGCATGCACAAAAATGGCATTAAACATGTTCAAAGAGCGCACAAAGCATGTTCAAAGATGGCACGAGGCATGCTCAAAGAGCATGAAAACGGGCATCACGATGCTGCAGAACCGACTGGCAGGTTTTGCGGACCGCCGCCGCCAATTGCTAAAAAACTCTAAAAATGCAGTATTTTTTTATTTTTGTGGTGGAAAGTGGTGGAAAGTGGAGGAAATTGTGTAACTTTGCCGCATAGTATTTATTAATAAGAACGCATGAGGTTTTTAGGCAACATAGAAGCAAAGGTTGACGCGAAGGGAAGAGCCTTTCTGCCAGCCACTTTCCGCAAGGTGCTGCAGGCATCGGGCGAGGAAAGTCTGGTGATGCGCATGGACCCTCACCAGAAATGCATCGTGCTCTACCCCGAGAGCGTGTGGAACAGCGAGATGGACGCTATGGAGAGCCGACTGGGCAGATGGAACCGCGCAGAGCAGCAGATATACCGTCAGTTTGTGTCGATGGTTGAACTGGTGACGCTCGACGGCAACGGGCGCTTCCTCGTGCCGAAACGCTACCTGCAGAAAGCGGGCATCAGCCAGAACGTCAGGTTCATCGGCGTGCGCAACACCATAGAGATGTGGGACATCGACGAACTGGAAAGTCAGTTTGTGGACGCCGAGGAGTTCTCGCAACTCTTCGAGAAAATGATGTCGGAGCCTGGGTCTCAGACACCAAAGGAATAGGTCCACGCCACGGTTAAGGAACGGCGACACGAGCCAATATCCTCTGAAGAAAAGAGAAACTAAAAGGGAACAACTCATATATTAGGCAATGTCAACGCAAGTCTATCACATCCCAGTGCTGCTCAACGAGAGCATCGACGGACTGAACATCCATGAGGGCGGCATCTATGTCGATGTGACATTCGGCGGCGGCGGGCACAGCAGAGAGATAATATCGCGCTTCAAGGGCGGCGAACATCTCTACAGTTTCGACCAGGACGCTGACGCCGAGAAGAACATCGGGACGATGGACACGGAGCAGTTCACTTTTGTGAGAAGCAACTTCAGGTATCTGAAAAACTGGATGCGCTACTACGGGGTGGAGAAGATTGACGGACTGCTTGCCGACCTGGGCGTGTCGAGCCACCACTTCGACGACGAGACACGAGGCTTCTCGTTCCGCTTCGATGCTCCGCTGGACATGAGGATGAACAAAAGGGCTGGCAAGACGGCTGCCGAGATACTGAACAAGGAAAGCGAGGAGCGGCTCGCCGACATATTCTACATATACGGAGAACTGAAAAACTCGCGCCGCATAGCGTCGGCGATAGTGAAAAGCCGAGAACAGAAGAGCATCGAGACGACACAGGACTTCATGAACGTGGTGGAGCCGATGTTCAGGAAAGAACGAGAGAAGAAAGACCTCGCCCGACTGTTCCAGGCTCTGCGCATCGAGGTGAACCACGAGATGGACGCACTGAGAGACATGCTGAAGGCGGCCACCGAACTGCTCGCGCCAGGCGGAAGACTATCGGTGATTACCTATCACTCGCTGGAAGACCGCATCGTGAAGAACATGATGAAGGCAGGAAATGCAGAAGGCAAGGTAAGACAAGACTTCTTCGGGAGGATAGAGTCGCCATTCACACTGGTAAACAACAAGGTGATTACTCCGCAGCAGGACGAGATAGAGAGCAACCCGCGCAGCCGCAGTGCCAAACTAAGAATAGCAGAAAAGAGATGAAAGACGAAGATATAAAGAAAAGAGAAATTGAAGAGGCAGACGACATAATGGCGGATGCCGAACAAACCGAGGCTGAAACGAAAGCCGAAGACGCGCCAGGCGGCGAGTCGGAGACCGACGTGGACACCAACGAAGAAACGACAACTGAAGAGGAGAGGAAAGCGAAAGAGGCAGAAGAGAAGAAGGCGAAGGAGGAGAAAGCAAAGAGGGAGAAGGAAGAGAAGGAGAAAGAGAAAAGGGAAAAGGAGGAGAAAGAAGTGGAGTCGCTGGCTCTGACGATACAGAACCAGGCACGCGAGGACGAGCAGCCGCTGTCGAAGACTCTCTCGTTCAGGAAGATTCTGGGCGGCGACTTCTTCACGGCGGAGTTCATGAAGAAGAATGTGGGAGTGATAGTGCTCATCGTTGGCTTCACCCTGGTGTACATAGCCAACCGATACAGTTGCCAGAACGACCTGCTGGAGATAGACCGCCTGAACAAGGTGCTGCAAGACTCAAAGTACAAGGCACTGTCTGCCGCAAGCGAACTGACAGAGAAATGCCGCGAGACCCACGTGCTGGAGATGCTCCGCAACAACAAAGACAGCGTGCTGAAACAGGCAAGTCAGCCACCTTATATTATTAATGTAGAAGAGAAATGAGCAAATTCAACCATAAGAAGATACTGCCACGCTATAAGATTATAGCCTACTGCATCGTGCTGATAAGCATCGCCGTGCTGGCGAAGGCTGCCTATATCGGCACGGTGAAGCGCGACTATTGGATGAAGGTTGCAAGCCGACTGAAGAAAGACAGTGTTGACGTGAAACCTGTCAGGGGCAACATTCTCAGCAGCGACGGACAACTCATGGCAAGTTCGCTGCCCGAATATAAGATGTATATGGACTTCCTCGCCGGAGGTGAGGTCAAAGACTCGCTGCTCATGGACAAGATGGACAGCATCTGCGAGGGACTTCACGAGATATTCCCCGAACAAACCGCCGCGCAGTTCCGCAAGAATCTGGAGGAGGGACGCGCAAAGAAGTCGCGCCACTGGCCGATATGGAAGTATAGAGTAGATTATAATACGTACGCGCGCGTAAGGCAACTGCCCGTGTTCAACCTTAAAGGCTACAAGGGTGGTTTCCATCAGGAGGAGTTCAATGCGCGCCAACACCCGTTCACGTCGCTGGCATCGCGCACCGTGGGCGACCTCTATGGTGCTAAAGACTCTGCCCGTTACGGACTGGAACTCTCGTTCGACTCAGTGCTGCGCGGCGAGGCAGGAAAGATGGAGAAGCGCATGATAAAGCGCCGTTTCATCGGACTGACACAAAAGGAGGCTGTCGATGGCTCCGACATCGTTACCACCATCGACGTCCAGATGCAGGACATCGCCGAGCGTGCCGTCATCGACGAGTTGAAGGAGATAAACGGTCAGGTGGGTGTTGCCATAGTGATGGACGTGCCGACAGGCGACATCAAGGCCATCGTCAACATGACCAAATGTGCCGACGGACAATACCGCGAGGTGAAGAACAATGCCGTCAGCGACCTGCTCGAGCCAGGCTCGGTGTTCAAGACAGCATCGGTGATGGTGGCACTCGACGACGGTGTGGTTGACACCACGAAACTAATCAACACCGGAAGTGGCATCGTTGACATGCACGGTGCAAAGATGAAAGACCACAACTGGCACAAGGGCGGATACGGAACCATTTCGTTCGCTCGCGCGCTGGAGGTGAGTTCAAACATCGGAATCAGCCGTGTAATTGACGAGTACTACAGCAAGAACCCTGAGAAATATGTGCAGGGACTACAGCGAATAGGCATCGCCAGCGACCTGAACATCCCACTTGTGGGTGCCAGTCCGCCACGAATCAGAATGCCGAAGAAGAACGACAAGGGTCAGTATGTCAACTGGAGCAAGACAGCCCTGCCATGGATGAGCATCGGATACGAGACACAGATACCGCCAATATCCACGCTTACGTTCTACAATGCCATTGCCAACGGAGGCAAGATGATGCGCCCGCGATTTGTGAAGGCTGTTGAGAGAGACGGCGAGGTGATAAGAACCTTCGACCCCGTGGTGCTCAGACCGCAGATATGCAGTGCCAACACCCTCACCAAGGTGAGAACCCTGCTGGAGCATGTGGTGAGCCGCGGCACAGGAAAGGCGGCAAAATCGCAACTGTTCAAGGTGGCAGGCAAAACCGGAACAGCACAAATCTCGCACGGTGTGTCGGGATATAAGAGCGGCGCAATGAAGTATCTGCTCAGTTTCGTGGGATTCTTCCCCGCTGACAATCCACGCTACAGTTGCATCGTGTGCATACAGAAAGTGGGCCATCCAGCATCGGGCGGCATGAGCGCCAAGGTGTTCCACAACATCTCGGAAGGCATAATGGCAAAGGACTTGAAACTGGATGCCAGCGACTCTCAGGACTCCCTGTCAATCGTGATGCCCGACGTGAAGAACGGAAACATGCTGGCTGCAAGTTACGTTCTCAACCATCTGGGCATCGCCACCAACACCTCTTGGGACGGCAGTTATGCTCACGGCAACCCCATCTGGGGCGCTGCGACACGCACGAAGAACAGCATCGACATGACCGAATCGCCCCGATATGCCGACGACGTGGTGCCTAACGTGATGGGAATGGGTGCCCGCGACGCAGTGTTCCTGTTGGAGAAACGCGGTGTGAAGGTTACTCTGGTGGGCAGAGGAAAGGTTAGTTCGCAGAGCCTTCCTGCCGGACATAAGATAAAGAAAGGTGAGACGTGCGTGCTGCGCATGAGTTGACAACACCGAGCACCACCCCACCCTGGACACCATATATATAATAAGGTAAGAACAAAAGAACAAGATATGAAACTCAACGAGTTGCTTAGAAACATCAAGAACGCCGACATCAAGGGCAACGCCGATGTCGAGATAACGGGAGTAAACATCGACTCGCGCCGCATTGCCAGCGGACATCTCTTCGTGGCAATGCGTGGCACGCAGGTCGATGGTCACCGCTTCATACCCAAAGCCATAGAGCAGGGAGCCGCAGCGATACTGTGTGAGGAACTGCCCGAGACACTCTCTGACAATGTAACCTATGTGAAGGTGGCATCGACAGAAGATGCTGTCGGACCGGTGGCAACGCTTTTCTACGGCAACCCGTCTGAGAAACTCAAGTTGGTGGGCGTCACCGGTACCAACGGCAAGACCACCATCGCCACCTTATTATATAATATGTTCCGCAAGTTGGGCTACAAGTGCGGTCTGCTCTCTACGGTGTGCAACTACATTGAGGGCGAGGCGATACCAGCCGACCACACCACTCCCGACCCGATAGAACTGAACCGTCTGCTCGCGCGCATGGTGGATGCAGGATGCCAGTACGCTTTCATGGAGTGCTCGAGCCACGCTATAGCGCAGAAACGCATTGGAGGACTGAAGTTTGCAGTGGGCATCTTCACCAACCTCACACGCGACCATCTCGACTATCACAAATCATTCGAGAACTACCGCGATGCCAAGAAGGCGTTCTTCGACATGCTGCCGAAGGGCAGTTACGCCATAATCAATGCCGACGACAAGAACGGCAGCGTGATGGTTCAGAACACCAAGGCAACGGTGAAGACCTACTCGGTGCGCCAGATGGCCGACTTCCGCGCCCGCATCATAGAGTGTCACTTCGAGGGAATGTATCTCGAGATTGACGGCAGAGAGGTGGGTGTGCAGTTCATTGGCAAGTTCAACGTGAGCAACCTGCTTGCTGTCTATGGCACGGCAAAGGTTCTGGGCGAACAGCCAGAGGACATTCTCGTTACACTGAGCACACTGAAGAGCGTCAGCGGACGCCTGGAGCCAATACGTTCTGCCGATGGTTTCACCGCCATTGTCGATTATGCCCACACTCCCGACGCGCTGGAGAATGTGCTGAACGCCATTCACGAGGTGCTCGACGGTCGCGGAAAGGTAATCACCGTGTGCGGTGCCGGCGGCAACCGCGACAAGGGCAAGCGCCCGCTGATGGCGAAAGAGGCGGTGAGACAGAGCGACCGCGTCATCATCACCAGCGACAACCCGCGCTTTGAGGAGCCGCAGGAGATAATCAACGACATGCTCGCAGGTCTCGACCAGCAGCAGATGAAGAAGGTGGTGAGCATCGTTGACCGTCGCGAGGCCATCCGCACGGCGTGCATGATGGCACAGAAGGGCGACGTGATACTCATTGCCGGCAAGGGCCATGAGGACTATCAGGAGATAAAAGGCGTGAAACATCACTTCGACGACAAAGAGGTGGTAAGAGAGTTCATTAATCAATAACGAAACAACTGTGCTATGTTATACTATATTTTCAGATTTTTAGAGCAGTTCAATATCCCGGGTGCACACCTGTGGTCGTATGTGTCGTTCCGCGCATTGCTGACACTGATTCTCTCGCTCATCATCTCGGCATGGTTCGGCGAGAAGTTCATCAAGTGGATGAAACGCCGCAACATCTCGGAGACGCAGCGCGATGCCAGCATCGACCCGTTCGGAACGCAGAAGAAAGGTGTGCCCACGATGGGCGGCATCATCATCATCGTGTCGATACTTCTGCCCGTGATACTGCTTGGCCGCATGCGTAACATCTATCTGATACTGATGATCATCACCACTATATGGTTAGGATTCCTGGGCTTCATGGACGACTATATCAAGATATTCCGCAAGAACAAGGAGGGTCTGAAAGGAAAATATAAGATTGTGGGACAGGTGAGCATCGGACTCATCGTTGGTCTTGTGCTGTGGGCAAGTCCCGATGCCAAGATACGAGAGAACGTCGAGACACAGAAGCAAGGGCAGGAACTGGTGGTCACCCACAAGTCGGAACTGACGAAGTCGTTGAAGACCACCATCCCGTTTGTGAAGAACCACAACCTCGACTACTCAAAAATAACAGCGTTCATGGGCGAATATGCCAACGCCGCAGGCTGGATATTGTTTGTCATAATGACCATTATCGTGGTTACAGCGGTGAGCAACGGCGCCAATCTTAACGACGGAATGGACGGCATGTGCGCGGGCAACTCGGCGATAATAGGTGTGGCACTGGGCATCTTTGCATACGTCAGTTCGCACTTGGAGTTTGCCTCCTACCTTAATATAATGTACATCCCGAACTCTCAGGAACTTGTAGTGTTCCTCTGTGCCTTCGTCGGTGCCATGATTGGTTTCCTCTGGTACAACGCCTATCCGGCACAGGTGTTCATGGGCGACACAGGCTCGCTCACCATCGGCGGCATCATCGGCGTTTGCGCGGTGATAATACACAAGGAGTTGCTGGTGCCCATCCTCTGCGGCATATTCCTCGTCGAGAGTCTCAGTGTGATGGTTCAGACATTCTGGTTCAAGACGATGAAGCGCAAGGGACAGCGCGTCCGCGTGTTCCGAGCCACTCCGATACACGACAATTTCCGCAAACTGGACTCACAACTCGACCCCACGAGCCGTTACATTTTCAAGGGATGGCCCAAGCGACAGTTCCATGAGTCGAAGATAACATTCCGCTTCTGGATTATAACCATAATCCTCGCAGCGATTACAATAATAACACTGAAGATAAGATAAGCAGAAGATGAAAGACGAGAAGAAACGCATTGTAGTATTAGGTGCCGCTGAGAGCGGTGCCGGAGCAGCCGTTCTGGCTAAGAAGGAGGGCTTCGATGTCTTCGTGTCTGACATGGGCACGATAAAGGACAGATATAAGAAGATGCTCGACGACCACGGCATAGAATGGGAAGAAGGACACCATACGGAGGAGAAGATACTCTCTGCGGACGAGGTGATAAAGAGTCCTGGCATTCCCGACGAGGCTCCCATGATACAGAAAATCATTGCCAAGGGCATTCACATCATAAGCGAGATTGAGTTCGCCGGACGCTACACCAACTCGAAGATGATTTGTATCACGGGCTCCAACGGCAAGACCACGACAACATCACTTATATATCATATATTCAAGGCCGCTGGATATGATGCCGGACTGGCAGGAAACATCGGCAACTCACTGGCACTGCAGGTGGCAGAAGACCCGCACGAGTACTACATCATCGAACTGAGTTCGTTCCAACTCGACAACATGTATGACTTCCGCGCCAATGTTGCCGTGCTGCTGAACATCACTCCCGACCACCTCGACCGCTACCAGAACTGCATGCAGAACTACGTTGACGCAAAGATGAGAATCGTACAGAACCAGACCGAGGACGATGCTTTCATCTACTGGAACGACGACCCCATCATCAAGCGCGAACTGGAGAAGTACGACATCAAGGCTCTGCGCCTGCCATTCTCGGAACTTAAGGAGAAGGGTTCGATAGGATACATCGAGGAAGGACAGTACAAACTGGAGGAGCCAACGCCGTTCAACATGGAGCAGGAGGCACTCTCGCTCACGGGCAAGCACAACATATACAACTCACTTGCTGCCGGACTGGCATCTAACGTTGCGGGCATCAAGAAAGAGATTATACGCAAGAGCCTCAGCGACTTCCCCGGTGTGGAGCACCGTCTGGAGAAAGTGACGCGCGTGGCAGGTGTAGAATATATCAACGACTCCAAGGCAACCAATGTCGATGCTTGCTGGTATGCCCTCGAAAGCATGAAGACCCCGACGATACTCATCATCGGCGGCAAGGACAAGGGCAACGACTACACACCGATAATGGACCTTGTGAAGAAGAAGTGTGCAGGCATTGTGTATCTCGGAGCAGACAACACCAAACTGCACGAGAACTTCGACGGTCTGGGAATACCCGTGCGCGACACCCACTCAATGAAGGACTGCGTGGCAGCATGCTACGATATGGCAGAGCCGGGAATGACAGTGCTGCTCTCGCCCTGCTGCGCCAGTTTCGACCTTTTCAAGAACATGGAGGACCGCGGCGAACAGTTCAAGCAACTCGTACGTTCACTCTAAACAGCATAAGCAATCAATATGGCAGAAGAAACGAAGAAAACAAAAGGCAGAATGAAGGGCGACACCATAATATGGGCGGTCTTCTTCTTCCTGTGCATGGTGAGCATCATCGAGGTGTTCAGCGCCTCTGCCGAACTCACTGACAGCAAGAGTTACATGGGTCCGGTGCTCAAGCACGCCATGTTGCTCGGAGTGGGCGTGGTGTTCCTCATCATCACCATGAACATCGACTGCCGCTACTTCAAGATAATCACGCCGTTCGCACTCATATTCTCCGGCGTGTTGCTGTTGATAACGAGTCTTACGGGCGGCGAGATAAACGGTGCATCGCGATGGTTCGACATCGGCGGACTGCAGTTCCAGCCCTCCGAACTCGCCAAGGGAGCGGTAGTGCTGGCAGAGGTGATGATACTGAGTGCCCTGCAAGACGGCGACACCGTTGACAAACGAGCATTCAAGTACATCCTGTGGGTATCGGTGCCGTTCATTCTTCTCATCTTCCGCGAGAACTTCTCCACCGCAGCACTGCTCGGACTGGTGGTAGTTCTGATGATGTTCATCGGCCGTGTGCCGATGAAGCAGATAGGCAAACTGCTCGGTGTGGTGATGCTCGCAGGCGTAATGGGCATCGCTGCGATATGGGTTCTTGGCGAAAACGACGAGGAAGAAGCGCTGGCCAAAAGCGACCCCCGCGTGAAGACAGAGACCGTTGACCAGCCCGAAAAGAAGAAGAGCAGCGGCGTGCTGCACCGCTTCGGTACATGGAAGAGCCGTATAAAGAAGTTCATGGACAACGAGGAGATACCGCCAGAGAAGTTCGACCTTGACAAAGACGGACAGGTGGCACACGCCAACATTGCCATTGCGTCAAGCAATCTCATCGGAAAAGGTCCGGGCAACTCGGTGCAACGCGACTGGCTGCCACAGGCGTTCAGCGACTTCATCTACGCCATCATCATCGAAGAGACGGGACTCGTCGGCGCAGTGTTCGTGTGTCTGCTGTACATCATACTGCTGTTCCGCACCGCCTCCATTGCCAATCGCTGCGCCTACTCGTTCCCGGCACTGCTAATCATGGGACTGGCGCTGCTCATGGTGACCCAGGCCATATTCAACATGATGGTGGCAGTGGGGCTTGCGCCAGTGACAGGACAGCCATTGCCGCTGATAAGCAAGGGCGGAACATCGACCATCATCAACTGCGTCTATATCGGAGTGATAATGAGCGTAAGTTGCAAAGCCAAGAAACGCGACGAACTGACGCAGAAAGCGGCGGTGAAAGTAGAGGGTTGATGGTTGAGTGATGAGCGTTGAGCGTTGAGTGATGAGCGTTGAGCGAGGACTCAACTCAGTACAACAAAGACAATAAAAAAGACAAGATAAATGGACGAAGAACTAAGAATAATAATCAGCGGAGGCGGCACGGGAGGCCACATCTTCCCCGCCGTGTCCATCGCCAATGCCATACGCCGCAAGCGTCCCGATGCAAAGATTCTCTTTGTGGGTGCTGAGGGGCGCATGGAGATGCAACGAGTGCCGGCAGCAGGCTATGAGATAAAAGGTCTGCCCATCTGCGGTTTCAACCGCAAGAACCCGCTGAAGAACATCAAGGTGTTGTATAAGATATGGAAAAGCCAGCGACTGGCAAAGCAGATAATTAAGGACTTCCGTCCTATGGCAGCAGTAGGCGTGGGCGGATATGCCAGCGGTCCGACACTGAACAAATGCGCCGCGATGGGCATTCCGTGCCTCATTCAGGAGCAGAACTCCTTCGCCGGCGTTACGAACAAACTGCTTGCGAAGAAGGCAAAGAAGATATGCGTGGCATACGAGGGCATGGAACGCTTCTTCCCCGCAGACAAGATAATGATGACGGGCAACCCCGTGCGCCAGCAACTGCTCGACTGCAAACTAACAAAAGAGCAGGCTTGCCAGAAGATGGGACTCGACCCTGAGCGCCCCGTGGTGCTCATCATCGGCGGCAGTCTCGGCGCACGCACCATAAACGAGAGCGTTCTGGACAACCTGGACACCATCAGGCAGAACAACATACAGTTTGTGTGGCAGACGGGAGGCTACTACTTCGAGAGCATCAAGGCAACACTCGCCGAACGAGGATGCCCCGAAAACCTCAAGCCAACCGACTTCATAAGCAACATGGACGAGGCTTACCGCGCGGCAGACATCGTCATAAGCCGAGCAGGAGCAAGCAGCATCAGCGAACTATGCCTGCTGGGCAAGCCATCGATACTGGTTCCATCGCCCAACGTTGCCGAAGACCACCAGACCCACAACGCAATGGCACTGGTGAACAAGGAGGCCGCGCTGATGGTGAAAGACAGCGAGGCGCGCGAGAAACTCATCCCGCTCGCCATCGAGAAACTCACAGACAAGGAAAAGAATTACATCAAACTGGGCGAGAATGCCAAACGCATGGCGCTCCCCGACTCCGCCGACATCATTGCCGACGAGGTGATAAAACTGGCTTTAGGAAAATAAGATATGACACTGAAAGACATCAAATCGGTATATTTCATCGGTGCCGGAGGCATCGGGATGAGCGCAATAGCACGCTACTTCGTTAGCCGCGGACTGGTGGTTGCCGGTTACGACAAGACTCCGTCGGAACTGACGAGACAACTGGAGCGCGAGGGTGTGCTGATGCACTATGAGGACGACGTGGAACAAATACCACATGCCTGCCGCACCAACAAGTCAACTCTCGTGATATATACACCCGCCGTGCCTGCCGAACACAGCGAACTGGTGTATTTCCAGCAGAACGGTTTCACCGTGATGAAGCGCGCGCAGGTGCTCGGAATACTGACAGAGGCGCACAAGGGACTGTGCTTCGCCGGCACTCATGGCAAGACAACGACATCCACCATGTGTGCACACATCATGCACCAGAGCCGCATCGACTGCAACGCGTTTCTCGGTGGCATATCGAAAAACTACGAGACGAACTACATTCTGAGCAAGCAGAGCGACTATGTGGTCATCGAGGCCGACGAGTTCGACCGCTCGTTCCACTGGCTGCGGCCGTGGATGACGGTGATTACAGCCACCGACCCCGACCATCTCGACATCTACGGAACCAAGGAGGCTTATCTGGAGAGTTTCCAGCACTACACCACTCTCATTCAGAAGGGCGGCGCTCTGATTATCCACCGCGGGCTGGAGATGAAGCCACAGGTGCCCGAGGGCGTGCGCATCTATGAATACAGCCTCGACGAAGGCGACTTCCATGCCGAGAACATACGCATCAACGACGGCGAGATAACGTTCGACTTCATCTCGCCGATAGAGAGCATCAAGAACGTGCGTCTCGGTCAGCCGGTGCCCATAAACATAGAGAACGGCGTGGCAGCGATGGCAATGGCTCAACTCAACGGCTGCTCTGCCGAGGAACTGCTCTACGGCATGCGCACATATAAAGGCGTTGACCGCCGCTTCGACTTCAAGTTGAAGACCGACAAGATAGTGTTCCTCAGCGACTATGCCCACCACCCCAAGGAGATATTCCAGAGTGCGAAGAGCATTCGCGAACTGTATAGCAAACGCCGCATCACGGCTATCTTCCAGCCGCATCTCTACACCCGCACACGCGACTTCTATAAAGACTTCGCGTCAGCACTGAGCCAACTCGACGAGGTTGTGCTGACAGAGATTTATCCAGCACGCGAACTGCCCATAGAGGGAGTCACCTCTCGCCTCATCTACGACAACCTGGCAGAGGGCGTGGAGAAGCATCTGATAAGGAAAGACGACGTGAAGCAGTTCATCAGCGACCACGACTTCGAGGTGCTGGTGGTGCTCGGAGCGGGCGATCTGGACAACCAAGTGCCCGAGATAGAGCAACTGCTGCGCAAGAAGTACAGATTATAAGACATGCCGCCAAGGGCGTACGCAAATAGTACTAACGTCTCGGACTGGGAGTCCGAACGCCACGTACTGACAGTCCGAACGTCAAGTACTGCGAGTCCGAACGTCACGTACTGAAACGAAAAGGCATCTCTCGCAGAACAAGAGTACAGAAACAAACTTCCCAAAGCCCGCAGGGCGAAGGGACCAACGATATAAGGAGAACAGAACAATGGTTCACATCAACTGGAAAAAGACCATCATTGCCGCCCTCGACGCACTGCTCGCAGTGTATCTCGTCTTTGCCATCACCTCGTTCAGCGAGCCGGCAAAGCCAGCAGTGGTGTGCAAGAAGTGCAACATAATGATTGCCGACGAGAACACCAACGGATTCCTGAAGGCGGAGGATGTGACCAAGATTCTGAAGAGTTCCAAACTGATGCCCGTCAGCAAGACGCTGGGCGAAATCAGCACACGCGCCATAGAGGACCGCCTGAAGAGCATGGCGTTCGTGAAAACGGCACAGTGCTACAAGTCACAGAACGGCGACGTCACCATCAACATCACGCAACGGCTGCCGCTGTTGCGCATAAAGAGCGAGACGGGCGAAGACTACTACATCGACGAGCGCGGCGGAGTGATGCCCAACTCCAACTATGTGTCAGACCTCATCATCGCCACCGGCCACATAGACAAGCGCTATGCCATAGACTATCTGATGCCGATGGCAGAACAGATAATGGACAACAAACTGTGGTCCAACATGTTCGAGCAGATAAACATCACCGACAAGAGGGGCGTGGAACTGGTGCCTCGCGTTGGCGACCACATCGTTTTCATTGGCTCGCTGCCCGAGTCGAGGGACACGCTGGAGCGAGAGAACGGCATCAAGAACATGCTCAGCACCAAACTGGCACGTCTGGACAAGTTCTATCGTCACGGACTCAGCAAGGCGGGATGGAACCGTTACGACTACATCAACCTTGAGTTCGACAACCAGATAATTTGCCACTATCGCCGCTCTTCACGTCACATCCAGCCTTCGATGGCCGACCTGATAAAGAAAGACGAGGCTCGACGCGACTCTCTGATGAAGGAGAAGAAGGATACTGCCAAGGTGGAGGCCAAGAAGACTGATGCCACGGTGAAGAAGAACGAGGCAAAAGACAAAAAGGAGGACGTGAAAGAGAAGAAGCCAGAGGGTGGAAGCAAAAAGCAGGAGAATGACAAGAAAAACAAAAAACAATAATAAAACAATTAGGGTATGCCAGCAAGAGAATTTATCGTAGCAATCGAATTAGGCTCATCTAAGATGACCGGCATCGCGGGAAAGAAGAATCTCGACGGTAGCATCACTGTACTTGCCCTGGTGAAGGAAGACTCGTCGTCGTTCATTCACAAGGGTGTGGTTTATAACATCGACAAAACGGCACAGTGCATCGCAAACATTGTGAAGAAACTCACCACAACTCTGAAGCAGGAGATTTCGCATGTATATGTGGGAGTGGGAGGACAGTCGATTAGAAGTGTTAAGAACAACATCATCAAGACACTTCCCGCTGAGTCCATCGTCACACAGATGATGGTGAACGAACTGATGGACGCCAACCGCAACATGAGTTATCAAGACCAGGAAATACTTGACGCTGCGACACAGGAGTATAAGGTTGACAACCAACTGCAACTCGACCCTGTGGGCATCCAGTGCTCTCGCCTTGAGGGTAACTTCCTCAACATTCTGTGGAGATATGAGTTCTACCGCCGCCTGAACAAGTGTTTCGACATGGCTGGCGTGGCCATCGCAGAGATGTATCTTGCTCCGCTGGCACTTGCCGACGCCGTGCTCACCGATGCAGAGAAACGCTCGGGATGCGCGCTTGTGGACCTTGGTGCCGACACCACCACTGTTTCGGTTTACTATAAGAACATCTTGCGCCATCTGGCTGTTATCCCTCTGGGCAGCAACAACATTACCAAGGACATCGCATCGCTGCAGGTGGAGGAGAGCGTGGCAGAGAAACTGAAACTGCAACACGCTGTGGCATATACCGAAAATGGCGACATCGACAGCCAGAAGACATTCCAACTGGATGCCGACCGCAAGGTTGACCAGCGCAAGTTCGTCGAGATTGTGGAGGGCAGACTGGAGGAAATCATCGAGAACGTGTGGTATCAGGTGCCATCCGACTATGCCGAGCGACTGCTCGGAGGCATCATCCTCACCGGCGGTGGCTCTAACATGCCGGGCATAGAGACGGCTTTCGCCAACCATACTCATATCGACAAGATTCGCGTGGCTAAGTTTGTCAACCAGTCAATCAATGCCAAAGACCCGCTCATCACGGCTCACAACGGCATGATGAACACCGTGCTGGGAATACTCGCTAAGGGCAACATGAACTGCGCCGGCAACGAGGTGGACCCGACAAAGGACCTCTTCACAGCACCGAAGGCCGCTACCGTGAACACCACCGACGAACTGCACAAGAACCCACGACAGCCAAACGAACTGGAAGGTGGCGTGGTGCAGACAGAGGCAGAGAAGCGCAAGGCAGAGGAACTGCGCCGTCAGCAGGAGGAAGAAGAGCGTCTGCGACTCGAGGAAGAGGAACGCAAGCGCGAGGAAGAGGAACGCAAGAAAGAGGACAGCGGCATAAAGAAATTTGGAAGCCGCTTCAAGACGTTCGTCAAGAAACTTATTTCTGAGGACGAGGAAGAGCAAGAATGATGTTCCGCTCTGCACAATCAGAAACACAACATATAAGAGTTAATAATATCATCATTAACCGCAGTCACTTACACTCGACCCAATAAAAGGAAAGAAAAACAAGGACTGCAAAAAACAAAAAGACTATGCCAAACAATATGATATTGGATTTCGGCGATCCCGAAAAAGAGAACAGCATAATTAAAGTGATTGGCGTTGGCGGCGGTGGCGGCAATGCAGTGAACCACATGTATCGCGAGGGCATCCACGACGTGACATTCGTGCTATGCAACACCGACAACCAGGCGCTCAACGACTCACCGGTGCCCGTGCATCTGCAACTGGGCAAGGAGGGTCTCGGTGCCGGCAACAAGCCCGAAAAGGCGCGTCAGGCAGCCGAAGAGAGTCTCGCCGACGTGAAGAACATGCTCAGCGACGGCACCAAGATGGCGTTCATCACCGCCGGAATGGGCGGTGGCACAGGTACAGGTGCTGCCCCAGTGATTGCCCGCACAAGTAAGGAGTTGGGCATTCTCACAGTGGGCATCGTGACAATACCGTTCCGCTTCGAGGGCGACCGCAAGATAGACCAGGCTCTGGACGGTGTTGAGGAGATGGCGAAACATGTCGATGCTCTGCTCGTTATCAACAACGAGCGTCTGCGCGAGATTTATCCCGAACTGACGGTGCTCGACGCTTTCGCCAAAGCCGACGACACTCTGAGCATTGCTGCGAAATCAATAGCAGAGATAATCACCGTGCACGGACTCATCAACCTCGACTTCAACGACGTTAAGACAGTGCTGAAAGATGGTGGCGTTGCCATCATGTCAACAGGATATGGCGAGGGCGAGGGCCGCGTGAAGAAGGCTATCGACGACGCACTGAACTCTCCGCTGCTCAACGACAACGACGTGTTCAACTCAAAGAAGATTCTGCTCTCCATCTCTTTCTGCTCCGACAAGCAGAACAACGCAAGCCTCACCATGGAGGAGATGAACGATGTGAACGAGTTCATGGCACGCTTCGGCTCGGGCTTCGAGTTGAAGTGGGGTCTCGCCACCGACCCTGAACTGGGTTCAAAGGTGAAAGTGACAATCCTCGCAACGGGCTTCGGCATCGAGAATGTCGATGGAATGAACGGCCACTTCAAGAAACGTACCATGGAGGAGCAGAACCGGATAGCAGAGGAAGAGGAGAAGGCAGCAGAGCGCCAGGATCGTCGCAACCGCTACTATGGCAAGGACGGCAAGACATCGCAGTACAAGCGCCGCCCGCACATCTTCATCTTCCGTCCCGAAGATCTGGACAACGACGACGTAATCTCTGCCGTAGAGCAGACTCCTACATATAAGCGCACACGCCAAATCCTCGACAGCATACGCTCGCAAGGCGCTGGCAGTGAGGAGCAGAAAGAGGGAGGTGAGCCCAAGGAGGCCATCTCTGGAACAATAAAATTCGGATAATAAACATTACAACCATGCTTTTCGACCAAATAAGTGAAGACATAAAAGCGGCTATGAAAGCCCGCGACAAGGTGCGTCTTGAGACACTCCGCAACATCAAGAAAGTGTTCCTCGAGGCAAAGACAGCACCGGGTGCCAACGACACTCTTGAGGATGCCGATGCCCTGAAGATAATTGCCAAACTGGCGAAACAGGGCAAGGAGACCGCAGTGACATACACCAGCGCCGGCCGCCAGGACCTTGCCGATGCCGAACTGGCACAGGTGGAGGTGCTCGAGAGTTATCTTCCAAAGCAACTCTCCGACTCGGAGATTGAGGAAGAAGTGAAGAAAATCATTGCCCAGACAGGTGCCTCATCAATGAAAGAGATGGGCAAGGTGATGGGCATTGCCAGCAAACAGATGGCAGGACGCGCCGAAGGCGGCAAAATCTCTGCCATTGTAAAGAAATTACTTTCATGAACACAAGACTAAATTACCTTATATTATTGATTGTTTAAATACATACAAATCTCAAAAAATTCATATATTATTAGCAAAGAAGCACGCTGTGAAGCGCGCTTCTTTGTTTTATGGCACTCTGGTTCACACACCCCAAAAGTGCGTTTTGCAACTATCTGGATTTCAGCAAGATACAAACCCGCCGACAAAGTTAATAACTTTGTTCAACAATCTTAATAACTTTGTTAGACAATCTTAATAACTTTGTTCAACAAAGTTAATAACATTGTCTTGCGGTTTGGCATCAATCGTTTCCGTGGTTTTATTTTTTAGTGTTCCGGGACGATTTCTTTGGGTATTTTTTCATACCTTTGTGGATGAAAAGAAAACTATAAAACTAATGATATGGAAAAGTATTTGGCAAACGAGAAGAGGTATGACGGCATGAAGTATGAGCGTTGCGGACGCAGCGGAGTGATGCTGCCGAGGGTTAGCCTGGGGTTCTGGCACAACTTCGGTAGTGTGGACCCGTATGAGCGGAGCCGTGAGATAACACGCTATGCTTTCGACAACGGTATCACGCACTTCGACCTGGCGAACAACTACGGCCCGTCATACGGCAGCGCGGAGGAGACTCTGGGACGGCTGATGGACGACGACTTCCGGCCCTATCGCGACGAACTGTTCATCTCGACAAAGGCGGGTTACGACATGTGGGCAGGTCCCTACGGCGACTGGGGCTCACGCAAATATCTGATGGCAAGCATCGACCAGAGTCTGAAGAGAATGCATCTGGACTATGTTGACCTGTTCTACAGCCACCGCTACGACCCCAACACGCCCATAGAGGAGACTCTGCAGGCGATGGTGGACATCGTAAGGCAGGGCAAGGCGCTCTATCTGGGCATCTCGAACTGGCCGTTGGAAGCACTGGAGAAGGCTGCCGACTATCTCGCCGAGCGCGATGCGCCGCTGCTGATAATACAAGACAAACTGAACATGCTGCACCGCGACCCTATAGAGAGCGGCAAACTGGACTTCTGCCGGCGCCGCGGAGTGGGAATGATTGCCTTCTCGCCACTGGCACAGGGGCTGCTCACCGACCGTTACCTTAACGGAATACCTGCCGACAGCCGCATGAGCAAGGGCAAGTTCTTGCGCGAGGAGATGCTCACGCCCGAACTGCTCACGTTCCTGAAAGAAGAGAACGCGAAGGCACAAGCAAACGGTCACACCCTTGCCGAGCATGCCTTGCGCTGGATTCTCGACCAAGAGGGAGTGACATCGGTGCTCGTAGGTGCAAGCAGCACGGCGCAACTGCAGAAGAACCTTCAGTGCATCAGGTAGGTTTTACCTCTGCTCCCCTATCCCCAAAGCCTCACCCCTATCCCCTCTCCAAGGGGCGAGGGGGACTTCAGGGGCGGAGAACCAAGGACATACAATGAAGTAATCTCAGAACACGGGGGCAACATTCCAGTCCCCACGACCCGCCCAAGCATTTACGTCCCTTTTACGGCAATTTGCGGATAGAAGTATCCCTTGTAAAAAAGGTGTAAAAAAATAAATGGATAAAAGGACGCAACGTATAGGAATATTTACTATCTTTGCAGCATCAGTCCAATCTGCTGGAGTTTATACAAGTGTCAAACTGTATAGCCTATGGAAATAAAGAATTACATATCATTTCAGGAAAGGTATAAGGACCACCTGGGCAATAACCGCATGGTCATCGACAGCGAGGGGAATGTCCTGCAAAGAACAGACTACTATCCCTACGGCACTCCGTTCTATGAGCCATCGAACACCAACAACTCTGCGTTGCAACAATATAAGTACAACGGCAAGGAACTGGATGTGATGCACGGTTTGAACACTTATGACTATGGCGCACGTCAGTATTACCCTGTGCTCCCGATATGGGACAGAGTTGATCCGTTTGCAGAGAAATACTATCCGCATAGTCCATATGGATATTGTAGAAATAATCTAATAATTAGAATAGATATTGATGGACTTTATGATTTTGAAGGAATAAGTAATTGGGCTAATGGAACCACTAATGGTGTCGTTACAAATGTAACGATTGACAAAAACGAAGGTATTAAGTGGGATGGTTATTTACCCTTATTAATTTTTAAATGATGAGAAATGTATATTTTATTTTGCTCCTGTCATTTATTGCGTGTTCACATAAAGGGGGCAATTATACTAAGGATTCTTCAAATCAAAGAAATGATTTAATCTTGCAAATAAGTAATTCAAACGGTATTTTTTTGTCCTTAAAAGATACTGTAAATATGAAACGTTATCAGACATTTGATGAGTGCACGATGTCTGGTAATGGGCGGGCTATAAAATCTCCATTTGTTTACGTTAAGAAACAAAATGATTCCATCTTAGTATGTAGTTCAGATCCAAATGATTCAGTCCGTATATATGTGAGGCTTAACAACGGTGTTTGGTATAGCCACATGGAGTATGACATATGGAAGAAAAAGGATTATATCCCATCTAAGAGTGAACTTTCGACTTTGGCAAGGGTTTATGACAGGTATTTTTATAATGACACCATATTGGAATTAAAAACTAGTTATATTTCCGAAAGACAATATCACGAAATATTCATAAAGTGTATGAACCACCTTTATCACATAAGGAATGCAGATCATTTGAATTGTTCGCAAATAAATGAACTTCGTAAACATGTTAATCAATTAATCAATACGCATGACAAATGTGTAACTAAATACATGATAAGAGAAGAGAAAGAGCATTATATTTACGAAGCGGAAAATAATGGTGAAGATTTCTCCTATGAAAGAAAGGCATATGGTTTATGGGGAATACAACCAGGTATAGAGGAATGCCATCTATATAATGGAATAGACATTAGAAAGTATTCTGACAATTTATATAGACATCAACTAAACAATACAGATTATATATATGAATATGCTGACGAAGCACCGCACTTTCCTGGTGGAACCAATAAGTTCTATGAATTCGTTAATAATCATAGGAATAGTTCTTTGCTGTGCGACGTCAACAAACCTTTTCGGGTGATTGTAGAGATTGTTGTTGAAAAAGATGGTCTTGTCACGAATGCGAAAATAGTTAAGTCTATAGATTCACAGCATGATAATGATGCTTTAAGAATAATAGAAGGCATGCCAAAATGGTCTCCTGCTAAATTAAATGGTAAATCTATCCGTTATAAAATGCTTATACCGATATCATACAGAAAAAATGAGGGGATGTAACTGTCTTGGAGAAGCAAATACTCCTAACAATAACCTGCTCGGGCGGATTTGTAATCTGCCCACATTGAGTATTAACATTTGTAATGTACAATAGACCAAACCTATGGCAATAATTTTTTTACGAAAGGACTCTATATTCTGCATTACTTTAAGAAGTTCACCAGCAAGGCAGTGCCGAACATCACTGTCGCCATCGGCAGCGTGAGGGAACTGGGCAAGCATCATTAAACATGCCTGCCCCTATGATACAATTCCCAAACATTTACGTCCCATTTACGGCAATTTGCGGATAAGTTAAGCATCCGAAGAGTCCAGAAAGTCCGTAGAAACCATTTTCTTCTATTACCTTTATTACTGCTCCCCTATCCCAAAGCCTCACCCCTTGACCCTCTCCAAAAGGCGAGGGGAAAATGAAGGTTGCAGGGAGTCGCAAGGGGAAACTCTATCTGCTATGTCTTCCACAGTTCTTTCAGCACGGCAAAGGCGCGAAGTTCGGGAAAGCCATCGACATGGAGGCGGTAGTAACGTATGATGCCGTCGGTGATGCGGTTGCGGTCTTCGTGCGACATGCGGAACAGTCGCATGGTGTTATAGTCCATGCGCACCAGTTGGTGGAGCCGTGCTGCATCGGCAGATGACAGATAATCGGGATGTAACGGAGCCTTGTCAACGAACAAGGCATCGCGGAGGTCGAAGAAATCGTCCTGCTGATAGTCGTCAACATTGGGATAGAAGCCGATGAAACGCGCCAGACGCATCATAAAGACAAGGTGGAAATTGGCGAAGTTGCCATCGCTGCCATCAAGCCATTGTATGCTGTTTTCAACATAGTCGAACAGCGACTCATTGCGCTGCTCACCGCACGTGGCATGATAGAGGAACTCGGCAATGAACAGCACGATGGACAGTTTCTCAGGCATGAAGGGAATGGTGGCGAAGGGACTCGCCATGCGCACGTCGCGCAGATGATGCAACTGAGCCGTGGGGCGCATGTCAATCTCCACCTCGAGCAGCGTCATCGGCTGCAACATCTGCATCTGCACCCTGCCCTTCTGAGTCTTAGGCACAGCCACGATGCACGCCGTGCGCCCCGTCTCGCGGCACAACAACTCCACGATAACCTTGCGCTCGCCGTATTTCAGCGTATGCAGCACCACTGCCCTTGTCTTTACTATCATTGAACTTTGAACATTGAACATTAAACTTTCCCCTGCAAAGATACGAAAAAAAGGGTTAGATAAAAAAATATTGCGGAAAATTTGCAGGAACGAAAGAAAAGGAGTACCTTTGCACCCGCTAAAAGTGTTGGTCCCTTCGTCTATCGGTTAGGACGAGAGATTTTCATTCTCTAAAGAGGAGTTCGACTCTCCTAGGGACTACCAAGAATATTCTGTCATCCTCGCAGCGATGCGATAGCGACGATTCCTCACACAGGATGGGGTGCGAAGCGAAACGGTGGCAGAGGATTTTCAGTAGCGGGCAACCGCAAAAATCCGCCCAGGGCAGTCGTAGTGGCGCAAGACCCAGAGGCTATAACAAAACATTTAAAATCAATTTAAACAAATGGCAAATCACAAGTCAGCAGAGAAAAGAATCCGTCAGACTAAGACGCGCACTCTGCACAACAAGTACTACGCTAAGACAATGCGTAACGCAGTGCGCAAACTGCGCGCAATGACAGACAAGGAAGAGGCTCTGAAGATGTATCCTACTGTTCAGAAGATGCTCGACAAACTCGTTGTTAAGAACATCATCCACAAGAACAAGGCTGCAAACCTGAAGTCTGGTCTCATGAAGCACATCAACGGACTGGGCTAATACGCAGAGAAAGAACAAACAACTTACAAGAAACCATAGAAGACCGCTATCCACAAAGGTAGCGGTCTTTTGTATTGTATCATATTTTTTCCGCAATCTTAACTCCATTTATGTTACTGGCACTCGGATATTAAAAAAGTAAAAAGGTGTTTATTCTTTTTGTATTTCACTCGTTTTTTTGTAACTTTGCAACCTATAATAGACAAAACATAAAATGGCAGAAAATCAGAACAATCAGAGCAACTATTCAGCCAGCAACATACAGGTGCTGGAGGGACTGGAAGCAGTGCGCAAGCGCCCGGCAATGTACATTGGCGACATCTCGGAGAAGGGTCTGCACCATCTGGTGAACGAGACCGTTGACAACTCCATCGACGAGGCGATGGCCGGTTTTTGTACGCATATCGAAGTAACTATCAACGAAGACAACTCAATCACAGTACAAGATAACGGCCGCGGAATCCCCGTGGACGAGCATAAGAAACTGCACAAGTCGGCTCTTGAGGTCGTAATGACGGTGCTCCACGCAGGAGGTAAGTTCGACAAAGGCTCATACAAGGTGAGCGGCGGACTCCACGGTGTGGGTGTCAGTTGCGTCAACGCCCTTTCAAGCCACATGCTCTCACAGGTATATCGCGACGGAAAGATATGGCAGCAGGAGTATGAGAAGGGCAAGCCGCTCTATCCCGTCAAGGTGGTTGGCGAGACCGACAAGACCGGTACACGCCAGCAGTTCTGGCCCGACGGCACCGTTTTCACCACAACCGAGTATAAGTACGACATCATAGCCAAGCGTATGCGCGAACTGGCATACCTCAACGCTGGCATCACCATCACCCTGACAGACATGCGCCCCGACGAGGACGGCAACACAAAGCAGGAGGTGTTCCATGCCAAGGACGGACTGAAGGAGTTCGTGCGCTACATTGACCGCCATCGCACCCATCTTTTCGATGACGTCATCTATCTGAAGACCGAGAAGCAGGGCATCCCTATCGAGGTGGCAGTGATGTACAACACCGACTATAACGAGAACATACACTCATACGTCAATAATATCAACACCATCGAGGGTGGTACCCACCTGACTGGTTTCCGCATGGCCCTCACACGCACACTGAAGGCTTATGCCGATGCCGACCCACAGATATCCAAGCAAATTGAGAAGGCAAAGATAGAGATTGCCGGCGAGGACTTCCGCGAAGGACTTACCGCCGTTATCTCCATCAAGGTGGCAGAACCGCAGTTCGAGGGACAGACGAAGACCAAACTCGGCAACTCTGAGGTGGCAGGAGCAGTGCAGCAAGCCGTTGGCGAAGCACTGTCTTACTACCTTGAGGAGCACCCGAAGGAGGCAAAACTGATATGCGACAAGGTGGTGCTCGCCGCCACAGCACGTATCGCGGCACGCAAGGCTCGCGAGAGTGTGCAGCGAAAGAACCCCATGAGTGGCGGCGGTCTGCCCGGCAAACTTGCCGACTGCTCAAACAAAGACCCCAAGACCAGCGAGATATTCCTCGTCGAGGGAGACTCCGCAGGTGGTTCGGCAAAGCAGGGACGCGACCGCTACACCCAGGCCATTCTGCCTCTGCGCGGTAAGATTCTCAATGTGGAGAAGGTGCCCTGGCACAAAGTGTTCGAGGCAGAGTCGGTGATGAACATCATCCAGAGCATCGGAGTGCGCTTCGGTGTCGAGGGTGAAGGCGACAAGGAGGCGAACATCGAGAAACTGCGCTACGACAAGATAATAATCATGACCGACGCCGATGTCGATGGTTCGCACATCGACACTCTCATCATGACGCTCTTCTACCGCTTCATGCCGCGCATTATCCAGGAGGGACACCTCTACATCGCTACGCCGCCGCTCTATAAGTGCACGTTCAAGAAAGTGTCTGAGTACTGCTATACCGAGCAGCAGCGACAGGCTTTCATCGACAAGTACGTGGCAGGCGACGAGAACAGCAACCAACTGCACACCCAGCGCTACAAAGGTTTGGGTGAGATGAACCCCGAGCAGTTGTGGGAAACCACTATGGACCCGAAGACTCGACTGCTCAAGCAGGTGACCATCGAGGACGCAGCAGCAGCCGACGAGGTGTTCTCAATGCTGATGGGCGACGACGTTGAACCGCGCCGCGTATTCATCGAGAAGAACGCCACATACGCCAACATCGACGCATAACAACCGCTCTGGCCTACTACAACGCCAGAATAAGCGACTACGAATTTCACGAATTAAACGTATTTTGCAACAGCATATTGATGTTTAATTCGTGAAATTCTTTTTTACCGTTTGTTTCTGATTATCTCTCATAGAGGGACGCACAACAACGCTATGGCAATTACTACAGTGACTACGAATTAAACGAATTATACGAATTTTTCAACAGCATTGTATTAATAGCCTCTAAACAAACTACGAATTATACGAATTAATTTTTTAGGCACGGATTACGCGGATTACACGGATTTATGGAGATAATGGTTACAGGTTATAGGTTATGGCTTATGGGTTATGGGTTATGGGTTATAGGTTATGGGTTATAGGTTATAGGTTAAAGGAAAATTAGTTTAATTAGTTTAATTCGTAGTCCTCTTAGTTCTGAAAGTCCTAAGAGCGTATTTCGTAGTTTATTATATATGTAATGACGAAAGAGATGTTTTTGTTCCATAATTCAAGGAAAAACAGAACACATTCTTGGTAGTTTCACGAAAAAGAAGTATCTTCGCAACATCTTTATCAACATACACACTAACCGCAAACGAAAATGATAAAAAGAACGATACTTACGATTGTAACTACTGTAGGTCTGCTGACAACAGTCTCAGCACAGCAACAGGCCGAGATGACGATGTGGAGTGACCGTCCCGCCGACTTCTTCGAGGAGGCTTACCCGATAGGTAACGGCAAGATGGGAGCCATGATTTACGGCTCGCCCGACAACGACGTGATGCACCTCAACGACATAACGCTGTGGACGGGAAGTCCCGTTGACCGTGAGGAAGGAGGCGATGCCAACAAGTGGATTCCCGAGATACGCAAGGCACTGTTCAACGAGGACTATGCTCTTGCCGACTCCTTGCAGCGTCATGTGCAAGGACACAACTCGCAGTTCTACCAGCCACTCGCCACAATGCGTATCATCGACCTCGGTGAAGGCACCGTAAGCGGTTATCGCAGGGAACTGTCCTTAGACAGCGCTCTGGTGAAAGTGAGTTACGAGAAAGGCGGCACGCACTACCGACGTGAGTATTTCGCCAGTCACCCCGACAAGGTGGTGGCAGTCAGGATAAGCGCCGACAAGGCGCAGTCGCTGAACCTCCGCGTGCTGCTCACGGCGCAGACACCGCACAGCGTGAAGGCTTCGGGCAAGCAACTGACGCTGATGGGACATGCCGTGGGCGACCCGAAGGCAAGCATACACTACTGCTCAAATCTCATGGTGCAGTGCGACGGCACCGTGACACATGCCGACTCCACATTATATATTAAGGGGGGCACTACAGCAACACTCTACTTCGTCAACGAGACATCGTTCAACGGATTCGACAAGCACCCCGTGAAAGAAGGCGCGCCATACATAGAGAATGTGGCTGACGACGCATGGCACCTGGTGAACTACACCTATAACGAACTGCGAGAGCGTCACATCAGCGACTATAAACAGTTCTTCGACCGCGTGCGACTAAGCCTCTGCCCCACCCCGTCGGCAAAAAACGGCACCCCTGCCATGACAACAGAGCAACTGCTGAAGCAGTATAACGACGCGCCACACACCGCCACATCGGGATGGAACTATCTGGAAACACTCTATTTCCAGTACGGAAGATACATGCTCATCGCGTCGTCGCGAACACCAGGCGTTCCCGCCAACCTGCAAGGACTATGGACCCCACACCTGTGGAGTCCGTGGCGAGGCAACTACACCATGAACATCAACCTTGAAGAGAACTACTGGCCTGCCTTCGTAAGCAATCTCAAAGAGATGGCCGAACCGCTCGACGGCTTCATCAGTGCACTTGCCGAGACAGGCCGCTCTTCGGCACAACATTACTACGGCGTGCAACACGGATGGTGCGCCAGTCACAACTCCGACATCTGGGCGATGACAAACCCCGTGGGAGAACACAACGAAATGCCTGAATGGGCCAACTGGAACATGGGCGGCGCATGGCTTGTGAACACCCTGTGGGAGCGTTATCAGTTCACACAAGACAAGGAATACCTGCGCCGGGTGGCATTTCCGCTAATGAAGGGAGCAGCAGAGTTCTGCATTGACTGGCTCATTGAAAACCCCAACAATCCCAAAGAACTGATTACGGCACCATCCACATCGCCCGAGAACGAGTACGTTACCGATAAGGGTTATCACGGAATGACATGCTATGGCGGCACTGCCGACCTTGCCATAATACGCGAACTGCTCACCAATACCATTGCTGCCAGTTCTGTATTTGGGCATGATGTAGCCTCATACCAAAAGACGCTCAGCCGACTGCATCCATACACAATAGGACACGAAGGCGACCTCAACGAGTGGTATCACGACTGGAACGACTGGGACCCGAAGCACCGCCATCAGAGCCATCTCATCGGACTGTACCCCGGCAACCACATCACAGAACCCCGACTGCTGAAAGCCTGCGAGCAAACACTTGTCCAGAAAGGTGACGAGACAACGGGCTGGAGCACCGGCTGGCGCATCAACCTATGGGCACGACTGGGCAAAGGGAAAGAGGCTTATCACATATACAAGAAACTGCTCACATACGTAAGCCCCGACGGATACGAAGGACCTGACAAACGTCGTTCGGGCGGAACCTACCCCAACCTGTTCGACGCTCATCCACCATTCCAGATCGACGGCAATTTCGGCGGCACGGCAGGCGTGTGCGAGATGCTGATGCAGAGCACACCAGACAGAATAACATTGCTGCCCGCTTTGCCAGCAGAATGGAGCGACGGCGAAGTCAGCGGACTGTGTGCCCGTGGCGGTTTCGAGGTGTCAATGGTATGGAACGACGGCAAGGTGACCCGTGTCACGATAAGCAGTAAGACTGGCGGCACCACCACCGTATGCTACAACGGCATCGAGAAGAAAGTGAAAGTGAAAAAGGGGAAAAGAGTGACAATAACCCCTTAACCCTACCCCCTAAAAACCTAAAAACCCCAAACCCCCAAACGACCAAACGGCCAAACGACCAAACGACCAACCCCCAAAACGACCAATCACATGGACATCAACAGCATCAAAGAAATAACAATAGAAGGAGCACGGCAACTATACAAAGGAAGCCACATCGGCAACGACCTGCTGCTCATCGACGACATCAACAAAGTGCCGCTGCCCAACGAGCCGCAGCGCATGAAGTGCATCCTCCTGGCGATATGCCTCCACGGCAAGGCGCAGTATAGCGTTGACACCGAGGAACACATGGTGACGCCTGGCGACGTGATAATAATCAACGAAGGCACCGTGGCAGACAACTACATGCTGTCGCCCGACTGCCGTGGCATCGGCATACTCATCTCCATCGACTTCTTCCGCGAAACCATCAAGGGCATGCACGAGATGTCGCAACTGTTCCTCTTCAGCCGCACACACCCCGTGTTCACGCTGACACAGGAAGAGATAACAATGATTAAGGCATACTTCAAAGCCATAAAGTATAAGGTTGACGACAAGGAGCACCACTTCCGCAGCGACGTGGTGCGCTCGCTGATGATGACCATGATTTACGACATCAGCAACGCCATCTATCGCATACAACAGGCCAGCGACCACCGCCAGACCCGCGCCGAGACGATATTCGCGTCGTTCATAAAACTCGTGGAGGCTAATTTCCGTCAGGAAAGACGCGTCAGTTGGTACGGCGGGAAACTCGGCATCACACCGAAATACCTGTCCGAGACAGTGAAACAGGTGAGCAAACGCACTCCCAACGAGTGGATAGACAACTACGTCATACTTGAAGTGCGCGTGTTGCTGCGCAACACCACCATGAGCATCAAGGAGATAGCACAACAACTGCATTTCCCCAACCAGTCGTTCCTCGGCAAGTTCTTCAAGGAACGTGTCGGCATGTCACCCTCCGACTATCGCAAGAGTTAGGAAACATGCTACTTGGGATATCATACACACTTTCTCATTAGAACCGCCAAGGCAACGCCCTCATAACCCTCACCCCATTATTTACGTCCCATTTACGGCAATTTGCGGATAAAAATATCGCCATGTAAAAAAGATGTAAAAAAATAAATGGATAAAAGAATGCAACATACAAAATAATTGTTTATCTTTGCCCCATCAATACCGTCTATCAAAACAGATTAAGCCGTGCAGCCTATGGAAATAAAGAATTGCATATCATTTCAGAAAAGGCACAAGGACCACCTGGGAAACGTCCTGTCAAGACGGTATTTTAATGTTACAGTAACAATATGAGAAACAATGAATATGAATATATCTTGTCGCATTGCAAATGCTAATACTCAATGCGGGCGGATTACAAATCCGCCCGAGCGGACAATAATAATGAAAATAGAAAACCTTATTCCTTAACAAGTAATAATTGTGGAACTTTTGCTAAAGATGTTTTAGAAGCAGATTCAGAAGTGAAGAAACAAACTCCAGTGATAATAGACCCAAGACCAGTAAGCATGGTTGAAGAGTTTCAAGAAACCTTTGAAAGTGTCTCATATAATAAAAAATAGAACAATGGAACAGACACAAGATTTAGTATTTCTATCCTTATATCTGGGGTTTCCCATGCAACTAATTGGTATTATATACTCCCTTTTTAGATTAAGACATAAAAGTGTCTTGTCTATTATAACTTTTGTTTTATTGCATTATATCATTAGTATTGTATTGACAATTATTATTTGGCTAAAGTGGTCATTTCATAGCGATGTTATGTTTAGTTTCATATTTATACCTTCTTTTGTTGCAGAATGTATATTAGTTTTTATAGCATTTATCATCAATTATATACAACAATTAAAGAATCACGGGGAGTCTAATTCTATTGATCATTATAGTAAAAACAATGGCAACTCGGATTAACAAATACAGTAACAGGGGCATCACTGGCATCACATACGACTACGGGCATCCTGCTCGGGCGGATTTGTAATCTGCCTACATTGAGTATTAGCATTTGTAATGTACAATAGACCAAACCTATGGCAACATTAAGTTTTACAAAAGAACTCTACTTCACCACATCAACAATCATTGATTGGATGGACGTTTTCACGCGGCCACTCTATAAGCATATCATCGTTGACTCGCTAAAGTATTGTCAGGATAGTAAAGGCCTTGAGATTTACGCTTGGGTGCTGATGACAAACCACCTGCACATGATTGTTGGTGCCGAATCAAACCATCAGATTGGCGA
>DGTS01000033.1 GCA_002394385.1 Prevotella sp. UBA4330
TCTAGTGAAATCAGGAAAAGTCACAATAGAGCCACAACATGTGGCGCGAAAAACAAAATAGGTTATTTTGCTGGGTAAAATAGGCTATATTACCGAGTAAAATAACCTATTTTACTTTTCTGTTGCTGTTTAATGACCCACCGCAAGAAAAGAGAAAAACCGTTAAACCTTATAAAAACGGGGCAAAGGGTGGGGAAAAATAAAAATAAGTTGTAACTTTGCAGCCAAATATGCTCTAATGAGAAGAAATTCGTTGATTATACTTATGCTTTGCACCTTCATTTTCATGATGGCCGCTGTCAACGTGCCCATGCTCAAAGGAACATATAAAAAAGGTGTGAACGACACCATCGACACCGACTCTGACTTCACCGAGACGTTGATGGTACCTCAGATTCCCGTTGCAGAGGAGCCGGAAGACTCGACAGGCGGTGACTCCACGGCGACCGACTCGCTAAGGCAGGCAATCATGATGCACAACAAGATTATCGACGACTCGATACGTCTGGACAGCATCAACAGGAAAAAGGCCAACGGCATCGACGCCCCTGTGGAGTATGCGGCGAACGACTCTATAGTGTATTACGCCGCCACGCGCACGGCACATCTCTACGGCAAGACCAACGTGAAGTATGAGAACATGGACCTGCAGAGCGAGAAGGTGTATATCAACATGGACAGCAATTTGGTGCATGCCATGGGCATCGCCGACACGCTGGGCAATATTGACGGCATGCCGGTGTTCAAGATGGGCAACGACCAGTATGAGAGCAAGGAGATGTCGTTCAACTTCAAGACGAAGAAAGGCTACATCAGCGATGTTTACACCGAGCAGGAGGACGGCTTCCTGACCAGCGAGCGCTCGAAGCGCGACTCCTCGGGAGTGCTGTATCTGGAGCATGGGCGATATACGACGTGCGACGAAGAGCATCCCGACTTCTACATCGCACTCTCGAGAGCGAAGGTTCGTCCTGGCAAGGACGTGGTGTTCGGTCCCGCCTATCTCGTGGTGTGCGACGTGCCTCTGCCGCTTGCCATCCCCTATGGCTTCTTCCCCTTTACAAAGAAATATTCCAGCGGTTTCATCATGCCGTCGTACGGCGACGAGAGCACGCGCGGCTTCTATCTGCGCGACGGTGGTTACTACTTCGCCATCAGCGACAAGATGGACCTGAAACTGATAGGCGAGATATACACCAAGGGCTCGTGGGGCATAACAGCCACATCCAACTACCGCAAGCGCTATAAATACAGCGGCACGTTCCTCATGAGTTATCAGGACACGAAGAACGGCGAGAAGGGCATGCCCGACTTCTACGAGACAGAGAGTTTCAAGATACAGTGGAACCACACCCAGGATGCTAAGGCGAACCCCTTCACCACGCTGTCGGCACGCGTGAACTTCGCCACGTCGAGTTTCGAGCGCTACAACCTCACGTCGATGTATAACCCGCAGGCGATGACACAGAGTACACGTACATCGTCGGTGAGTTGGAACACCACGTTCTCAAGCCTTGGAATGACGCTGAGAGGAACGGTGAACCTCGACCAGAACATGCGCGACACGACAATAGAGATGACGCTGCCCAGCCTTGACGTTATGGTGACTCCGTTCTATCCGTTCAAGCGGAAGCACATGGCGGGAAAGGAACGCTGGTACGAGAAAATCAACATCGCTTACACAGGACAGATAAGGAACTCAATAAAGACGAAGGAGAGCAAACTGCTGCACTCTAACTTCTCAAAGGACTGGAACAACGGTATTAGCCATAACATTCCGATAAAGGCAAGTTTCACATTGTTCGACTATCTGAACATCAGCCCCTCGTTCAACTTCACCGACCGCATGTACTTCAAAAAGACGATGCGCTCGTGGGACGAGGACGAACAGAAGGAGGTGCGCGACACCCTGAACGGGTTCTACAACGTTTACAACTGGTCGCTGAACCTGCAGGCCTCGACGAAACTCTATGGTATGTACATACCGTCAAGGAAAATCTTCGGCGACAAGATTGTTGCTATAAGACACGTGCTCACGCCTACGGTGTCGTTCAGTTACGCGCCAAGTTTCGCCAACTCGCGTTACGGCTTCTTCGAGCAGTATGCCCGAACCGATGCTGACGGCAACGTCACTATGGTTGACTATTCTCCTTTCGACGGATATATTTACGGCACATCGAACAAGAACAAGACGGGGTCAATCAACTTCACCCTGAACAACAACGTCGAGATGAAGGTGCGCTCGGACAATGACTCCACGGGATTCAAGAAACTGAGCATCATCGACGAACTGTCGCTGAACATGGGATACAACATGGCTGACAAGGAGAGGCCGTGGAGTGACCTTAATGTGGGCATTCGACTGAAATGGTGGAAGAACTACACCTTCTCTATGAACGCGCGCTTCGCCACCTATGCCTACGACCTCGACGAGAACGGACATCCATACATCGGCACTCACACCGAGTGGGGACGCGGCAGATTCGGACGATTCCAGGGAATGTCGCAGACCTTCAACGTGACGCTGAACCCCGAGAAACTAAAGAAGTGGTTCGGCGGCGGCTCTGACGAAGAAGAAAAGGACAAAGAAAACGACGACGAGGGAATAGACACGAACATTGAGAGCAACATAGACGAAGACATGGAGAAAGGAGCGCATGCCGCCAAGAAACGGACAACCAACAAGGCAGAGACCGACGACGACGGATATATGGCGTTCTCGATGCCCTGGTCGCTCACCATCGGTTACGGCATCTCTATGCGCGAGAATGTTGGAGGAAAGTTCAACACCAAGACCATGCGCTACGGGTATAAGTTCACGCAGACGCTGAACGTCTCGGGAAACATACGCATCAGCGAAGGATGGAACATCAGTTTCAGAAGCGGATACGACTTCGAGAACCACAAGATAAGCATGACCACAGCATCGCTCAACCGCGACCTGCACTGCTTCAACATGTCGTGCTCGGTGGTGCTCGCTCCATACACCAGTTACAACTTCACCTTCAGGTGTAACGCATCGACGCTCACCGACGCACTGAAGTACGACAAACGCTCGAGTTACTCGAATGCCGTGCAATGGTATTAAACTTTGAACTTTGAACTATGAACTTTGTGCTTGGCCCAAACGCCAAAACACCTAAACGACCAATAATATGGAAGACAGTATAGTTATCATTCCGACCTACAACGAGAAGGAGAACATCGAGAAGATAATCCGCGCGGTTTTCGCTCTCGAGAAGGTGTTCCATATCCTCGTCATCGACGACGGATCGCCCGACGGCACCGCCGGCATCGTTCACTCACTGATAGACAGCGAGTTCGGCGACAGGCTATTCATAATAGAGCGCTCGGGGAAACTGGGACTCGGCACCGCCTATATCACGGGATTTAAGTGGGCGCTGGAGCATAACTACGACTACATCTTCGAGATGGATGCCGACTTCAGTCACGACCCCAACGACCTGCCACGCCTCTACAGCGCATGTGCCGACGAGGGTTACGACCTTGCCATAGGCTCGCGCTATGTAAGCGGTGTGAACGTCGTCAACTGGCCCATAGGACGGGTGCTGATGAGTTATTTCGCATCGAAATATGTGCGCGTGGTGACAGGCTTCAACGTTCACGACACCACAGCGGGCTTCAAGTGCTACAAGCGTCGCGTGCTGCAGACCATAGAACTGGACAAGATACGGTTCAAGGGCTACGGTTTCCAGATAGAGATGAAATATACCGCCTATAAGATAGGGTTCAAGATAAAGGAGGTTCCTGTGATTTTCGTAAACCGCAGGGAGGGCGTCTCAAAGATGAGCGGCGGCATCTTTGGCGAGGCTTTCTTCGGCGTGATGCGTCTGAGATGGGACGGCTGGACAAGGAAATATCCTCCGCTGCCCAAAGCGTGACCCATGATTCTTAATCGCTGAAGGCGACAATATGTAACTAAAAATTATAGTAACACGAAATTCAAAACATGCTGCATTTCCTGTATTGCATTTACCAGATATTGGTGTTCATACCATTGCTTATCATAGCAACCATCCTCACGGCACTCACAGTGGGCATCGGCACCGCTATAGGCGATGCCAGTTACTGGGGCTACTATCCAGGCAAGTGGTGGGCGAAGTTCATATTGCGCGTGCTGTTCATCCCTGTGAAGGTGGAAGGACGCGAGAACCTTGAGAAGGGGCAAAGTTATGTCTTCGTCTCAAACCATCAGGGGGCGTTCGATATCTTCCTTATCTTCGGACACCTGTGCCGCAACTTCAAGTGGATGATGAAGCACCAGTTGAAGAAGATTCCGTTTGTGGGTTATGCCTGCCAGAAGAGCAACCAGATATTTGTGGACAAACGAGGACCGAGCAAGATAAAGCAGACATACGAGAAGGCACGCGACATACTTCGCCATGGCACCAGCGTGGTGGTGTTCCCCGAAGGAGCGCGCTCGTTCACAGGTCACATGGGCGCATTCCGACGTGGCGCGTTCATGCTTGCCGACGAACTGCAACTGCCTGTGGTGCCGCTGACCATCAATGGCTCGTTCAACGTGATGCCTCGCACCAAGGACTGGCACTTCGTTCACTGGCACCCTCTCACGCTGACAATACACAAGCCGATAGCACCTACAGGACAGGGCGCTGACAACATAAAGAACGCCATGGACAAGAGTTATGCCGCCATCATGTCAGCGCTGGCACCTGAGTATCAAGGCTTTGTAGAGAACCCCGACCAATAGGTTTATTGGACGATTTCACTATTTTACAATTTCACTATTTTACAATTTCACGATTGGACTATTTCACGATTGAAAAAATGTAAAATCGTAAAATAGTAAAATCGTAAAATAGTATAATTGTCAATTTTTCCTGTGTAATGTAATGACGACCACTTCTGGCTTAATTCCTATTCGGAAGGGGACAAAGCCGCTGATGCCTGAGGTAACGAACAGTGCACGGCCACTCTCGTCATTATACATGCCGTCATACTCGTTGTTAGTGATGGCTGCCGGTGAGATTCCTGCAATGTTCAACTGTCCTCCATGGGTGTGCCCGCTGAGAGTCAGTTGTGCCGAGGTGCGCGGCAGCACGGTTCGCCGCCACGACGTTGGGTCATGTTCAAGCATCACTGTGAAGGCCTCCTGTGGCACACCTTTCATTGCTTTTTCAGGATTTCCCTTGACAGGTATAGGCACTTTGCCATCGTTTTGCATTCCCGCAACGAAGATACTGTCGCCATTATGTCTTATCACGCGGTTGTCGTCGATAAGCAGGCACCATCCCATCTCTTTCTGACGGTCGAGCATCAACTGATGATTCTTCTGTGTGGTGATAGCATCTGCCCGCAGATAGTCGCCGTAGTCGTGATTGCCAAGTACGGAGAAGATGCCGTCACGGGCACTCAGTTTCTTCAGTACAGGTATGGCAGGAAGCAGTTCGTCGGGGTGCATGTTCTGCAAGTCTCCCGTAAACGCGATCATATTTGCATGCTGAGCATTCAGCGAGTCGACCACGATATCCAACTGTCCTATGCTTCCCCAGATGTAACTTCCCACATGGGCATCGCTGAAAAGGGCTATCCTGTACCCGTCGAACGATGCTGGCAAATGGTCGGAAGAATACTCCACATGGCGAACATTCACTCCCTTGCCACCGAAGAAAGCACCGTAAACCACCAGCAGCATGCATACCACGCCCAGCACCATGCCCACTCTGCGCCCATGATTGCGACGCGCCCATCCTTTGCGTTTACATAGCGCTCCTGCCATAGAGCATAAGGCGAACACCGCGGCAGGCACGATGATGACACCGAGCAACAGCAGATAGAGGAACAACTGCCACGTCTCCAGTGGTGCGAAACTGCGCAGACGAGCCAGCAACGAAGTGTAAACCAGCATGCCGATGCACGGCAACCACCACAGCAGCCGCTTCCATTTGCAACCTCGCCAACGCTCTCTCATCATGCCGTAATCGACATAGAAGAATGGCAGCACGATGGCAAGTATCAGTAGTATGTATATTCTTGATATCATGAGGCGTGATAAGTTTTTTTGTGTTTTATCTCCTTTCCTTGCTTCGAGTCTTTTAAATAAGATTCGACGCGAGGAAGCGGCGTGCCGTCTCAACAGGTATTCCGCGGCGGCTGGCATAGTCGGCAAGTTGGTCTTCGCCAATCTTTCCCACCGAGAAATAGCGCGCAGCAGGGTGGGCAATCATCAGTCCGCTTACCGATGCGTGCGGTATCATCATGCCGCTCTGCGTCAGCCTTATGCCAATCCTGCGTGCACCGAGCATCTTGTGTATTATGAAGTTGATGCCAGTATCGGGTAGTGAGGGATAGCCCACGGCAGGACGGATGCCTGTGAAACGCTCGTTGAGCAGGTCATTGATGCTCAAATCTTCGTCTTTAGCATAGCCCCAGTAGCGTTTTCTCACTTCAAGGTGCATCTTCTCTACCGTTGCCTCGGCAAGACGGTCGGAGAGAGTCTGTGCCAGCATGCGGCTGTAAGGGTCGTCGCTGTCTGTCTTTTCCATATTGCGGTCGGTGGCGGCCATGAACACGCCCACCCTGTCTTCAATGCCCTGCGACTTAGGTCGGACGAAATCGGCAAGCGAGAGGAACGGTCCTCTGCCTCCCGTCGTTGTCTGCTGGCGAAGCATAGGCAGGCGTATGCCATCCATTATGATGTCGTCGCCGTCGCTGTTGGCACGGCAAATGGCAAACAAGACGTGCGTGCGAAATTTGCCCGACATTTTGTCGAGCATTGTCTCCGCGTCCCTTCTCAACTTCTCTTTCTCCTCTTCGGGCTTGCCGTTCATGCTCCATGCATGAAAGAAATAAATCCAGTTGATGTAGGGTCTTACGTCATTGATGTTATAATCGAGTTGGATGGTCATTGCTGGTGATGGTTGAAAGGTGGTGGATGATAGAGGAGAATGCTATCTGAAGAGCAGTTCCTCGCCCTTGCAGTCAGAGCAGAACACACCTTTATTATATATATGGCGACCGTTGCAGAACGTGTGTTCCACGCGCCACGAGAACTCATGTCCCTCCAGAGGGCTCCATCCGCACTTGCTCTGTATGATGTCCTTGGTTACCTTCCACGGCTCGCCACGCCTTGCGATGACAATATCTGCCTTCATGCCTGGGCGCAGGAAACCGCGCTCGCGCACCTCAAACAGCCGTGCGGGAGCATGGCACATCAGTTCGGCAACGCGCTCTATGCCCAGCACTCCTTTGTCAACGAGTTCGAGCATCGACACCAGCGAGAACTGTATCATGGGCATTCCCGATGCCGCCCGTGCGCAGCCGCCCTGTTTCTCGCTCCACAGGTGGGGTGCATGGTCGGTGCCAACGGTGGCTATCCTGCCGTCGGTAAGTGCTTGGCGCAGCATATCGCGGTCGGCAGACGACTTCACTGCGGGGTTGCACTTTATTGCGGTGCCCAGCCGTTTGTAGTCTTCATCGCAGAACATCAGGTGCGCAATGACCGCCTCGGCGGTAATGTTGTGGTCGTTGGGGGTGAATAGTTCCAGTTCGCGGGCAGTGGTGAGATGTGCTACATGCAGGCGTGCGTCATAGCGGCGTGCCAGTTCCACGGCCATCAGCGTACTCTCATAGCATGCCTCAGCCGAGCGAATCTCCGGGTGATGCGTCACGTCGGGGTCTTCGCCATAGCGTTCCTTTACCTTCTGCATGTTCTGGTTTATGATGGCGGTGTCCTCACAGTGGGTCATTATGGGCAGACGTGCGCTGCTGAAAATCTGCTCAAGCGCGGCACGGCGGTCAACAAGCATATTGCCTGTGCTTGAGCCCATGAACAGTTTTATGCCCGGAACGCGATGCTCGTCAACAGCACGCAGCACGTCCAGATTGTCGTTAGTGGCTCCGATGAAGAAGGCATAGTTAACATGACTTGTCTTGCTTGCCATCTCACGTTTCTGCTCAAGAGTCTCGAGTGTGGTGGTCTGCGGACTGGTATTGGGCATGTCGAAGAACGATGTCACACCGCCATACGCCGCCGCGCGGCTCTCGCTCTCGATGTCTGCCTTATGTGTCAGTCCCGGCTCGCGGAAGTGAACGTGGTCGTCGATGATGCCCGGCATTGCCACGCAGCCATCGCCTTCCACTATCATCGCGTCCTGCATGTCGGGCACCTCGCCCTTGAATATATCTTTGATACGGTCATTTACAATGAGGATTGAACCGCGTTGGCTCAATCCCTCATTCACTATCTTGACGTTTCTGATAATAGTCTTGTTTCCCATAAGATTTTATTCTGCTTGCTCCGAAGGCTGCGCCGGACGCGCCAAGTCGTTGGGAGTAGGGGTCACTGGCAGCGTCTGTTCCACAGGCGGCACGGTGTTGTCGTTGGGGTCTATGGCATTCTGCTGTTCCTGGAATGCTTTGTATAGACTTGCCACCTCTGCATCCTGCTTGAACTCTATAGGTGCCTTAGCCATGATATACTCTATCCACGATGGCAGTTCCTGCATAGCACGGGTGTAGAGCACATTGGTCATCCACGAGGGATAAGGGTAATTATAAGGATCGGTCTCGTAAGAAACTCTATATACGAATGCCCATGGTCCGAGCACGTTCTCGTAGTTAGTTGTGACAACCGATGTGAACAGCGTGTCCTTCTGCTGGCTCAGTCCGATAAGTTTGTTATAGAGCGAGGTCATTGTCGCTTGCTCGTCCAGTCCTTCCATGATGCTCTGGTTCTGCTCGTGCTCAATGTCCATCACCTTGTCTTGCAGACGGAAGAATGATTTCATGAAGCGGTCCAGTTCCTGATTGAGTTCTGTGCCTCCCACTGTTGCCTGAGAGTTGTCTATCTTTACGAAGATGTCGCCGCTCTCCAGCACGATAGGAGTGACGTAGATGTCGTCGATGAAAAGATTCACCACTCTCACCGAGTCGATGTTTCCATAGAACTTGAATTGTCCGTGCACCACGTCGCACGAGTCGATGTTCACCTTCTCGTTGTTTCTGACATTCTTCAGGTATAGTTTTTTGCCGTCAAGCATCTGCACGCTCGACGTACCAGTTATGTTGTAAGAGGTAGAACACGATGCAAGCAACACTATTGCCATCAACGCATATAAGATTCTGTTCATAAGTTTCGTTCTGATAAGCACTGGCAAAAATACAATGTATTCTTGAAGTAGAGAAAATTTTTTATGCTATTTAAAACATTTGGGGGTTCTTTTATAGTTTTTTTGCCTCTTTTTCCAGTTCAGACGATATTCTGTGTGTTGTGTACAGTTCTATCACGGCACCCACGAGCAGCGTCACCACCCAGTTGTTGTGTATATAATGTACATACGCATTATATCCCTCGATGCCGTTCTCCATGAACTTCGGCAGCAGGAACTGGTAGGCGTTCTCCACCATCAGCAGTGCCGCCAGCACGAAGAAAATGTTGCCAACGGTCATTATCGAGCGCAGACGGCGTATGGTGAGGTTGGTGCCCTCATACTTCTGTCGCATCTGCATCGCCACGAATGCTCCAGTGCCTGCAAGCATCATCCACGCAGCAGGCTTGCGTATGGCAAGCACATACATCACGGCAGCCACAGCCATCAGCAGCGCCCCGACCACCATTATCAGGCTCTCGGTCTTAGTCAGTTGTCTCATTCTCTACTCCGTAAAGTTCTTTATCGTCAGACAAGACGAAGATGTCCTCGTCGTCGGCCTTCATGAAATATCTCTCACGCGCTATCTTCTCTATCGCCTTGGGGTTGGTCTCCAGTTCGCGCAGGCGGGTCATATCGCGCTCATACTGACTGTTATACTCCTCCACCTGGTCCTTAAGGTCGCTTATTTTGCTCTCCAGTTGCACCCTCTTCAGGAAGGAGTTCTCGTCAACCACGCCCACTACGAGCACGCCGATGATGAGCACAATCCAGTATTTGTTGTGCCCAAAAAATCTCAAGATGCCTTTTAGTTTATTGGTCATATTTGGTTATGTATATTATTATTCTTGTCTGCCATGTCAATATCTGTTTTTGGAGTTCAGGAGTTTAGTAGTTCAGGAGTTCCGACATCAGCATTGTTTGCTTGTTGTCATTGATTTCGGTTTCTCAGTCGGTATTGTCTGCACACCAACACTCCTTCACGCTCTGTAACCCATATCCTTCCCATTGGGAGGGCATGTTTAGGCTCCTCTCCCCCTCGGGGGAGTTGGAAGGGGATTCTGGAAGTGTTTTGTCAGCGTTCGATGCTTACCTCGGCGAATCGCTTCTCTGCCAGCCGCTCATACTTGGTGCCTGGCCTGCCGTAGTTGGCGAAGGGATAGATGCTGATGCCGCCGCGCGGCAGGAACAACCCTATCACCTCTATATATTTAGGGTCCATCAGGCGTATGAGGTCTTTCATTATCACGTTGACACAGTCCTCATGGAAATCGCCGTGGCTGCGGAAACTGAAAAGATAGAGTTTCAGACTCTTGCTTTCCACCATTCTCTTGTCCGGGATATACATGATGCGTATCTCTGCAAAGTCGGGCTGGCCCGTGATGGGGCACAACGTGGTGAACTCCGGGCAGTTGAACCGCACCCAGTAGTCGTTGTCAGGATGCATGTTCTCGAACGTCTCCAGCACCTCGGGAGCGTAGTTGTCATAGTACTTCGCCTCTGCGCCCAGCAGTTTCAGACCTTCCTTCTTGCGTTTACTGTCTTCCATCGTCTTTCTATATTTTTGCCACAAAGATACAAACTAATTTCTTTTCTTGCAAAAACTATAGCACTTTTTTAGGGATTAACATCTTGGAAGAAACAAAGCGGTGTTAAAGTGGCAGCAGAAAGAGTGCCCGGTATGATTCTTTCGTAGGGCATAACGGGCGTTCTAGGCAGGCAGCAAAGGAAATCACTGACAGTAAAATAGGCTATTTTGGTCAGTAATATAGCCTATTTTACTTTCGTGTGGGCCACGAACAGTGCGATTATTGTTTCTCTATCTCACGGAGTATTGCGACAGCCTGTGTTACTGATGTGACGTTGCTGACCACCATCGAGCGTTTGGGAGTCTCGCGCAGACGGCAGCGGCGCAGGTTAGCGGTCATGAAGTTGAGCATCTTCTCGAACGTGCGACTCTGGAAGTAAGGGCTCATGGTGTTGGTGGGATAATAGAGAATCATCTGTCCTTGCTTAAGCATTATCTTCTCACAACCCAGTCGTCTGCCGATTCTTCGCAACGCCACCACCTGCAGAAGTTCCTCGCCCTCGCGTGGCACAGGACCGAAGCGGTCGATGAGGTTGGCGCGGTAGCGTTTCAGGTCGTCGTCGTTCTTTATAAGGTCTAGTTCACGATAGAGCAGCATGCGCTCAGATGATGATGGCACGTAAGGGTCGGGGAAATACATCTCGAGGTCGCTCTCGATGCTGCAGTCGGCAACCCAGTATGAAAGTCCCCCAAGACTCTCCCCCGTCCCCTCCCTGCGAGGGAGGGGCGCAGAATGTTTCGAGTTCTGATTCTTTTGAATACCATTTTCTTGAGAGCGATTACTCCCCTCCCTCTCAGGGAGGGGTTGGGGGAGAGTCTTCTCCTCCTCATTCCTCAGTTCCACCATCGCCTCGGTGAGAATCTTCTGGTAAGTCTCGTATCCCAGGTCCTCCATGAAACCGCTTTGCTCGGCACCGAGAAGGTTGCCTGCACCGCGGATGTCGAGGTCTTGCATTGAGAGATTGAAGCCGCTTCCCAGTTCTGAGAATGTCTCGAGAGCCTCGAGTCGGCGTCGCGCATCCTGAGTGAGCGCCGAGAGCGGCGGAGCGAGGAGGTAGCAGAACGCCTTCTTGTTGCTGCGCCCCACGCGTCCGCGCATCTGGTGCAGGTCGGAGAGTCCGAAGCGGTGGGCGTCGTTGATGATTATGGTGTTGGCGTTCGAGATGTCGATGCCGTTCTCCACAATCGTCGTTGACAGCAGCACGTCGTAGTCGTAGTTCATGAATCCCATCACGGTCTTCTCCAGTTCCTCAGGCTTCATCTGTCCGTGACCTATGGCGATGCGTGCGTCGGGGATGTATTTGTTTATGAGATGCGCTATCTCTGTGAGACCGTTGATGCGGTCGTTGACGAAGAACACCTGTCCGTTGCGGCTCATCTCGAAGTTTATGGCGTCGATGATCACCTCCTTGTCGAAGGTGTGCACCTCCGTCTGCACGGGGAATCGGTTTGGGGGCGGTGTCTGTATGATGCTCATGTCGCGCGCTCCCATCAGCGAGAACTGCAGTGTTCGTGGTATGGGCGTTGCGCTCATCGTTAGTGTGTCCACGTTGGTCTTCATCTTGCGCAGACGTTCTTTCACCGCCACTCCGAACTTCTGTTCCTCGTCGATGATAAGCAGTCCAAGGTCCTTAAACTTCACCGACTTCCCTATGAGTTTTTGCGTGCCTATGATGATGTCGATGCGGCCGTTCTCAAGGTCGTCGAGCACCTGCCTGGTCTGCTTCGCCGAGCGTGCGCGCGACAGGTAGTCCACCCTTACGGGCATTCCCTGCAGACGGCTCTTGAATGTCTGGAAATGCTGATATGCCAGCACCGTTGTGGGCACCATCACCGCCACCTGCTTCGAGTCGCATGCTGCCTTGAAGGCGGCGCGCACCGCTACCTCGGTCTTACCGAATCCCACGTCGCCGCAGACGAGACGGTCCATAGGGCGCGGTGCCTCCATGTCGGCCTTCACATCATTGGTGGCTTTCAGTTGGTCGGGAGTGTCCTCATAGAGGAAACTTGCCTCCAGTTCGTGCTGCATGAACGAGTCGGCAGAGAACGCGAATCCCCGCTCGCGTCGTCGGGCGGCATACAGTTTTATAAGGTCGCGCGCAATGTCCTTTATCTTCTTCTTGGTGCGTTCCTTCAGTCGGTCCCACGCTCCCGTTCCGAGAGTGGAGAGGCGCGGCGGCTTATCGGTGTCGCTGCGACGGTATTTGCTTATCTTGTAGAGAGAGTGGATGGAGACATCCACCTTGTCGTTGTTCTGATAGACGATGCGTATGGCTTCCTGGTAACTGTCGCCGATGGGTGTGCGCACCAGTCCTGCGAACTTGCCCACTCCGAAATCTACATGCACAACGTAGTCGCCAATCTCCATCTCTTGTAGTTCCTTCATGGTGAGTGCCATCTTGCCGGCGCGAGCGGCGTCGGACTTGAGACTGTAGCGGTGGAAGCGGTCGAAAATCTGGTGGTCGGTGAAGAGGCACAGGCGCAGGGCATTGTCGGCAAAGCCCTCGTGTATGGTGGGATTTACGGGTGTGAAGGGGTTGCTCACGATTTCCTTGAGTCGCTCCTGTTGTTTCTTGCTGTCGGCGAGAATGAATATCTGATAACCCTTTAGGGTGTAGTCCTCGAGTGTCTGTTTCAGCAGGTCGAAGTTCTTGTGCAGCAGAGGTTGCGGCGAGAAGTCGAACTTCAGCGTTGCCGCAGGAACGCCTGTGGGCTTCGTGCCGAACTCTATGCGTCGGAACTGCAGTGCATCCTCGGTGAACTGCGTGCCGGGACACAGCATCTGCTCTGCTTTCATCTGCTGCATCAGCGTCTGCTGCTCCATCTCGGTGAGCCCCTCCATACGTTCTGTCAGCGCCTGAGAGGAGAATCCCTCGCGGTAGATGCGGTCGATTACCTCGCGCACGAAGAGGAAGTCCTTCATCGCGATGATGGTGTCTTGTGGCAGAAACTGCAGGAAAGGTGTCTTCTCGCTGCTCAGCGTTGCCACCTCTGGCACTATGCGTATGTTCTGCTTGCGGTCGCGCGACAACTGGCTCTGCACCTCGAAGGTGCGGATGGAGTCTATCTCGTCGCCGAAGAAGTCGATGCGGTAAGGGTATTCGCTGCTGTAACTGAACACGTCCACGATGCTTCCGCGCGCAGCATACTGTCCTGGCTCATAGACATAGTCCACCTCGGTGAAGCCGAAGTCGCGCATCTCGTGGCGCAACTGCGTCACATCTATTGTCTGCCCCACCTTCAGCGAGATGCTCCTCTCGTCGAGAACCTTCTTCGAGACCACCAGTTCGGCGATTGCCGAGGGCTCGCTCACGATGTATAGCGGACTCGACGGGTTCTGCAGCCGCGTGAGCACCTCGGTGCGCAGAATCTCGTTTGCTGCGTCCTTCTGCCCGTATTTCACCTGACGGCGGTATGAAGAGGGGAAATAGAACACCGTCTCGGTGCCCATCATCTGCTTCAGGTCGTTGTAGAAATATGCCGCCTCGTCGGCATCTTGAAGTATGAAAAGTATTGTCTTTGGCGACTTCAACGCCGTAGCGGCGAACATCATCGGCGCGGCAGAAGCCAATAGTCCTTGCAGGAAAACGGTCTCCGAGGATTTGTCTTCCAGTATGTGTGCCAACGCAGCCACCTGCTTCGACTTGGCATATTCACCCAATAAGTCTTTTATCTCCATTGTATCAATGTCGGTGCAAAGTTAATGGAAAATATCAAGATACTGAAACTTAAAAGATAAAAAAGAAAAGAATTGACGAGCATTTACCATATGCTCGTCAATAATATAGATGTTTTAGAAATGTTATCATTACCAAATGAATCACTTGCGGATTTCGCCGTATTTATTCAGAAGGGATTCATATCGGGGGCGTGGGCTCGAGTCGTAGGCTTCACGGAAAAACTTGAGATGATATTGCCTGGTAGTTTTGTCTCTGCCGGTCATGCGGAGCGTTTCGTCTATGAAGTTATACGAGTTCTCATCGTCATAAGCCATCAGCGCAAGGTAGAAGAGACGGATGCGAGGGTAATCGTAGTGTGTGCGTGTCACCTCGTAGTTGCGTACTTCGCGGAGTGCAGGGAGGAACGCTGGGTCAGGCCAAAGTGCCACTGCTTCAAGACCTTCGTTGGTTCTGCCCTCTGGACCATTTATCACATGTCTTTCGTCAAGCCCCTTGGAATACTCCAGCAGGCACTCGATTACTGCGGGCTTGTCTGCCTCGCGATGATAGCGGAGGAGTGCCGGTAGTGCATTTGTGTAACCTTCGTCATAGTACATCTGGTGCAGCCGCTCGTAATAACGTTCTTCCGTAGGCAGATTCTCGAGAATTGAAGACAGACGACCTATGTGATGCATATTAGGAGTGAAGAAGAGGACGCTGTCGAGGGTGACACTGTCTTCCTTCGTAAAGATTCGGCGGAAATCGGTTACGGTGGGCTTTCTTACAAAGGTTTCATAGAGATGCGGAGCCTTTTTCATCAGTTCTGGCTCGCTGCGGAGAAGGCTATCCATGTATATGCTGTCTCTAAGACTCTGAAAATCCCAATGGTAGGTCAGTACATTCACCATATAATTGGCAACGTTGCTGGAGCCAATAATGTCGTTATACTGCACACGGAAGCATGCTGTGTCTTGTAGTGAACTGTAAAGAATATCGCGGTAGCGACTGTCACAGCGAGCCACCAGCAGCCTGAATGCTGTGGCACGAGCGGCACCGTTACGATGACTGCGTGCCAACGCCACAAGGTCGTCGTTGGAAGCCATCTTCTTGAGATGTTCTTGCAATGTCCATGCTTCGGGTGTGTCTCCCCAGCCGTTGTTGTTGTAACGTGAGACCCTTGTCAGACTGTCTGCAATGGCTACGACTTTGGCATCCTGCGCCAGTACTGCGGTGACGATACTGAGCATCACCACGCATAGCATTAACCGCTTTTTCATTTCCTGCCTCCTTTGTAATATCCTTGTTGTAAGTTAAAGTGTCTGCAGATAGCGTTCTGCCTCGAGTGCCGCCTTGCAGCCTGTACCGGCAGCGACTACAGCCTGACGGTAGGTGGGGTCGCACACGTCACCTGCTGCAAAGAGTCCTGCGGTGCGCGTCTGCTGTGTGGTGCCTATGGTCTTTATGTATCCCACCTCGTCGGTGTCAACCCACTGGCGGAACACGTCGCTGTTGGGCTTGTGGCCGATGGCGAGGAAGAAACCGTCGATGGCAACGTCGTAGTGCTGCTCGTCGGCCTCGCCCTTGCGCTTCACCACGTGCATTCCCTCGACACCGTTCTCGCCGTAAAGTCCTGTGGCGTTGTGCTCGAAGAGAATCTCGATGTTCTCGGCAGCCATCACCCGCTCCTGCATTATCTTGGAAGCGCGGAGGAAGGGCTTGCGCACCACGAGATATACCTTGCGGCACAGTTGCGACAGATAGAGAGCATCCTCGCATGCCGTGTCACCGCCTCCCACAACGGCAGTAACCTTCTTGCGGTAGAAGAAGCCGTCGCATGTGGCGCAGGCAGACACTCCCTGCCCGTTGTATTTCTGTTCGTCGGGAAGTCCGAGATATTTTGCCGATGCCCCGGTGGCTATAATCACAGTGTCTGCCTCAATGGTGTCGCCCTCGTCGAGGGTGACAACCGCAGGACGACTGCTGAAATCCACGTCGGTGACGATGCCCGGAACAATCTGCGCCCCGAAGCGTTCTGCCTGTTGCTGCATCTCCATCATCATCTGGTTGGCATCCACTCCGTCGGGATATCCGGGGAAGTTCTCCACGATAGTTGTCTGTGTCAACTGTCCACCCATTTGCGGACCGCACACCACTATGGGGCTAAGATTAGCCCTGCCAGCATAAATGGCAGCGGTGTATCCTGCCGGTCCGCTGCCTATGATTAAACATTTCGTTCTGTTCATTATTCGGTATTTATTGACAATCCCCACACTCTGTGTGTGCGTGGGGATTGTGAGTGTTGCAGTAGTGCTGCTTAAAGAAGTTCTGAAATTTGCTTGTCGATGTTTTCGATGTTCTCGGTAGGCTCGAAGCGTGCCACCACCTGTCCTTTCTTATTAATAAGGAACTTGGTGAAATTCCACTTGATGTCTGGCTTCTCCTTGTAGTCGGGGTCTGCCTCGCTGAGCATCTTGTCGAGCACCGGAGCGATGGGGTGAGACATGTCCCAACCTGCGAAGCCCTTCTGCTCTTTGAGGAACTTGAACAGAGGGTCGGCATCGTCACCGTTCACCTTCACCTTCTTGAAGCGAGGGAACTCGGTGCCATAGGTCAGTTTGCAGAAACTGTGGATGCTCTCGTCTGTTCCGGGAGCCTGCTGCCCGAACTGGTTGCAGGGGAAGTCGAGAATGGCAAATCCTTGGCTGTGGTATTTCTCATAGAGTTTTTCCAGTTCTTCATACTGCGGTGTGAATCCGCATTTAGTTGCTGTGTTAACGATGAGAATCACTTCGTTGGCATACTCTTTCAGCGACACTGTGCCGCCCTTTCTGTCTTTGACAGAGAAATCATAGATTGTCTTCATTTTCTAATTGTAATTGATTGCAGTGTAATTGCAATGCAAAGATAAGAAAAAAATCAGTATTCTCAACATTTACTCCTCAGTTTAGGTTTTTTTAAGAGACAACACCAAATTCCAAACTTGGACATTAAAGCCTCTCCCCATCCCTCCCCATAAAAGAAAGCCCCCACCACACCTCCCCCCGATAGGGGAGGCTATTAAACACCGAACAAGCGTCTATAACCCATAACCCATCGCTTGACTCTGAAAGACCCTATAACCTATAACCTATAACCTTTGCCCAAGTAGGGATTTCTCCCCGCCAATTATGGTTATTCCTATCGCTTTTTCGGGAAAAAACTTGTGGTTAGTACATAAAATGCTTACCTTTGCACCAGAATAAACCAATAAAAACACAAAAAAGATGAAAAAAGTATTTTCAACAATCACGATGATTATGCTGGCGATGCTGGCATTTACATTCACTTCTTGCGAAGATGAAGAAATAGCACAGAATCTTGCTGGCAACGAAGGAAGAATATGGCAAGGCACCATAAGCAAGTACTACCAGGACCGCTGGGGCTTTTCCGGCGACCACTATCGCACAGTGATAGAGTTTGTTGGTGATCCATGGCACTGGACAAAGGGTACTGGTTATGAGGTGGACTACGATATGAACGACCCGTATGGCAGTTATTGGTACAGCAGGTTCGACTGGAGAGTTGACAGGGGCGTTATAACTCTGCGATATGCCGACACCGATTATGAACCTGTTTACATTTCAGATTATTATCTCTCAGGCAATCGTTTCGAGGGTTTTATGGATGATGGTACTAACAGCGAGATAAAATTTAGCCTTTATATGATTGAGGACTTCGATTGGGACTATTATAATAGGTATAGTTATTATGATGGATTCTATCCAGCACCTCGTAGGATGGCTGCAAGCAAGGACAACACCCCAACTGATGTGAAGGCCATCGTGGGAGATATAGACGAAACCACCGGAGAGGTTAAGTTTGCAAGCAAGGGCGCTTTTGCAAAGAAGTCAGCGGCTGAGACAAAATAATTTCACTAACGTATTAATAACAAAAGCGGCACGGAACATTGAGTTTCGTGCCGTTATTGTTTTGGCGTTTGTTATTCGTCAGCCCAGTTGCTCTCGCTTTCTAACTTCTTGGCTTTGACATTGAACTTCTGCCCTTTAGAGTTGACGAAGGTTCCCGAGATGCTTTCGGTTGACCTCTGGATGTAGAAGGTGCCGGTGTTCTTGCCCTTGATGTACTCTTTCCATACGGCATATCCGTTCTTTTCGCCTGCATATTTCAGGTCGATGCTCTTGCCGTTGTTGGTGTTCACGGTGGTGTAACGGTAAGAGAAGAAAGGCTCGTCGGGCGACATGTGGAGGTTGGTGTAAGTGAACTCCACGCCATATTGCCCTATGGTGCCGGTGTAAACAAGTGTTCCGCCATTCACAGCCTCCACTTTCGGGGCTGTCTCTGTGGTGTTGGCTGCATTAGCGTTGGCTAATGAAAGTCCAAATGCTATTGACATAGCGATGAAAAGTTTTCCTGTTGTTTTCATAATTGTTGGGTTTTAGATGTTAGTCGCGGCGGAAAATGTCGCGGGTATATACTTTTTCTTTCACGTCGTCGAGCGAGGTGTCGTAGCGGTTGGCGATGATGGCATTGCTCATCTGCTTGAACTGCGCAAGGTCGTTCACCACTTTGCTGCCGAAGAATGTGCTGCCGTCCTCCAGTGTTGGCTCGTAGATTATCACCTGCGCACCCTTTGCCTTGATGCGTTTCATCACGCCCTGGATGCTCGACTGTCTGAAGTTGTCTGAGTTGCTCTTCATGGTGAGGCGATAGACGCCCACAGTGACCGAGCGTTCTTCCTGCGGACTATAGTCGCCGCGGTTGTAATAGTCGTAGTAGCCAGCCATCTTCAGCACGCGGTCGGCGATGAAGTCCTTGCGTGTGCGGTTGCTCTCGACGATGGCCTCGATGAGATTTTCGGGCACGTCTTGATAGTTGGCGAGCAGTTGCTTGGTGTCTTTAGGCAGGCAGTAGCCGCCATATCCGAACGAGGGGTTGTTGTACTGGTCGCCGATGCGTGGGTCGAGGCACACACCTTTTATTATAGAGCGCGTGTCGAGACCTTTCATCTCGGCGTATGTGTCCAGTTCGTTGAAGTAACTTACGCGCAGAGCCAGATAGGTGTTGGCGAAGAGTTTCACCGCCTCTGCCTCGGTAAGCCCCATGAAGAGCGTCTCGACATTGGGCTTCAGCGCAGCCTCGCGCAGCAGTGATGCAAAGTCCTGAGCCGCCCTGAGCAGTCGCTCGTCGTCCATCACGGTGCCCACGATGATTCGCGAGGGATAGAGATTGTCGTAAAGGGCGCAACTCTCGCGCAGGAATTCGGGCGCGAAGATGATGTTCTCGGTGTTGTACTTGCGTCGCACGTTCTCTGTGAATCCCACGGGGATGGTGCTCTTTATCACCATTATGGCGTTGGGGTTCACCTTCAGCACCAATTTTATCACCGCCTCCACTGCCGAGGTGTCGAAGTGGTTCATGCGCGAGTCGTAGTTCGTGGGAGTGGCTATCACCACGAAGTCGGCATCGCTGTAAGCCGCCTCTGCATCGAGCGTGGCAGTGAGGTTAAGGTCTTTAGTGGCGAGATATTCCTCCAGTTCGCGGTCCACGATGGGCGACTGTCGGCGGTTCACCATGTCCACCTTCTCCTTGATGACATCTACCGCCGTCACCTGGTTGCGCTGTGAGAGCAGCGTTGCTATTGAAAGTCCGACATAGCCAGTGCCGGCAACTGCTATCTTCTTCATACTCTTGTGTTTACATCTTTTTGAAATGGATTCTCAGGTTGTTTGTGGCAAGTGTCATTTCCTTGCTCTTCAGCATCTCTACTGCGAACGACTGGTCTGGTCCTTCCAGTCCGAACGGCTTCAGTTTCTCGTCATCGTCGAGAGCGGGGTCGCCCTCGTTACGGTCGTTCTGATACGGTTCAAAGAGTCGCAGGGTGCTTCCTGCATGCTCGAATCGCATCCAGATGTTGCGGGAGAGGTCGTCGCGGTCGGTAAGGTTGATGAGTTTCGCCTGCACTCCCCAGAACAGTCGTTTCTGCGAGAGGTCGCATGTGCCTCCTGTGGCTATGGTGTCAACGGCGGTCATGTGCCAGTAGCCGTCGAGTTTTCCGTTGCCCGATGTCTCGATGTCGCAGCCTGTCAGCATTCCCGTCAGGCACATCATTGTTGCCGCAAGAACCAAGTATATGTTGTTTCTTTTCATTTTGCTGTTATAGTTTAACATCATCTAATTATTGAACCCATTAGTTTTTTTACCTTTTTACTTTTTTACCTTTTTACTTTTTAAAAACTCCCGACTTCTTTATTGTCACCTGCACTCCGTAGTTATGTCCCAATATGCTGCCCATGTCGGCACCGAAGGCACCGCTGACCGTCCATCCCTGCAGGCGGTTGTCGAACTTATAGGCTGCCTCTGCCATCACGCTAACGTTGTGGCGGCGCTTGGTGTAGGGGTCGTCGTATGTTCCGAAGCCCTCTTGATATGTCGCCATGATGCGGTAGGAGAGATTCTCGTTAGGCTCGCCGCTCACTCCGAGGTGGAACGCCATGAAGCGGTTGTTCTTCACCTCCACCTTTCCGTCGCTGTTATAGATGGGCGAGCGGTAGAGCGGGTTGCCCATCACCTGTCCCCAGTGCTGCCATCCGGGGAAGATGTGGTGGTTGTAGTAGTTGTCGCGTCCTGTCACCTGGTCGCTGATGTTCGGCGTATGGTCGTGATAGGTGGGACCGCTTTGATATCTCGAATACAGGTACTCGAACACCAGGCCGTTAAGCCAGTTGTTGTATTTGTAGTGGAAATCGATGCCCAAGAGCCAGTCTTTAAAGTCGTAGATGAACCATTTGTGATTGTCTCTCGTGTTCCATCCGTCGCCCTCCTTATATCCGGCGTTTGCCTGAAGCATTGCCGAATGGTCCTCAAAGAACTTGTCGGCATACACCCCAAGTATCCATGCGTCGGCGTCATAATTGATGCGCAGCATCCACGAGCCCAGAATGTTGCCCTCTTCGTTCTTGTATTTTGTCTCGCTGGCATCACCACTCCCGTTCGGGAAGAGGGCGTGCCAGTAGGCGCTGAGATTGGATGCGTTCTCCAGAACGTCGAAGGTGCCGTCGCCGTTGGGCGTATATCGCTTGCCGCCGAACTGCGTTGCCATCTCCAGTCCTGCCTCAATGGAGAGCGGGAAGAAGATGTCTTCGTTGCCCACTTTCAGGTAGCCCGCCTTGCTGTGGTAGAGCACTCCGTCGGCATATCGCTGCTGGCGGCCTGTAAAGTCGTGCTGCCAGTTCTGGTCGGTGTACTTTCCGTATGCTATGTGTCCTTTTAGGTGTAGCCATCCTCGCGTAAGAGGCACGGTCCAGTATTCGGGCAACGAGAGTCTCACCTGCGGCACGGGGCGGGCGTTGATGCCCAGAGTCTGCGAGCCGCTCGACAAGAGGTTGTCCTTCATCTGCATGGGATAGTGCTTGCTTCCTATGGTGAGAGCGCCGCTCAGCCAACGCAGTTCGCCGTAAGCCTGCTGCACGATGAACTTGCTGGTGTAGTTGAATGGCACCACGAGGTCAACACCGTAGCCCACGCCCCAGTGTCTGCCCGAGTCCACACGCAGCGGTCTTTCCAGTGCCGCGCGCAGATATCCGTTGTTCTTCTCGATGCTGCTCAGTCCCTGTTTGTTGGCATTGAGCCACAGCGGAGTGTTGCCGCGAGAGAACGAGCCTTGTGCCTCCACCATGTATCCTAAGCCGTGCAGTGGTCTGAGAGGCTCGGTCTTTTCTTCTTCCTGTGCCCCTGCCACTGTGGTGGCTAATGCCATCAGCAATAGGGTTAGTATTTTTTTTGTCATATATTCGGTGTTACTGGTCTTCTCCTTATTAATAAATAACGCACGCAAGGCGTTTTTAGTATTTATTCTCCGCAAAGATAAACAAAAAGCGGTACATGCGAGAAATAATTTATGCGATTTAATATTATTTAGTGAGAAAAGAATGTCGGGAAAGTAAAATAGGCTATTTTACTGACCAAAATAGGCTATTTTACTGAGCAATATAGCCTATTTTACCACGCATTAGAACCACAACAAGAACCACCTTTAGGGAAAATCCCGCGCGAAGTAGGGAAAATCCTTTGCGGGGGTTGATATTTTGTTGTTTCTTTGCAACGTAAAACATTACGAACAATTAAAAACTTACAGATATGAAAAAGATAATCATCGCTCTTACAGCACTGTTGACAATGGCAGTAAATGCCAACGCTATGAGTTATGAGCAGGCTCGCCAGGAAGCGTTGTTCTTGACAGACAAGATGGCTTACGAACTGAACCTGACCGAGGATCAGTACGAAGCAGCGTACGAGATCAACCTCGACTATCTCATGAGTGTTGACTCTCGCGATGACCTCTACGGCACATATTGGACACGCCGTAACCTCGACCTGAGTTACATTCTGCTCGACTGGCAGTATAACGCTTATTGTGCAGCGTCCTACTTCTATCGCCCGCTGTACTGGAGCGCAGGTTTCTGGCACTTCGGAATATATGCACGCTATCCGCACCGCTCATACTTCTACTTCGGTTACCCGCACTTCTGGTACACCTATCGCGGCGGACACAGTTGGCATCACAACGGTGGCAGAAGTTGGTATCACGGACGTCACTGGGGCATGAGCCACAGAAACAGTCACGGTGGACGCGGACACGGAATGCGCAACGGATATGATCGCGGTGACTATCGCAACCATAAGCCAGGCGGATACAGCGGACGCGGACGTGACCACCACAACAACAATCACGGCGATTTCGACCGCAACCGTGGACGCGACAATAACCGTGACCGTGGCAACTACGGCAACGGACGTGGACGTGACAACAATCGTGACCGTGGCAACTATGGCAACGGACGCGGACGTGACAACAACCGCACAGGAAGTTTCGAGCGTGGACGCAGCCGCTTAGACAACAACAACGGCGCAGTATCTACACGACGTGGCAATGTGAATGCCGGAGAGCGCATGCAAAGGAACGGCTCGTTCGACAGAAAGGCAACGGAGATGCAGAACCGCAACTACGAGCGCAGCAGCACATCACGCGAGAGCAGCACCCGCTCGACAGCACGTGGAAACTTCGAACGCAGAAATAACAACAGCGGCTCGTCAGTGCAGAACCGTCCTTCAGGAACATTCTCGCCCAGCCGCAGTTCTTCTTCAAGCCGCCAGAGCAGCAGTAGCAGTGGCTCGTTCAGCCGCCATAACAGTGGCAGTTCGCACAGCAGCGGTTCGTTCAGTCGCCACAACAGCGGTGGTTCGCGCAGCAGCGGCTCGTTTGGAGGCGGCATGCGCGGAGGCAGCAGCCACGGTTCGCACGGCGGTGGCGGTCACTTCGGAGGACGCAGATAACAATAAAAAATCTACTATATTTAAAGATCGCATTCATAAATGATCTCTATAGGTGAAACATAAAGGTAAAGTGATTTGATAACAAAGAACTCAAAAAAAGGATAACACGACAGTCATTTTAAATAATCTGGACGCCCCGCGATGTGAAATCGCGGGGCGGTTTTTGTTGGTTATGGTATCATCAGTGTGCGCACTTCAGCGTTGCTCATGCGCTCCACCTCACGCATCTGCTTGCCGAAGAATTGTGCTTGTATCGCCTTGTTTATTATCCCGTGACCCACGGCGAGAACTGTCTGGCCAGGGAAGCGCTCTCTTATGAAGTCGATGAAGCGCTGGGCGCGCTGCAAGAGGGCATCGAGACTCTCGACATCTGCGGGAAACGGCTCGCCCTTCAGACTGGGAATGAAGCGCCCTGTGAATGCTCCCCAGTCGCGTTCGCGCAGCAGTGGGGTGGTGATTAGTTCTGCATGATGCGGCTCGGCGATAATCCTGCACGTCTCAATGGCGCGGTTCAGGTCGCTCGCCACGAAGGCATTGATGTCCCGCTGCGCCATTTCGCGCGCCAACTGTTGTGCCTGCTCTATGCCGCGAGGGTTCAGTTGGCCCTGCGTCTGTCCCTGCATTATCTGGTTTTCGTTGTCGTATGTCTCGCCGTGTCTCACCAGCAAAAGTGTCGTCATTGCGCTCTCTTTTATTGTTCTGCGTGCAAAATTACTAAAAATCGTCTGCATTTTATTCCCGATGCAGATGTTTTTTCTTGCAATAATCCTGCCAGTTAATAAAAAAAGTGTTACTTTTGCAGAAGAGAAACCTAAACATTAACGATATGAAGATTATTCAAAGCAGTATTTTTCGCGCCATCGTAGCCATTGCTATGGGTGTGCTGTTAGTGAAAGACCCGTCGGGCACATTGAGGTGGATAACCATTCTGCTGGGTGTGTTGTTCCTTGTGATGGGCGTAATGTCGTGCATCAACTATTTTGTTCACATCTTCCATGAGCGCAGGGCGGCAGTGGAGATTGACGAGAAAGGGCGTCCCGTGCGCCGCAGTGCTTTCGGCGTGGGTCGTTCGGCGTTCCCTATGTCGAGCGTGGGCAGCATGCTTTTCGGTCTTGTGCTCATTCTTCGTCCCAGTCTTTTCGATGAGATTCTGATGTACATCCTTGGCGCTTTCATCATCGTTGGTGCCATCAACCAGTTGGTGAAACTCGCTCTCATCAACCGCATTGCGCGTGTTCACTGGCTGTTCTGGGTGTTCCCGATCATCCTTTTCGTCATTGGCGTATGGCTGATTATCAAGCCCTTCGCAGTGCTCGACACCACGATGTATGCCATTGGGTGGTGCTTGCTGTTGCTTGGCGTGGTGGAGTGCATCGTCGCACTGAAGGACTACGCTGCAAGCAAGAAGATTACTGAGGCTGAGGAGGTTGTTGATGAGGCTGAGGTGGTTGCCGAAGAGGTGAAAGAGGCAGCCGAGGATGCCGCCGAGGTGAAAGAGGAGGTGACTGAGATTGTTGTAAAGGAGGAATAAAAAGAAAGGAAACTATACACAATTAGACCCTCCAAATGGGTTCGTGTACTAAAATAAGCCGAACGCAATGACTCCCCGCCCCTGTAGGGGAGGGGATAGGGGTGGGGTCAGTGATATTAAGGCAGGAGACTGAAGAATGTGAAGGATGTTGTGTGTGGAGAAAGACACAGACCCCATCCCTGCCCATCCCCTACATGGGAGGGGAGTCTTTAGCGATGAGGTCACAGTAATATAATTGCCAAAAGAATTGAGTTGGTGTGAGCAAATCACACCAACTCAAGGTTTAGTAACTTCTGCAGTTTGGACATTGCTTCGTTTTTCTCAAGCATCTCCAAGTATAGTTCGCGGCGAGTGAGCGCTTTTCCGATTTCTTCTTCTTTCGCCTTGCGCAGCGAAAGCGTGATGTCGTCGTTCTGAAGGTCGCGGATGAGCGTTGCCTTGATGCTTCCCTTGATTTTGTTTATGTCTTCAAGGAGCAGGTCGTTGTCAACGACCACTTCTACGTCGGGGAACTCCGTGATGTGCGGTATCAGGTTTTTTATGCGTGCAGAGATGCCTGCCAGTCTCGCAGGCATTCGTTTACACATGGCGAGCCACACTCTGCGAAGGTCGTCATCATCGAATTTCTTGTGCTCGCCGGTGTCTTCAATCTTTACCTCCTCAACGATTTCTGAAATGCTTTTCGGCCCTTGGCTCAGTTTCTTGAATGAGTTTCCGATGTTGCTAAGTTTCAACGTCTTGCGTGGAGCGGGAGCCGATGGTGGCTCGTTGTCTGCCGATGGCGTTGGGCTTGGCGGTGCCGGCGCATGCAGGTCTTGAGGCATGCTGCTCTGAGATGTCTCTTTTCTTGTCTCGCCAGCCGCGGCCACCTGTGCTGCCGCTTGTCTTGGCTGGCTTTGCTTCGTTATTTTCTGGAACAGGGATTTCAGTCTTCGGGGCAGGCGCCCCGCGCCAGGCACATCCTCCTCTTGCGTTATCTGCGCCACCTCTATCAGTGTGAGTTCCACCAGCAGACGTTTGTTTGAACTCTGCTTGTAGGTGACGTCGCACTGGTTCATTATTTTCAGAGCCTGATAGAGGAACTTTATGGGGCATCGCTGTGCCTGTTCCTTGTAGCGCTCTTCCAGTCGCTGGCTCGTTTCGAGCAGTCCTACGGTCTGCGGGTCTTTGGCCATCAGCACGTTGCGCACATGCTTAGCGAGTCCTGTGATGAGGTTTCCACCGTCGAATCCCTTTGCCAGTGCGTTGTTCAGCAGCACCATGATGTCCGCCGCCTTGTTTTCCATTGCAAGGTCGATGATGCGGAAGTAGTTGTCGCTGTCCAGCACATTGAGGTCCTCAATCACCTTCTGATAGGTGATGTTCCCCTGACAGAACGACGCTGCCTGGTCGAAGATGCTCAACGCGTCGCGCATGCCGCCGTCGGCTTTCTCGGCAATCACCGCCAGTGCCTCTTCCTCGTAGGCGATGCCTTCCTTGTCGGCCACCATCTTGAGGTGGTCGATGGTGTTCTTCACCGTCATGCGTTCGAAGTCGTAGATTTGGCATCGCGAGATGATGGTGGGCAGAATCTTGTGCTTCTCTGTTGTGGCGAGGATGAATATCACATGTGCCGGCGGCTCCTCAAGCGTTTTGAGGAAAGCGTTGAACGCTTGCGTCGAGAGCATGTGAACCTCGTCGATGATGAACACTTTGTACTTTCCCACCTGTGGCGGAATGCGTGTCTGCTCCATCAGCGCCTTGATGTTCTCCACCGAGTTGTTGCTCGCGGCGTCGAGTTCAAAGATGTTGTAGGAGCGCTGCTCGAGAAAAGCCTTGCAACTCTCGCATTCTCCGCACGCCTCGCCTTCGGGTGTGGGGTTCTCACAGTTGATAGCCTTGGCGAAGATGCGGGCGCATGTTGTCTTTCCCACTCCTCGCGGTCCGCAGAAGAGATAGGCATGAGCCAGTTTGCCACTCTTCACCGCGTTCTTCAGCGTTGTTGTGAGTGCCTGCTGGCCTACCACCGTGTCGAACGACATCGGGCGGTATTTTCTTGCCGAAACGATATATTCCATATTTTATTATTATAGAAGTTTAGGAGTAAAGGAGTTCAGGAGTTCGGGAGTTTAGACAGCGCTTTCGTTGCCGAATGCTTGCCATTAACCTGTCGTGAACAGGAGTCTGTTGTCTAATCTCCTGCACTCCTAATCTCCTGCACTCCTGACTCAAGTATTAATTGTCGCGATACTTCTCCATCAACAGTATCTCCGGGCGATACTCGAAGTGCATGGTGTCGTAGTGATACCAGCGTCCGCCCCAGATGAAACCGTGCTTCTCGAAGATTTCCACAATCTCGTGCGGCATCTTGTTCTTGTAAGGCACCTTGTCGGTTTCCTTCGCTCCGGGCTTAGCCCACAGCCAATATGTCTTGTAGTTGCCGCCGATGTCGATGGTCATTCCATAGGAGTGTGCGCTCTGGCGGTTGGCACCGCGCACCTGACGCCAGTAGAACGAGCCTTCCGACTTGAAGTATGCCTTCAGTTCCGGGTGCTTAGCCAGTTCGTCGCGCACCGCTTTCAGGTGCTCGGCGGCACCGTTCACGGTGGTGAACAGCACGTTCTGGCCGAACCAGGGCACGCTGACCAGATGCTTGCGCACGGCGGCTGCCGAGTTGCCATACATCTTCTTGAACAGTGCCTCGCTGCGGCTGCGCCCAGCATCCTGCTGGAATTCGGGAGTCCATGAGTTCAAGTCGTATTTAAATGCGAACATGTCCTCGATGTCGGCATCGTCGAGTTTCTGCACGAACGACTTCTGTCGGCCGTCGTCGTAGGTCATTTCGGTGCCGTCGGTTAACAGTATCTTGTTGTTGCTATAGCCCTTGATGAAGTTGGGATAGGCATCCATCAGCGCCCGTGCGCCGGCAGGTATGCCTGCCTGCTGTGCCACGTCGGCCTTTGCCTTGGGTGCTGCCGTCTCCTGTTTCGCGGCCTCTTGTCCGTCGTTTGCCGTCTTTTGCTGCTCTGGTGCGGCTGTCTTGTTTTCCTTACAGCCCAAACCAATAGCCGACACCGATGCCATCACCAGTGTCGCTGCCATGAGAGATAATATTTTTTTCACAGTGTGTTCGTTTTTAATGGAGGAGTTTGGGAGTTCAGAAGTTTAGGAGTTCAGACAATACTTTTGTCTCCCTGCATATTTGCTTGTCTTTATTCTGGGAACGAGTCTGTTGTCTGAACTCCCATACTCCTATACTCCTATACTCCTTAAAAATACCTTCTACTCGTACTTATGCAAGAACGTGATGTTGTAGTTCTCATACTTGTTGAACTCACTTGCAGGCACCTCGTTGCGGCGAGGGTTGTACCACGACTGCGTGTTGAAGTAAGAGCGCAGTTGAGAGTCCTGGAAACGACGGCCATGACGTGCGTAGATAGAGTTCTTCAGCACGCGAATCTGCCCCTTGTCCATGTATTGTATGTCGCTGTACGACGCATATCGCGTTGACAACCAGTCGTACTGTGTTCCCCAAGCCACGTTGCTGTTGTATGAACGGTTGTTGGGACGCACCTTCTGTGCTTTGCGGGGGATTGACGGCACCTGTGCCTTTGCCTCGTTGATACCCGCCAGAGCCAATAATGCAGTCAGCATCATGACTACCAATGTCTTCCGATTCTTTAAAATGTTCATAGTCTTTAAGTTTTAAAAGTTTTGTGTAATATGTGATAGGTTTAGGTTACAAAGATACAAAAAAATATTTATAGAGCATCCCTTTTATTGTTTCTTAACAGTTCTAAAATGTCTGTTCGGATTGTAATAGATATCGAGTCGCATTTCAAAAGATATCTAATCGGAAAACAATGTTATTAACTTTGTCGAACAAAGTTATTAAGATTGTTGAACAAAGTTAATAGGATTGTTGAACAAAGTTAATAACTTTGTTACCCCATTTGGTACTAACTGGAAACCAGATAGTTATGAACGGCGTTCGCAGAGCATAGAACTGAGCCACAAACCAGCGAACGTGAGCATGCCGTTAAGCATCAGCAGTTCGTAGCCGAAATGGTAGCCCGTGGTGGCTGTCGTCACCTTGTCGATGGCAAAGCAGAGCAGGGGAGAGGCGACAGCGATGTAAGGCACGGCGCGGTTGGCGGGTATGCGGCGCGTGAGAAGACCGAAGGCGAAGAGTCCCAGCAGCGGTCCGTAGGTGTAGGAGCACAGCACGTAGATGGCATCTATCACCGACGAACTGCCCACACAGTCAACAGCAAGGATGATGATGGCAAAGACTGCCGCCATTACGAGGTGCACCTTGCGGCGCAACTGCTCGTCATCCTTCTGCTCGCGAATATCCACGCAGTAACTTGTAGTCATGGCTGTTAGCGCCGAGTCTGCCGAACTGAACGATGCTGCGACAATTCCGATGGTGAAAAGCACTACCACGGTGGTTCCCATGCTTCCCGAAGCGGCAAACATGGGCAGCAGTTCGTCGCCCGTCTGTGGCAGCGCCAAGCCTCTCTGTTGTGCCAACATGACGAGCAGCACGCCAAGAGACATGAACAAGAGATTGGCAGGCACGAAGGCCAGTCCGTAGGTGCACATGTCCTTTTGCGCCTCGCGCAGCGTCTTGCAAGTGAGGTTCTTCTGCATCATGTCTTGGTCGAGACCTGTCATCACGATAACGATGAAGATGCCGCTGAAGAACTGTTTCCAGAAGTTCTGCCGCGACACCCAGTCGTCGAAGACAAACATTCGCGAGTGTTCGTCCGCCGCTATCGCCTTGACAGCGTCGCTAAAGCCGAAGCCGAGTTCGCCCATTACATTATATATAATAAGGAGTAGGGCAGAAAACATGCACAGGGTCTGGAACGTGTCGGTCCAGACGAGCGTCTTGATGCCGCCCCGCCGGGTGTAGAACCATATCAGCGCAACCATTGCAAGCACCGTAACTGCGAACGGGACGTGCAGCGGCGAGAGCACAAAGCGGTGGAGAATGATGCACACGACATAGAAACGCACCGCGGCGCCCGTCATCTTCGACAGCAGGAAAAACCACGAGCCGGTCTTGTAAGCGCCTTTCCCGAGCCTCTGGTCGAGGTAGGTGTATATCGTGGTGAGGTTGAAACGGTAATAAACAGGCAACAGAATGAACGCCACGGCGATGTAGCCGAGGATGAAGCCGAGACACGTCTGCATGTAAGTCATCTGCGTCGTCATCACCATTCCGGGCACCGAGACGAACGTGATGCCCGAGATGCTGGCGCCAATCATTCCGAATGCCACCATGTACCACGGCGAGCGGCGGTTGCCTCGAAAGAACGTGTCGTTGTCGGCGCGCCTTGATGTGAGCCTGCTGAACAGCATCAGCGCCCCAAAATATGCAAGAATAGTCAATAAAATTATCATAATGGCTGCAAAATTACACTTTTTCTTGCAAATAGTTCGTGTTTTCAGATAAAATAATTACATTTGCAGGGAAAAGAGAATAAAGCATCGTGGAGTGTAAAGATGCAGTTAATGAGTGATTGCGCTGTTGTCAAAACTCTTGCACTACTAAACTCCTTAACTCCTACACTCCTGCACTCCACGCTCCTAATAATAAAGAACAGAGTAAACAATAATAAAAATAAGTACAACAATGTCAAAGCAAAAGAAATTCATCTTGCAGGAAAGCGAGATTCCAACGCAGTGGTACAACATACAGGCCGACATGGTGAACAAGCCCATGCCGCCGCTGAACCCTGCCACACACCAGCCGCTGAAGGCTGAAGACCTGTTCCCAATATTCGCCGAGGAGTGCTCTCGACAGGAACTGGACCAGACAAACGCGTGGATAGACATCCCCGAGGAAGTGCAGGACAAGTATCGTTTCTACCGCTCTACGCCGCTTGTTCGCGCCTATGAACTGGAGAAGGCGCTGGACACTCCGGCACATATCTACTTCAAGAACGAGAGCACCAACCCTCTGGGTTCTCATAAGGTGAACTCCGCTCTGCCACAGTGCTACTACTGCAAGCAGCAGGGAGTGACCAACGTTACCACCGAGACAGGTGCCGGACAGTGGGGTGCCGCCTTGTCGTATGCCGCCCGCGTCTTCGGACTTGAGGCCGCTGTCTATCAGGTGAAGATAACCTTGCAGCAGAAACCTTACCGCTCTATCATGATGCGTACGTTCGGTGCGACGGTAGAAGGTTCGCCCTCGATGTCAACACGGGCAGGAAAGAACATCATCACCCGCGACCCAATGCACCCCGGTTCGCTCGGAACAGCCATCAGCGAGGCCATCGAACTGGCAATGAGCACGCCAAACTGTAAATATACCCTGGGCTCGGTGCTCAGTCATGTTACGCTCCATCAGTCTATAATCGGACTGGAGGCAGAGAAGCAGATGGAGATGGCTGGCGAATATCCCGATACGGTTATCGCATGCTTCGGCGGCGGCAGCAACTTCGGCGGACTGGCATTCCCGTTCCTGCGTCATAACATTCTCGACGGCAAGAACACGGAGTTCATCGCCGCAGAGCCTGCAAGTTGCCCGAAACTGACACGCGGTAAGTTTGAATATGACTTCGGCGACGAGGCTGGTTACACTCCGCTGCTGCCGATGTTCACCCTCGGTCACGACTTCAAACCAGCAAACATACACGCCGGCGGACTGCGCTATCACGGTGCGGGAACCATTGTTTCGCAACTGCTTAAGGACAACCTGATGCGCGGTGTTGACATTCCGCAACTCGAGTCGTTCGAGTCGGGAATGCTCTTTGCACGCACCGAGGGCATCATCCCAGCCCCAGAGAGTTGCCACGCCATAGCAGCAACCATACGCGAGGCACTGAAGTGCAAGGAGAGTGGCGAGCAGAAGGTGATTCTCTTTAACCTCTCTGGTCACGGACTCATCGACATGCCGTCTTACGACTCGTTCATCAACGGCGACCTTCGCAACTATACCATCACCGACGAGGAGATTGCCAAGTCGCTCAGTACGGTGCCTAAGATGTAAGTTTCGAGGATAACCAAAAGGAGTTAAGGAGTTAGGGAGTCAAGGAGTTAAGACATCAGCAACTGGGTTTACCATTAAATGCTTCTGTTGTCTTAACTCCTTGACTCCCTAACTCCTTAACTCCTTATTTATAAGTCTTTACTCCTTAATAATCACTTCTTCTCATCCACATCGGGAACGATGCCTTCGATGTATTTGCAGAGAATGCCGATGCCTTTCAGGTTCTCGCCTCCCTGCGGGATAATGATGTCGGCGTATTTCTTCGATGGCTCAATGAACTGCTCGTGCATGGGCTTTAGCACCTTCAGGTAGCGGTCGAGCACCATGTCAACGGTGCGTCCGCGCTCCACCACGTCACGCTGAATGTTGCGTATCAGACGCTCGTCGTCGTCGGTATCGACATATATTTTCAGGTCCATCATGTCCCTTAGTTTACGGTTTATGAGAGCCATGATGCCCTCGATGATAATCACCGGCTTCGGCTCCACGTGCACCGTCTCCTTCAGTCGGTTGCTTATTATATAAGAATATGTGGGCTGTTCTATAGCGTTACCGTTGCGCAGTTCGTTCACTTGCTTAATCAGCAGTTTCCAGTCGAATGCGTCTGGGTGGTCGAAGTTTATGGCGCGTCGCTCCTCGTCGGTCATTCCTGTGGTGTCGTTGTAGTAAGAGTCGATGGGCACCACAGCCACATAGTGGGGTGGCAGGGCAGCAGCCAGTTTCTTTACAACGGTGGTTTTACCTGAGCCGGTACCTCCGGCAATTCCTATTATAGTCATATCGGGTGTAGTTTAAGATTCGTTATTGTCGTGGCGAAGCAGCACTTTGGCGTATTCTTCAGCCTTTCGTTCCACCTTCATGGGGTATGCTCTCGAACTGCTTGGCATGCGCCACAGTCGCAATTCCTTACCGTTGAACGTGAAGGTCACGCTTCCTCCCACTTTCGGCTGGGCTATCTGGAAGTGCTCGGTGAAGAGGTCTGTCGCCTTCTGACCTGTTGTCACCACATCCTCCAGCATGGGTATGCGCTGCAACAGGGTGTCAAGGTCGGTGGGAGTGACCACCTGCAGGTCTTTGTCCGATGCCGTGTTCTGTGTGCGAATCACCTCAGTCGCCGTGTCATAGAGTGCTATTCCTTCCCTGCACAGCAGTCTTATAATCTCCTCACGGCGGAAAGTGCGCTCTTCATTGACAACGAAATGGCCCTTGTCGCCGTAGAACACCAGTCCAAAGATGCGCCACATGTCGTTCTGGAAGTTAGGGTAGAAGAAGTCCATCGACCAACGGCGGCGTGCCGGCGGGAAACTGCCGAGCATCAGCAGTCGTGCCCCTTCGGGTATGAACGGTTGCAGCGGATGGCTCTCGATGTCCATTCTGCTTATTTCTCCTTTATCAGATAGATAGCCACAGGCAAGTGGTCGCTGTATCCGTCGAGCCACACTCCACTGGCATGTGTACGCTTTGGCGTTCCCTTGTATCGTCCCTCGCGTTGCAGCAGATAGTCGCGGCGTTGTATCTTGTGCTTCAGGAACGTCAGTTTCGAGAAGTCTTTCTTGTCTATTCCCTCCAGCAGGTTGGGCGTGAAGACAATCTGGTCGAAGAGGTTCCACGACCCTTGGTAACTCAGTGTGCCCTGTCCTTTCTTCGCCAGGGTGTTATACCACGGGTTGTAAAGGTCGGATGGTCCCACGTCTGCAATCTCAGCCTTTGCTCCCAGTTCGTCTTTCATGCTTCGGTCCATAGGGTCGTCGTTCATATCTCCCATGACGAAAATCTTCATGTCGGGGTCAACACGCAGCAGAGAGTCCTTCACCACGCGCACCTGTCGTCCTGCCGACTCACGATAGAACGACTCGCTGAAGCGGCTTGGCCAGTGGCACACGATTACTCCAACGCTCTCGTCGGCGAGTGTTCCTGTCACGGTGAGGAATCCGCGCGTCTTGAACGTGCTGTCCTTAGCCAGTTCCGGAACGTAAGGCACCAGCGTGACGTCCTTCACAGTGAAGAATGTCGGGTTGTAAAGCATGGCGCAATCGACACCGCGGCGGTCTGGACCTTCCACGTGTACATATTTATATCCCCTGACGTAAAGCGGTCCTTGCGCGATGAGGTCATCCAGAACCCTAGCGTTCTCCACCTCCGACAGACCTATGATAGAGCATCCAATGTCTGGCAGCATGTCCGTTCCCATGTCGGCAAGAGCGCGAGCCATATTCCTCAGTTTATGGGTATATTTCATCTCTCCCCATCGGTTTGCTCCTGTGGGCAGGTACTCATAGTCGTTCTTCCCTTCGTCGTGGCATGTGTCGAAGAGGTTCTCCTGGTTGTAGAATCCCACTCCATAGACATAGAATTTCTTTTGTCCGAAGGCGAGGACAGCCATGCAGCACAGCAATATTGTTAAGAGTTTCTTCATAATTTATATGGTTCTTCGTGATTGTTTAAAGTTAATATAGTGTTACTTTGGTGGCAAAGATACGAAAAGTCGGGGGAAAAATAAAAGAAAAACGTTCTTTTTTTGCCGACAAACTTATTTTATTGTGTAAAAAGATGTTTTACTGCACAAAATAACTTTACCTAACATTTTTTATTCATTTGTTTTGTGTTTAGATTTTTTTAAGTTACCTTTGTACCCAAAGAACAATCAATAAACCTTAAAACGAAATGCAAAAAAAACTGAAACTTGCTGTGATTGCCCTGTGCTATGCTTCGCTGGCGTGTGCCCAGACGGAGGAGACACAGGCGCAAAAGGCCGCTACGTTGGACGAGTCGGCATTCACATTCACCGAGGCTCAGTTGGGCGATAATGATGACATGTCGCAGAACGTGACCATCATCAGTTCCAACAACAACCTCTATGCAAACAGTGTCGGTTTCCTTTTCTCGCCTGTGAGATTCCGCTATCGTTCGTTCAGCCAGAAGTATAACGACGTTCATGTGAACGGAGTGCTGCTCAACGATATGGAGACAGGACAGTTCCGTTTCTCCCAAGTGGGCGGTCTGAACCAGATGACGCGCAACGCTGACAACGTGCTCGCATTTGAGAATGGAGGCTTCGATATGTCAAACATGGGCGGAAGTGTGAACTATAACTTCCGTGCCTCAAACTTTGCCGCAGGTCACAGAGTGGCTCTGAGTGCTGCCAACCGCAACTACACGCTGCGCGGTATGTACACATACAGTTCGGGACTTACGCGCAAGGGATGGGCAGTGACTGCCAATGTCACTTACCGCTGGGCCAACCGCGGTTACGTAGAGGGAACGTTCTACAACGCGCTCTCTTACTTCCTCGGCGTCGAGAAAATATGGGGCAGCCACCACCTGTCGCTCGCCACATGGGGCAATCCCACCGAACGTTCTACCCAGGGTGCTTCTACCGACGAGGCTTACTGGATGGCGAACAACCAGTTCTATAACCCATACTGGGGCTATCAGAACGGCGAGAAGCGCAACTCACGCGTAGTGAACGACTTCGCACCGTCGGCCGTGATGACATGGGACTGGCAAATCAACGACAACATGAAGTTGACCACATCGTTGTTCGGCAGATTGTCGTGGTACAAGAGCACCAAGTTGAACTACAACAACAGCGACAACCCGCAGCCAGACTACTGGAAACTGATGCCAAGCAGTTACTATAACGTGTCTGACGAAACCGACGACATGAATCGTTCGGCACAGGCAGTGGCCAACTGGTGGACGGCATACAACATGTTTAAGGGCTCTGAGGCCAATCGCCAGATTAACTTCGACCAACTCATCTACTCCAACCAGCAGGCGGCAAAGCAAGGGCAGGATGCTATGTACTTCATCCAGGCAAAGCATAACGATGCTATGACGCTCACCCTCTCGTCGGCACTCAACATAATGACCGACGATGTGAGCAACTGGAATCTCGGCGTGATGTTCGCCTCTAACCGTGCCCGCCACTACCAGACGATGGAAGACATGCTGGGCGCAACGATGTTCCATAACATCAACACTTACGCACTGGGCAACTATTCGGAAGATGACCAGCGCATACAGTACGACCTTAACAACCCCAACGGAGAGGTTAAGGAAGGCGACAAGTTCGGTTACGACTATAACATCGACGTGAACAAGGCCTATTTCTGGACCAACTATAGCACCGACTTCAGCCAGTTCCATGCCAATGTGGCTGCTCGCGCCGGCGGCGTAGAGATGCAGCGCAAGGGCAATATGCGCAACGGTATGGCTCCAGAGTTCTCATACGGCAAGAGCGGCACAGCCCACTTCGGTGAGATGGGTGCCAAGGGAAGTCTTACCTTTGATGCCGGACGCGGACATGTGCTTGCTGTAGGACTGGGATATGAGTGGCGCGCGCCGCTTGCTACTACTGCCTTCGCGGCACCAGAAATCAGCAACGACTTCGTTTCTGGACTCAAGGACGAGCACATCTTCAGTAGCGAACTGTCATACCAGTATCACAACTCATGGCTGCACGTCAACCTCAACGGTTATTACAGCCGACTCTCTCACGTCACAGAGTGGCAGAACTTCTATTTCGACGACATCAACTCTTTCTCTTACGTCTCGTTGACAGGACTGAAGAAAGAGTACTACGGCGTGGAACTCGGAGCGAAAATCAAACTCCTCTCGATGCTCGACCTTAACCTCATAGGCAACTACGGCGAGGGCAAGAACATCAACAACGCCCGCGTGAGATACATGAACTCTACAAAGGCAACATACACCAAAGAGACCGCTTATGTGAAGGGAATGCACGAGGCAGGCACTCCACTCACCGCACTCTCTGCCGGACTGAGTTACCACAACCGCGGATGGTTCATCGACCTCAACTGCAACTATTACGATCGCATTTATCTTTCATACTCTCCATGCTACCGCTACGAGAGCACGCTGAACTATCGCCAGCAACTCGAGGGCAATGTGTTCGACAATCAGGGCAACCTCATCGAGGAGTCTATAGAGCAGACCAAGGGTCACGGCGGTTTCATGGTTGACGGCTCTATAGGCCGCTACATCCGCATGAAGAAAGGCCGTAGTCTCAGCATCAACCTGATGGTGACCAACATCCTCAACAACACTCGCCTTGTCACTGGCGGTTACGAACAGAGCCGAAGCGACTATACAGGAGCAAACACCGACAACGTGAAGAACCGTGTTTACAAGTTCTCGCAGAACCCGAAGAAATACTACGCCTTTGGAACTAACGGAATGCTTAACCTCACATACAAATTCTAAAAACCACAAAACGCAGGAAAATGAAAACATTATCATATCTTTTGACGGCTGCACTCTGCTTGGGCATGACGGCATGTATGGACAAGGACTATGACATCCCCGACTTCAGCGGTGGCTCTCCATACGGCAACAACAACATAGAGGCAACCAACGTGGTTACGATAAGCCAACTGAAGCAGATGTTCGGCAACTATATGGGCACCGACTTCCGCGATGGCCCGTCGTATGCCGAGGTGGCAACAGACTGTCAGATACGCGGCTACGTCACTGCCAACGACGTTTCGGGAAACATCTATAACGAGGTGGCAATACAGGACGAGACAGGTGCCATACTTATTGAGATTCAGCAGGGCGGACTCTATGGATATCTGCCCATAGGAGCGGAAATCCTGGTTGACCTGAAAGGCCTTTGCGTGGGCAACTACCGCATGCAGCCCCAGATAGGAATGCCATCGGTGGTGTCGCAGGGAAACAATGCGGGAAAAGACCAGTTGGGCAAGATTTCGCGAAAACTGTGGCAAGAGCACTTCCGCATAACAGGAAACTCGAAGATTATAGAGCCCGAAGTGTTTGTGCGCGGACAGGAGCGTTCCGACTGGAATGCTATTGACGATGGCGGCAAACTGGGCGTTATGATTGGCGTGTCGTTCCTCAAGGGCAACTACTACAATGGCACAACCACCGTTCCGCTGCCTTATGACGGCAACGCACAGTTCGCCAACCCCGAACTGAACAACTCGGTGTCGTGGTTCTTCAAGGAGGTGCCGCAGACAATTATGCTCTACAACAGCAATTACTCAGACTTCGCAGCAGCGAAACTGCCAAGGGGTTTCGTGACGATAACGGGCATCGTGAAACGCTACAACGACACTTGGGAAATGGTGATGCGCGACATCAACGACATCCAGCCATATACCGAGGAATTCAGTCCCAACCAGTGGTGATAACATTTAGCACATTATTCAAGGAAAACAAAAAACAAACATAACATGAAAAAGATATTATATTCTGTGATGATGCTCGCCATTGCGGCATTCACACTAACAAGTTGCGAGGATGTTCCTGCTCCATACGGATTCCCGGAAGAGTCGGGCAAGAAGGAGGTAATTCCTATCGGAGACCCAGAGGGTACGGGAGTACAGGAAGACCCGTACAACGTTGCTGCAGCCCTGACAAGGATCTCGGCAATGAAAGACGGAGAGATGACAGAAGAAATCTATGTTAAGGGTATCATCTCTACCATCAGCGAGGTGAGCGTCGAGAACGGCAACGCCACTTACTTCATCTCTGACGACGGCACAACGAACCACGAACTGCAAGTGTATCGTGGAAGATACCTCGGCGGTGCAAAGTTCAACGACGAAAAACAAATATCTGTTGGCGACGAGATAATTGTAAAGGGCAAGTGCAAGAACTTCAAGGGCAATACGCCAGAGTTCGACACTGGCAGCGAGATTTACATGCTCAACGGCGTCATGGCAGAGGTTGTTCCAATGGCCGACCCGAAGGGAACAGGCGTGAAGGGCGACCCATACAATGTGGCTGCTGCGCTGAACCTTATCAAACCAATGCCCGACGGACAGATGACAGACGAGATCTATGTTGAGGGTATCATTTCTTCCATAAGCGAGGTGAGCGTCGAGAATGGCAATGCTACATACTTCATCTCTGACGATGGCTCACCAAGCAACGAACTGGAGGTTTATCGCGGCAGGTATCTCGGTGGCAAGGCATTCACCTCTAAAGACCAGATAACGGTGGGCGACAAGGTTATAGTGAAAGGTAAGTGTAAGAACTTCAAGGGCAACACGCCAGAGTTCGATGCGGGCAACGAACTGTATATGCTCAACGACGTGGTGGCGGAAGAGAAACCTCTTGCCGACCCGACAGGAACAGGAGTGCAGAACGACCCGTATAATGTTTCTGCCGCGCTGACACTTATAAAGCCGATGAAGGACGGAGAGATGACAGACGAAATCTACGTTAAGGGCATCATTTCCACCATTAGCGAGGTGAGCGTGCAGAACGGCAATGCTACATACTTCATCTCTGACGACGGCACTACTGACAACGAACTGCAAGTATATCGCGGACTCTTCATTGATGGCGAGAAGTTCACTTCTGAAGACCAGATAAAGGTGGGCGATGTGGTTGTAGTGAAAGGTAAGTGTAAGAACTTCAAGGGCAACACGCCAGAGTTCGATGCCGGCAGTTCTATCTATTCGCTCAACGGCAAGACCGAAGACCAGAGCATAAAGAAGACTGTTGAGGGTAACGTCATCACCTTCACCGACAAGAGCCTCACTCCAAGTGCAACATTCTTCGACGAGGTGATTCTCTCACGCCAGGGCTGGGAAGACAAGCAGGCAGATGGCCTCGAGGTATGGACCAATATGGCAAAAGTGACATTCGAAAAGGGCGAAGGAAGCACAACGCCTAAGTACTATGATTCTACAAACGGTGTGCGCATGTATGCTAAGAATGTTCTCAAAGTGGGAGGCGGCAACCTCAAGGTAGCAAAGGTCGTGCTCACATGCGAGCAGAACGACAACGGCACATACACCGGCAACAGCCAACTCAACGCCACGGCAGACGGTACCATGATGACTATCTGCAACGACTTCACAACAGCCAGTGGAGGCACTCAACTGCGAGTGCAGAAGATAGAAATCTATTACGCAAGTGAACCATAATAATCAAAAAAGTTCAGAATAATTTGGCGGGCTGCGAAATTCTTTGTAATTTTGCAGCCCGTTACGTTTGTGCGGAATTAAATTAATCAAAACAATATAACAATTTAAACGAAATGAAAAAAGGTATTCATCCCGAAAACTATCGCCCCGTCGTATTCAAGGATATGTCCAACGGCGATATGTTCCTGTCAAGATCTACATGCAAGGCTACAGAGACAGTAGAATTTGAAGGAGAGACTTACCCAGTGGTAAAGTTGGAAATCTCAAGCACCTCTCACCCGTTCTATACCGGTAAGAGCAAACTCGTCGATACAGCAGGTCGCGTTGACCGCTTCATGAGTCGTTACGCTAAGAGCACCAAGAAATAATATATACCTTATTATATATTACCTAAGTATTAGAGCGCGTTAGAGTGTAGTTGCATATGCACTCCAACGCGCTTTATTTTTAAAACGACAATCTATTATGACAAACAAGAAGATATTTGCACTTATGTTTGCCGCAACACTCATGTTGGCTGGTTGCGGTGGCGACGATGGCGACGATGGCAGCCCTACACCTGGTGGTGGCGGCGGTAATAAGTCCGAAGTGAACCTCAATAAGAATGTAGTGAAAGACGGTGTGCCGCCAGAGGTAACACGACTGGAGTTCCCGCGTATTCGTGAAATAGGGAACAATATCGTGGTGGTGCATAAGACCAAAGATTCATATAGCGATGGTGTGAACTATTCCATCGAATGGGACATCGAGAAGAAGTCGCAGCGCTGGTCGTGCTATCAGATGATGAGGGGTTATCAGGTGACAGGAATCGGTCGATATACAGGCGATGCTATAGATCCCGAGTATCCTTTCGACAAAGACCTGCCTTCATACGATTATTTCGGTACAGATTATTATTGGACTGATAAGGCTTTTGACCATGGCCATATCTGTCCCTCAGCCGACCGCTTGTATTCTGTTGAGGCAAATAAACAAACTTTCTATCTTACAAATATGCAACCCCAGTATAGGGATTTTAATTCAGGCATATGGAAGAAACTAGAAGAAAGAATACGCAAAGCATGGACTCCATCCAATTCAACGGATGTGCTGTATGTATGTAAGGGCGGAACTATAGACGATGAAAACAATATAATAAAGCGAATAAGCGGAAGGCTTATCGTGCCTAAATATTTCTTCACGGCCCTGCTGCTGAAGAACTCATCGGGCTATCGTGCTGTCGGCTTCTGGATGCAGCATACTGCCGACAATCGTAGTTCGGACAATCTGAAGATATACGCCAAAAGTATTGATGAGTTGGAAACGCTTACTGGCATCGACTTCTTCTGCAACCTGCCCGATGATATCGAGGCTGAAGTAGAGGCCAGTTATTCTCCTAAGGCGTGGGGCTTGAACTGAGGTCGTGAGGCGGGTCAGAACACATGCGGCTGTCCGCCTCGGCGTTTGATGCTATAGTTTACGGCCAGATGGATAGCGGAGTAAATCGCGATGTCGGTGATGACGATTGCGGTGATGTTTGCGAACTGATACATCAGATAGTTTATTGCCAGGAAGGCCAGTGCCAGACATAGTATGGAAGCCAGTGTCGCGTGAGGCGACAATCCGCATCGTAAGAGTTTGTGATGGATGTGGTTTTTGTCTGCTCTCATTGGCGAGTGCCCGTTTCTAATTCGCAGTAGCGACACGCGGAACACATCGAATGTTGGTACAAGAAGCAGGCTGAAAGCCAACAACAACTCGTCGCTGCTCGACTGTAGCACCGACGAGTTTTTCATTACCAGTTTCAGCGACAGGAAAGCCAGCAGGAATCCTATTGAGAGCGACCCTGTGTCGCCCATGAATATCTTGCGGTTTTTCTTCTCGTCGCCTAAGATGTTGAAGTATAGGTATGCTATGAGTATTCCTATCAGTGCGCATATTATTATGACGTAGTACCACAGTTGCCAGTATGCGAATGATACTGCGAATCCGCAGAGAATGATTACTGTGAGTCCTCCTGACAGTCCGTCGATGCCGTCGATCAGGTTGATGGCGTTAGAGATGAACGTTACGGTAACCACCGTAAGCGGTGCCCCGATGTAGAATGGTATTTCGTGTATTCCGAACAGCCCGTAGAGGTTGTTCACCCATAGCCCCGCCAGCGGCAGCATTGATGCGGCTATGAGTTGCACCACCAGTTTCACCACGGCGTTAAGGTCGAAAAGGTCGTCAATGAACCCGATGATATAGATAGCCGTCACTCCGAAGATGAAATAGATGGTCCACAGGCTCAGTGTTACTGTTGATGTTCCCTGCAGCCGTGCGAAGAGGAATGCTATGACACACCCTATGAGCACGCTTGGCAGAAACACTATCCCTCCCAGTCTCGGCACAGCATTCTTGTGTATCTTACGTTGGTTTGGTATGTCGTAGATGCCGTTCTGCTTGCAGAAGTCGAGCACCACAGGTATGGTGATGAATCCACACACGCATGCGGCAATCAGGGCTATAATGGAGTAAACAATATGTATGTTCATGGTTGCTTCTTACACCTTAGTCGAGTTGTATCAATTATATAACACCCAAACGCCTTAATTATTGCATGAGAAAGAGTGAAAATATTTTGTGCAATAGAAATAATGTAGTAATTTTGCACCTAAATATATTCAGATGAAGAGAGTCTTTACTGTTGGTGTCTATGATTTGCTGCACATCGGGCATGTGGAGTTGTTCCGTCGCGCCCGTGAGATAGGCGACCACCTCACCGTAGCCGTGCAGAGTTCTGACGTTGTGCTGAAGTATAAGCCAGAGAGCAAACTCGTATATAGCACCGAGGAGCGTATGTATATGGTGAAGTCGGTGAGATATGTTGACCGTGTGGTGGAGTATCGTGATGTTGACAAGATTGTTGAGCAGGTCGATTTCGACGTGTTTGCCGTAGGTCCCGACCAGTGCCATGAGGGTTTCCAGCGCGCTATGGCATGGTGCCGCGAGCATGGGAAGGAGGTCGTTGTGCTGCCTCGCACCGAAGGCATCTCATCTTCCTGGCTGAAGGATAGGATACACAGTATGTAAAGGTAAAAAGGTAAAAGGGTAAAAAGTAAAAAGCCGAAATCGTGTAGGGGTTTATCTCTGTGTAAGCCCGTTAAAGGGTGAAAGAAAAGAAGGGTGAAAAGGAGAGAGGGTAGAATGCTTTCAATGTGGCTCTTGTATCTTCTTGGTTTTCAATACGATACAAATGGGGTAACAAAGTTAATAACTTTGTTCAACAAAGTTAATAACATTGTTCGCCCGTTAGGCATCAATCAATATGTGAAAGATATCTGTTCGCGTTTTGTTCCGTCAACTTTTACTGTCGAGCCGAGCCTTTTTATGGTAATGGTTCGGTTCTTGAAGTCAATCATATTGAGGTTTATGGTGAACGAAAACTCTCCGTTCACGGTTTTCACGAGGTCGTTTAGACTGCTTCCCGTGCGGTATCCTCCGTATGCTACGAGCGATTGCAGTTGGCGAGGATAGTCTTTCAGGTGTTCCACCATGTCCCAGTGGGCGTGTCCGCCGAAATAGGCTATGAAGTTGTCGTGTGGCCCCTGAAAGTCGGTTGTTACGGTTACTTTGTCCAGATAGTTGGCATTCATGTATTCTTTTGCCGCGAGATTCTCTCCCGTGAGGTATGCCTCCACGATGTCGGGGATAATCAGTGTGTTGTAAACTCCGGCATAGTCGTAACCGTTCTCATAGTCCTTGGCATAGATTGAGATGAAGTCGTTGGTGACGTTGGTGTCTCGTTGTCCCACCATAGCATTGCCGAATCCCTCGTGAATCATTATTATTATGCCGTCGAAGTCGTAAGAGTCTTTCAGAACTTGTATGAACCAGTCTATCTGTTCCTGTGTGAGTATTGACGGCGACTCACGCTCCTTATGGCTATAGTGGTCTGTCTGCCATTGGTCGATGCCTATAACCCTGAGCGAATAGCCTGCTTTATAGAAGTCGCGGTGCCAGTAGTTGCATTGCTCTGCTCCGAAGACGACGTTGTTGATGTCCTGCATGGGGTCGAGCATGCGGGTGCGGAACTTGTGTTCCCCGCCGTCGTCGTATGCGTCATGGTTGCCGGGAATCATGAGGAACGGCTTGGTGCAACTGAGCAGCATGTCCTTCATTTCCGACGTTGCGTCGATGTCTCCCGACAGCAGTCCGAAGGAGCAGTCGGTCATGTTGAGGAATCCGCATGCCGGTTCGAGGCTTCTGTCGGAGCCGTGAGTGTCTGAGATATGCAGGAATGCTATCTCGTCTTCGGGTATGAGAATAGGTTCGGTGTCGAGGTATTCCTCAACTTCGAAGGTTTCCAGGTTGTTGCAGGCGTACATTGGCACAACAAACAGGATTAGCAGCAGATAGATGTTCTTTTTCATATTATGTAAAAGCCCACCCAAAGGGCCTACCTAAAAAGCCCACCCAAGCCCTCCCGAAGGGAGGGATGTGGATTTCCGATGGGGTATTATTATTATTTATTTGTTTACTCGTTTACTTGTCAACTTTCTTACAGGCTTACACGGATATAAGCCCCTACACGATTTCGGCTTTTTACTTTTTTACCTTTTATGGGCTTACACGGAGGTTCTTTCCCCGCTTCGCTATGAAAGCGGCATAGCCGAGCGAGCCCCTACACGATTTCGGCTTTTTACTTTTTTACCTTTTTACTTTTTTACCTTTTTACTTTTTTACCTTTTTACTTTTTTACCTTTTTATATTAGTATTTCCCGAAGTCTATTCTTGTAAGGTGTTTTAGTTGTCGTTCTTCTTCGGGCGGCAGTTGCATATAGTCGCCGAAAGACGTGGTGAGGTAAGAGTGGTAGTCGGCTTGCACTGGCAGCATGGTGTCTTCAAACTGTACTCGCTTTGGTGTGCCGAACACCTCGCGGCGGAAGATGCACTTCTTGAATCGCTTTGACTCGTAGAAACTGGCGATATATTCCGTCTGCTTGCCGTTGTATCGCTCGGACTGTCGCTCGAAGAACCGTCTTACGAACGGGATGTTCAGCGGGAATGCCGACGCCATGAAGAGTTTCTTCTTCCAGTTGGCGCTTTTGTATGTGCGTTTGCTCATGAGGTAGCACACGCGGTATTTCGCGCAGGCATACTGCCAGAACTGCATCAGTCGATTGCTCGAAGTATTGTCCATCTTGAACACATCGATGAAGATGCCCCTTTGCCGCTCGTCCTTGACGTAAGCCTCGCGTTCGTCGAAGCAAGTGCCTATGAGTTTTATCTTGGTGTAGTTGAGAGGCCAGTCCTTGAGTCCTTCCTGCACGTAGTATTTCTCTGGGTCGAGTTGTTCGCGGCATGCCTTGATGAAGCGCTCGTAGTTGTCGTAGGTCATCATTATGTCGAGGTCGTCATCCCACGGAATGAAACCTTTGTGGCGCACTGCCCCGATGGCAGAGCCGCCATTGAGGTAGTAGTCGATGTTGTTTCGGCGGCACAGGTCGTCGATGTCCTTCATTATGTGCATTATCACCAGTTGCAGGTGTCTTAATTCTGTCATATATTAACCCCCTTCCTTCTCCCCCGAGGGGGAGGGCTGTTTTGTGAGTTTTACTTTTTTACGCTTTTACTATCTAATTATATACTATTTGACCCTATCGCTAATGACTCACCTCCCCTACAGGGGAGGGGAGATATCGCGTGCGTCATCTTTCAGAACACTATCCCATTTGGATGGGCTAATTGTATATAGTTCCTTTTTACTTTTTTACCCTTTTACCTTTTTACCTTTCTTGACACTCCGTCTTTTATTCCTCTTGCGATGTTCTTGAGGTAAGCGAGACGGTCTGGTCCGCTGATGAGGTAATACGGTATTTTGAGCAGATACTTCACTGCGTTTTTCCTGAGCCATCGTCGCGGCACGTAGGGTATGCGGAGCAGCCAGATGAAGTTGCGGTACTGATAGTACATGCGGTAGGGTGGTGTGATGTGTATGGAGCGGCGGCCTATGGTCTTTGACCCTACACCCAGAACGTGGTCCATGTGTACGTCGTAGTCGTAGAAGAAACGCGCCCCTGTCTTGTGGGCAGCGCGCCAGCACCACTCGCAATCTACGGCATCTATGAACAGTTGTTCCCACATCAGTCCTGCCTCGTCGAACATCTTGAGGTTTATCAGCGACATGGAACTCATGGTGTGAATCACCTCGAGGAAACGTTTGTCTCCGATGTTGAGGCTTCCTTTCTGCGCTATGCTGTAGGTAACAGGCTGCTTGGTGAAGTGGTCTATGGCGATAGGCGCTACTGCACCCACCTTTATTCCTTCGTTGTCGAGGCACTGCCATGAGGCGAGCAGCCGGTTCACGGTGTTCTCTTCTGGCAGAGTGTCCTGGTCAATGAAAACGATGAAGTCGAAGTGTTGCTCTTTGAAATAGCGTATTCCCTCGTTCTGAGCCTTCGCTATGCCGTAGTTGCCATGCAGCGGGATGTATTTCACGTTCGGCAACGTTCCGAACAGATTCTCTGTCTTGCCGTTGTCGGAATTGTCGATGGCACAGATGGCGTCCACCTGTGTCAACATTCGCTCCACTACTTGCTTCGTTCGCGACATGTCTGGATTGTAAAGTACAAGTATTGCTCCTGTCTTCATTGAACTTTGAACTTTTGCGGGCGGTTACGCCCCGTCAACTTCAAATTCCTAATTCTTAACTCCTAACTTCTAACTTCTAACTCCTAACTCCCTCCCGTATTCCCTTTGCCATATATTTCCAACACTTGCAGCCGTCCTTCACGAGGAATGGGAAGTAGCAGAACCTGAGTGCCTGCTTTATGCCCATGCGCAGTTTCCAGTCGCCGGGCACGTAAGGGCGTCGCAGCAGCCACTGGTAGTTGCGGTACTGATAGTAGTAACGGAAAGGTGCAGAGATGATGACGTTAATCTTCCCTATGTGCAGTTCGCCGCGTCCCACCTTGTGATTGATGGTGAGAGCCTTTGTCGTTCCGCACTCATATCCCATCGCATTGGCGCGCCAGCACCAGTCGAAGTCAACATAGTCGATGAACAGTCGTGAGTCGTTCACACCCACCTTCTCTATTGCCTTGCGGCTCATGCAACTGCCCGAGGATATAATCTCGCGGCGCAGAGTGAATCGTTCGTCGCTCTTGTCGGGATGGAACACACTATGATATGCCTCGTTCGTTTCCTTATTTATTATTGTAGGTCCGAGCAGCGCCAGTCTCTCGCGGGTCTTTGAGATTTCGACAAACTCCTCGGCAATCTTCTCCGGATAGTCGGGGGCAAGACGGCTGTCCTGGTCTATGAACACCACAAACTGTGTGTTGTCATTCTTCAGTGCCTGTGTGATGCCTCGGTTCTGTGCTTCGGCAATGCCGAGGTTCTCATTGTTCGCAATATACTGAAACCTTGAGAACATGCTGCTGTCGCACTTCGGGCTGTCGGAGTTATCGACCACCACACCGCAGTACCGCTCAGAAAGCATCTGGGCGTGCCTGATGTCTTCTTCTGAAGGGTTGTAGAAGACCATCACGACGAAAACACTTGTAGGTATGGTGTTCATGCGGTCTTGATTTTTATTCCAAGTTTGAATGTCTGTTGCTGTATGAGCATGGTGAACAGCACGAACTGCATCACCATAACGATGTTCATGAAGATGTTCTCCTGGAAGAACTGCAGCACCAGTACATAGACGAAGTATGTGTAAATGCAGCGGCAGATGCCGTTGCCGTTCTTATACATGCGGTAAAGGAATCCCGTGACGGTGCCGTAGAGCATTGCGAAGAACGCCACACCACGATAAGAGAAGTCCTGGAAGAAGGGCTGGAAGATGGTGTAAACGTTGGTTGGCAGCGGCACATAGACGAAGTCCTGAGTCTTGATGTTTATCTCGAAGTTGCCGAATCCCCACTGGTTGAGCAGCAGATAAGGCACTTGGAAGGTGTGCGAGCCCACCTGTGTCGTGATGTCCTGCGACACCTTTCCGAAGGCAACGGCTGGCGAGAGGATGTATATGGCGAAGAAGCGCAGCAGTGTGCTGTCGTTGTTCTCCAGTGAAGCGAGGTTCCCGGAGCGCAATACGTTAATGATGAAGAACAGCAAGATGACCGCAGCACCAGAGAAACCGATGGTGCGCAGTTTGATTTTTCCCTTCTGATACATCACGAACAGCGTTGCGAGGATGATGAAGAACAACATTCCCTTCTCCATGATGGCAAAGGCACTCATGAATGTGGCGGCAAAGATGGTGGCGAGTTTCCACTTGGGAATCTTGGGGTATTGCCATAGACCGCTCACCAGCAGCACCTGGTTCATGATGTACGAGTAACTCAGGAAGCCGTGACCTTCGTCGCCGAACACCGCCAGCAGACGTATGTTGTTGAGCATGTCGGCAGGGTCGAACATTGCCACCACCTGCAGAATCTCGTAGAGATAGAGCGGGGTGATAATCATCGAGATGACATACATGGTGTTGAAGGCGAGCATGCTGATGTCGATGTCCTGAGCCTTGGTCACTGCGGTGTTGCCCGAACTGGGCATGAGATAGTAGGTTGCCACAGAGCAAACGGTGAAGATGATGAGCCACGACGTGACGCAGATGTAGAACTGGTCGCTCAGGGGATAGAGCAGGTCTTTCTGGAACTGGAACATCACGATTATCGCAATCCACACCGCCAGCGTGATAATCCAGGGCGAGAACGGGTCGATAAGCGAATTGAGGTCGTGCCGGAACTTATATGTTCGCGATAATATCCACCATGTGGTGACGATGATGGCTATGGTGAGCAGTGCGAAAATCCATATCACGGTGTTGGGAGAATAAGGCTTGACGGGTGTTGTCACGTCTTTCAGTATCGTGAACGGATGCTGCACCGACTGCGAGCGGGCAAGGAAATGGTAGTACTGCTCGCATGCGTAGTTGTATCGGCTAAGCGCATCGCTCACCTCTTTCCTCAGATTGTCTATCTCGGTCTGTTGACCGGCAAGAATGGCATCTTGGTTGGCATCGGTGTAATGTGCAAACCTGTCGAAAGCCTCATGGTAGAGCCTTCCTGTCTCAGCCCTTTGGTTCAGGGCATTCTGCGTCAGTTTGTCGGTGAACTTCTGCTTGTACGAAACCACCTGCTCGTGAAGATACCTGTGCACCGCCTCCACCATGACTACGGCCACTTCGGGGTCGTTGTCGGTTGCCTGTAGCATCACGGTCTGGTATTTTGCCGACACCTTATACTTTATGTCGTCGTTGATGATGCCTAAGACATATTCTTCCTCGTTCTCGTCTCCGAGAATGTTTTCCAGCATGTGAAATGCCTTGTTCCACCATGCTTCCTTGTGATTCTTCAGCAGATAGTGGTAATAGTCGATGTTGCCGTATGTGGGGATGCGTGTTTTCGCCATGGCTCTTGAAAACTCAGGGGCATCAATGATTTGCGAGTATATCTCGGGGTCGTTGATTCCCTTGTCTATGGAGGGGTCTTTAGGAAGCCACGCCGACATGGGGTCTTTTCCCACCGAAATGTCCATCTCGGTGTTCTCGTCCACTATAGTTATCTCGGCAGCGTATTTGTTTGGCGACGATATGCCTATGATAACGGCTACAATGACAGCCACGGAGCATGCGATAGCGTATGCCCGCCAATGTTTGGCACATTGTGTGATAATGTCCCAGAACTCGAATCCCAGGTTCTTGTCCTTCTGGCTGTCTTGCATTGCCTGTTTAGTCGATGTTCAGATGGATAATCTTTTTGTAGTTCTTTATTGCGAGGTACGACATCCTTATGAATACAGCAAGGAACAATGCTGTGAGAAGGATTGACAGTTTCGACTTGTTGCTGTGCTTGAAAGGCATCGTTGCCGACTGAATGACGGTGAAGGCTGGTGTGCGTTCCTGCAGTTTTGTGCGTGACAGTTGCAACTGGCTTGCCACCTGTGTGTAGATGTTGTACTTCAACTGCATCTCGTTCTCGAGGTCTTCCTGCTTCATGCGGAACGTGGCGAGTTGCAGGTCTTGGTTGGCATCGCTGTACGAGGCATAGCGCTGGCGTGCCTTGTCGTAGTCGGCCTTAGCGTCGGTGAACAGTTTCTCCATGTATTTCACGTCGTTGCGTGCCTTGTTGGTGCGGTATTGCGTGATGTAATACTGCAGTTTCTCCTTCGCCGAGTCGGCAAGAATTGTTGAGATGTATGGGTCTTGCGCCGTTGCAGTGATGGTGATCACCTTGGTTTTCTTATCTACCATGCACTTGATGTTGCTGCCAACATCATTGGCAATGTCATACTGCTTTCTCGTCAGGCGCTTAGGATTAATCTCGCCTTTCTTTGTAGGCACGCTGTCGTTGCCCGACTTCAGAAGGCTTGAGGCGCAACTCTTCATGAGATTCAAGGGATAGAGCATCCACGAAACCTTTTGCTTGGTTTCAAGGTAGTCGTAGTAGTTGGTGTTTATCTCGCCGTTCAGCGATTTCACCTTGGTGCCGAACATGCTCACTTGGAAGTCTTTCGAACTCATCAGGTCTGGGTAAATCTCAGGATAGATGGCGTCATAGCCGCCACCCATTTCGAGGTTCACTCCCACCATTGACGCCAGTGATGAGATGCCAGACGTAAGATTGTTGCCTGACGACGACTCTGGCGCCAGTGTCACGCTCGAAGTATAGATGCGCGGAATGGTGAAGGCATAGACAATGGAAATGATTCCGAAAACGACGCACCATATTGTGAGCGTCTTCTTGTCGTCTTTCGCCAGTTTCAACAGTGCGAAGAGATCAACCTCTATTTTTTTCTTCTCGTTCATGTCCTGTTCTTATTTAAGGGTAAGTGTTTTATATTTGTATTTCAGTTTATAGTATGCAAATTTCAGCGGCGAGCCGTATCCCAGCGACGAAAGCATTTCGTAGCGTTTCTTGTTGGCCTGCCATACGCTCTGTAGTTTGCCCAGTTTCTCCCATGCGATGCCTTTCTTGCCGCCCACCGCTCCGAAGGTGTTTCCGTCGTGCTGCCTGTAAAGAATGGTCTGAGTCATCAGCGCTTCTGCCTTGCCTCCGTTTTTAAGCACGCAGAGAGTGAGCCATTCGTCGTGCATGTTGGCCAGCGGGGCGGGATAGACCACAGACTCTTTAGCCTTATTGTTGAACATCATGGTGCAACCCGTGGTGAAAGGTGTCGCAGCACAGTCGGCAAAGGTGTGCAGGAACTGTGGATGAATGCCAGCGTAGTTGAAAAACGACGGCGCTGTCATCTTCAAGTCCTTGTCAACTACCTGCAGGTCGGTGAACGCTACGAGTGGCTTGTCATGCCATTGCTTTTCCAGATTCTCCATAAAAGCACGGGTCCGAGCCACTTTCTCTGGCAGCCATACGTCGTCCTGGTCGCAGAACATGTAGTAGTCGGCATCAACGGCAAAGAGCATCTTGAAGAAGTTCGCCTTTGCTCCGTTGCCGCCGGGGAAGTCCATCACCACGATGTTCTCATGTGCCTCGGCATATCGGGCGATTATTTCCTGAGTGCCGTCTTTCGAGCCGTCGTCATGAATATAAAGAGTCCAGTCGCTGTCGGTCTGTGCCAACAGAGAATCTATTTGCTCGGCAACATATCGCTCGCCGTTGTAGGTTGCCATCAGAATGGCAGTCTTCTTGTCGCTCATAGATGTTCTCTTTCCTCCTTATTCTTTCCAGATTCCTCTGGCTGTCTTGTTCAGTATCTTGCTGAACTGTATCTTGTTGACAATGAGTCCCGGAATGTTTACCAGAATCATCACCGCCACAATGCTGTAAATGCTCTTATATATTGAGGTGCTCACTATTGCCAGCGGTATGAAGAGCAGTGCCGCAGCCACTGTCATTATCATCTGAAGCCGCAAAGCCCCGAAGCCGTTGAGGAAATTGGAGTAACTCATGCTGTAAATGAGCACGTTCACATAAACGGCAACCATCACTGTGAGGAGCAATGGTATTTCGACCTTTTTGCCCACAGACATCTCAATCCACAGATGATAGACAAAGCCCGAGGCAATGGTCATAACGACCGTGAGTGTGGTGAGCAGCACCATCATTATGTTCAGACGATGCTTTGAACGGCGTATCCATTCGTAGTCGTTGCGCTCGAAAGCATCTGTCGTTGCCGACCAGTATGGCGTGCAGATGATGGAGAATGCCAGCAGCACGATGGTGAAATAGCGGTAAACTATCTGGTATGGTGTCACCAGTGCCGGTGTCAGCAATTTCGAGATGAGCAGGTTTGATGTCCAGAAGAGCAGTACACTGGCTATCTGGAGCAAGAAGAACTTCACCCCGAGGTTGAACACCTCCTTTATCGTCGCCATGTTGAACGCCTTGTACGACGGTGCCAGTTCGCGGTACTTATAGAAAAACGTGTAGGGATAAGCCACAAGATATACCACGAGGGGCGACATGGTGTAGATGATGGCAATGTGCATCAGCGAGTGACTGCCGCTTCGGTAAACCCAATATGTGAGCAGCAGAGCCAGTGTCTGTCCGCACGTCACCAGCAGGTTGTTCACCACGGGCAGTTGCAGTCCCATGTAGAAGTTGCCGATGAACTTGAAGATGAACGTGGAAGAGACGAACAGCAGTGCCACGATGATGACATTGTCGAGGTCGGTTATTATCGAGTTGTTAACATTCAGGATGGAATAGACATTGCATATCTTTATCAGAAACACAAGCAGCAACGTCACGGGAATGATGATGAAGATGAGCATGAAGAAAGTGCTCGACACCATTTCGCGAGCCTTCTCCTTGTCGTCGTGTGCAAGATAGGTGGCCAGTTTGTTGCGCAGGCCGTTGCCAAGGCCGATGTCAAACTGGTTTATCCATACCAGTATTGAACTGATAGTGAGCCAAACGCCGTTCTTATAGTCGCCAAGACAGTTCAGAGTGATGGGAACAAGGAGAAACTCGACAAGTCCAGACCATCCCTTAACAAGGAAAGACAAGATGATGTTCTTTCTTATTAAGGAGGTACGCTTGCTGGAAATGTTTATGTCTTTTTCTTTCTCGTTCATGTACCTTCTTCCTCCTTTGCCTTATTCTTATTGCTTGTTGCGCAGCATGTGCTGGTAGGTGAATGTACGCAGCCTGTTGGGGAAGACATATTGCACGAGGCCTCTCACTATGCCGTTATACACAAGGCGCGGATAGGTGATGATGCCTTCGCGGCGCATGTACTTGAAAATCTCCATGTGGTCCTTGTAGTAGTTGCCGCCGCTGCGACGTGCAAACTGGCTTCTGCCCGAACGGACGTTCACCACCACCTCTGGTATGTTGCGGAACTTGCAGCCTGCCTTTATCATGCGGGCCCACAGATAATAGTCCTCCTGACGGTACTTGTTGTTGTAGTTGCCCGCTTTCAGCAGGTCCGACTTCTTGAAAATCACCGTGACGTGGTTTACGCCGCAACGCGACTTCATGAAGTTCTTTATCCCAGTGTCGTCAAGCGGCAGCACGCGCTTGTCCATGATGTTGTCGGGAGTGCCCTCAAACTCGGTTATCATTCCGCCGACAATGCTCAGCGCCGGGTCTTCGTCGAAGCATTTCATCTGCTTCTCGAAGCGGTAGGGCAGTGCAAGGTCGTCGGCATCCATGCGTGCAATGTAGTCGTAGCGGCAGTTCTCCACAGCCAGTCGCAGTGATGCTCCCAGTCCGTGGTTCTCCTTCTGTGGCAGGAAAATGAGGTCTATCCCCTCCTGCAGTGCCTCGCGCTTGATGTCCTCGATGACCTTCACGCACTCGTCGCTTATCGGTCCGTCGCCAACAATGACAATCTCGCTGGGCTTCAGTGTTTGGTATATGACACTCTTCAACGCATCCCCCAGATACTCCGGGGCATCGTTCTTATAGACTGCCATTGCCACAGAAAATGCCTTTGCCATAACGCTTTACTTTATTATGTTAGCCAATGTCGCGATGATGGTGGCGAACGATGCCACACTCGAAGCGATGGAGAGAGTTTGTGCAAGCATACGCGGGTCGCGCTCTGCCTTGCTCGGCACGAATATCTCGCAGCCAGGCTCGGGCTTGGCGTTGTGTGCCACGCGCGCCACCTTGCCGTTCATATATATAATAAAGGTGTGACTCTTCTTTGCGCGGTTGCCCCAGCCGCCGGCCTGGTCGATGTAGTAGCCTGCCTTCTTGCCTTTTTGGTAGCCCACGGTGTTGGGGTACATCACGTCGCCGCTTATCTTCACCGTACTGGTGTATTGCGGCACGATGAGGCGGTCGCCCTCGCGCAGCACCACGTCCTCGTCGCATCCTGGCTGTGCCAGAGCCTTGTCGAGTTCGATACCGACATAGTAAACATCGCCGATGTCAATCTTCTTGACGTCGATGGTGTCCTTGCTTCCGCTCTGTGTCTTGGCCATCTTCAGCAGCGACTCGGTGCGCATGCGCTCTTCTGGTGTGAAGCGGCGCTCCAGTCGGGCACCCTTGGTGTAGGCACGGTCGTTAACACCGCCTGCCGCCTTGATGATGTCGCTCAGTCGTTGGTTCTTGCGCTCCAGTGTGTAGGTGCCGCTGAACATCACCTCTCCCTCCACGACAACGTTCTGCTGCTGATAGAATCCGGGACTCTTGCGCACATACACCTCGTCAAAAGGCATCAGCGTGAATCCTGGTTCGCCGTCGATGACGAAGCCGTCTTTCAGTGAGAAACTATATGTGCGTGCTATGATTGAGTCGGTCTGGAATGCCTTGGGGTTGCTCACGCGGCGAGCCACATCCACCTTCACCATAGATGCCGTCTGCTTCAGACCGCCCGCCTGCAGCACGAAGTCCTCAAGTGTCTCGTTGTCAGCGTATTTGTAAACGCCAGGATACTGCACCTCGCCATGTATGGTGATGGTCTGTTCCTCCATCATCTCCTGTTTGGTAGGTATGAAGAGCACGTCGTTAGGCTTCAGTGCTATGTCGGGCACAGTGCCTTTCATTATTCCGTCAACATCGACGGCAATCACTTGCAGCGTGCGGTCTTCCTTCATGCGGTGCATCACGGCGTGAGCGGTGAAAGCCTCCTCGGTGACACCCTCGCAACTCTCAAGCAACTCGCGCACTGTGGTGATGTTGCCGCCCACCTGATACATGCCAGGGCGGAACACGGCTCCCTTCACCTCTACCATGTTAGAGAATCGCGGCAGGATAGAGTCAACGCTCACCGAGTCTTCGTCGGCAAGGTGGAACGAACTCATGTCGAACTCGTCAACGTTATAAACCGAGAACTCGCGGCCCGTCTTGCGCACCAGTCTCACCGACTTGGTGTAGGCGTCGCCGGTGAATCCTCCGGCATATTTCAGCAGCGTGCCGACACTCTCGTTGCGGCGCATTTCGTAGAACATCGGGCGTTTCACCTTACCCGTGATGTTCACCAGACAGTCGTACGGACCAACAACGATGACATCGTTCTCGGCCAGACGCACATTGCCCGTGAGTTTTCCGTTAAGGATGTAGTCGTAGATGTCAACCGTCGATATGAGTTGACTGTTTCTGTAAACCTTGATGTTACGCAGCGTACCGAGGTCGTTCACACCGCCAGCCATATAGAGCGCATGGAAAACCGAGGCAAATGCCGACAGCGTGTAGGTGCCAGGAGCCTTCACCTCGCCCATCACGTTCACCATGATGGTGCGTGTCTGGCCCACGGTGAGCCTTATCTGGCTGCTGCTGTAGCGCGAACCCAGCGTAGAGCGCAGTTGCGCATTGGCCTGTGCCACAGTCATTCCTGCCACCTGCACAGGTCCGAATCCCTCTATAGTCACCGTTCCGTCGGGGCTCACGGTGCTCTGAACAGTCTTCTGCGAAGCACCGTAAATGTCAATGAACACAGCGTCGCCAGGCCCCAGACGGTAGTTCTGCGGTGTAGCGATGTTCATGTTTGGCTCGAAGGTGAGCATCTTGTTGTTGAAGATGTCGCGTCCGAACACCTTGCGCTTGCCGCTCTCCTCGTAGAGCATTTCGAGAGAGTCGGGCAGCATGTAACCCAACTGGTCGTTGATGGTCACAAAGTCCTCGTCCGCCTCGTCATAGGTATGGCGAGCCTCGCGTGCACTCTGCATCCTCTGCGATGTGCCGCGCTGCGCCTCCAGACGTTTCTTCTGCATCTCCCGTGCATTCTGTTCCTTAGTGTCGCCGTTGTTCACGCGCATTCGCGAGGTGACACTGGTGCCGTCGTCAACGGTTCCCAGTCCCTGGTTTTTCTGCATGCGGTCGACGGTGTTCTTCACGCGGCGTATCTGGTTGATGTCAACACCACGCTGCATCAGTTTCGTTACAATCTGTGCCTGAGAAGTTCCCTTCTCATATTCTCTTGCCACGAACTGCATAACCTGCTCGTCGGTCATCGACGACTGGGCAAATGTCCCTATAGAACACAAGCCCAGCAAGAATGCTATAATCAGTAATTTCTTCATAATATCTAATATCTGTTCAGAGATTAGTACCTTCTAACTTCTACCTCCTAAAACTTTTTCCCACTCACTATGCTCAGCGCCGTGTTCGCCATTATCTTGAAGTCGCCCATGAGCGAGCGTGTCTCAAGATAGTGAATGTCCATGTCGAGGCGTTTCAGCATCTTCTCCATGGTGTCGGTATATCCGTTATAGAGCGTCGCCTCGGAGGTTAGTCCTGGGCGCATCTCGTAGATGATAGGGTAGCGGCTGTCGTGCTCCATTATCTTCTCGATGAAGAACTGTCGCTCGGGGCGCGGTCCCACGATAGACATGTCGCCGCAAAGCACGTTCCACAGTTGAGGCAGTTCGTCGAGATGATGGTCGCGAAGAAAGCGCTCAAGGTCGGTAGATGCCGCCCCCTCGGTGTGAGGCACCAACTGCGGACCGTCCTTCTCCGAGTCCTTGCTCATGGTGCGGAACTTATATATGGTGAACGGCTTGCCGTCCTTGCCAATCCTTTCCTGACTGAAGATTGCAGGTCCGTTGTGCTGCAATTTCAGCATTACGATAAGTACCAGAATGAGAGGCCATAGAAATAACAATGCTGTTGCCGACCCAGTGATGTCGATTATCCGCTTTACGGCTCGCTGAGTCGCATTCATCGCATCGTGGCTTTCGGGCGCGTTGTTTTCTTTTCGGTTCATTTGATTACGTTGCACTTATCCTATATATAATAACACAATTTCCGTTAAAATGTTGCAAAGGTACGCATATTTTTTTTATTAACATGACTAATGCAATTATTTTTGTTGTTATTGAGTGGATTATTGCCCGTTAGAGGATAGTCCGCAATTCAGTACGTGGCGTTCGGACTGCCAGTCCGAACATCACGTACTCACAGTCCGAACGTCACGTACTGGCAGTCCGAACGTCACGTACTGAATGAACTTTTCTGTGTTTGATGAAAAATAATTGCCTAATTGTTTGCTTGTTCAGAAAAATTGTTTACCTTTGCCGCGCTAATACTCTGGGGTTGACTGGATTTGACAGCAGGCTGGAGTGGTACGTAAGCACGCGGAGCGTTGGCTGGTGGCTCCTAAATCCCAATGGTCATCAAATTTATCTGGCAACAACAACTATGCTCTCGCTGCCTAAACGAAGTACAGTAGTTTACTGGCTTAATTCCGTCACCAGGTGATGGAACGAGACATCGCTCAAAAGCCGTCGTCCCGAGGCTCTTTGGTTTAGCGGTGCAGCAAAATCGGGAATAGTCAGGCAATGCCTCGGTTGCATGATGAAATTTAGAGGATAAGGCAGTGGTTGGTGGTCCAGGTCTTGCCGTTGCACGAAAACCGAAGGCTGGAATAAGCGTGTAGAAAGCGTATGGTTTCCCTGTTTGGACGCGGGTTCGACTCCCGCCAGCTCCACTTCAAGAAGCGCACATTTGATGTGCGCTTCTTTTTGTTTCCCTGTCGTTAGCCTCTTTTAGTCGCTTTGCTTTAGGCGATGTTCGGGATGCTAAATTATTGAAAATCTGCAAATAAATACTCTGAAAGAATGGCAGTGTGAAGAAAATTGGTTAGTTTTGCAGCGTCCAAGTAGGAGGTGACGTGTCCCACGTCACAACCCGTGATTATGTGACGTGGGACACGTCACCTCCTACTGCGAAACAGACAAATAACTTTTAATTATATAGAAGTCGATAATATAAAGGAAATAATATGGGTGACAGAATATATAGATTCAGGCAGATGATGGTTACTGCCATCATGATAGTTTTCGGCCTAACGGTGCTGTCGGCATGTACCAAGGAAGACAGTCAGGACCGTGTAACGGCGATTTCAGATGCTGTGTGGTCGTTCAGTCAGGCAAATCCTGACGGATTCACTCTTGACATACGCTCGATGTCGGTGCCAAAGGAGGGCATCGCTGTGAGTTATGCTGCCACGCAGGGCAGCCACTCGCGCGAGAAACTCGACTTCGTGGTGAGGCATGCGCTGCAACACGACGGCTATGTGGGAGGCTGGCTGAACACGGAAAACGGCCTCTACTACTTTGACAGTACACGACTGTTTCCCGAAGATAAACTTGCCGACGCACTGAAGTTTGGAAAGGACAACGGACAGACTTCTGCATTCATCCTTTCTTTGCAGGCAGATGTTCCCATTGAGGGTAAGGTTGCAGAGATTGTGGAGCGCGGCACATTGCTCGTGGGAACGACTGGCGACTATCGTCCACTGTCTTTCTGCGAGCCAGAGACGGGGCGCTATTGGGGCTTCGGCATCGAGATGGCAGAGGAGATTGCCAGGCGGTTGGGCGTCGGTATCTCGTTTGTTAAGACCTCGTGGCCCACGCTTTCTAACGATGTGCTTTCAGACCCTCAGACGTTCGACTTTGCCATTGGCGGCATCACCATCACCGATGCCCGCCGCGAGACGATGCTGATGAGCGACGGCTATCTTGCCAACGGGAAGACTATATTGTGCCGTGCTGCTGACAGCGAGAAATATAAGTCGCTGGCAGACATTAACCGTCCCGAGGTTGTCGTTATGGTGAACCCCGGAGGACTGAACCAGAAGTTTGCCAACGAGAACCTGCCTAACGCAACCATCAAGGTGCATGACAAGAACGAGGAGATTCCCTCTCTTGTTGCTGAGGGACAGGCAGACGTGATGATAACAGAGATAACCGAGGCTCCATACTATGTGAACAACGACAGCCGTCTTGCGGCACCTCTGCTCGACCAGCCGTTCACCCACGGCGAGATAGGTGTGCTGATGCGCAAGGGGCAGGACGATGTGTTGCAGATGGTGAATGCTGTAATCAGTAAAATGAAGGAAGACGGTTCTCTCCGCCGTCTGCATGACAAATATGGACTCGTTTATGCTTTCTGATTATTTTGTGCTTTGTCTCTAATTCATTATAATATGTATTTATTAGTGTTTTAGGGGTTTGATAATTGGGAATAACGTTGTATCTTTGCAGCAAATTTGTATGCCCGCCTAAGGCAGAGGTGTTATGTGACGCCTCGCAGAGGGCTGGACAGTCGGAAGCATAGAAAACATTGAATCATATTAAACTATAAATCATGAAGAAAACGTTACTCCTTTCTCTTGCAGTGCTGGGACTATCGACGCAGGCAAGAGCGCAACTTGTTGTTAACGAAATCATGCAGTCGAACATAGACGGCATAATGGATGACTTAAACGAGTTCCCCGACTCGTGGGTGGAACTTTACAACAGCGGTGACACCCCTGTCAATCTTGCTGACTATAAGATAGGCAGTAAGAAGAGTGAAAGCAAGGCATGGCAACTGCCGAACCAAACGGTCAACGCACACGGCTATGTGGTGGTTTACTGCGACAAAGAGGAGAAAGGACTGCACACCAGTTTCCGACTGGAGTCTGACGATGCTGGCAGCATTTATCTCTTTAAGAACGGCGAGACGATAGAGAAAGAGGACTATGAAGCCATGCCCGCTCCAAACATAGCCTACGGGCGAAAGACCGACGGCAGCGGAGAATGGGGCTATCAGGCTACGCCAACGCCTGGTGCTGCCAACTGTGGCACCGTCTATGCCGAAATACTCGGCTCGCCAGTGTTCAGCACCGTGGGCAAGGTGTTCACCAGCAGCAAGAATGTGAGACTTGTGCTGTCTCTTCCTGAAGATGCACCAGAGGGAACGGTAATCAGATATACAACGGACGGCAGCGAGCCAACGGCATCAAGCACGCTCTACTCGTCGCCGATGATGATAAGCAGCAATCGTGTGATACGCGCTAGACTGTTCTGCGACGGCTATCTGTCGCCAATATCCACGACACAGTCGTACATCTTCCTCGGCCGTGACTTTACCATTCCGGTAATCTCTATCGTCACTGACGACCGTTATCTGAACGACAATGCCATCGGCATAATTGCAAACAACCCCAACAAGGATAACAAGCACGACTGGCGACGCCCCATCAACTTTGAGTATTTTGACAACGCAAGTACGGCGAGCGCCCTCAACCAACTCTGCGAGACGCGCGTGGCCGGAGGACAGTCGCGTGAGCATGCCCTGAAGACACTGGTGGTTTATGCCAACAAACGCTTCGGTACAAAACGTCTCGAGTATGAGTTCTTCCCTGAACAGAAACCAGGACTCACAGAGTTTAAGAGCCTCATGCTGCGTAACGCGGGCAACGACTTTGGCGGACTCTACATGCGTGACGCCATCATCCAGCGCGTGATGGGACAGAATGCCGACCTCGACTGGCAGGCATGGCAGCCGACGGTGGTATTCGTCAACGGAGAGTATAAGGGAATGTTGAACATACGCGAACGCTCGAACGACGACAACATCTTCTCGAATTACAAGAATAATAAAGGCAAAGGACTTGAGGACATCGACATGGTGGAGATCTCGCAGGAGAACTCGCAGATGGTGGAGGAACTGAAGACAGGAACATGGGACAATTATAATGCCTTCAAGGCTTTCTATCACGAGAGCGGGCATACCATGGCCGAATATGCCAACCTTATGGACTGCTATGAGTTTATCAACCTTATGGCAATGAACCTGTACTATGGCAATCTCGACTTCCCCGGCAACAACCTCGTTACGTGGAGACCGACAGCCGATGACGGTAAATGGAGATGGATAGCGAAAGACACCGACTTCGGACTCGGACTCTACGGACGTCCTGCCGATTACAACACCATCGAATGGATAAACAACCCCAACTACGACTCAGGCAATGCATGGGCCAACACCAGCGAGGCCACGATGCTCTTCCGCAATTTGATGGCAGACCCTGACTTCAGTCGCGAATTCATCGACCGCTGTGCCATCTATATGGGCGACTTCCTGAACGAAAGAGGAACACGCGAGATATGGGACCCGATGGTTGATCTCGTTAAGCCTGAACTCATACAGCACCGCAATCTCTATTCCTGGAGTTGGTGGGGTTCGGAACAGGACATCCAGAACGAAATCAACAATGCACGCAACTGGCTCAGTCAGCGCACCAACAATTTCTACACACATATAAAGAATTATTACAATCTCGGTACGCTCACCAATATGACTGTAAACAAAGAACTTACAGAAAGCGAGGCTCAGGAGATACCGTTCTATTTCAATGGTGTGAAACTGACAAAGGGTGTGTTCGATGGAAAGTTCTTCCAGAACCGCTCGGTCACCCTTGAGGGTACGGCAGAAAATGGGAAGAAGGTGACAGGATGGACCATTACGAAAACAGTTTCGGGCAACACTACGACAACAGAGGTTGAGGGTTCTCAGTATGCTTTCACCATGCCAGCATGCACAATGCTGAAGATTAACGCCATCACCGGCATCGATACAGGTATCAATGACGTGGAGTCGGCAGCATGGGCATGGCAATATGCTGATGGTACGCTTTCTGTTGATGATGTTGCGGCAGACACCCGCGTTTGTCTGTACGACCTCAGCGGTATTCTTGTTGGTCAGCAGACGGCAACGGGCTCACGCATCACGTTCTCTGTTCCTTCAAATCGCGTCTATGTGTTGAAGGTGGGAGAAGATACAGGAGTGAAAATAGTGGTGAAGTAACTCGTTCATAACCTCCACTTAAGGAGAGTTAATAGCAGACAACAGAGCGTTGAACAGGATATTTATCCCTTCAACGCTCTGTTTTGCTAGGAGTTTGGGAGTTTGGGAGTGTAGGAGTTTAGACGTCACATTGCAAGCCGTAGGCCATTGATACATGATAACGTGTAAAACTGATGTCAGCACTCCTACACTCCCACACTCCTGAACTCCTATACACATTCCGCATGCGAAGTTTGTTTTTTTATTATTTTAATAATGTATATGTGGTTGATAATAATAAAAAGATGTAACTTTGCAACCGAAGACAAAGAAGTCTGCTGTTAAGGTAAAGAACTATCAAAACTACTAATATGAAAAAACTATTACTCTTTTCTGTAGCATTGCTCGGACTCTCAGTGCAGGCAAGAGCACAGTTGGTTATTAACGAAATCATGCAGTCGAACATCGACTGCATAATGGACGACATCAATGAGTTCCCCGACTCGTGGGTGGAACTGTACAACACAGGCACTTCTGCCGAGAATCTTAGCCAGTACAGCATTGGCCTTGAGAATGATGCTGATGCGGCATGGACATTGCCCTCATACACTGTGCCGGCAAATGGGTATGTCGTTATCTATTGTGACAAGGAGGCGACGGGTATGCATGCCGACTTCCGCATCGACTCGGGAAAGGGTGCCCTCTACTTGTTCAAGAACGGGACGGTGGCAGACAAGTTCGACAAGATAAAGAAACAGCCGGCACCGAACATCGCATACGGAAGAAAGACCGACGGTGCCAGCGAACTGGGGTATCAACTGAAACCTACTCCAGAAGAGACCAACTGCGGCACGTTGGCAGAAACGGTGCTGGGCGACCCTGTGTTCAGCCAGAAAGGGCGTGTGTTCACAACCAATCAGACCATTACACTCACGCTGAGTCTTCCCGACGATGCACCAGAGGGAACGCAGATAAGGTATTCTCTTGACGGAAGCGAGCCAACGGAAAGAAGCCCTAAATATACAAATCCGCTGACATTCAACTCCACACGTGTGGTGCGTGCCAAACTGTTCTGCAGCGGGTGCATATCGCCACGCTCAAAGACGGAGTCGTACATCTTCCACGGACGTGCCCAGGACATGATAGTGATATCTATTGTCACAGACAATAAGTACCTAAACGACAATAGAATTGGAATATTGGTGGAAGGCACCTATCAGAGCGGAAAGAAGAACTATGAGTTCGACTGGCGACGACCGATAAATATCGAGATGTTCGAGAACTCGGGTGAGGAAAGTTTCATCAACCAACTGTGCGAGACAAGAGTTCAGGGTGGTGCCACGCGCAGCAATAAGATGAAATCGCTTGCCGTATATGCCAACAAACGCTTTGGCACGAAGAGACTGGAGCACGAGTTCTTCCCAACACAAAAGCCGGGACTAACAGAATTCAAGTCGTTGGTGCTGCGCAATTCGGGCAACGACTTCGACTATCTGTACATGCGCGATGCAGTGATACAACGCTCAATGGCTCTGCGCCAAGACCTCGACTGGCAGGCATGGCGACCTGCTATAGTCTATATCAACGGAAAATATGACGGCATGCGCAACATTCGCGAACGCTCTAACGAGGATAACATCTACACCAACTACGACGGGCTGGAGGACATCGACCTGCTGGAGAACTGGACAGAGTTGAAAGAGGGCACGATGGACAACTGGAACGAGTTTGCCGCTTTCTATAACGAACACGGACATTCGATGGCAGAGTATGCCGAGCGCATGGACTGCATAGAATTTATCAACTTGATGGCGATGAACCTCTATTATAACAACCAGGACTTCCCGGGCAACAACATCGTGGCATGGCGACCGCGAGCAGAGGGTGGCAAGTGGCGCTGGATTGCCAAGGACACCGACTTCGGACTGGGACTCTATGGGTCGTCGCCGACATATAACACCATAGAGTGGCTTTATAACAACGCATATGACCCCGACCGCAGTTGGGGCAACACATATGCGGCTACACGCCTGTTCCGCCGACTGATGGAGGATGCCGACTTCAAGCGCGAGTTCATAGACCGCTGCGCCATTTATATGGGCGACTTTATGAACTATGCAGGAACTCACGAGGTGTGGGACCCTATGTACGAGATGATTAAGAACGAGTATCCTCATCATCGTAAACTCATCAATGAGTGGTGGCCCGACTATCAGCAAGAGATGAATAGTATTAACAACTGGCTGAACCAACGCACAGGTAGTTTCTACACGCAGTTGAAGAACTATTATAATCTTGGAACACTTATTGATATGAAGGTAAATAATAGCGTTGACGATGATGTCCTGCAAGACGTGCCGTTCTATTTCAACGGAGTGAAACTGACGAAGGGCGTTTTCGATGGGAAGTTCTTCCAGAACCGTTCGGTCACTCTTGAGGGAATGGCTGCCAACGGTAAGAAGGTGACGGGATGGACAGTGGAGAAGATGGTGTCTGGCAATACGACAACAACGCAGGTGGATGGTTCGCAGTATTCTTTCACTATGCCTTCATGCACGATGTTGAAGATAAACGCCATCACTGGTGTCGATACTGGCATTAACGACGTGGAGCATGATGTGTGGACATGGACGTATGCCGATGGTTCTCTGTCTGTTAAAGGTGTGCAACCAGGCACGCGCGTCAGTCTTTATGACCTTAGCGGCATCCTCGTTGACCAGCAGACGGCAGCTGGCACATCGCTCAACATCGCGGCACCCGCAAATCGCGTTTATGTGTTGAAGGTTGGTGATGAAGCAGGAGTGAAATTATTTGTTGAGTGATAAGCAGTTTCGGGCGCACACGGAGGTACGCCCCTACAAGGAAATTGTTATTCTAAAATATACATAGTAGGGGCGTACCTCCGTGTGCGCCCGCATCACGCAAGCATAATCCCAAGCACGTAGGGGCGTACCTCCGTGTGCGCCCGTTTTTAATATGTTATGTCACAATCCTCAGATTACCCTAAGCGTAAGAATATTCGGCTCCTTGGATATGACTATTCCACACCGGCCAATTATTTTCTAACCATAGTAGTACTAAATCGCAAATGTCTGCTCGGAAACATTAGTAATGGGGAGATGGTACTAAGCGAAGTTGGTGAAATGGTGCGTAAAACATTAAAGGAAGTTACTAATAAATTTGAGGATTCTGAAATTCTACATTATGTGATAATGCCAAATCATATTCATCTTATCATTCAGAATACAGGGGGAGATAGAATCAATGAAATCGTTAGATGGATGAAGAGTCTAACCACGAATAGATATCTAAGAAGTATAAAAGGGAAAGAATGTTCACATGGTTATAATAAACTATGGCAACGTAATTATTATGACCACATTATAAGGAACCAACATTCTTATGATTATATAGCGAATTACATTTTTACAAATCCGCAACGATGGAAGTATGACAAGTTGAATTCTGATTGTGTGGAGGATTCGGATGATGTGAATGCGGAGATAAAAAGGTTGGAATGATGGTTTTGGGGGGTGTTTGGGTCCATGTTCGTGACATGTTTCGTGGTATGTTTTGTGTCATGTTTCGGGCGCACACGGAGGTACGCCCCTACGGTGAACATATTTTTTACTATTACTGTCCGCTAAACATACACATCCCCATCCCAACTCTTTGTAACACAGGATTTGGGATATTTTGTTACTTGCGACAAGCCCCCTCTTCAGTTTTCTGAGGTGTCAGGAGGCGATTCTGCCGCATCTTCAAGCATCAATTTCATGTCTGCGTCAGGCATATTGAAGAAAGTGTTCATATTGAGGTACTCCATCATGACAATCCGCACCATTGTCGCCAGCCCCGAGAAGCTCCAACGTCTTTCCAGGGCACTTTGGAGCAGTGACAGCAGCAGGTTCGCAATCAGAGTGACCCATATTTGGATTTTGATAGCGTTGGCCGACTCTCCATAGAAGTATCTGAGCGGGAAGTTCTGCTTTATC
>DGTS01000019.1:0-36861 GCA_002394385.1 Prevotella sp. UBA4330
GAATTCATCGAACTCACGTTAATTAAGGCTGCAATAGCAGCATGCAGCGTTGTGCTGCTGTCGTGTTCCTCGTCTGATGAAGAGCAGGAAGGCACGAAAAAGAAATTTGTCAACATGGTGGCGGAACGGCAGTCTGTACAACTGACCCCCGAGCAGAGAGTTTTTGTCAAGGACAACAATAAGTTCTCGATGAACTTTCTGAAGACTGTGAACGAGGGAAACCAGAGCGGCAACAGTTTCGTCTTCTCGCCGCTGAGCATCACCTACGTGCTGGGAATGGTGAACGACGGCTCGACCGGAACCACAGAAAAGGAACTGGAAGAGACTCTTGGATTCCATAGCGGAGGCATAAAGGCGGTGAATGAGTACTGCAAGAACCTCATTGAGAACTTGCCGAAGGCAGACAAGAATGTCACGCTGGACATTGCCAACGCCATATTCTTGAATAAGCGCTACTCGTTGAAAGAGCAGTTCAGGCAGGACATGAAAAGATATTACGATGCACAGGCCGAGGCTCTCGATTTCGGTTCGCCCGAAACGCTTAAGCATATCAACGGCTGGTGTAAGGAGAAAACCAATGGCATGATACCGTCGATTATAGAAAACGTTGACGAGAATATGGTGTCTTATCTGCTAAACGCCATCTATTTCAAGGCTGACTGGGCAGCGAAGTTCGACCCGAAGAACACGCGCAACGAGACATTCACCACAGAAAGGGGCGGCAAGGAAATGCCGATGATGCACCAGGATGTGTACATCAGTTACCTGAAGAACGAGACTTTCTCTGCCGTCAGAATACCGTATGGCAACCAGATGTGGAGCATGACGGTCATGCTGCCAGAGGAAGGAAAGACTACTGACGATGTTATCAACCTGCTGGCGCAGGACGACTGGAAAGAGTTTGACAACAGCCTGTATCAGCCATACGAGGTGAACCTGAGTCTCCCGCGCTTCGAGACATCGTCAAGCACTGACGACATGGCGGGCGGACTGATTTCGTTGTTGAAGAAGATGGGCATACGCAAGGTGTTTGACAAGGAGAACATGGAGATTGTCAACATTGCCAACACTCCGTTATATATAGGCATGATGAGGCAGAAAGCCGCAATCAAGGTCAACGAGAAAGGTTCTGAGGCGGCGGCAGTCACCGTTGCGGGGATGCTTAATTCGGCAGTCGAGGAGTTTCCTAAGGCTGATTTCCATGCCAACCGTCCCTTTGTCTATGTCATCAGCGAAGCCTCTTCTGGCGTGATACTCTTTGTCGGAAAGTTTAATGGATGACATCTGTTTATAAAACAACAACGAATTATGCGAATTTCACGAATGTGCTATAATGGCATTTCGCGAAATTCGCATAATCCGTTGTTGGTCACCCGCAAGTTTTATTTTATCGTGACGCTGGCTGAAGGCAGTCCGTTGGCGGTGACGGTGAGTTTGGCTTTGCCCTGCTTGCCGTTGTTGCGAATTACGGCGAGGGCACGGCCGTGCCATGTGTTATGCTGGTTGTCGTAGTATGGGTCTTCGTCATTACCGTTGCCGTTGCCTGCTGCAAGTAGTGTGGCATTGCCGGTGACGCTGAACGTAAGACGGTTGTCGGCAGTAGTAACCACGCGTCCCTGTGCGTCAACTATTTCCACGGTGACGAAGGCAAGTCCGTTGGCGCTGATGCTGTTGCGGTCGGCAGTGAGACGTATGGCGGCAGGCGCTCCGGCTGTTTGCAGTTCTCTCTGCTCTCCACCTGCCTTTGCGCACAACGTGCCTGGCTGGTAGGGCAGGGTGAACGTTGCCTTCATCTCCTTCGTGGGCTGTTCTGCAACCAACTCACCGTTGAGATAGAGGTTCACCTTCGGCTCGCGGCTATACACCTCAACCACTACGGGTTTGCCTTCCCATCCCGGCCATGTCCAACTCTCCTGCATAGGCCATGTGCTCCACATCGAGGTCTTCACTTTTCCGTAATATCCATCAGGCTCGAGCACCGAGAGGAAAAGGCTCTCACCTTTTTCATTCCATAACATTGAACGGTAGTGGCTGATAGGTTTGCGCAGACCGGTGAAGTCAACATCGCCGCAATAGGCGGCATGCCAGGGATAGAGCGGACGCTCCCATGACTCACCTGGAGTTTCGCCTTCGTAGTAATAACGGCCGATGCCCGACTCGCCGAGATAGTCGAGTCCTGTCCATACGAAATCGCCGAGGATGTACGTGTGGTCCATTGCCTGACGGTAGTTGTTCCAAGCGTCGCGCGGATAACTCTCTGTCTGCATGATGACACGCTTGGGCACGCGCTTATGGTCGTTCTCGGCAAGGAATATCAGGTAGTTGTATCCCACGATGTCGTGCTCGGCAGCCAGCGGGTCATAGATGTCCCAGTCGCGGTCCCATGCTGCCAGAGCCGAGGTTACGGGACGGCGCTGCGGGTCGTTGGCGCGTATGCGCTCGGCGAGGTTGTGCGCTGTTTTCACCACCTCTATCTTCTTGCGCTCAATGACCTCGTTGCCTGTTGACCAGCAGAAGATGCTGGGATGCAGACGGTCGCGGCACACCATGGCATCGACATCGCGCTCCCACCACTGGTCGAAGAGAGTGGAGTAGTCGTGGATGTTCTCGTTCTTATGTTCGCGCCAGCCGTCGAAAACCTCGTCGATGACCAGCAGTCCCACCTCGTCGCAAGCGCGGAGGAATGCCTCAGACGGCGGGTTGTGGCTGGTGCGCACGGCATTGAATCCAGCCTCTTTCATCAGTTGTGCCTTGCGGTACTCTGCCTCGTCGTAGGCTGCGGCACCGAGGATGCCGTTGTCGTGATGCAGGCAGGCACCGTTCAGTTTTATTGGCTTGCCGTTGAGGCGCAGACCTTGTTCGGCATCATACTCAATGGTGCGTATGCCGTATGTCACCTTGATGCGGTCGGTGCCCGGCACTTCGAGTTCTGCCTCGTAAAGATATGGGTCGTCGGGCGACCACAGACGTGGCTGCTGCACCTCGATGGTGCGCTTCAGCGGATAGATGGTGCCGTCTTCACGGATGACGTTGGCCGAGAGTTCTACATGATGAATGTCTGGCGTGCTCACCTGAACGCTCCAGTCGTCGATATAAGTCTTGGGCGTGGTTACGAGCCACACGTTGCGATAGATGCCCGAGCCAGAATACCAGCGGCAGTTCTTCTGCTGCGAGTTGTCCACACTGACCACTATCTCGTTTTTCCCTATATTAATATAAGGTGTGACGTCAACCCAGAATCCAGAGTAGCCATAGGGCCAGCCGCCTGCCAGATGACCGTTGACATAAACGTGGGAATTCATATAGACACCCTCGAAGTAGAGGCGAACCTTCTTGCCTTCGTATGCCTTGCCCAGAGTGAGCACACGGCGATACCATCCCTTGCCCGTGGGCAGATAGGCACCGTCGTTGCCGGCAGGAGCATTGACATCGAAGCGCTGCTCGATGCTCCAGTCGTGTGGCAGCGTCACGCTGCGTGCACGGGTGAAGTTGCTGTCGTTGAGTGCAAACTGCCACTGGTCGTTGAGCAGTTGCTTGCGCGGCAGTTTGGCTGACTCTGCAGATATCTCGCTTGCCAAGAGCAGCATTGCCGCCATCAGCAATATCGTTGTTGCTTTTTGTCTCATGTCGTTATTCTTTTACTAATCTTACTTCATAAATCTCGCCTATCTGTCGGCGTGGCTTGGCAACGAACTTGACGCGCACCTGAGTCTTGCCTTTAAGCACCTCGGCAGGCAGCGGGTAGGTTTCGTGCTTGAACTCAGAGATGCGGTACTTGCCGGTGTTGTTGACCGACTTCACCAGCACATCGTCAACATAGATGTCGAACTCGTGGGTCTTCCACTCGCCCACGCCCCAGTATTTCAGGCGCAGGGCGAGTTGCTCGTTGCCGCCCGTCTGCATCAGATAACTGAAGTAGTGACCGTCGCGAGCGTCGCGATAGAACACGTCGTTCGAGTTGCCTGTATATGACTCGTCGGTCAGCATCTTATGGTCGGTCTCTGGCTGCTGCTCGCCTGGCTGCACCTTGTCCACGGTGCGTGCCTCCAGTGCCTGACGCTCTTGCTCTGCTTGCGCCAGTTGTGTCAGATATTCCTTATAGTTTGCCTCAGAGAGTGCCAGCCAGTACATCATGTAACGGCTGTCGTGTATTTCAAAAAACGGTTGCAGTTCCCCCTTGATGCCGTTTACTGTCTTGGTGTTCAGCGTGAAGTGTAGCGGTTTGCCGCTCACGGGTTGCAGTTGCGATGCAATGGCGTCGATGTCGTCATTGATGAGGATTGGCGCCTCGTTGATGGGCAGTTTCTTGCCACTGGCATACTGGCCGAAGCGGCTGTCGTCGGCAATGAGGTGCGCAAGGTCTTCTGTTCCCGTCTTCATTCCCAGCAGGATAGGACCGTGCATCAGTGCTATGTATTGTGGCACGTTAGGCAGATAACTGATGCTGTTGTGCATGGGGAAAGTGATGTCGATGACATCGCCCTTCTTCCATTTGCGGTCGATGGTGACGTAACTTGAGGGTCCGCTGATGATGTTGACCGCCTTGCCGTTCACCTTCACCGAGAACTCGCCGGGCTTCACCCATGCAGGGTAGCGCAGCAACAGAGGGAATGTCCCTCCTCCCTTTGTTATTGTAATGCGGCTGGTTTCGGCGTATGGGAACTGCGTCTCCTGGCGCAGCGTGACACCTTTCTCACGCCAGTTGAGTTCTGACGACACAAAGAGGTTAACGAAGAGGGCATCGCCCACATGTGTATATACGAACTGTCCGTACTTGCCGTGGTTCTCCATACCAGTGCCCACGCAGCACCACATGGCCTCGTTGGGTGCAGAGTAGTTGCGATAGTGGCGAGGACGTGCTGGCGTGAAGTAAACATATCCGCCATGTTCGGGATGTTGCGACGATAGGATATGGTTGAACGTAGCCAGTTCGTAGTAGTCGGCAAAACGTGCCTCGGGATTGCGGCGGTGCAGGTCCTCGGTGAGTTTCAGCATGTTGTTGGTGTTGCATGTCTCAGGACCGTCGATGTCGTTGATGAAGTCGGTGCATGCCTCACGGCTGGGGAAGTGCTCGCGGCGACTGTTTCCGCCGAAGGCAAGCGAGCGCTCGCCGGTCACGATGTCCCAGAAATACTGGCTTGCCGTGTGGTATGTATCGTTGCCGCTCAGTTCGGCAATGCGCTCGAATCCCACCACCTTAGGCACCTGAGTGTTGGCGTGCATGTTGTCGAGGCAGTCCTGTCGCTGCGACATCGGCGTGAGCAGACGGCGGTGAGAGAATCGTTTTGCCACGTCAAGATACTTCTTTTCCTTGGTGATGGCATAGGCATCGGCCAGCACCTCGTTCATGCCGCCATGCTCGTTGCCCAGCATCTGCTCCATCTGAGCATCGCTGAGACCTGCCGTGAGGTCGATGGCCCAGTCGCAGAAACCGAGGAACAGCCGGCGGGCCTGTTCGTTGCCGCAGTAGAGCCATGCGTCGCGCAGTCCCGCGTACATCTTATGAAGATTGTAGAATGGTGCCCACGAGCCGAAGTACACTCCGAAGTCGCCTTGTTTGAAAGTTGACCACAGCCTGTCGCTGCCCGGCATGCCGCCCACATAACCCTTGCCCCATGCGGGGTGGTTCTTGGCATTAGCGTCGGCACACTCCTGCAGTTCGCTAATCATATACTCCATGCGCTGACGGCACTCGTCGCTGCCTGTGGCGGCGTTGATGGCCATTGCGGTGAGATAATGACCGCCCACATGACCGTCGAGCCCGTCCCAGTTGGGATAGGTCTTAGCCTTTGGCTGCAGGCCAGCCTCCTTGCGGTAAGGTGCCAGCAGACGGTCGCAGTCGTACTGCAACAGTGTCTTGATGTTAAGGTCGCGCGCTTGTTTCAGCGGACCGTCAAGCAGAGTGACGTCACCCAGCGGAAACTCGTCGGCATAGAGCCTGTCTTGTGCCTCTACACCTAATGCCAATAAGGTGAAGAGTGCTGTGAATAAAAACTTGTTCATTATTATTGTATGTTTTGTAATTATATACTGTTTGAACTCATTGCTTATAATTGCTATCGTTCCCCTAGCCCTTTGGAGAGGGGGGCAGGAGTGAAGCCTGTGTTGTCCTCTATCTCCTTCTATCTCCCTCTATCTACTGAGTATAAAACCATAATGATGTGGCTCATTCCCGGGTATCGTGTATTGCGGCAAAGTGCGGCGGCCCCAGGTGTCTATACCGCCCACACCGTGAATGTTGAGGTCGATGTTCAGGTTGACGAAGCGCCCGCGCGGAAGGTCTTGCGGGTGACGCGCTGCGGGAAGGTCCTCCTCGCCGTAGTCCCACGCACGAATACACAGCGGCTGACAGCCGTCGATGCGCAGTTTCTTCGTGGCAGACGAAATCTCAAACCAGCGAATGTCGCAGCGGTTGCCGTTATCCTGCGGTTTCAGATACTCCGTCTCGTATGCCGAGAGCGGTCCGCGGTATTGCCCTATGAAGGCCGAACGCTTGCGGTCGGGATAGTTCTCCCAAGGACCGCGACCGTAATAACTGATGTCCATCATATCTGCAGGCAGCCGGAGACGCACGCCAAACTTCGGAATCACAGGAATGTCGTCGCGTGTGGGACGATAGTCGGCATCCACCTTTATCTTCCCGTTGCCCGAAATGGTGTATGTCATCGTGTAGTCGGCACCTAAGGGAAGAGACATCTCGGCCGTAACGATGACTCCCTCGCCGGTCTCCTTCGTTTTAATGCTCTTCACGATGCGCTGCTGTGCTGCGTTTTTCCACACACCCAGACGCTGTTCAAAGCCCGCAGCCTCTTGGTTGTCGTTAACAGGTTTCCAGAAGTAGGGCTCAAGCGGTGCGGTCAGCATCTCCGCGCCGTCGGCCAGCCAACTGACCAGAGCGCCCGTCTTGTCGATTGTTACAGAGCCGTTTTCTGTAGTCACGATGATGTTCCCGTCGCTATTCTTCACTTTAGCGCGTGTGCCTTCCAACTGAGCGGGGAACGAGTATGGCTTCAGCACAAACTGTTCGCGTGCCACAACGAAGCCCGCTTCTGCCCAAGGTGTTGCGCATTTCAGGTGTGCCGAGACATTCAGCAGCGTCTCGCCGCCGAAGCGCAGGGTGTCACAGGTGATGTTGTAGTCGGTAAGCGGGGTGAACGAGTCGCGGTTGATTACTCTGATGTCGTCGCCCTCGCGTACGAACTGCAGAGGTTGATACACATGCTGCACCTCGTAGTAGTGCGGATGTGGAGTGCGGTCGGGCGCCAGCAGACCGTTAAGGCAGAAGGCGCCCATGTTGGGCTTGTCGCCGAAGTCGCCGCCGTAGAGAAAAGCGCCCTCCAGACCTTTCCCCGTAGGTGAGGTTGTTGACGCAGTAGCCCCCCCCTCTATGGGAGGGGGATGGGGGGAGGCGTAGTCCTTGGTCCACCCAGTCCCAGATGGCGGCGCCCACGATGCTACTGTCATTATATATTACATCCCAGTATTCCTGCAGGTTGCCGCATGAGTTGCCCATAGCGTGAGCATACTCGCGGGCAATCATCGGTTTCTCCGTCTCTTTCTGCGCCTCTATGCGCAGTTCATCAGGCGACGGATAACCGAAATCGTGAAGTGCCGAATAGCGAGGATTACAGTCATAGAAAGGCGGTCGTGTGGAGTCGAGTTCACACACCTTGTCGTACATCGCCTGAATGTTAGGACCCACTCCGCCCTCGTTGCCCAGACTCCAGAGGATGACGCACGGGTGGTTGAAGTCGCGCTTCACGAGCGACTCGGCGCGGTCAACATGAGCATCGCGCCACTCGGCGTCGTGTCCCATCTCCTCGTTGGCGTAGCCGTATCCGTGACTCTCCTGGTTGGCCTCGTCCATCACGTAGATGCCCCAGCGGTCGCAGAGTTCGTAGATATACTCGCGGTCGGGATAGTGCGAGGTGCGCAGGAAGTTGATGTTCGCCTGCTTCATCAGGCGTATGTCCTTTTCGTATGTAGCGTCGTCCACATAACGCCCCGTAACAGGATGGTGGTCGTGACGGTTCACACCGCGCAGTTTCACATTCTTGCCGTTAATCTTGAACACCTCGCCCACGACTTCCACGCGCTTCACGCCCAGATGATAGTCGAAATGCTCGGTTGTCTGTCTCTTCTTGTCCTGCAACTCCACGCTGAACGGGTAGAGGTTCGGTTTCTCGGCCGACCATAATCGGGGATTCTCTATGGCGTAGTGATATGTTTGGCAAACGGTGTCGCCAGCATTGATTGTCAGCGGACTTAACGTGCTGTTTATTCTCTCTTCAATTCTAAATACAGGGAACACCTTTGCTGCTCGCTTCCCTGTGTTGCAGACGCTTATCTCCGCGCACACTTCCGCCTCGCTATAGTCGGCGTTCGGTATAGCCGTAACCCGGTAGTCGGCGATATGCACCAGCGGGCGCACCCATAACTGCGCCTCGCGGAAGATGCCCGAGAGGCGCCACATGTCCTGGTCCTCCAAATAACTGCCGTCAGACCATCTGTAAACCTCCACAGCGAGGCGGTTGCGGCCCTCGTGCAGGAAACTCGTCACGTCGAATTCTGCGGGCGACATAGAGTTCTGGCTGTATCCCACCTTCTGCCCGTTAATCCACACATACATCGCGGAATGAACACCGCCGAAGTGCAGTATCAAGTTGTTGCCGAGCATTTCTTTGGTAACGTCGATGAAGGTGACATAAGAGCCTACAGGGTTGCGGTTCTCGTAGGCGGTCCAGTCCTTTGGCGGTTCACTCGTCACGCTGGGGCGGTTGCGCCGGAACGGATACTCCATATTGGTGTAGATGGGTGTGCCGTAGCCCTGCGTCTGCCAGTTTCCCGGCACCTTTATCTTGTCCCAGCGGCTTACGTCATAGTCGTCGCGCTCAAAGCCCGCAGGCCTCTCCTCGGGGTTGCGGCTCCAATGGAACAGCCACTCGCCGTCGAGACTCACTATCTCCTTGCACTCCTTCCATTTCGAGGGCAGTTGCAGCGTAGCGTGATAGGGCAGTTTGTTGATGCCCAGCACATGCGGGTTCTCCCAGTCGGGTGCTGTCTGTGCCTGAGCGGTCATCGCCAGCGAGGCCATCAGTAACCAAATAGAAATAGTTCTCATATATTTTTTCTTTTATTGTGTCAGATACTCAAACCAGTCAACATCAGCATATCCGGCGCCTGTTTCATTGTCGCTCTGCGTGAAGAGTCCGAGCATCACTCCGGTGAAACCGCCGATGGTCTCTGTGCTGAGGAAGCGGTATTCCATCTTGGCCAGTTCGACGAAGTTCTTTCCGTCAGAAGATGCCTGCAGGTAGTAGAAGTCCTTGTCGGAGGTGATGCGCAGGTAGGCTCGTGTGCCGCTGAGCGCGAACTCCTTTTCGCTGTGGCTGGTTTGCCCTAAGCGTACATTCGACTTGATGATGATTTGTCCGTTCCTTTTCTCCGCCACCACATCGTAGTGGTTCAGCGGAGCGGCGTATGCGGTAATTCCGGTCTGCATGCCCTCCGAAAGGTGGGAGAGGTCGAACGAGGCTGTGGCTGTGAAGTTCAGTTCCGTCTGCCGGCGGGCAATGAATGTTGGCGAGGCTGTCTCGCTGAGGTCTGTCGTGCTGGGGCGCATGCGAAGCCAGCCTTTACGCTCCGTCAGCGAGTAGCGCGAGTAGTCGGGGTTGCACAGACTCATCCATCCCATCGGCAGTCCCAACGAGTGATAACTGTCCTTAGGGGCATCGCGCTTGATGTAATCGAACTCTTCCCTGATGGGGTCTTTCGGCATAGCGACCAGCGGCAATGTCTTGCATTTCATGTCTGTCTGCAGTGTTCCGTCGCCGTTCACAACAGGCCAGCCGCCTTGCTCCCAACGGACAGGAGCCAGCATCGTCTCACGTCCCATCACATGCTGCAGATAACCGCTGGTGCGGTAGCCCAGACAAATCATCCACCACGAGGAGTCGGGTGCCTGTATCAGGTCAGCATGCCCCAGTCCCTGTATCTGACTGTTCTGCATCTTCATGTTGAAGTGCGACAAAATGGGGTTGTCCGGATTGGGCTGATATGGACCGAAAAGGTTCTTGCTGCGTAGGATGTTCACATGATGCCCGTGCTCCGTTCCGCCTTCAGCCAACAGCAGATAATAGTAACCGTCCTGTTTGTAAATATGCGGTCCTTCGGGATAGCGCCCGCCAAGTCCTACGCCTAAGTGATGTATCTCGCCCAGTTGCTTACCCGTCTTCACATCAATCTCGCAAATCTTGATGTCGCCCTCTTTCCAGAGGAAATAGCATTTGTCATCCTCAAAGTAGAGCGTGGGGTCGCAACTGCCGATGGCGAAGTCTATCACGACGGGTTCCGACCACTCACCAGCGGGGTTATCGGTCCACACGTAGAAATGACGGCGCGAGGGGAACACCGTTGTCACCATATAGAAGCGCCCGTTATTATAACGGATGGTGGGGGCATAGATGCCGCTGTTGCCGTCGGTTCCTTTCAGGTCGACCTGCGACGGACGAGTAAGACAGTTGCCCACCTGTTCCCAGTTCACCAGGTCCTTCGAGTGGAACACAGGAACGCCCGGGAAATACTGAAACGTGCTGTTTACCAGATAGAAGTCGTCGCCCGCCCGGCATACACTTGGGTCGGCATGAAAGCCTGGAAGCACGGGATTCCTATAACCCTGAGTCTCGCCTAAAACCACCTCAAAATCATCAAAGGCCATCCGCTCTCCTGAGGCCAGGCGGTCGGCGTCGAACTTGAGGACACGGGCTTTGGTTGTCGGGAACTTGATTGTCTGCCAAATGGGATTGTTCACTATATTTGAGAACTCGCCCGAAGCAAGTTTTGTCCAGTTTGTCCAGTCGGTCGAGGCCCATAGGGTGTAGTGCGTCACCGCGCCTTCCTTCGTGTTCTGCGGAGGCAAGTAACGCAAGGCGCTGATGGTCTGTTCTGTGTCCCAGTCAATCATCATCTGACGGGGGCTGCTGAAGAAGTAGTGCAGGCTGCTGCTGCGCTTCTCTCCGCTGTCGGGGATATCGCCCGTCAGTTCTGGAGCCAGGAATACCGATGTGCGCTTTATGATGGGCTCCGCCTTGCTGTCGATGACGGCGAAGCGCAGTTTTGTGGCGTTGACGGTAGGGAAGCAGACGATGCGTCGATGACCTATGGTGGTCAGTCCGTCGGAGCCTTCAACGAGAGCATCCCTCAGCGGCTGCCACTTGCCGTCGACTAGAGCCTCGAGCGAGAACTTCTTCACCCGTTGGCCTTGTCGGATATCCTCCTCCGCCACGAAACGGTTGAATGACGTGGGCTTGCCGAAGTCAATAACAGTCTCCGCACCTTTGACCTCTATCTTAGCCTTTTCGGCAAGGTCGGTCTTAAACACCTCATCAATCATCTTTTTAAAGGCGATGCCGCGAAGACTGTCGTTGGGATGGATGCGGCCGTTAGGCGCTATGGGGAAGTTAAGCAGTAGGGTGGAGTTGCGGCCCACCGATTTATAATAGGTGTCCATCAGTTTCGACAGACTCTTCACGTGCTCGTTCTCCGTCTCGTGGTAGAACCACCCGGGACGTATGCTGGTGTTCGTCTCGCCAGGACACCACACGTCGCCGTCCTCCACACCGTAGTGCAGCATGTGCCAAGGGGTGTCGCCCTTGCCGGGCATCATGCTCCAGTTGGTCTCGCCCACGTTGCCCGCCTCGGTGCCCACCCAGCGCAGGTCGCCGCGGTCACCGCCGTCGTTCCAGATGACGGCCTTGGGTTGCAGTTCACGAATCATGCGGAACGTCTCGGTCCACCCGTAATAGGTCTTGCCGTCGATGCGTCGCGTCTCGTTGGCGCCGCCGTACCAGCCGTCACCGCCGTTGGCGCCGTCGAACCACACCTCGAAGATATCGCCGTAGTTCGTCAGCAACTCGCGCAACTGATTACGGAAATATGTCACATATTCCGGTTTTCCGTAGTCAGGATGGTTACGGTCCCAGGGCGAGAGATAAACGGCAAACTTCAGTCCCTCCGCGCGGCAGGCATCAGCCAGTTCGCGCACCACGTCGCCCTTGCCGTTCTTCCAGGGGGAGTTCTTTACCGAATACTCTGTGTATTTTGAAGGCCACATGCAGAAACCGCAATGATGCTTCGCCGTGAAGATTATTCCCCGCATGCCCGCCTGCTTGCACACTCGGGCCCACTGACGGCAGTCGAGACTGGAGGGGTTGAACAGTTTCGGGTCCTCGTTGCCGAAGCCCCACTCCTGGTCGGTGTAGGTGTTCAGCGAATAGTGTATGAACGCATACATCTCCATCTCCTGCCAGCGCAGTTGGTTCTCCGTTGGCTTCGGCAGCGTTTGCGATGAGGCGCCGGCGCATAGCAATAGTAGTAAGGAAATTATTGTTGTCTTCATCGGTAGCAGGTACATCTTGAGTTAAAGATGGTTGCAAAGGTACGAAAATAATCATAGAATGACCTTGGACGATGTCGCAAATAGTTTAATCTGTGTACCATGTGGCAATTAAAAATGCGTTCACAAACAGGCTTGCTGTCTGTGAACGCTTTTGTCGTATGCCATTTGGGCTTTCTTATTTCTTCCCGAGTTTCTTCTCAAGATTCTCAAGCATGTCTATCGTCATGCGGCGGAGGTCATAGTTGGGCGCCCATCCCCATTCGCGGCGTGCGCAGGTGTCGTCCATCTTGTCGGGCCAACTCTCGGCGATGCTCTGCTTCAGCGGGTCGACGTCGTACACCATCTCGAAGTCGGGTTTCAGTTTCTTAATCTCTGCATAGATAGTCTCCGGCGCGAAACTCATTGCCGTGATGTTGAATCCGTTGTGGTGAACCAGTCTTGTCGGGTCGGCCTCCATTATAGTTATGGCAGCCCTCAGTGCGTCGGGCATATACATCATGTCCATCATTGTTCCTTTCTTGATAGGACAAACGAATTTCTCGCCGCGCACCGCCGAGTAGTATATGTCCACAGCATAGTCGGTGGTGCCGCCGCCCGGAGGCGTTACGTAAGAGATGATGCCAGGGAAGCGCACCGAGCGTGTGTCCGTTCCGTATTTCTTCTGGTAGTAGTCGCTGAGCAGTTCGGTGGTCACTTTCGACACTCCGTATATCGTCAGCGGCCGCTGTATGGTGTCCTGTGGTGTCTTCATGTGCGGTGTGCTGAGTCCGAACGAGCCGATGCTGCTTGGCGTGAACACCTGGCAGTTGTTCTCGCGCGCCACCTCCAGGATGTTCCACAGTCCGTCAATGCCTATCTTCCATGCTAGTTTCGGTTTCGACTCTGCCACCACCGAGAGCAGGGCAGCGAGGTTATAGATGGCGTCGATGTTGTGTTTCTTCACCACACGGGCAATCATCTCGCCGTCGGTGACGTCGGCAATTTCCGAGGGTCCGCCGTCTTTCAGTTCGCCCTTCGGCTCCGCTCCTACGATATATCCAGCCACAACGTTGTTGCCGCCGTATATCCTTCGCAACTCTCTTGTGAGTTCCGAACCTATCTGTCCTGTTGAGCCAATGACAAGTATTTTTTTCATAGTCGTAAGTTGTTTAGTATTTAAGGTTTCGTGGTTGCACGTGCAAAATAACCAAAAAAAAACGACATAGCACTACTTTTTGAAATAAAAATGCGAAAATTTTTCGTTTCGGGATGATTTTTTTGTCTTAAAAGGTCATTATCTCGTTTTTTTTCACTTACTTTGTAGGGTGAAAGGAAACCCACCCTATGCCCCTCCCCAAGGGAAGAGTTAGAGTTACATTTGTGTGTGATGGGTGTTCTTTGCAGGCAAAGTGCCCATTTGGGTAGAGCGGGCTGTTGGGTGTTGGCTGAAAATCTATAATATAATAATCATAAATCAAAAGACTATGTACGGAAAAATGAAAGAACATCTCCAGAACACATTGTCGGAGATCAGAGAAGCAGGACTTTACAAGGAAGAACGACTCATTGAGAGTCCGCAGAGGGCTGCCATACAGGTGGGCGGCAAAGAGGTGCTTAACTTCTGTGCCAACAACTATCTGGGACTGTCAGACAATCAGCGAATCATAGACGCATCGAAGAAGATGATGGACCGCCGTGGCTTCGGAATGTCGTCGGTACGCTTCATTTGTGGCACCCAGGACGTGCACAAGGAACTGGAGGCTGCCATCAGCGACTACTTCAAAACCGAGGACACCATACTCTATGCCGCATGCTTCGATGCCAACGGTGGCGTTTTCGAGCCGCTGTTCACCGAGGAAGATGCCATCATCAGCGATGCTCTCAACCACGCTTCGATTATCGACGGCGTACGTCTCTGCAAGGCAAAGCGCTATCGCTATGCCAATGCCGACATGGCCGAACTGGAGAAGTGTCTGCAAGAGGCACAGGCACAACGCTTCCGCATCATCGTCACCGACGGTGTGTTCTCAATGGACGGAAATGTGGCTCCTGTGGACAAGATATGCGACCTTGCCGAGAAATACGATGCACTGGTGATGGTTGACGAGAGCCATTCGGCAGGAGTGGTAGGCGAGACAGGCCATGGTGTGAGCGAGTTCTTCAAGACCTACGGCCGCGTTGACATCTACACCGGCACGCTGGGCAAGTCGTTTGGCGGTGCTCTCGGCGGATTCACCACTGGCCGGAAGGAGATTATCGACCTGCTGCGCCAGCGCTCGCGTCCTTATCTGTTCTCCAACTCGCTGGCACCGAGCATCATCGGCGCTTCGCTGGAGGTGTTCAAGATGCTGAAGGAGAGCAACGAGATTCACGACCGACTGGTGGAGAACGTCAATTATTTCCGCGACAAGATGATGGCTGCGGGCTTCGACATCAAGCCGACGCAGAGTGCCATCTGCGCCGTGATGCTCTACGATGCCAAATTGTCGCAGGTGTATGCTGCCAAGATGCAGGACGAGGGCATCTATGTGACGGGATTCTACTATCCTGTTGTGCCGAAGGGACAGGCCCGCATCCGCGTGCAGATATCGGCAGGGCACAACCGCGAACAACTCGACCGTTGCATCGCCGCCTTCATAAAGGTAGGAAAGGACCTGGGTGTTCTTAAGTCTTGATGAGTAATATAGGCTGAATTGGAAAGTAAAATAGGCTATTTTGGTCACCAAAATAGCCTATTTTACTTTATGAAAAGATATCGTTTGTCTTGTTGTTATTCCTTAACCGCCATGCATTCCATCTCTATCAGCCATTCAGGGCGGCACACCTTGGCATGCACTATGATGTGCGGCTTGTCGGGGAATGCCTGCTGCATGAACTGCTCAATGGTGTTGTAGTCGCTGATGTCGCGCAGATAAACAATGAAATATTTCACGTCGTTCATTGTTGCATCGCCGTCTTTGAGCAGAGCGCCGATGTTCTCGAGCAGTCGTCCCGCCTGCCGTGTCACGTCGCCCACATACACCACGTTTCCGTGCTTGTCGATGCTTGCCGTGCCCGAGATGAAGAACTGCTGCTTGCCTGCTGTCGTCAGTCGTGTTCCTCGCTCAAATGCCACGCCGTACTCGTGTGTGGGGTTGAGGTAGTCGAGCGCCTTCAGGTAAGTCTTGTCTGTCTCGGCGATGTTGGGGTAGGTGAGGAAGTCCATTGCCACGCATGCCGAGCGCGAGTGGGTGTTTCCGCCGATGCCCGTGCTTGCGATGAAGTGGGTGTCAATGGTGAGCCCTTGTGTCGCGAAAATCTGGTTGCGTGCCTTCACCACTCCTTGGTAGTTGTTGTCGATGTCAGAGACATAGAGCCACGTGCGCACACAGTTCTCAGCCAGCGAGAGTCCCTGTTCCTTTATCAGGCGCAGGTATTTCTCGAACAGCATTACGGTCTGGGTGTAAGAGTTCATGCCGTTTGTCTCGTCGTTGGTGAGTCGGATGCTGTGGAAGATGAAGTCGGGCTGCTTGTCGCTTGTCTTCAGCAGCAGCGCTATCTTGCAGCCGTCAACGGGCGGTTGCTCCACTACCGTTGTGGCGGCCTTTGACAACAGTTCTTGATAGAGGTCGGAGTCAACGAGTTGCTGATACTGGTTTTGTGCGTCGCTGAGGAACACTTTAGACAACTGAATTTTTCTTCCCTCAAGTTTCTCGGTGTCAAGGTAGTCGCCCACCTTCATGTACAACTGCATGAGGCGTTCGCTGAAAGAGCCTTTGCACTCGGCTTTAATTATGGTGTATTTATCCATCGTTTTTTAATTTGCCTGCAAAGATAATGCTTTTTCTCGAGATTGAGAAAAAAAAGGGAATTATTATGAATTCCACACAGGAAGCCTGCCTCTAACTGGCCGCCAATGCTGCTGCGGTCGGTTATTGGTGGAATGTATTCCCCATTATGCTTGCTTGCTGCTGTTTCTGACGCGATTACTGACTGACACGTTCCTTCATCAGTTTCTCCAGTTCCGAATCGGATTTTTCGTATATTTCTTCGGTCTTGTAGAATTTGGTCAGCATGACGGCAAAGACCTTGTTGTTGTAGATGAAGACGAAGTCGTAAAAGCCAGGCACGGTCTCTTCGGGATGCATGTAGAAGGAGCCCCAATGATCGCTTTCTTCCGCTTCGGGGTCTTTGTTCAGGTCACACTCCTGAATGTAATCAGGTGTCTCGCTGTTCAATGCGTTCTTCTGGTAGAAACTCTGATCGGCCTTGTGCTTGAAAACCATCACTTTGATGCCTGTCTTTGCGCTTGCTTCAGGATGAAACTCTATCCATTCGTCAAGTTCAAAAACCGAGCGGATGCCTTCGGTGGCGGCGGGCTTGCGGTTGAAATCCTCGCTGCCGCAACGGTTGCCAAACAGGCTCAATCCGGTCATTACGGGCTGTTCGCCCTCTTTGATATTCATGAAGTAGAGTTTGCCAAGTTCCGTTGATTCTTCCACAGCATTAGCGGAACAGCCGTTACTGGTGGTCAAAAAGGCAAGTACTGCGGTTAGTAATAATAATTTCTTCATTTCGTGTTTATTTTATTGCGTTTTGTTTATAGCGCTTCCAGCATCCTCTTGATGACCACCGAAGCACTTATCTCGCGGTTGGCAGCCTCGGGAATGACGAGCGAGTTGGCACTCTCAATCACGTCGTCGGTGACGATAAGTCCGCGACGAACGGGCAGACAATGCATGAACTTTCCGTTGTTTGTCCAAGACATGTGCTCTGTATCCACGGTCCACGACATGTCCTTGCTGGTTATCTTGCCGTAGTCGGCAGGATTGGTGACACCAGGGTTGCTCCAGTTTTTGGCATAGATGAAGTCTGCGCCTTCGAAAGCCTCGCGCTGATTGTATGTCACCTTGGCGTTGCCCACAAAGCGTGGGTCCAGTTCGTAACCTTCAGGATGGGTGATGACGAGGTCGATGTCCTCGGCGGCGTTCATCCACTGTGCGAATGAGTTGGGCACTGCCTGCGGCAAAGCACGGCAATGTGGTGCCCAGGTGAGGACGACCTTTGGCCGTCGTTGAGCGTTGAGCGTTGAGCGTTGAGCGTTTTCCCAACTTTCCTCAATAGTTATGAGGTCGGCGAAGGCCTGAAGAGGGTGTACTGTAGCCGTCTCCATCGCGAAGACTGGTTTGCCGCTGTATTTGATGAACTGGTGAAGCACTGTCTCGGCATAGTCGTATTCGCGGTCGGTGAGCCCGGCAAACGAGCGCACGCCAATCATGTCGCAGTAGCATCCCATCACGGGGATTGCCTCGAGCAGGTGCTCGCTCTTGTCGCCGTCCATTATCACTCCGCGCTCTGTCTCCAGTTTCCACGCTCCCGCGTTGACATCAAGCACGATGACGTTCATTCCGAGGTTCATCGCCGCCTTCTGTGTGCTGAGGCGTGTTCGCAGAGAGTTATTGAAGAATATCATCATCAGGGTCTTGTTCTTGCCCAGATGCTGATACTTGAATCGTTCGTTCTTTATTTCCCTGGCTTCGGCAAGTGCTTGCTGCAGACTGCCGATGTCTTCTACGTTGATAAATGATTTCATGTGAGTCTTATGTTTATGTTTTGTTTATAGTCGTACACCAAATGCCGCATTGACAAACCAGTCGTTCAGATGACCGTGGTTCTCTTCGTGGTTGTAACGGAAGTTGTTGAATTGTCCGTAGGCATTCACGAAGTACCGCCCGAAGTTGTATGTCACCGATACGCGGGCATCGAAATTCACTGCTATGCCGCTGTTGTATGACTTTCGGGTAAGCGGTGTTATTTCGTATTGTGCTAAGAGTTCTTCGTCAGAGGGGTATTCGTCATCTTCATACTGATTCAGCACATCTTCAACATTGGTCTTGAATGCGTAAACCTTTATTCTGTTCACGAGCGTCAACATAGGCATCGCCATCGCGTTTATGAGCAGTCCTTTGACGGGAACCCAGTTGTATGCGTAACCCACGCCGACGCTGCCCTGCCATAGTTTCACCTTGCCGAGACCTCTCATCAGATATATCAACTCCGCATTGCTCTTAGTGGCAAAGTCGATGTTGCCATGATAGTACATTGCCCCTGCCATGAGAGAGCCTGCCGACCGTTTCTGTATCACCGACTGGTCGTAGGCGGCAGCGTAGGAGAAGCGCTTCCCGTTGAACATGTAGTAGGCATCGGCAATTATCGTGCGTACACGGATGGGATCTTCCAGTGCTGCTTCTTCTTCGTCGAGATTCGTGTCATCGCTTTCTCCGTCGATAGAGAATTTGAGTCTTATTGTGGGAGCACTGTTCTCGAAACTGTGGAAACGCACGTTGACACCATACGCTCCGCCCGTTGCACCGATGGTGAAATAACTACCTCTGTCGCCTCCGGTATTGATGGTGTAGCCCAAGCCATATCCTCGATATCCGGCCCACAGGCCGATATATCTTGAAGGGTCTGTCTTCAGACGAGGCTCTGCTGTGTAAGATATAAAGTCTATATTGCCAGAGGCATTCATCTTCAGGTCGCTTTGGTTGATGTTGCCCTTGACAATTATCTGCCACGGCTTTTCCGGCGCGTCGATGTAATTGCGATCGACACCTTTTACCGAGAGCGTGTCGATGAATGCTCCTACCTTCTTGAATATCCTGACAGGTGAGCCTGCGGTTGCCGTGATGCTCTGAATGAGCATGACAGCAATGAATAGTTTGTAGATAAGTTTTGAATTGTTGTTCATATATAGTTAGTTGTTGTTTAAGGACGCGTTTGTCCTTCTCCTTCGATGAGCCATTTGTAGGTTGTTATCTCCTCAAGTCCCATCGGACCTCTGGCACCGAGTTTCTGGGTGGAGATGCCTATCTCGGCACCAAGCCCGAACTGTGCGCCATCGGTGAAACTTGTCGGAGCGTTCCAATAGACGCAGGCTGCATCCACGCGTTGCTGGAACTGGCGTGCCGCCTTCTCGTCGCGGGTGATGATGCTCTCGCTGTGTCCCGAGCCGTAGCGTGCAATATGGTCGAGGGCTTCGCCGAGGTTGTCAACGGTCTTTATCGCCATCTTATAGTCCATGAACTCTGTGCCGAAACTGTCGTCGGTGGCATGCTGCAATAGCGTTGCGGGGTATTTCCCGTCGAGTGCCTCGAAAGCACGGTTGTCAGCATAAATGATGACATTTTTCTTTGCCATCGGCTCGCATACCTTATATATATTATGCAGTTGCGCGGCGTTCACGATGAGACAGTCGAGGGCGTTGCACACACTGACACGCCGTGTCTTGGCATTGCAGACAATCGCTGTTGCCATGTCAATATCGGCATCAGCGTCAAGATAGGTGTTTACCACACCGGCACCAGTCTCGATGACAGGCACCTTGGCGGTGTCGCGCACGAAGGTGATGAGGCGCTTGCTGCCCCGAGGGATACAAAGGTCGATGTAGCCCACAGCCGCCAGCATCTCGCCAGTTGCCTCATGTGTGGCGGGCAGCAGTTGTATCGTTTCCTCCAAGCCGTATTCGCGCAGCACGTTCTTAATCAATGCCACGCCTGCGAGGTTGCTGTCGTCGGCGTCTTTGCCACCTTTCAGCACACAGGCATTGCCGGTCTTGAAGCACAGTGAGAAAACATCGTAGGTGACGTTGGGGCGAGCCTCGTAAACCACACCGATTACTCCGAACGGCACGCTGACTCGACGCAGACGCAGGCCGTTGGGCAGTGTCGATTGCATCAGCGTCTTGCCGAGCGGACTTTCAAGCGCAGCCACGTGCCGCATGTCTGAGGCAATGTCGTCGAGACGTTTCTCTGTCAGTTGCAAACGGTCGTAAAGCGGGTTCTCCTTATCCATGCGGCTCAGGTCTTTAGCGTTTTCTCTGAGCAGCAGTTCCTTGTTGCTGACAATGGCGTCAGCAACCTTTTGCAGTAACTCCTTCTTCTGTTCGTCGCTGACGAGAGCCAGTTCGCGGCTCGCTGCCTTTGCTTTTATCAGTAATCCTTCGATTGTCATTTTGATGTTTTATTTTTGTGGTCGCGATGGCATCGCGACATACTGGACAACTTCTAACTCTAAACTCCTAAATCCTAACTCATGCACAGGTAGTCGTAGTGAACCAGCGGTTTCTGGTTGTGCTTGCCTATGAGTGCCTGAGCCTCGCCGGCATCGAAACTGCTCCTGCCAACAGCAATCTCGTTGTCATGGCAGTCGCGAATGCTTATGATGTCGCCCTCCTCAAAGTCGCCTTCAACAGAATCGACACCCACGAAGAGCAGACTCACAGCCTGCTTCTTCTCGTGCAGGGCTTTCACTGCACGGTCGTTTATCCTCACCACGCCCTTGGCGAAACTGCCGCTGTGAGCGAGCCATTTCTTCATCTGCGAGGTGTTGCGGTCGCTGGGTATAAACTCAGAGTGAACCACGTTCTCGGGTTCTTCGGCAAGTTGTATGAGGATGTTCTCGCGCTTGCCGTTGGCGATAATCACGCGTATGCCTTCCTCTGCCACTTTGCGCGCTATGCTGCATTTGGTGAGCATGCCGCCGCGTCCGAAACCGCTCTTCTCGGTTTGTATGTAGTCGGCAAGGTCGCTCTCAGGCTCCACAATCTCTATGACGCGAGAGTCGGGGTCGCTTGGCGAGCCGTTGTAAATGCCGTCGATGTTGCTCAGTATCACCAGTGTGTCGGCGTCCATCATGGCTGCTATCAGTCCCGACAGTTCGTCGTTGTCGGTGAACATCAACTCGGTGATGCTCACCGTGTCGTTCTCATTGACTATAGGTATCACACCATTCTCCAGCATCACACTGATGCATGCCCTTTGGTTCAGGTACTCCTGGCGTGAAGAGAAGTTCTCCTTCATGGTGAGCACTTGTCCTATGCAGATGCCGTGTTCGCGGAAAAGGTCATAATAGAGTCCCATGAGTTTCACCTGTCCTATGGCAGAGAACAACTGTCGTTGCTCCACCGAGTCGAGATGCTGCTGCGTGTGCAGTTCGCCCCTTCCCGAAGCCACGGCTCCAGATGACACCAGTATTACCTCATAGTCTTGACCTCTCAGCCAAGCCACCTGGTCAACCAGTGCCGACATTCGCGTCACGTCGAGTTTCCCGTCCTCACGTGTCAGGACGTTGGAGCCTATCTTTACAACGATTCTTTTCTTAGCAGCGTTAGCCATGACTTAACTCATTTATTGTTTTTCCTTTCTTTCTCATTGTCTTTCTGCCTTATTTCCACGCGGCGTATTTTTCCGCTGATGGTCTTAGGCAGTTCGTCCACGAACTCTATGATGCGCGGATACTTGTAAGGTGCTGTCTCGCGCTTCACATGGTTCTGCAGTTCCTTGATGAGGTCGTCGCCAGCCTTGTCTTTCCATTCCTTGCCCAGCACAACGGTGGCCTTGACCACCATGCCGCGAATGTCGTCGGGCACGCCGGTGATGGCACATTCCACTACTGCGGGGTGGGTCATCAGTGCCGATTCCACCTCAAAGGGGCCGATGCGGTATCCGCTCGACTTTATCACATCGTCGATGCGTCCCTCAAACCAGTAATATCCGTCCTCGTCGCGCCATGCCATGTCGCCGGTGTGGTACAGACCGTCATGCCATGCCTCGCGCGTCTTTTCTTCATCGCGGTAGTAGCCCTTGAACAGGCCGATAGGCTTGCGGTCGCCCACGCGAACAACGATTTCGCCTTTCTCTCCGTCCTCGCACGAAGTGCCGTCGGGTCGCAGCAGGTCGATGTCATATTGTGCGTTGGGTATTCCCATAGAACCTGGTTTCGGTGTCATCCATGGGAATGTTCCCAGGGTCATGGTTGTCTCGGTCTGTCCGAAACCTTCCATCATCTTTATGCCTGTCTTCTCAAAGAACTTATCGAAGACGGCGGGATTGAGCGCCTCGCCTGCCGTAGTGCAATATTCGAGCGACGAGAGGTCGTATTTTGAGAGGTCCTCACGAATCATGAAGCGGTAGATTGTCGGCGGGGCGCAGAAGGATGTAACGCGATATTTCTCCATCTGACGGAGCAGTGTGTCGGCATTGAATTTCTCGTGGTCGAACACGAATACCGTGGCTCCAGCGAACCACTGGCCGTAGAACTTGCCCCAAACGGCCTTACCCCAGCCAGTGTCGGCTACGGTAAGGTGGAGCGAACCCTCGTGAAGATTGTGCCAGAACACGCCTGTCGTTAGGTGTCCCATGGCATACAGATAGTCGTGAGCCACCATCTTCGGCTCGCCACTGGTGCCGCTGGTGAAGTACATCAGCATTGTGTCTTCGTTGTCGTTGACATGTTCGGGACGCTGGAATGGCGGTGTCTTTTGCCATTCGTTCTCCCAGTCGTGGAATCCTGCTGGCACAGGATTGCTCTTGCCCTGTGCTGCCTCGTTGACTGCAACCAGCACCTCCACCGTAGGGCTTTCGGGCATTGCCGCCAACACCTGCTTTGTGACATATTCGTCGTCAACACAAACGATGGCTTTCACGCCTGCCCGTGTGTTTCGATAAACGATGTCGTGCTTTGTCAGCATGTGGGTGGCAGGAATCACCACAGCCCCCAGTTTGCACAAAGCCAGCATGCAGAGCCACCACTCATAGCGGCGCTTCAGTATCAGCATCACCTTGTCGTCCTTGCCGATGCCTAGGCTTTGCAGATAACTTGCAGCCTGGTCGCTCTGCTGCTTCAGTTGCTTGAAGGTGGTGCGTATCTCTGCCCCTTCGTCGTTGGTCCACAGCAGTGCCAGACGGTCGGGTGCTTCTTGTGCCCACGCGTCCATCACGTCGTAGGCAAAGTTGAAATGCTCTGGAATGATAAACTCCAGATTCTTATTATAGTCCTCCACCGATGTGAAGGTTGTCTGCTTTAAAAAACGCTCAATCATAATTTATTCCATAATCATTGCTAACATCTTCGCGGGCTTGTCGCCTATTGCCATCATTCCGTGAGGCTTGGTGGAGTCGAAGTATATGCTGTCACCCTCTTCCAGAATGATTGTCTTGTCGCCAATAAGCAGTTTCATCGTGCCCTCGAGGATATAGTTGAACTCCTGTCCGTCGTGGGTGTTCTTGTATATCTTGTGTGCATTGGGCTTCGGCTCTACGGTAACGATGAACACGTCGGCATTGCGCTTCTGGAAACCGCTTGTCAGACTCTGGTATTTGTATGCCTTGGTGCGTTCCACGCTCATGCCGTGACCTTTGCGCACGACATAGTAGGAACGCATTTTAGGTTCCTCGGCGAACATCAGCGCATCGGCCGACACACCGTATTTCTTGGCAATTTTCATGATGTTAGAGATGGTGATGTCAACCTCGCCGCTCTCTATCTTCTCGTACTTTTCAAGCGGAATGCCGCATGTGTCGGCAACGTCCTGCATGCTCAGGTCGAGAGCGTCGCGCAGACCTTTCAGTCTTTCGCCTATCTGCTTTATTGCTTCTTCCATAAATTTATTTGGTTTTTGATGAAATTCAACTTTTTGTGCAGCCGAGAGCAGAGTCCAAACTTGTTTGGCTATGCCAAGGCAAAGAAAAGGTCGAATGAAGTTCAACTTTTCGCTCCTGCTTTCAGTCCCCGAATCACAGCCGAGGTGAATCCTGCATGCTCCATTTCGTTGAGTCCCTTGATGGTGACACCGCCCGGCGTTGCGACGAGGTCGATGGCCTGTTCGGGGTGCATGCCGCTCGACTGTAACAGCCTCACCGCCCCCAGCATTGTCTGCAGCACGATGTCCTTGGCGTCGTCAGCCTTGAAGCCCAGTTCCACTCCGCCTTCCGCTGATGCTCGAACGTAACGCATGGCGTATGCTATGCCGCACGAGGCGAGTGTGGTGCCTGCTGCCAGATGGCTCTCGTCGGTAATGAGCGTCTGCCCCATCAGGTCGAAGAGGTCGGTGATGGTCTTTGTCTGTTCGGCAGTTGCCTTGTCGGGCACTACGAATGTCATCGACGCCAGTTCGGCAATGGCGATGTTGGGTATCACGAGGAACAGGGGGAATCCCTCTGGCTGACTCCCTGCGAGTATTGAGCGAATCTTCGTCGAAGGCACTCCTGCCGCAATCACCACGAGCAGTTGCTTGCTGAGGTCGAGGCTGTCCTTGATGCCGTTGAGCACCGGTTCTACCAGCCACGGTTTCACCACCACCATCACCACGTCGGCATCCTGTGCCGCGATGCTGTTGTCTGTTGTCACGCTTGTGCCCTGCTGGGCGAAGCGGTCAAGTGTTTTCTGCACGGGGTCGGCCACGGTGATGTCCGATGGCTTGATGACATTTGTCTTTAGCAGTCCCTCCACTGTGGAGCCTCCCATTGCACCGGCTCCGATAACTGATATTTTCATGTTTTAATTTTACAATTTTACGATTTTACGATTTCACCAATAGTCAAATAGTCCAATGGCTCAATTGTCTAATATTTTCAGTTGCTCGCTTCAAATGCTTTCTTTAAACGTGTTATAAAGTCATCTGCCTCGTCCTTGCTAAAGCAGAGTGGCGGCAGCAGACGCAAGATGTTTGTTCCGGCACAGCCGGTGAAGCAATGCTCCTCATAGACAAGGCGCTGGCGCACTTCCTTATAAGGCACCGAGAGGTCAACGCCAATCATCATGCCGCGACCGCGCACATCCTGAATCTTTACGCAGTCGTCGCCAAGTGATTTGCGCTCATCGCTCAATTCCTTCAACTTCTCTATGAGATACTCGCCCACGAGATGTGCATTCTCAACCAGTCCCTCCTCCTCGAACACGTCGAGAACGGCCAAGGCGGCGGCACATGCCAGATGGTTGCCTCCGAAAGTGGTACCCAGTTGTCCATAGACGGGCTTGAACTCGGGCGATATGAGCACACCGCCCATAGGGAAGCCGTTGGCTATTCCCTTTGCCACGGTGATGATGTCGGGGCGTATGTCGAGCCACTGGTGGGCGAAGAACTTTCCGCTGCGGCCGTAACCGCACTGTATCTCGTCGCATATCAGCACCGTGTTGTGTTGCTTGCAAAGGCGTTGCAGACCCTGCGCAAACTCCTTCGTGGCCATCTTAATGCCGCCAACACCCTGGATGCACTCCAGTATCACGGCGCAGACATCGCCCTTCTGCAGTTCAGCCTCCCACGCCGCAAGGTCGTTCAGCGGCAGATAGGTCACGTGTCCGTTGGCGTTTATCGGGGCTATGATTTTCGGGTTGTTGGTCACTTCCACAGCCAATGACGTGCGACCGTGGAACGCTTTCTCTGCCGACAGCACGCGGGTGCGCCCGTTTGTGAACGAAGCCAACTTCAGGGCGTTCTCGTTTGCCTCGGCACCCGAGTTGATAAGGAACAACTGATAGTCGTCGTACCCGCTAATCTTGCCTAAACGCGCTGCGAGTTCCACCTGCAAGTCGTTCTTCACCGAGTTGCTGTAGAAGCCTAACTTGCCCAGTTGCTCGCCAACTTTCTCAACGTAGTGGGGATGGCAGTGGCCAATGCTTATAACGGCATGACCGCCATAGAGGTCGAGATACTCGTTGCCCTTGTCGTCCCATACCTTGCAACCTTGACCCTTGACGATGTTCACGTCAAACAGTGGATATACATCGAATAACTTCATATCTTTTTCTTCTCTTTCTTTGAAATGTGCTTGCAAAATTACGATTTTTTCTTTAAACCCAATAATAAATAAGGTGTAAATCGTCTTGAGGTACTGATAAAAAACGCGGGAATGAAAGAATGACGGAAGAATATTCATTCAGTTTGTTGCATGTTATGCACAAACGGGACAGCCGGTAATATCACCTGAAATCACAATTGATATCAAAGCGGGTTGCGATTGATGCCAAACCGGGAGACAATGTTATTAACTTTGTCGAACAAAGTTATTAAGATTGTCGAACAAAGTTATTAACTTTGTTTCCCCGTTTGTATCTTCTTGAAAGCCAGTTGGTTACAAACGGCGATTTCCGGTCATGCTTTCTTCGCGTTCATGCAGTGCTCGCAGAGGAAGTTGTAAACAAGGAAGAAATCCTCCTTGCATACATATACGCGATTTTTAGATAGTGTTTCGTTCACCTTTATCATGTTCATGCGGGGGCAGGGTGTCAGCCGTTTAACGTCTGATAGGGTGGTGGTCATCGACGTGTGCGACTTGGCGAGCATTCCGGTGCCTATCGTTCCCATTCTGCCTGTTGCCAAGCCTGCAAGAATGGCGAGGTCGCCAATAATCTGACCTTTCTTTGCCGAACGTGGCATCTGCTGATGTACCACCTCCTTCTCGTCCAACGTGAAGAGCACAATGTATTTTCCGCCCGCAATGAGGGCATAAACCAGATAACCGATGATGCTCAGCACCGCCATGATTGCTGCGGTGATAAGCATCGCCTTGCCCATTCCAAGCATGCCGTCAACGTCGAGGTCGCCACTGATGACGAGGATGAAGCCGACGATGACGATTACTATTAACATGGTGATGCCCAGAACCTTCCACACATCGAACAGAATGGAGGGGTTCTTAAACATGTTCACCTCGTGTATCCAGCGGTATTTGCCGTCCTTGCACAGCATCACCCTGTTGCCGATGTCTTCTTTCTGTTGCATGCTCTTAATGGTTATTGGTGTGGACGGAACCGTTGAACACCACCTTCAACGATGCTAAAATGCCGACGCTTTGAGGCGAAGCCCGCTGTCTTCGGGCAAACCGAACATGATGTTCATGTTCTGTACAGCCTGGCCCACAGCACCTTTCAGCAGGTTGTCGATGGCGGTTGTAACCACAAGTTTATTGCCGAACTTGTCGCAGTGGACAAGACATTTGTTGGTGTTCACCACCTGCTTCAGGTCTATTGCCTTGTCAGTGTAATGCGTGAAAGCAGCATCCTTATAGAATTCCTTGTAAGCCTGAATAATGTCTTCACCGCTAACGTCGGTCTTTATGACGCTCGTCACGAAGATGCCGCGGGCGAAATCGCCACGATAGGGTATGAAGTCGATGCTCACCGTGCCGCCTTCGTCGATGGGCGAGCCAATGACGGGGCTGTCCGCAGGGCTCACCTCGTTGAGGCTCTGGCAAATCTCGTGCAGATGCTGGTGGGTGAATAGTTTGTATGTGCTCATGTTGTTGTTGCGCCATGAGAAGTGGGTGGTGGCGCCGGGTTTCTGTCCTGCGCCGGTGCTTCCCGTGATGCCGTTCACCGCGATGTCGTCGTTGATAAGCCCCATCTTTGCCGCCGGCAACAGTCCCAGTTGTATGCATGTGGCAAAACATCCGGGGTTGGCAACGTGCATGGCATTAGCCACTTGCTCTTTGTGAATCTCGGGGAGTCCGTAAACATAATCGTGGTCGCCTTTGATGCGAAAGTCCTGCGCCAGGTCGATAATCTTCACGCTGGCGGGAACGTCGTGTTCTTTGAGGAACTGCTCGCTCTTGCCGTGCCCGAAGCAGAAGAACACCACGTCAACATCATCGAAAGGCATCTCCGAGGTGAACTTCAAATCGGTGTCGCCGATGAGTCCCTCATGAACATCACTTACCATGTTGCCTGCGTTGCTCTCCGAGTTTGCAAACACAATCTCCGCCTCCGGGTGGTTAAGCAGCAGCCTTATCAGTTCGCCACCAGTGTAACCGGCAGCGCCTAGGACCCCTACCCTGAGCCTACCCCCAGCCCCTCCCAAAAGGAGGGGAGTCTTTAAACTAGTGCTGTTATATTCGTTCATTAATAATATATTGCTTAATTTTGTTCAGTACCGCCTCTATATTCCCAATCACTTCTTCATTGGTGAATCTCATTACATAGAACCCCTTGTTCTCTATCCATTCGGTTCTTTGTTCATCACTTATTTGCTGGTCCGGTAGTTGATGGTATCCTCCATCAATTTCTACGATAAGTTTTCTGGATAAACAAGCAAAATCCGCTATGAATGTGCCTATTATGTGCTGCCTGCGGAAACTATAACCTGTCTGTTTCCCCTTCAAATATTCCCACAGGACACCTTCTGCTTCAGTTGGTTTCTTACGGTTTTCGATAGCGAATTCTTTCAGTTTTTCGTATAGGATGGGGTCGGCCATCTCGTATCCGAACTGCCTTTTCTCTTCGCTCATCATAATGACTTACTCCAGTAAAACAAACATCCCTTTTGTTCTCCCCTCCTTTTGGGAGGGGGAGGGGGTAGGCATTACCTCTTCTCGTCCTTATGTATCCCGTAATAAACACGCAACGGAGTGCTGCTTACCTTGATGAAACCCTTTGCCTCGTCGCTGGTCCAGCCGTGCTGCATCTCGCCGTATTCGCCGAGTTTCGACTTTGTGAGGTCGTTCTCGCTGTCAACGCCAACGGTCTGGAATCCGTATGGACGCAGTTCGAGAATCGCCGTTCCCGTGACGTTGCGCTGACTGCTGGTGAGCATTGCCTCGATGTCGGGCATCACAGGCTCCAGATACTGGCTCTCGTGCAGGAACATGCCGTACCAGTTGGCCACTTGGTCCTTCCAGTATTGCTGCCATTTAGACAGTGTCGATTTCTCCAGCAGGCGGTGAGCCTCGATGATAAGTTTCGGAGCGGCAGCCTCGAAAGCCACGCGTCCCTTTATGCCGATGATGGTATCGCCCACGTTGCAGTCGCGTCCGATGGCGTATGATGCGCCAATCTCCTCGATTTTCTGTATCGCTTTTATCTTGTCGTCGAACTTCTCGCCGTTCACTGCTACAATCTCGCCTTTCTCAAAGGTTATCTTCAGTTGCGAAGGCTCCTGACGGGTGACGTGCTTCAGATAGGCTTCCTCGGGCAGTCCCTGTGTCGGGTCGAGAATCTCGCCGCCGCAGATGCTGGTTCCCCAGATGCCCACGTTGTAACTGTATTTCAGTTTCGTGAAGTCGGCAAAGAATCCGTTCTCGTTCAGATAATCGACCTCTTCCTTACGACTCAGTGCGTGGTCGCGCGTCAGGGTGATAATCTCCACACCTGGAGCCATCACGAGGAAGGTCATGTCGAAGCGTATCTGGTCGTTGCCTGCGCCTGTTGAGCCGTGCGCAATGGCGTCGGCACCTATCTCGTTGGCATAGCGCGCAATGGCTATTGCCTGGAAGATGCGCTCCGATGATACCGAGATGGGGTAGCAGTTGTTGCGCATCACGTTGCCGAAAATCATGTATTTCAGCGATTTCTCGTAATATTCGTGTGTCACGTCGAGTGTGACATACTTCGTGGCGCCCAGTTTGTAGGCGTTCTCTTCGTTCTTCTTCAGTTGCTCCTCGCTGAATCCGCCGGTGTTGGCGCATGCAGCATACACATCATATCCATCGTTCTTCAACTTCATCACGGTGTAACTGGTGTCCAGTCCACCTGAAAAAGCCACTACAACCTTTTTCTTGCTCATTGTTCCTTATTTTCTGTTTCTATTTTATTTTTCTTCTTCTATACCTTCAAGGCGGCGTATGCGGGCAAGCACCTCGTTGGGTATCTTCGCCGGCAGGTGCTCCTCGGGGTCGAACAGCATTCCCGTGCAGATGCAGTATTTGCGGCCCGTGCGCTTCAGCACATCCACGTTGACGCATCCCTCGCAGCCGCGCCAGAACGCTTCGTCGTCGGTGAGGTCGGCAAAGGTCACTGGCTTATAGCCCAACTGCGTGTTCATCTGCATCACTGCCGCGCCGCTGGTTAGCGAGAATATCTTGGCTTTCGGCCATCGTATTCGCGCCAGGGTGAATGTCATGTCCTTAATGCGTTTCGCCAGTCCCAGTCCTCGGTAGTCGGGATGCACAATTAGTCCCGACGTGGTGACATACTGCTTGTTGCCCCACGTCTCGATGTAACTGAATCCGGCGAACTTGTCTCCGTCGAGTGCTATAACCGCTTTCGCTTCGCGCATCTTCGTCGTCAGATATTCATGCGTGCGCTTCGCTATTCCAGTGCCGCGCACCTTGGCGGCCTCGGTGATGGTTTCAAGAATGGTGTCAACGTACTTCTCGTGCGATGCGTCGGCCACCATTACTTCGATTTCTTTCATTACAAATCCCCCCATTATCCCTTGATAACAGGAACGCCATGCGGGGGTACGGGCTTTTTATCTGATGTTTGGAATAACGGTACTCAGTGCTTCAATCACTTCGTCGTGCGCTACGCCTTCCTTTATAACAATGAGGATGGTGTCGTCGCCAGCGATGGTACCGAGTATTTGGGGTATGTCACTTGCATCGATGTTGTATGCTATGCTTGAAGCGTACCCCGGACGGGTCTTTATGACACCCATGTTCATGGAGAAGTTTATCGAGACAAAGCCACTCGACTGCAACATTTCCATGGCCGACTGGGGCTTGGTGATGCGCTTGTACATAGTGTCGTTGGGCAATACATAAACATACTTGCCGTTCATCGACGCTGCTTTCGCTACTTTCAACTGCTTCAGGTCACGGCTCAGCGTTGCCTGAGTGAGTTTGAAACCTTCTTTCTCCAGTGCGCGGAGCACTTCTTCCTGCGAGCCCAGTTCCATGCTCGAGATGAGCATCTTAAGGGCTTCCATTCTACTGTTTTTAATCTTCATGTCTTTTATATGTTACCGATTCGACTGCAAAATTATACATTAATTTGTGTATCGCCAAATATTTTTGCATAAATCTTTCGTTAATTTTGCATAAAAGGGTAACAATAGTTACAAAAAAAGCGGCGCAGCACTCAACAGAGGAACTGCGCCGCAAGCCAGTCTATGATATTTGTTCTTGTGGTCAATCGCGGCTGCCGCCGAAGATTCGCAGCAGATACATAAACATGTTGATGAAGTCGAGATAGAGGCTCAGCGCTCCCATCAGCGCTATCTTCTGCGTGGTGCTCTCGGGATAGTCGGCCTCCATGAGCATCCTCTTGATGCGCTGGGTGTCGTAGATGGTCAGTCCGGCGAAGATTATCACGCCTATCCAACTTACCACGAGGTCCATCAGTCCGCTCTTGATGAAGAAGATGTTCACCAGCGAGGCGATGATAAGTCCCACAACACCCATGATGAGCACGGGTCCCATCTTCGACAGGTCCAGTTTCAGCACTGCGCCGATAATGGCCATCACGGCGAACATTCCTGCTGTGATGAAGAATACGGCGGCGATGCTGCGTATGTCGTAAACGAGGAATATGGATGCCATGGTGAGTCCGTTCACCACCGAATAGAGTGCAAAAAGCAGCGTGGCTACGGGCACCGACAACTTGTTTATGGCGGCGCTGATGCCGAACACCAGTCCCAGTTCGGCTATGATGATGCCCCAGAAGAGCAGTCGGTTGCTGGCTATGGTGTACCAGATGCCGGTGTCAGCGACAATCCATGCCGTCAGACCGGTGATGCAGAGTGCCAGTGTCATCCACAGATAAACCTTGCGCATCGTCTTCGGCATTGCTATCGACGCGCGCTGTTCCTTCTCTTGTATCAGTTCGTAAAGTCTTTCTTCTGTCATTTCTTCTTGTCTTAATATTAATGTAATTATATAATAATTATCCTCATTGCTAATGTCTCCCCGCCCCTGTAGGAGAGGGGTAGGGATGGGGTCAGTGTCTTTTGTCCCCACACAATATCTACTATCTATTTTTGCCTTTTTACTTAATATCGCCGACCCCACCCCTGGCCCCTCCCCTGCATGGGTGGGGAAACATCGTGTACGGCATCTTTTGGATTCCTATCCCGTTAGTAGGGTCTTACTTCATGTTGTTCTCTTATTTTTTACCTATGTTTATTTCGTCGTCGGAGTAGTATGTTATCTCGCGACGTTCCAATTGTTCGTACTTTACGTCCTCACGGGTGCTCTCTTCGTCGGCAATCATGGTGTAGCCCTTGGTGGTGGAGTAGCGCTCGGTCCAGTTGCCGTGGTCGTCGAACTTCTTGTAATCATATTCGGTGGTGTTCTCGTAATTTTCGGCCTCGGCCGCACCGCAAGTAATGATTCTCACGGGATAAACCTTATTGCCCTCATACACCAGAGAGTCGTGATTTAAAGCCTCCCAGAAGTTCGATTCCTCTGTAAGCAGTCTTCCCTGGGCATCGTAGGTTAAAGTGTAATCCTCGAATTCGCGGTCGTTCAGTCCGTCTCGCTTCAGATAATTCACAATCCTTCCCTCGCTGTCGAGTTTTACTTCATTCATCGGAGTGTCGCCATGAAGCATCATGCTCACGTTGCCTGCATCGTCATACTTATATGTATTGCCCGCCTCGTCGATGGTGATGCGTCCCTGGCGGTCGAATGCCAATTCCAGTTTGTCGCTCTCCACCCACGGGTCTTCTCCTTCAGCGAGGCCGGTCAACTTGCAAATAGAGACTCTCACCTCCTTGACATTGCCGTAAAGACCGTATGCACGTGCATAGCCGGTGTTGTTCTCCACCTTTTTCTTGTCGCCGTCCTTGTTATCGGCAGTCTTCGTGCTGAACGAGCATGCCGTAAGTATTAGCATTGCCGCGGCAGCCATCTTCCATAAGTTCTTCATAATCTAATAGGGTTTTATGTTTAGATGTGGCAAAGATATAACATTTTTCCCAAATCTCCAAATATTTCTCTTGCCGCCAACTCTCATCTCTACATTCTGCACTCTCCGCTCTCAACGTTCCGCAAAACGCACCCTTCCGAAGCGAGCCGTCTGGTGGAAGTTTGGCTTCCCCTGCTGTCCCACCTCGTTCCATGAGAGGAAATGACGCTTGGGCAGACGGCTGCCGTACTTGAAGAAATTGGCTGTTGCCGTCATGCCGTCGAGGCTCTTGATGTTGCTCTGGAACAGTGCCGAGGCAGGGATAATCAGCGTGAGACTCCACTCCTGAGCGCCAACGCGCGTCTCGAAGGTGTCATTGCCCAGCGAGGCCCAGCGCTTGATGCTCTTCAGCACCGCCTGCGAGGCTTCCTCGCGCTCGCCGCCTTGCTTGCCGCCCTGCATCAGTATCGCCCCGATGCAGTTGCTCTCTATATTATAATAGGTGTCCTCGCCGTCAATCATCAGGAAGAACTCGCAGCATGCGTCCTGGAACACCGGGCTCTGGTCCTCGCCGTTCACCGCCCTCACCGCATCCTCCCTGACGTGATACTCCACGTAGATGTTCTGCCCGTCGTGGGCAATGCGGAAACGTGCCTCCGGCTTATATGGATAGTCCTTGCGCCAGTTCTGGCAGCCTATCTCGTTCCACTTCACTCCGTGTGAGTTGAACGCTGCAGGTATCTCCGCCACCTCGCCGATGCCGTGTTGCAGCCTCGCCACCGTCAGCGATTTCCTCTTGCCACTCTCGTTGTCCTCGCCAGCATCGCATGCCGTGCCTGTAATCATTGTCATCAGCATCATTATCAATGCTTTTACTATATTGTTTGCCATGTTATAATAACGTATATCCTTTGCTTTTATTATGACTCGGGACGATAATGAAAGTAAAATCGCTGGCAGAGAAAATTCATAGGGAAAAGTAAAATAGCCTATATTGCTCACCAAAATAGCCTATTTTGGTCGGTAAAATAGCCTATTTTACTTTCCCGTTCCATGCCTGCGGTGCTGCGAAACATCGTTTTCAGAGTTGTGACTCCATGTTAATTATGTTTAATTATCTATGCTTTCGCTTGGAGGTTTTATTCTTTTTGTGTTATCTTTGCGATATCAAAATGATATCACATTTTAATTTAATGAACATGGAGAACAAAGAATTTGAATTTAAGGGAATGACTATTAACGGCATAATGATGATGATCATCGTTATTCTTGCCTGTCTTCTGTCTGCCTATCTGGCAGTTATGGCGCTTGTCAATTACAATTTCTGGCTGATGGCAATAGCGGTGCCGCTGTTTATACTCGCCATCATCTGCGCATGCGGTTTCATACAGTTGGAGCCTGGTGAGGCTCGCGTGATAATGTTCTTCGGCAAGTATCGCGGAACATTCTCGAAGGCCGGTTTCTATTGGATTAATCCTTTCTACAGCACGAAGAAACTGTCTCTGCGTGCGCGTAACCTCGATGCCGACCCCATAAAGGTGAACGACAAGTCGGGAAATCCCGTCATGATAGGTCTCGTGCTGGTGTGGAAACTGAAGGACACATATAAGGCGATGTTCGAGGTGGACACACAGACGATGGCGGCAGGACGTGCCGGAACCACCGAGTTGGGCGGCGCCTCGGCGGCGGTGATAATGAATGCCCTGCAGAACTTTGTGAGCATCCAGGCCGATGCCGCGCTGCGTCAGGTGGCAGGACAGTATGCCTACGACAACGAGGAGGATGAGAAAGGCATCACGCTGCGCGACGGCTCTGACGAGATAAACAAGGAACTGGAACTGAAAATCGACGAGCGCCTCGCCATGGCGGGCATCGAAGTGGTGGAGGCTCGCATCAACTACCTCGCCTATGCACCCGAGATTGCTGCCGTGATGCTGCGTCGCCAGCAGGCTTCTGCCATCATCTCCGCCCGCGAGAAGATTGTTGACGGAGCGGTGTCGATGGTTAAGATGGCTCTCGACAAACTCAAGGACGAGGGCGTTGTGGAACTCGACGAGGAGCGCAAGGCTGCCATGGTGAGCAACCTGCTCGTGGTGCTCTGTAGTGAGGACAATGCACAGCCCGTGGTAAACACAGGTAGTTTGTATCAATAACACCCCTCTTCAATGCCGAAGGAAGAAAAGAAAACAAAGAGTTTCGTGCTGCGCATTGATAGCGACACGATGGATGCAATAGAGCGTTGGGCGGCGGACGAGTTCCGCTCGACCAACGGTCAATTGCAGTGGATTATCAATGAGGCATTGAAGAAACACAAGAGGAAGTGACTGCTAACACTTCTTCTCAACAATCCTGATGCCGATGTAGCCGGCAATCAGCGTAAGCACAACAAAAAGACACAGGAAGAGCGGACTTGAGAGTGTCATCAAACCCTCGGCATAGTCGGCTCCCATCTCCTTTATGGCACCCTCGTGATACCATTGGGTGTCCATAAAGGGTGCAACCACCCCATAACACCTGCCGACAGCACGGGATAAGCGCAGAACAGCGCCTTTGACTGATTGTTGCCCATCACTTGGCGCACAATGTCCGACGCCAATCCCGCTGCCAGCATTATCCCTGCCGCTGGCAGACGTATCTCTCCCAGCACCAGCAGAGTGACAGCCAGAACGGCTGCCAGCAGCACTCCCACACCAAAACACTTTGTCCGTGAAGCCACCTTATAGTAAGAGTAGGCGCCGAGAAATGCTGCCAGAACAGGGAATCCCACCCAGCAGACAGGATGAAGAAAACCGATAAACGCACACAAAAACACGCTTAATGCATACAAAACTGCGAATCCGATGATTCCTAAAAGACTGCTTGACTTTTTCATAAACTACATTTTTTACCTTAAACTAAATATTTAAATTATGCAAGTTCTTATTATGATCTGTCTTTTTCCCTTATTCTCTCCTTCCACATTCCTCTCCACGCTTCGTAAGCGTCCTTAATGATGATGCAAAGTTACTCTCTTCCACATAAAACGGCAATACTCAAACATGAGTAAAATCCATGTGCCGCGATTACCTAAAACACGTTACTCGTCAATGACTATCAAGTAAACGAGTTCTTTGCAAGCAAAGCGCCCCTTCGGGTCGAGCGGACAAGTAGACGAGTTGACAAGTAGACGAGTTGACAAGTAGACGAGTTGACAAGTAGACGAGTTGACAAGTAGACGAGTTCTTTGCAAGCAAAGCGCCCCTTCGGGTCGAGCGGACAAGTAAACAAGTTGACAAGTAAACAATACAATATCCTCTTCAGAAATTCACATCCCTCCCTTCGGGAGGGCTTGGGTGGGCTTGCTTTTCCCCTTCGGGAGGGCTTGGGTGGACTTTTTATATATTATATAATAAGGTATATAGTGTTTTGCGTTCTTTTTGTTTTGTCGTGATTTAAGAAAAATCGATTATTTTTGAAAAAATATTGCGAAAAGTTTTGGCGGTTCGGATAAAAAGCGTACCTTTGCACTCGCTTTTCCGAAACGGGGTTGTCCCGCTGAGGTCTAGCGATTAAAAAGAAAGAGTTCTTTGACAGATTTCATAAGACAGAGAAGTAGTACAAGAAGCGGGGTGTCGGGCTTTTTTGCCTGATGTCCCTGGTGTAATGGAAACCGTCGATCCCGGCTTTGTGCCGGGAATATGTACAGGTGCCTTTATAGCCGATAAATGTTGATTGTACCGGATAGGCGTTCTGAGAACAGACAAGACAGACAGTATTTTACAAGGCTCCCAGGAGCGAGCGGAATGAAAGCGTGCTTTCTATTCCCGAGCGACGACGGAGTCTCGTGAATTTTCTGTCGCAGACATAAAATTTACAATGGAGAGTTTGATCCTGGCTCAGGATGAACGCTAGCTACAGGCTTAACACATGCAAGTCGAGGGGCAGCATGGGAGTTGCTTGCAATTCCTGATGGCGACCGGCGCACGGGTGAGTAACGCGTATCCAACCTTCCCCCTGGTAGGGCATAGCCCGTAGAAATGCGGATTAACACCCTATGTTGTGCTTTGAGGACATCTGACGAGCACTAAAGTTTCACGCCAGAGGATGGGGATGCGTCCGATTAGCTT
>DGTS01000019.1:37052-37272 GCA_002394385.1 Prevotella sp. UBA4330
GTGAGGAATATTGGTCAATGGGCGTAAGCCTGAACCAGCCAAGTAGCGTGGAGGATGACGGCCCTACGGGTTGTAAACTCCTTTTATGCGGGGATAAAGTGCAGCACGTGTGCTGTTTTGCAGGTACCGCATGAATAAGGACCGGCTAATTCCGTGCCAGCAGCCGCGGTAATACGGAAGGTCCTGGCGTTATCCGGATTTATTGGGTTTAAAGGGAGCG
>DGTS01000022.1 GCA_002394385.1 Prevotella sp. UBA4330
CCACCCCTGCCCCTCCCCTACAGGGGCGGGGAGTCAATAGCAAGGAGTCAAATAGTATATAATTACCTTAATATAACGATAATTTGTTTTTATCGAATATTATGTGTATATTTGCAGATAGGATGATATTTATTATAGAAAATGAAACAAAATGGAGAAAAACATGGAAAGGAATAACAAGAAAGTTAGAATTGACCTTGGTAATGGTTGCTTGTTTGAAGATGGTGTAATAAAAAGCGTTCTATCTGAGGAACAGGAATCTGACATTTGGATGTCGTGGGATGAAGGGTGGCAATGGGTCATCAACTCTCTTGAGAAAATTGCTGATGAATATGAACACAAACAAGAGAATGATATTTAGTTTGAATGTATGGAAACGGATTCTTCAATTCTATTGCAATGCAACCTTAAAATACCAAGTTTATACACTAAAGGATGCCATAAAAGATGCACAAATAGCCTATAATGAAAGAAGGCCGTATTGTTTTCATATCGTTTTCTTAATGTTAGTTGCCTGATAAAAAGTTTTTTTCATTCTTGCCTTGCAAATATACTTCATATTTCCGACTTATGCAAGTATTTCGTAGCATTTTGTTCTTTGCGACATTTTCACCCGTTCTTTTCCTTTTCTGTCGCAAAAGATTGCCGTTTGTCGCAATAATATTCATAAAAAGCAGTTTCTATTATTGTTTTAATCAGAAAACCGAATATCTTTGCATCAGAAATAATGATTTTATGTAAACGAGTGATTAATGCACTTATAATAACTAAGAATATGAAAAAGTATTTTGTTTTGGCATTTGTTGCCATGATGGCAGTTATGAATGTTCAGGCCCAGGTGATGAAAGTTGCTGACCTGGAGAAGTATGCAAAGGAACGCTACGGAGACAAGTGGCTCGATGCAGCGCTGAATCTTTCAAGGGGCGTGACGCTCGACAAGAACGGCAGTTTCACTTATCAAGAGGTGATAGAAACTCCGGGCAAGACGCGTGCGCAACTCTATGTGGCATTGAACTATTGGGTGACAGCCACCTTCAAGGACCATCAGGCCATAACATTGAACGATAAGGAGGCTGGATGCATCATCATTTCCTCCACAATCAAGTCGATTGTAAGTCACACTGGCACACTGAATAAATATTCGGTCAGCATCACTCCACTTATAAGGTTTGACATCAAGGACGGAAAGGTGCGTGTAACTTACACCGTGCAGAACTACGATATCCTGGCCGACACCAGCGGTGGATGGCTCAGTCCGGTCGATTCAAACGATAAAACATACGGCGACTCAAAGCGAAAGAGCGAGGACAAGACCAACTACAACCTCTATGACGAGCAGTGGGAGATTGCACGCCACTATCCGTTTGTGGCAAGCGACGCGCAGAAACGCACCTGTGCCAAGGCTTTCGTGATGACTCACGCCTACTCGAACGCCATCATGGACAAGGTGGAGGTGGCTCTCAAAAACGGCATCGTTGGCAACGAGGATGAGGATTGGTAATAAGTGAAAGCCCGCCATGAGACAGGTGCCAAAATAACCATCTCAACTTTCGCAAGTTGAAGGAGTTAAGGAGTTGAGTTTGCGAAACTTCAGTAACCATTATAATTTAAGAACACAAGTAAAATGAAAAAGACAAGCAGATTGATGATTGCTGCAATCATCGGCGTATGCGCAGGAGGCTTATTGACAACAGGCTGCAAGAGCGGCGATGCCAATATCCAGAAGGTAAAGGGAACTCTCGAGGCTCTGGTGACCGACGACTCTGTGCCGGCAAAGGTGCGCGAGGCGATGAATCTCGCTTACGAAGGCCGTTACGAGAAGATTCTCGACGATACCGCCAACCATGTTAGTGTGTGGAGCCTGATAAGGTGCAGTCAGGAAGTGTCTTCTGAAGGCTTCGGCATTCATGTGATAAAAGACAAGCAGGTAACCAAGATGCCCGAGATGCGTCACGGCAACAACCCCAAGGCGCGTTACGACAGTCAGAACGGAAACCTGTGGATGGCATGTGCCGCGATGGAGGGTACGGGAGTGCTGGCAGAACGACTTCACTTGCTCCGATTCCATGACGACGGCACAGCATATAGCGTGGCAACCATAGACCCCTACCAGATGCAGCAGACCATCTGCCAGCGTTTGGGCTTCACCATCGACAGCACGAACGTGACGTTCTACGACCGTCAGCAGTCGCTCGGAACAGTAACGAACACCATCACTGACATGGGTGGTTTCGACTCGGAGAATCCCGTCTGGATAGGCGAGCAGATGTCATACGACCTCAGTGGCGACAGCATCCGCGTGAAGATAGTGCCTGGCATTAAGTTCACGACAGGTCTTGTGCTTCATTATGAGGACATGCCCGTGCTCTCGGCTAACGTAAGTTTGGTTGACGACGGCACATTCACCGTGGGCGACATCTCCTTTTCTCCCGATGAGGAGCAGGACACTTACCTTAAAGCCATAGAGCGCTATCTCGCCGATGTCAAGGGTAAGCAGTATGGTAGTGGTCAGGTGTGCATCCCGTTCTATACCGTGGTTGGCGTTGATGAGAGCAATGCCGATGACATCAAGGTGTGGGGCGACTTCTGGGTGGACAACTACAACATCTCAGGCGACACGTTGCTGTCCGTTTCTGGTGGCAGTCATCCTGGTCTGATGCACGTTAGTCAGAAGGGCGAAAGTTTCGAGGTCACTTCTTTCGATGCTGTTGGCGATGGCTCGCAGTTCCTTCCTACAGCCAAGAAGATCTTTGGCGACAAGTTTGATGCTTTCCAGAAGGTTAACTCCGATGACAAGAAACGTAACGAGGTGCGCCGCGCTGCCGTTGCCGAGTATGTGAAAAGCCATCGCTTGCCAGTCAAGATGTACAAAGACTATGGCTGGGACCCTGTGAAGTTCTAGGGAGCTCCCAAAAGCCTCCTCAAAGCCTCTCCCCAACCCCTCCCCCGTAGGGAGGGGCAGAAATCACAATAATGATACTGATACTAAAGCCTCCCCTATGGGGGGAGGTTTGGTAGGGGCCTTCTCCCCTCCCTACGGGGGAGGGGGTGGGGGAGAGGCTTTAGTTCCTAAACATCAGTCCCTCGCCGTAACTGTCGATGACAATAGGCTTCTCGCGGTTCACCTCGCCAGCAAGCAGTTTCTTCGACAGGTCGTTCAGAACATAGCGTTGGATAGCCCGTTTCACAGGACGTGCACCGAACTCAGGGTCGAAGCCCACGTCAGCAAGGAAATTGATAGCCTCCGGCGTGACGTTGAGTGTAACGTCTTGTTCGGCAAGCATCTTCTGCACTGCGGCTATCTGCAGGCTCACCACGTCGGCAATCTCTTTCTTGGTGAGCGGCAGGAACATTATTGTCTCGTCGATACGGTTGAGAAACTCCGGGCGAATGGTCTTTTTCAGCATTTCCATCACGGTGTGTTTGGTATGCTCTATCACTTCGTCGCGGTTCTCGTCTGTCATCTTCTCAAACTCACTCTGAATGTACTGCGACCCGAGGTTCGAGGTCATTATGATGATGGTGTTCTTGAAGTTCACCACACGGCCCTTGTTGTCGGTAAGTCTTCCGTCGTCGAGAACCTGCAAGAGAATGTTGAACACATCGGGATGTGCCTTCTCAATCTCGTCGAAGAGCACCACCGAATATGGCTTGCGGCGCACTGCCTCGGTCAGTTGTCCGCCCTCGTCGTAGCCCACATATCCTGGAGGTGCGCCGATGAGACGGCTCACGCTGAACTTCTCCTGATACTCAGACATGTCTATTCGCGTCATCATCTGCTCGTCGTTGAACAGATACTCGGCAAGAGCCTTCGCCAGTTCGGTCTTTCCAACGCCTGTCGTTCCCATGAAGATGAACGATGCTATGGGTCGTTTCGGGTCTTGCAGTCCTGCACGGCTGCGGCGCACGGCATCGCTTACGGCGGTGATTGCCTCGTCTTGTCCGATGACACGGCGGTGCAGTTCCTCCTCCAGATGCAGCAGTTTCTCGCGCTCGCTTTGCAGCATACGCGTCACGGGGATGCCTGTCCAGCGGCTCACCACTTCGGCAATGTCGTCGGCGGTTACCTCTTCGCGCACCATACGGCTGCCTTCACCCTGTGCCAGTTGCTTGGTCAGAGAGTCGATGTCGTCTTCAAGAGCCTTCAGACGGCTGTATCTTATCTCTGCCACCCGTGCGTAGTCGCCTTCACGCTCTGCGCGTTCAGCCTCGAACTTCATCTGTTCCATCTGCTGCTTGTCTTGCTGAATCTTGTTCACCAGACCTTTCTCGCTCTCCCATTTAGCACGGAACTGGTTCTCGCGCTCACGCAGTTCGGCGATGTCCTTGTCCAGCTGCGCCAGTTTAGCCTCGTCGTTCTCGCGCTTTATAGCCTCGCGCTCAATCTCCAGTTGCTTCAGTTGTCGCACGATGTCGTCAAGTTCCTCAGGAACAGAGTCGCGCTCCATGCGCAGTTTGGCAGCGGCCTCGTCCATTAGGTCGATTGCCTTGTCGGGCAAGAACCTGTCGCTGATGTAACGTTCAGAGAGTTTCACCGCTGCTATGCAGGCATCGTCCTGGATACGCACCTTGTGGTGGTTCTCGTAACGCTCCTTCAGTCCGCGCAGTATGCTTATTGCCGACATCTCGTCAGGCTCGTCAACCATCACCGTCTGGAAACGGCGCTCCAGAGCCTTGTCCTTCTCGAAATACTTCTGGTACTCGTTAAGAGTGGTGGCACCTATCGAGCGCAGTTCGCCACGCGCAAGTGCAGGTTTCAGAATGTTTGCTGCGTCCATAGCACCCTGTCCGCCGCCGGCACCCACCAGGGTGTGAATCTCATCGATGAAGAGGATTATGCGTCCGTCGCTCTTTGTCACCTCGTTGATGACGCTCTTCAGTCGCTCCTCAAACTCACCTTTATACTTCGCTCCCGCGAGCAAGGCACCCATGTCGAGGCTGTAGAGCTGCTTGTCCTTCAGGTTCTCAGGCACGTCACCGCGCACGATACGCTCTGCCAGTCCCTCCACGATGGCCGTCTTACCCGTTCCCGGCTCTCCTATGAGCACAGGATTGTTCTTTGTCCTTCGCGAGAGAATCTGCAGCACGCGTCTGATCTCGTCGTCACGTCCTATCACAGGGTCCAGTTTTCCGGCGCGCGCATCCTCCACCAGGTTCTTGGCATACTTAGAAAGACTCTGGTAGTTGTCGTCAGCCGACTGGCTCTTCACGTTCTGTCCCTGTCGCAGTTCCTGTATGGCCTTGCGAGTGTCGTTGTCCGTCATTCCCGCATCTTTAAGAATACGGCTTGCCGTGCTGCTGACGTTGAGCAGAGCGAGTATAAGAGGTTCCACGCTGACGAACTCGTCGCCCATCTTCTTGGAAATTTCCTCTGCCTGCACCAGCACCTGGTTGGCGTCGTTGCTCAGGTATGGCTGTCCGCCCTGAACGCGCGGCTGGTGTTGCAGTTCGCTGTCCACGAGTTGCTCCACGTGCTGTCCGTTCACACCCATTTTCTGGAAGAGGAAGTTTGTGATGTCCTTAGCCTTTGTCAGCACTCCTTTCAAGAGATGAGTCGGTTCAATGGTCTGCTGGCCAGAACGTTGTGCCACGTTCATGGCCTCCTGAATCGTCTCTTGTGCTTTGATTGTAAAGTTGTCAAGTGTCATAGTTTTTCTCCTTTCTTTTTGTTGTTTCTGCCAACAACGATTCAAATGATGTGCCTTACCCTCTTTTCTGCCATTATGTCACTTCCCGTTGCAATTTTGTCATTGCAAACCACCTTTCCAATGCTCCATAGAGTTTTTATTGACCTTTCAGACCGGTGAAACGAGACCGTGAATAATAGTAAGAATGTTCATGAACAGATGTTCTCTGGAAAGTAAAATAGACTATATTGCAGAGTAAAATAGGCTATATTACTTACAAAAATAGGCTATATTACTTTTCAGTTGATTAAATAAGAGATAATCTACAATTAGGTTCTACAAATGGTTTAGTGTTCTTTAAGATGCTGTATGCGATGTTCCCCGCCCCTGTAGTCCCCCTCGCCCCTTGGAGAGTGGAACTTAAAGGGGGAGGGAAGCCATCAACGTGTAGGGGCGTTCCTCGGTGTGCGCCCGTTTTACATTAACGTGAGGACTACATTGCGGGCGCACACGGGGGTACGCCCCTACAATTTAATGATGGTATGTGATTCCTATCTCCCCTCCCTACGTGGGAGGGGTCGGGGGTGAGGCTTTGAGATGATGCGCTGCCATCCTCCATTTAGCCACCTTTCGCAATGCGAAACATATATAGTCGATGCGCCGAAAGGTATATCAAACAGGGTGCGAAAGGACATCTTTCATATCAATATTTTAAAAATGAGTTTTCTTTTGGTAATTGACAATAATTTTGCTGCTCAGGAAAAAAGAAAACGATATTTTTTGATTTGTCCCCGATTTACACTATCTTTGCTGATTGAAAATGTAGAAAACATGAAATACGAAAACACATTCAAGGCAATAGATCAAATCCTTTGGAAGGAACAGGGTTGCGGTAGTGAGTTGGACTATCTGGAGCAGAAATCATGGATGCTGTTCCTGAAGTACCTCGACGACCTTGAAACGGAACGTGAGGAAGAAGCAGAACTTGAAGGCAGAACCTATAAGCGTCTTGTGTCAGGCTTCTACCGTTGGAGCCAATGGGCAACACCTAAGAAGAAAGACCCGCAGACGGGCAAGATGGTATTGGATACCGTCAACGCCATGAGTGGCGACGACCTTGTGGAGTTTGTCGACCAAAAACTGTTCCCTTACCTCAAAGACTTTCAGAATACTGCTTCTCAGACCGACAGCCTTGAATATAAGATAGGCGAAATCTTCGGCGAACTGCACAACAAGATACGCTCGGGCTTCAATATGCGTGAGATTATCAACATGATTGATGAACTCCATTTCCAGAGTGCTGAGGACAAGCATGAAATGACGGTGCTTTATGAAAGCAACATCCAGCGCATGGGCAATGCTGGGCGTAACGGTGGCGAGTATTACACACCACGCCCCCTGATTCGCAGCATCATCAAGGTGGTTGACCCCAAGATAGGCGAAACGGTCTATGACCCTGCCTGTGGTTCTGCTGGATTCCTCTGCGAGGCGTTCCTTTATATGAAGGACAAGATAAAGAGTGTGAAGGACCACGAGATTTTGCAGAAATCTACCTTCTATGGCAAGGAGAAGAAAGGACTTCCCTATATCATCGCCAACATGAATATGATATTCCACGGCGTATCAGCCCCTAATATCACGCATGGAAACACCCTTGCGATGAACCTTAGTCAGATTCAGGAGAGCGACCGTAAGAACGTTATCCTTGCCAATCCGCCCTTTGGCGGCAACGAGCGTGGCGAGGTGTTGCAGAACTTTGAGATTCGCACCGCCGAGACAGCCTATATGTTCATGCAGCACTTCATCAAGATGCTGAAGGCTGGCGGTCGTGCGGGTATTGTCATCAAGAATACCTTCCTGAGCAATGGCGATGCAAGCGCCATCCGCAAAATGCTTTTGGAGAATTGTAACCTTCATACCATCCTCGACCTGCCTTCGGGTGTGTTCACGGGTGCTGGCGTGAAGACGGTTGTGCTCTTCTTCACGAAAGGAGAGCCGACGGAGAAAATTTGGTACTATCAGGTGGATAAGCACTTCACCAAGACGCAACCGCTGACGGAGGCAGATATGCAGGAGTTCCTTACCTTGCAGAAGACAAAGGCGGAGAGCGAACACTCGTGGACGCTCGATGTGAGCACCCTCGATGACAGTTGCGACCTCAGCGTGAAGAACCCCAACAAGGTGGAGGTAGTGGACGAGCGCACGCCCAGCGAGATTGCCGAAAACATCTTTGCACTCGGTCAGGAGAATCAGACACTTATCAACGAAATTATGGAGATGGTGAAATGAAAGAATCAAAACATACAGAAATATCTGTTCTATATAACTTGCCTGAGAACTGGGCAGAAGAGACTGCGTTTTCATTCGAACATCTGTCAGAACTGGTGTTACAGTTGCATGATTCAGCCTATTCTGCAACAGTGAAAGCAATCAATCGCTTTGCTACGATAAGAAACTATGTCATAGGCTTCTATATCGTAGAGTACGAGCAGCACGGAAATGACCGCGCCAAGTACGGCGAACGCCTATTGAAGCGCTTAGTTGAACGCGTGAACAGAAGGGGCATTAATGAAACATTGCTCACAAATAGTCGTAAGTTCTATCTGTCTTATCCACAAATAAAAGACCATTTGACAGGGCAGATTTGTGCGACTGCATCGCCCAAATCCGCAATTTCTCCGATGGCGTCGGAGAAATCGGTGGGAAAAAATCCGACGCCGTCGAACAAATTCGTCACTCCTGCCGAGAAATTGCTTTCAAATCTTTCATTCTCACATATAGTTGAAATACTGACCGTTGACGACCCTCTGGCTCGTTTCTTCTACGAAACAGAGTGCATCCGCTGTTGTTGGAGTGTAAAAGAGTTGCGCAGACAGATTTCTACAAACCTCTACTTCCGAGCAGGAGTGAGCAAGCGTCCAGAACTTCTGATAGAAAGGACGGAAATCAACTCATTGCCCGCTCTTACCATCAGAGATCCGTTCTCGTTCGAGTTTTTAGGCTTGCGCCCCGATGCCTTTACGGAAAACGATTTGGAGAATGCCTTATTATCTCATCTGCAAGAATTCCTACTTGAAATGGGAAATGGTTTTTGTTTTGAAGCACGGCAGAAAAGGATGATTATTGACGACGAATACTACTTCGCCGACTTGGTGTTCTACAATCGAATACTGCATTGTAACGTAATTATTGAGTTGAAAGACGATGAGTTCCGCCATGCCGACCTTAGCCAACTCAATGCCTACGTATCGTATTTCAGAGAGAACGAAATGAACAAAGGAGATAACCCTCCAGTGGGAATACTTCTATGCACTCGCAAAGGCGAGAAAATGGTGGAATACGCCCTCGCTGGAATGGACAGCAACCTGTTTGTGTCCACCTACATGCTGTCGCTGCCAGATAAAAAGACATTACAGGACTTTTTGTTAAAGGAGATTGGAAAATGAAAGAAGGGTGGGAATATAAGAAGTTACCTGAAATATCAGAAAATCTAGATAGTTTACGCAAACCTGTTACAAAAAAAAATAGGACTGCTGGAATATACCCCTATTATGGTGCATCCGGAATTGTAGACTATGTAGATGATTATCTTTTTGATGAAGATTTGCTATGCATTTCAGAAGATGGAGCCAACCTACTTATGAGAACCTATCCTATTGCATTCCCGATTTCGGGAAAAGTATGGGTTAATAATCATGCACATGTGCTTCGCTTTAAGGATATCGCGACACAAAAGTATGTAGAATACTTCTTTGCGGGTTTTAAACTGGATGATTATATTACTGGAGCTGCCCAGCCCAAATTGACTCAAAAAGCTTTGAATAATATTACCATCAAGATTCCTATTTCTCTTTCCGAGCAGCAATCCATCGTTGATTATCTTGACTCTGCTTTTGCAAAGATAGATGCGATGAAGGCGAATGCAGGAAAATCCCTCAATGAAGCCAAAGCCCTCTTCCAAGCATCACTCAAAGAAATGCTTGAACCAAAAGAAGGGTGGGAGGAGAAAAAATTAAAGGAAGTTGGACGAACACAAACAGGAACCACACCTTCTAAATCTGTAAAATCATTTTATGGAGGTGACATCCCCTTTATAAGGCCTGCTGAACTTGATATTGATGGTAGAGGTTCTATTGAGTATAATAGTGAGCTCAAATTAACTACAGAAGGCGCATTGAAGTCCAGAACAATTAGGGCAAATTCTACTTTGATGTGCTGTATTGGCAGTGTTGGGAAAACTGGATATGCGACAAAAGACGTTACCTGTAATCAACAGATAAATACAATTACCCCGTATGAGGGCTATAATGATAAATTTGTTTATTATGCTCTTTTGGCACCATCTTTTCAAAATGAAGTAATAAAGATAGCTAATAGTGCTAAGGCAACCTTGGCAATAATAAGTAAAGGGAAGTGGGAAGAATTGTCTATCCACATTCCTCTTCTCTCCGAACAACATTCAATCGTTGTCACTCTTGACTCCCTCAATTCTAAGGTTGCCCGCCTCCAAGAGAATTTCGACAAGATTTCTCAGGAGTGCGATGCACTGAAGCAAGCCTTGCTAAGAGAGGTGTTTGAGGGATAGGGACTATAGAGAATTTAGAAACCATAGTAACTTTAGTGACTATAGAAACAATAGCAAATAGAAAAAATAAAGAATAAACGCAGGAATGGTAGAAAAGAAATACCAGATACTGAAACGGCAGAAGCCTTGGCGTGATGCCTACTTCTATCAGAAGTCAGAAGTGCTATATCAACTCACTTATGCCTTCTGTCAGCGTTTTCTGCCTCCCCACGGCGACCGCACCGTTGACCAGATGGTGCAGGCGGCACGCAGCGGTAAGCAAAATATCATAGAAGGCACCGAGGACGGCGAGACTTCAACCGAGATGCAAGTGAAACTCATGAACGTCGCCCGTGCATCGCTGCAGGAGTTGCGCGAAGACTACCGTGACTACCTGCTGTCGCGCCGCTTGCCGATATGGGACAGTACGCACACGCGCTACCAAACGATGCAGGACTACTGCCGTCAGCATAATCGGGTGGAAGACTATCAGCCCTTCTTCGGGAAATGGAGCGACGAGGAGATGGCTAACATCGCCTTGACGCTGTGCTATCAGACCGATGCCATGATGCACAAGGTGCTGTTGCGCATGGAGAAGGAGTTTGTGGAGCAAGGCGGTATCAAAGAGCGCATGTATGCTGCTCGCACAGGCTATCGCCAGGCTCAGGAAGAGGAACTGGCAAGACTGAGGCGTGAGGTGCCTGCTCTGCGAGCAGAAGTGGCCCGCCTAAAAAAGTTACTGGAAGAAAACGAAATAGAAGATAAAGGATAGTAACTATAGGGACTATAGGCACTATAGAAACTATAAAAAACAAAAAAACAATGAACGAAGCGCAGACCCGACTCAATAAGATAGACCCCAAACTGAGGGATGCCGGCTGGAGCATTGTTCCAGGCAGCAAGATACTCGTGGAGCAGAGCGCCTATATTGCGCCCGGCCGCATCACAACTTCGGGACACAAGAACCCAAAGAAGGCAGATTATATCCTGGAGTACAAGGGGCAGAAACTGGCCGTAATAGAGGCGAAGAGCGACGAGAAAGATGTGTCTGAGGGTGTAGGGCAAGCAAAGGAGTATGCCGAAGCCCTGAAGATTCGCTACACCTACAGCACCAACGGCGATGAAATATGGTTCATCGACATGGGCGTGAAGGACAGCAAGGGCGAATATATCATCCCCAGCAAGGAGCACGATATAGACCATTTCCCATCGCCACAGGACTTGTGGCAGATGACCTTCCCCGAAGAGAATCCATGGCGCGACAAGTTCAATCTCTGCGCCCTGAATCGTAGCGGCGGCCGCCAGCCTCGCTATTATCAGGAAATTGCCATCAAGAATGTGCTGGAGGCTGTGGCAAAGCAGCGCAACCGTATCTTGCTGACGATGGCTACAGGCACGGGAAAGACCTATACGGCCTTCCAAATCTGCTGGAAGTTGACGCAGACAAAGTGGAACACCAAGGGTGTTGAGCGTGCGCCAAGAATCCTGTTTATTGCAGACAGAAACATTCTCGCAAATCAGGCCATCAACGACTTTGACCAATTCCCTGAAGACGCGATGTGCAGAGTGACACCCAAGGAACTGCGAAAGAATAACTACAAGGTGCCCACGGCCCGCAACCTCTACTTCACCATCTTCCAGACGATGATGACCTCGCCCAATGCTCAGAAGGCAGAGGAACAGGGCTTGGAATTGCCAGAAGGCGCAACCGACCAGCCGTATTATATGCAGTATGAGCGTGATTTCTTCGACTTTATCATCATCGACGAGTGTCATCGTGGCGGTGCCAACGACGAAAGCGAGTGGCGAAAACTGATGGAATACTTTGACAGTGCCTATCAACTCGGCATGACAGCCACACCGAGAAGAAAGGACAATGCCAACACCTACGCCTATTTCGGCAATCCAGTCTATGTCTATTCGCTGAAACAGGGCATCGAGGACGGTTTCCTTGTTCCCTTCCGTGTGGATATCTCCACAAGCAACATCGACGACTATCAGTATCAGGAAGGCGACGTGGTGAAGAGCGGCGAGGTGGACCCTGAAAAGATATACTCAGAGTCGGATTTCTATAACGGCAGAATCCAGATAAAGGAGCGCGACGAGCACCGTGTGCAGGAGTTGCTGGGCAAGATAGACCCCGACGAGAAGACCATCATTTTCTGTGCCACCCAAAAGCACGCCATGATAGTGCGCGACATGGTGAACAAGCACAAGCGGCGACCAGCCAATAATTATTGCGAGCGAGTGACAGCCGATGATGGCGAAGTGGGCGAAGCAACGTTGAGAGCCTTTCAGGACAACGAGAAACTGCTGCCCACTATCCTGACAACATCATATAAACTGAGTACTGGCGTGGATGCCCGCAATGTGCGCAACATTGTGCTGATGCGCCCTGTGCAGAACATGGTGGAGTTCAAGCAGATTATAGGCCGTGGAACACGCTTGTTCGACAAGAAGTATTATTTCACCATCTATGACTTCGTAGGAGCCAGCGAGATGTTCAAAGACCCGGAATGGGATGGCGACCAGTACTGCCCCGTATGCGGCAACTGGCCTTGTACCTGTAAAAGACATCCTTATCCGCCAGCGCCAGACGACGATGGTGGTGATTTTTCGGGTGAACCGCGGGCGTGTCCCGTTTGTGGCAACCAGCCTTGTACATGCGAGGGACCGAGAACAAATCTGATAGACATCAAGTTGTCAACAGGAAGAAGGCTTTCTCTTGAAACGACATGGGAGCAGAAGATTTTCTTTGGTGACGAGTTTATCAGCCTTGACGAGTATGTGAAGAAACTATTTGGCAGAATACCAGATTTCTTCTCGGATGCCGATGACCTCAGAGAGAAATGGTCTAATCCCGAAACGCGTGAGGAGTTGCTGAGAACGCTGGATGAAGCAGGTTTTGCAGAGGACAAACTGAATCTGCTGAAGAACATGCTGAAAATGCAGAAGTGTGACTTGCTCGACGTGCTGGAATACATTGCTTACGAATCGACGCCAATAGAGAGGGCAAAGAGAGTGGAACATGTGAAGAAACAGTATGTAGATGCCCTGGACAAGGAACAGCGAGATTTCGACAATCTTATTCTGGAATACTATGTCAGCAACGGTTTCAAGGAACTTGGGGCGGATAATCTGAAAACCTTCATAAACATCAAGTTTAACTCAATGAGTGATGCTAAGGAAAAATTAAAAATGTCTGTTGCAGATATACGAGCGCATTACTTTGAGTTGCAACGAAGATTGTATGGTGCTTAAAGGCGGTGCCTTTTCCTATGGTAAAATTGGACAATTGGACAAATGGACAAATGCCCTTTTCGGAATTATCGGCAGGGTAGAAAAGAAAGACCACTCTTTCGCTGCAATGTGCGGAAAGAGTGGTGCTTCTTTGTTGTGTGTGATTGTCTGGACTTATTTCTTCACGAGACGTACTATCCAGACGAGGAGCGACGCTCCGATGATGGCGGTGATTGTTTCTCCTATCCAGTTGCCGCTGGTAAGGAATGAAGAACTGGGACTCTTGCCAAGCAGTTCGTAGATGAGGTCGAATATCAAACCTCCAACAACACCGCCAATGAGACCGATAACGAGGTCCCACCAGCAACCGAATCCTTTTCCGTTAATGAGTTTGCCGGCAGCCCATCCTGCGACAATACCTCCAATAATTGCTCCAATCATGATGTTTTATGTTTAGATGAAAAAGTCAAAATTGAGGGAGTTAGAGGGAGATGGAGGGAGATAGGGGGAGATAGAGGACAACGCATTATAGCATCCAGCCATCACCCATCATCCATCATCCATCATCTATCACCTATCACCTGAAATCATCCCATCACTACCACCACGTCGTGCTTTCCCTCGGCGGTGGGAACGATGTTGCCGCTGATCTCCTTGCCGTCAACGGTGATGCTCTTCACGCCCTTCTGCACTCCGTCGGGGTTCTTCACGGTGATGTTGTACTCGCCTCCGCGGAAACGGCGGGTGACGTTGTACTCCTTAGCCGTTGCGGGAACACACGGGTCGATGAGCAGTCCTTCGTAGTGGGGCTTCACGCCGAGGATGAACTGCGTTATGGTGTACCAGTTCCATGCTGCCGTACCTGTGAGCCATGAGTTCTTTCCCTCGCCTGGCTTTGCGGCGTCCTTGCCCGCCACCATCTGCGAGTAAACGTACGGCTCCACCTTATGCAGCGTCTGGTCCTTGATGAATGCAGGGCATATCTTGGTGTAGTGCTCCCAGGCGTCGTTGCCGCGTGCTGCCACCGTCTCGCCGATGATGACCCACGGGTTGTTGTGGCAGAAGATTCCTGCGTTCTCCTTGTAACCTGCGGGGTAACTTGATATCTCGCCCATCTCGACGTAGTAGCGTGTGAAGGCGGGGTTGTTAAGCACCATGCCGTGCTCGGAGTCGAGATATTTCTTGCATGAGTCGAGTGACTTGTCAACCATTCCTTCCTCCATTCCGATGCCGGCCATAGTGCACCATCCCTGGCTCTCGATGAATATCTTGCCTTCCTCGTTCTCCTTTGAGCCAATCTTGTTGCCGTAGAAGTCGTAGGCGCGCAGGTACCACTCGCCGTCCCAGCCGTCTTTCTTCACAGCCTCAATCATCTCGTCGATGTGCTTCTGTGCGCGGGCGGCCTCGTCTTTCTTACCCAGTTCTTGGCAGAGTTCCACATAGTCCTTGCCGCACACCACGAAGAGTCCGGCAATCATCAGCGACTCGGCCTTAGAGCCCACGCTGTTGTTCTCTGTTGTCTGGAAACTCTCGTTAGGGTCCCATGAGAAGCAGTTGAGGTTGAGGCAGTCGTTCCAGTCGGCGCGGCCGATGAGAGGCAGTTTGTGAGGTCCGAGGTTCTCCACAACATGATTGAACGAGATGCGCAGGTGCTCGAAGAGACTCACCTCTGTGCCTGGCTGGTTGTCCCAAGGCACTGGCTCGTCGAGAATGGAGAAGTCGCCTGTCTCCTTGATATAAGCCACCGTTCCGAAGATGAGCCACATCGGGTCGTCGTTGAATCCTCCGCCGATATCGTTGTTTCCGCGCTTTGTCAGAGGCTGGTACTGGTGGTAGCAGCCGCCGTCGGGGAACTGTGTTGAGGCGATGTCTATGATGCGCTGGCGTGCGCGTGACGGTATCTGGTGAACAAATCCCACGAGGTCTTGGTTGGAGTCGCGGAATCCCATGCCGCGTCCGATGCCGCTCTCGAAGAACGATGCCGAGCGCGAGAAGTTGAATGTGACCATGCATTGGTACTGGTTCCAGATGTTCACCATGCGGTCGAGCTGTTCGTTTCCGCTCTTCACGCTGTAGCGGCTGAGCAGTTCGTCCCAGTATTCGTTAAGTTCGCGGAATGCCTTGTCCACCTTCTCGGCGGTGTCGAACTCAGCGATTATCTTTTGCGCGCGAACCTTATTAATAATAGTATGGTCGAGGTCGCCGAGTGAAGTGATAAGACCAGCGGTCTTCTCAGCATATTTCTCCTCTTGCGGCTGCTCCACATAACCCAGCAAGAACACGAAGTCGCGGCTCTCGCCTGGCTCCAGAGTAACCTCGATGTAGTGGCTTGCTATGGGGCTCCAGCCGTGTGCCACGCTGTTCTTCGGCGCTCCAGCCATGACGCAGTCGGGGTTTGCGAACTCGTTATAGAGTCCGATGAACGACTCGCGGTCGGTGTCGAAGCCCTGCACCGGTGTGTTTACGGAGTAGAAAGCGAAGTGGTTGCGGCGCTCCTTGTATTCTGTCTTGTGATAGATGACGCTGCCGTCAATCTCCACCTCGCCGGTAGAGAAGTTGCGCTGGAAGTTCTCCATGTCGGTGGCTGCGTTCCAGAGGCACCACTCGGCGAACGAGAACAGCTTCAGCGAGCGTTTCTCTGCTGTGGTGTTCTTTAATGTCACTTTCTGCACCTCGCACCATTTCTTCAGCGGAACGAAGAAGAGCGCGCTTGCCTCGATGCCGTTCTTACGGCCCGTGATGCGTGTGTAGCTCATGCCGTGGCGGCACTCATAGAAGTCGAGTGGTGTCTTGCATGGCTTCCATCCTGGGTTCCATACCGTTCCGTTGTCGTTGATGTAGAAATAACGGCCGCCGTTGTCCATTGGCACGCCGTTGTAGCGGTAGCGCGTGATGCGGCGGAACTTAGCGTCTTTGAAGAACGAATATCCTCCTGCTGTGTTAGAAATGAGTGAGAAAAAATCTTCGTTGCCGAGATAGTTTATCCACGGCCACGGTGTCTGTGGGTCGGTGATGACATACTCCCTTTGCTTGTCGTCGAAATGCCCGTAAATCTTGTTGTTCATAATTATTAAATTGCTATTTGTAAGTTCGAGATTGATTACAGGTGCAAAGATACTGCTTTTTGAGCAAAAAGTATGATATTATTTTGCCCAAAATAAATTATTTGTTGTGTTCTCTCACTTCAATATCTGCTCGGCGTGTACCTTGGTCTTTATTTCTTTCGGCAGGAACACGCGCTCGATGATGCCTTCCTCGTTGATGATGAACGTGGTGCGCAGGGTTCCGAAGTACTTCCTGCCGTACATGCTCTTCTCGCCCCACACGCCCATCTGCTGCACCAAGGTCATGTCGGTGTCGGCGATGAGGTTGAAGGGCAGTTGGTTCTTCTCGATGAATTTCTGGTGAGACTTCTCGTCCTGGATGCTCACTCCCACCACCTCGTAGCCCTGTCGGCGCAGTTCGGAATAGTTGTCGCGCAACGAGCATGCCTCTGCCGTGCATCCGCTAGTGCTGTCCTTAGGATAGAAATAGAGAACGAGTTTGCGTCCTGCGAAGTCGGACAGCTTGATTTCGTTACCGTTCTGGTCGCGTCCCAGAATCTCCGGTGCCTTGTCTCCGATGTTCATATTGTTCTGTTATGTATTTAAATGGTTTGTTCTTTCTGGTGCAAAGATAAAGAATAATATTGAAACTTCATAACAATCGTAAAAAACTTATAAACAAGTTTTGTTGTATGCAATTTTTTCGCTACCTTTGCATTATACTAGAAAACAGTATAGGCTTATGAAAAAATCATTCTTATTAACCGTTTTCGCATTAATTTGTACACCTATGTGGATTTTCGGACAGAACTACAAGCAACTGTGGAGCGATGTGGATGCAGCAGTAGAGAAAGACATGCCGCAGACCGCCATCAAAGCACTTGACAAGGTGATTGCCAAGGCACAGCGCGAGAAGTCGTACGGAAATCTTCTGAAGGCGCAATTGATGCGCTCGGGATTTGTTACAGAGGTGAATCCCGATTCTGCCGACACAGAAATTGAAAAGTTCGAGAAAGCTGCTGCTGAAGCAGAGAAGACAGACCCCGTTTTGGCTGCAGTTTACTATTGCGCTCTTGGCAATTCTTACAAGAACGCTTACGGAAGAAACATTGAGAAACGCGGCAATGCACGCGTCTATTATGCCAAGGCTTTGGCGAATCCCGACCTGCTGGCGCGACATAAGGCATCGGAGTTCGAGCCGATGATGGTGAAGGGCGTTGACAGCAAGTACTTCAATCACGACCTGTTAAGTGTCATCGGCTTTGAGGCTGGCGACATGCAGACGCTGCACGACTATTACAAGGCGAAGGGAAACCGCGAGGCAACATTCATTACTGCCTATGAGATGATTACCGAGGAGCATGTCAAGCCGTTGCAGTATGCTGATGACGCCCCGACACACAGGAAGATTTACGGCCTCGACGAGGAGAAGGAACTCGACTCGCTCATTGACCTTTATGGCGACCTCGACATCTGTGGTGCTGCCGCTGTGGCTCGTGCAGAGCATTTCTATAATGACAAGGCGAAATATGATTTCATCAACTCCGCCTTGAAACGCTGGAGCAAATGGAAGGGCATAAACCAGTTGCGCAACGAACTGGCTGACATGACAGCGCCGTATGTCAATATCAGGTCGGACAGGGAACGTGTCTATCCCAACGCTGCGTTCGACATGAAACTCGACCTGCGAAACATCAAGGACGTCACGATGCGCTTCTATCGTGTCGCTATAAGTCCAGAGGAGTTTAACGAGGTGGTGCCGAAGATAGGCCGCGATGGCGTTCTCAAGAAATACAGCAACACTCTGGAGAAGGAATACACCCAGACATATTCCGACAACGTGCCATACAAGTCGTTTGATGACACAATACATGTGGAGGGACTGCCTGCAGGAATCTATGTTGTGGAAACATCCACGAAGAACAACGATATTGACAAGTTGCACACCGCGCTCTATGTCACACGTCTTACCTATGTGGCAATCCCGCTGCCTGGCGAGAAGTCGAGGTTCGCTGTGCTCGACCAGAACAGCGGCCAGCCAGTGGCTAATGCCAAGATTGGTGTGGCTCCTTCTGCAAAGAGAGACGAGGCTCTCTCTTTCACCTATTATACTACGGATGCAAAGGGCGAGGTGATGATACCTGAGAAACCATACGTGGCAAATGTGGTGATTTCTGCCGATGGTGACAACTATTATCCTGTGTCATACTCCAGAATGAACAATTACAATCATGCCCACAGTCCTTCTGACAGCAAGCGCATTCAGATATATACCGACCGTTCCATCTACCGTCCAGGACAGACGGTGCATGTGGCTGTGTTGGCATATAGCATAAAGAAAGGCATTGATGCAAAGGCTGATGCTAATGTGAAAGTGGAGTTGGAGTTGCGTAATGCTAACCATGAAGCAGTGGCAAGCGCAAATGTCGTAACCGATGAGTTCGGTGTGGCATCTGCCGACTTCGAGTTGCCCAGCAGCGGACTTACAGGACAGTTCTCTGTGCGTTCAAAATATCTTGGCACTTCTACATATTTTAATGTGGAGGAGTACAAGCGTCCCACATTCGAGGTGGAGTTCGACGATTACAAACAATCATATAAGGTTGGCGACACCATCCAGGTGAAAGGTCGTGCCAAGAGTTATGCCGGTGTGGCTGTGCAGGGCGCAAAGGTGACTTATACCGTGAAGCGCCGTCAGGCTTGGTGGGGCTGGTGGCGAGGCTATAGTCGCGATGATACGGAACTGTATAACGGTGAAGTGACTTCCGACGAGAACGGCGAATTTGAGATACCGCTCAGGTTTATCTATCCTGCAGGCAGTTACGAGGTGTTCGACTATGTTGTGAATGCAAAGGTGACCGATGCCGCAGGCGAGTCGCACGAGGGCGAGACATCGCTGCCATTGGGAAAGAAGGAATATTACTTCGACTTCAACCTTCCTGAGAAAGAACTCAAGGACAAACTGAAGAGCGTGACATTCACTCTTCGTAATGCCGCTGGCAAGGAAGTGGAGGCCGACGTGACATATACCATCGACGGTAAGGATGCCAAGACAGTGAAGGCAAACGAGAGCATAGCGCTCGACTTCACATCAATGCCTTCGGGCAAGCATGTGATGAAGGCCACATGCAAGGGAGAGAAGAAAGAGGTGGAGTTCGTAATCTTCTCGCTCGACGACAAGACTCCTTGCGTGGAGACTCACGACTGGTTCTATATCACCGACAATGTGTTCCCGCGCGATGGCAAGCCTGTGAGCGTGATGGTTGGCTCTTCCGATGAGAATGTTCATGTGCTTTACGCCATCATATCGGGCGATAGTGTGCTTGAAAACAGCACGATGGAACTCAACAAAGCCATCGATACCCGACGGTTTGAATATAAAGAGGAGTATGGTTCGGGTGTGCTGCTCAACTACGCTTGGGTGAAGGACGGACGCGCTTATACACACTATGAAGTGATAAGGAAACCATTGCCAGAGAAGAATCTCACCCTCAAGTGGACTACATTCCGCGACCGACTCACACCGGGACAAAAAGAGGAGTGGACACTCTCTGTAGTTACACCTGACGGAAAACCCGCTAAGGCACAACTCATGGCCACGATGTACGACAAGAGTCTCGACCAAATTAAGCCATATTCAATGGCATTTGGTCTGCCATTGGTACAGTATCTGCCTTATACCAGTTGGACTAGCCCGGGCATCTCGTCGTTCTATGCATCTTACAGGAAATCGTTCGACGACCTTGAGTTCGGCGGATTCCAGTTCACATCGTTCTCTGGACTTGGAGTAGGCATGAAATACTCCTCCCCAGTTATCAAGTATGACGATATGGTCGCCGGTGGTGCACGGATGATGAAGGCAAACCGTGTCTATGATCTGGCTATGGAGCCACAGGTTGATGCTATGCAGAGTATGCGTCAAGAAGAGGCTTCTTTAGATGAACAATCTATGGAGAAAAAGGAAGAGGTGACATCGTCAAAGAAAGAGGATGTGCAGATGCGCGAGAACCTCAACGAGACAGCGTTCTTCTTCCCTGCTCTTGTAAGCGATGCGAAGGGCAATATAAGCATCAAATTCACTCTGCCCGAAAGCGTTACTACATGGAAGATGATGGGACTCGCCCACGACCAGAGCATGAACTACGGCATGATTTCGGGTGAGGCGATTGCCCAGAAGGATGTTATGGTGCAGCCAAACATTCCGCGATTTGTGAGAATGGGTGACAACTCAACCATCTCGACGCGACTGTTCAACACTTCAGAGAAGAACGTAGCAGGCACCGTGACCATGACTCTGCTCGACCCAGAGACAGAGAAGGTGCTGGCGGAGAGCAAACAGCAGTTCAGCGTCGAGGCTGGAAAGACGGGCTCTGCCACATTCTCGTTCAACCCAGAGAAAGACCTGAAGGGCAAAGACCTTTCGCTGCTCGTCTGCCGCATCACGGCATCGGGCAAGAACTTCAGCGACGGCGAACAACACTTCTTGCCGATACTGCCTTCTAAGGAGATGGTCATCAACACTCTGCCCATCACTCAGCATAATGCAGGCACGATGAATATCGACCTTACGAAGATGATTCCTGCGGGCAAGGATATCAGCAGTCCGAAACTCACTCTCGAATACACCAACAACCCGGCGTGGCTGATGGTGCAGGCAATACCATACGTTGGCAATGTGAACGAGAAGAATGCCATCTCGCTTGCGGCTTCCTATTATGCCAACACTCTCGGCTTGTCACTTGTAAACAGTTCGCCGAACATCGAGAAGGTGTTTAAGGAGTGGCAGCAGGAAAAGGGCAGCGAGACGTCGCTGGCATCGCAACTGGAGAAGAACCAGGAACTGAAAAACCTCGTACTCGACGAGACACCGTGGGTGGCTGATGCCAAGAACGAGAACGACCAGAAGCGCAAGATAGCCAACTTCTTCGACAAGACGTCAATGTCAAGGCGGTTGAACGATGCCGTTGACGGACTTAAGGTGCTGCAAAACTCCGATGGTTCGTTCTCATGGTGGAAGGGAATGATGGGCTCGCCGTGCATGACTGGCGAGGTAATCGAGTTCCTCACACGTCTTAACTTGCTCGCCGGCGAGCAAAGCAACACGCGCAGCATACTGACACTTGCCAACGACTATCTGAGCAACATCGTTATAAAAGAGGTGGAGGAGTTCAAGAAACTGGAGAAGAAGAAGGAACCCGTTTACATCTATGACTATCACGCTCTGCAATGGGTATATATGAATGCTATTTCTGGTCGCGAACTGACCGCAAAGGAGAAAGAGGCAAAGGATTATCTCATCAACCATCTCGAGAAGATGAAACTCTCGCAGAGCATGTATGCCAAGGCTTTGATGTCGGTAGTGCTTGCAAGGGACGGACAACTGGAGAAAGCGGCAGAATACATACAGAGCCTGAAGGAATATACTGTGTATAACGATGAGAAAGGACGCTACTTCGAGACTCCGCGTGCAGGATATAGTTGGTGCGATTACCGCATCCCGACACAGACGGCGGTGATAGAGGCATTGCAACTTGTTGACGCTAACGACCAGCAGACCATCGACGACATGCGCCGCTGGCTGCTCACCGAGAAACGCACACAGGCATGGGACACCCCGATAAACAGCGTCAATGCCGTGTTCGCATTCCTCAATGGCAACATGCAACTGCTCGACGAGAAGGAACTCACCACATTCAAGGTGGACAACCGACAGATAGAAATGCCGAAGTCAACGGCGGGCATGGGTTATGTCAAGACTGCCATTGACGTGGAGAGACCTAAGAATCTCACCGTCACGAAGACCTCGGATGGCACATCGTGGGGTGCCGTCTATGCGCAGTTCATGCAGCCAAGCACCGAGATAGATGCAGCCTCGTCAGGTCTCAGCGTGAAACGCGAGATAATGCAACTGACATCTAACGGTGAGGTGAAAGACCCGCAGACGCTGAATGTCGGCGACAAGGTGAAGGTGCGCATCACCATCACTGCCGACCGTGACTACGACTTCGTGCAACTCACAGACAAACGTGCTGCATGCCTCGAACCGGTAGAACAACTCAGCGGTTACCATTGGGGATATTACATCGCGCCGAAGGACTATACTACGAACTATTACTTCGACCGTATGGTGAAGGGAACACATGTTGTCGAGGCAGAATATTTCGTTGACCGTGCTGGAGAATATACCACGGGCACATGCACCGTTCAGTGTGCTTACTCGCCAGAGTTCAGTGCTCGTAGCAAGGCGCTGACCATCAAAGTGAAATAAACAGATTATGGACAAGAAACTTATTATATCATCAATGCTGGCGATTGCCGCAACAGGCATCTCGGCACAGGAAATTACCGCGGTTCACCAGACGGTGGACTGCGGTGGAGTTAGGTTTAACCAACCAGTGACAGTCAACTTCGAGTTGAAAAACAAAGGACAGCAACTGCAAATCAGTGACGTGCGTCCCGACTGCGGATGCACCACTGTCAACTTTCCGCGTCAGCCCATCGGCGACGGCGAGAGTTTCGTCATCTCCGCAACATACGATGCACGGCAGATGGGACACTTCAGCAAGCAGTTGGCTGTGTATAGCAATGCCTCGTCAAAGCCTTATTACCTCACGCTGAAAGGCGTGGTTGCCGAGGGCGACATCTCCTTCTCTGGCGGCTATCCCATTATGCTGGGCGACATCAAGGCAGATGTCAATCACGTGGAATTCGACGATGTGAACCGTGGCGAGATGCCGCTGAAGCGCATCCATGTAATGAACAGCAGCCATCAGGCGGTGAGTCCTGTGGTGATGCACTTGCCCGACTATCTGCGTGCTAACGTCTCACCGACAACCATTCAGCCGGGCAAGCAGGGCGTTGTGGAGTTGACACTCAACTCAAACAATGTGCACGACTTTGGTCTTACGCAGACCTCGGTGTTCCTCGGAATGAAACCGGGCGACAAGGTAAGTCCTGGCAAAGAGATTGAGGTGTCTGTCGTATTGCTGCCTGCATTCAACGAACTGACGGAGGACGAACTGCGCAATGCACCGCGCCTGAAGATAGACAACACCACACTCGACCTTGGAAAGTTGAAGGGAAAGAAGAAAAAGAGTGGCACCATCACGCTGGAGAACGTTGGCAAGAGCGAACTCGACATCACTTCGTTGCAGATGTTCACCGCTGGTCTCAGTGTACAGTTGAGCAAGAGCCGTCTGCAGGTGGGCGACAAGGCAACGTTGAAGATTACTGCCGACCCCAAGGCAATGAAGAACTTGCGCTCCGAGCCGCGTGTGCTGATGATTACCAACGACCCAAAGAATGCAAAGGTAGTCATTAACGTGAAAGTGGAACGTTAGTATCACCCCAAACGTCGGAACGTCGAACCCCCAAACGTCGAAACGACCAATCCCCCAAACGACCAAATCACTATGGAACACCCAGAGAACAATGAAGAATATAAAGGCTTGACGGTGAATGCCGGCGTTGAACAGCCTTCGATAGTAAACCCATATCTCAAGCGCGGACGTTTTCGCCGCCGCGAAATGACTGTCGCCGAGATGGTTGACGGTATAGTGAAAGGTGACGTCACCATTCTGAGTCAGGCGGTGACTCTCGTAGAGAGCGTGAACCCGGCGCATCAGCAGAAGGCGCAGGAGGTCATCGAGAAATGTCTGCCCTACAGCGGCAGTTCAATCCGCATAGGTATCAGCGGCGTGCCAGGTGCTGGCAAGAGTACCAGCATAGACCAGTTTGGCATTCATGTTCTCGAACGTACAGGCGGAAAACTTGCAGTTCTTGCTATTGACCCAAGTTCAGAACGTAGCAAGGGCAGCATACTTGGCGACAAGACGCGCATGGAGAAACTGTCTGTGCATCCCGATGCCTTTATTCGCCCTTCGCCAACGGCTGGTTCTCTTGGCGGTGTGGCACGCAAGACGCGCGAGTCCATCATCCTCTGCGAGGCAGCAGGCTTTGACAAGATTTTCGTAGAGACCGTTGGAGTGGGGCAGAGCGAGACCGCCTGTCACTCAATGGTCGATTTCTTCTTGCTCATTCAGTTAGCAGGAACAGGTGACGAACTTCAGGGCATCAAGCGCGGTATCATGGAGATTTCCGACGGTATAGTAATAAACAAGTGTGACGGCAACAACGTTGAGAAATGCCAGATGGCAGCAACGAATTTCCGCAATGCTCTGCATTTCTTCCCTATGCCTGACAGCGGATGGCTGCCTAAGGTCTTGTGCTACAGCGGATTCTATGGCACGGGAGTGAAAGAGATATGGGACATGATATACCAGTATATAGATTTCGTGAAGAACAACGGCTATTTCAACTACCGTCGTAACGAGCAGGCGAAGTACTGGATGTATGAGAGCATCAACGAGCACTTGCGCAACTCGTTCTACAACAACGAGAAGATACAAGAGAATATTCAGCACGCCGAGCAGTCGGTGCTTAATGGAGAAAAGACAAGTTTCGCCGCCGCAGGCGATTTGCTTGATATGTATTTTAAAGGAATGAAAGAACGTTAATCTTTGAACTTTGAACATTGAACATTGAACATTGAACTTTATGATTAGTTATGTTATGAGGTAATGTTCAAAGTTCAAAGTTCAATGTTCAAAGTTCTTTCAGTCGGCTAACGCCTTTCTTAAGACTCGCTTTGCTCGTATAAGCGGCGGAGCCGAGCGGTGAAAGCGGCAAAGCCGAGCGCAATGTTCAAAGTTCAAAGTTCAAAGTTCAATGTTCAATGTTCAAAGTTCAATGCTAAATATAGAAATAGATAGTGGTAGTGGCTTCTGCTTCGGTGTGACCACTGCAATACGCAAGGCAGAAGAAGAACTGGCAAAGGGTGGCACACTCTATTGCCTCGGCGACATTGTGCACAACGGCATGGAGTGCGAGCGCCTGCGCAAGATGGGACTCGTAACCATCAACCACGACGAGATGCAGCAACTGCACGATGCCAAGGTGCTGCTGCGTGCTCATGGCGAGCCACCTGAGACGTATGCCCTTGCCGAAAAGAACAACATCGAGATTATAGATGCCACATGCCCCGTGGTGCTGGCACTGCAGCGACGAATAAAGAAACAGTATGAGGCAACCGAGGGCGGACAGATAGTAATCTTCGGAAAGCCAGGACATGCCGAGGTGCTCGGACTTGTAGGACAAACCAAGGGCAACGCCATTGTTATAGCCCATTTCGATGATGTCAAACAACTCGATATGAGCCGAGACATCTATCTTTATTCTCAGACGACGAAGTCGCTCGACGAGTTCCAACGCATCATAGAGTATATCAAGGAGCATATCTCGCCTGATGCTGAGTTCCGGAGTTTCGACACCATCTGCCGACAGGTGGCCAACCGCATGCCCAACGTGAGTGCCTTTGCTAAGCGTCACGATTTAGTCCTGTTTGTTTGCGGACGTAAGAGCAGCAATGGCAAGGTGCTTTTCAACGAGTGCCAGCGTGTAAATCCCAACAGTCACCTCATAGAAGGAGCGGAAGAGATAGACCCCGAGTGGCTCAAGGGCATCAACAGCGTCGGCATCTGCGGTGCCACCAGCACCCCGAAGTGGCTTATGGAGCAATGCCGTGATGCCATACTTACGGCAAATACGGAAAGAGAAAAAGAATAAGTACAATGGAATATATGTCACAAGAAGGCTACGACAGTCTCGTGGCCGAACTGCATGAACTGGAGAGCGTGGAACTGCCAAAGGTGCGCGAGGCCATTGCAGAGGCACGCGACAAAGGCGACCTTAGCGAGAACTTCGAGTATCATGCTGCAAAGCGTGCACAGGCACGTCTGCTCAGCCGTATCAGTTTCAAGCAGAAAGTGCTGGCTAATGCCCGCGTGATAGACATGTCGAGGCTGAGTGCCGACACGGTGCAGTTGCTGTGCCGTGTTGAAATGACCAACCTCGCAGCAAACAAGAAGATGACCTACACCATAGTAAGTCCGCATGAGGCAGATATCCACGAAGGTAAAATCTCTATCAAGTCGCCTATAGCACAGGCATTGCTCAACAAGAAAGTGGGTGATGTCGTGGAGGTGCACGTTCCTGCCGGCGTCATGAAACTGCGTATAGAGAATATTCAGTTATAATATCCTGACCTTCTCAGGAGTGCTTCTGACCTACTCAGGAATGCTTCCTGACAACCTCAGGTGTATATACCTGACCTCCTCAGGAGTATCTCCTGACCTCCTCAGGAGTATATACCTGACCTTCTTAGGAGTATCTCCTTACAACCTCAGGAGTATCTCTTGATATAGGCATCAAGTATTTCCTGCTGTCATAACACAAAAATCCCCACCCTTGAACTCTCTCCCTTGGTAAGCGAGGAGTTGTTAGGGGTGGGGGTTAATAGTTATGTAATTGTTATATTCTTATCCCTTTTATTTTGTTGCTCCACCAAGAGCGATGTACAAAGCGATTACGGCTTGTGCTCCGCTGTACATATTGACGGCCTCGTTGAGTTGTGCGCTGAGGAGGCTCTCCTGTGCGGTAAGCACTTCGAGATAACTGGACTTTCCGTTGTCCATGAGTTCGTGTGTGCCTTTATACGCCTCGCTCAACACCTCCACCTGGCGGTGGTAGTATGCGTGCTTCTCGCGTGCTGCATCACAGTCGGCCATTGCCTCGTTGACCTGGTTGCCGGCATCGATAACTGTTTGCACGTATTTGCGCTGCAGGTCTTCCTCGGTGAGTTTGCTTATTTTGTAGTTGGCCTTTATCTTGCCTTGTGCAAAGATGGGCTGTGTGAGTGAACCTACGAGATTGAGGAACAGTTTTGCGGGATTAACGATTGTACCGGCTGAGTTCGTCCATCCTCCTGTTGCGGATAGTGTGATGCTGGGGAAGAAAGCGGCTCGTGCGGCCTGTGTGTTGTAGAAGGCTTCTTCCATTGCGGCATTTGCCATACGTATGTCAGGACGATACTCGAGCATCTGTGCGGGGACTCCTATGCGCAGGTAGTTGTTGTCGAACATGTGTTGGTTGTCCGATGAAGAGTGGTGACCTGCTGCTGGGAGCCAATGGCTGCGTTCTATGTGCTGTGGCGGTATGGCGAGCAGTTTGCAGAGTGCGTTCTCTACGGCCCGTATGTTGCGTCGGATATCTACAATTTGTGTCTTGACAGTAAGGTACGACGACTCCATCTGGTTGACTGCTGTGGAGTATGCCTTGCCGTTGTCGTAGAGAGCCTTCTCAGTTTCGAGCGAGGCGTTCCAGAGGCTGTCGGTCTGTGTGAGGATATCGAGTTGTCGGTCGAGCAGCAATAGATAGTAGTATTGCTGTGCTACTGCGCTTACGAGGTTTGAGCGTACGGCCTCCTCGCCCAGTTGTGCCTGCAGAAGCACGGCCTTGGCGGCTCGCTTCTTGTTGGTGATGGAGCCGAACACGTCGACATCTAAAGAAAGTTGCAGCGGCAGGGAGTATGTCTTTGAGAACGCACTTTTGTCGAAACTGGCAAGCGTCCCTTGGGGCGCAAAGTAGAGCGACGGCAGATATGCCATCTTCGCCATCCTTAGTGAAGCCTCACTCTTCTCTACTGCTATGCGTGCTGAGTTGAGGTCGGTATTGTTAGCCAGTACCTGCTCGATGAGTTGCTGCAGCAGGGGGTCTGTGAAGAACTCACGCCACGACAACTGAGCGAGTGAGGTACTGTCGGATGAGGCATCGCTTATCATCGACATGCCAAAGGTGTTGGCTGGCACCTCTGTCTTTTGTTCGTACTTGTCATATAGACCGCAGTTTGTAAGTGCAAGTGCAACTGCCGTTGCGGTAAGGAGGTGTGATAACACTCCTTTCCAGCCTTCCCTTTTGGGAAGGAACTGTAATATTTTTCTCATGGGATTTATGGTTTATGCGTTAAAGCGTCCCTTTGTCTTTCCCTTGGGGGAGAGGTTCGTTATATGTCGAAGTCGTCATCGTCCCATGCGACATATATTGTAGTGGGTTTAGAGAGGAGGTCGTTATAATCGTCTGTCTCATCGTCGTCATCGGTCTGTTCTGATGTGCCACCATTATTGATAGGCAAGTACGATTCTTCAGAGAAAAGCAGACCGTCTTTTATTTCAATACATGCCGCTTCTGGTTTCAAATATGTTTTTTTCATCTTCGTTCCATATTGTTATGTGAGAGGCATACCGCAGGGGATGCCCCTCACAGACGTTTAATTATTTTCAATGACTTTAAATAAATCGTTCACATTCGATCAATTTCAAGCGAGCTTGATTGACGCTCACTTAATCACGATTTTCTTGCCGTTGACGATATAAATACCCTTTGTTGGATTATCCACTCGGCGTCCTTGCAAGTCGTAGAAAGGACCTGTGATAGGTTCCGTACTTTCTATGTCTTGGATTGCCGTAGTCCCGTTTTCATCCTCTTCTGGGAAACCAACGAACTCACGGGCATTAGAACCTCCTTGACTTGTGACGTTAAGATAAACACGTCCAGCACCGAGTTCGTCACCAGTCCACCTGTAGAAACCAACGCCTTTGCTCTTATTTGCAAGCACATAGATGGTGGAGGTGCCTTTAGAACCAGTAGTTTTCCTATCGCTCACTTGCAGCAAGTTATCATCAGAATAATCAGGAGCATCTTCATCAATCAAGGTCATCTCGTAGTCTCCAGATTCTCCAGATGTGATGTGGAGCAGATATGGATCACCAGCCTTGAGCTTTTTCCCAATATATTGGAGTTTTGCTAGACTCTGAGTGTTTTCAGGCATTACATCTGTTACGATGAATGCTTTGACATTTTCAGGAATCTCCACATCTTTGTATGTGACAATGGTCTTCCATTTTGCGTCTCCAATGTTTACGTTGAACGTAGGATCAGGTACGAAGCGGTAGATGCGTGGCATGAAGCACTTGGGAGCTTTCGTTTTGCCATCTTCCCCTGTTTGCGGATTCTCATCGCCAGGTTTCTTGGTGTTGAACGAAGCCATGAACATGTCGAAGGAGCCCATGTCGAAGGAACTTGAACTGGAGGAATTACCGCCTCCCGAATTGTTGCCACCGAACATTCCCATCATCTCTTCCATGTCGAACGAACTAGTGAGCATAATGGTGTTGTTCTTTTTGTCATTTTCGTCATTGTCATCAGAAATACCCTCGAATTTAATGGTGGCATTGTTGCCTGTGAAACTGATGGATGCCTTAAGGCTGACAATAATATCTGTATCTTCCTCATCTTCTTTTTGTTCTGCTTCTGCTAAGGCATCTGCCTCTGTACCTACCTTCAGACCGGTACTAGACATGAACATTTCCATCATGTCGTTGGATTCTTCATCAGACTTTTTGGCAGTTGCATAGAGATACAGTGGTGTGTCATTCTCATCCTTACCAACATTGAGCTTCCATAAATCGCCATCCTTTTCAAGAACAACCTCCAGGCCTTTTTTCTTAATGACAGTTTCACTCTCAATCGTTTCCTTATTGGTGTCGTCGGCATCAAATGTTATCTTGCTGCCGTTCTTACCACCACCCATCATGGCGTTGTTTTCAACCATCATGTAGTCGGTATACTCCTTGTTGTTGTTATTCTCCTTGTCTTCCTTCACTCTCGTACCGACAAGTACCAGGCGGGTGCCTTCTTTCAAATCGTCAGTACTCGTTGTCAGTTTCCATTCACCATCGTAATAACCAGCGGGATCAAGGTCTCTCGTCTTCACGATAAACTTGAACTTGCGCTTCATGGTGTAGGACCTCTCCTTAGAGTCATCATCGCCTTCACGCTTAGGCAGAACCACCTTTACCTTAACGGTAATCTTGGCTTTACCTTCGTTAACACCGGTGATTATGTTCGTCTCTTCATCCCACTTGGCAATATCCTCATCGGATGACTTGTAAGTTGCTGGCTGTATCTCAGCTCCTTCAGGAAACTTATCCTCATTGAATCTATTAAATAGTTCATCTATTGTATAGATAGGAGTTTCGGCTTCTTTACTGCCATCCAATGTCTTGTTGACAAATATTTCCTTTGGCTCTGGCTCCGTAATAAGCAATGTCGGGTCATATACGGCCAGGTAATTCATCTCATCAACCTTTCCCGACATCTTCGGTTGTTCATCTTTATTACCACCCATCATACTGGAGAACATATTTGTATCCTCGGTATAAACCAGCGGTCCGCAAACTACTACGCAGTCGCCAGGACTCAGTTTTGGAATTGGATTAAATTCCATTGCGGTGGAACCACCAGAATTTAATGTGCCACAACCATTGATCACCTTCATCTGACCGTCTTTCGTGCCATCATCAGAAATATAATAGGTCACTTTGTCGGAGGTGCCGAACATGGCAGACATATCAAAGCCAAAGGAAGACATGTCGAAGGAAGACATGTCGAAGCCGGATTCTTCCATATCTTCCGGATCGAAGTCCATATCATCCATTGAATCTTCGCTTCCGCTGCCACCCATCATCTCTCCAAAATCCATGTCACCAAACATGGCCATCATACCAGAGTTCACCTTGCTCACCTTGCCCTTGATGTAGTATCTGACACCTTCTGCCCAGGTTACGGTCTGACCATCAATTGTGATGGTTTTATTTTCACTCTCTATTAATTGCTTAGCTTGGGCTACAGTTAAAGGATTCTGTAAACTGCCTGGTACGGTCGATTGCGTTTCATCGACTATCACCGTAGATTTGGCAGAAGCCTTGTCGTGATAATTGGTCTCTATTACGGAAGCAGTAATAACCGTAGAGCCACGTTGATAACCTGTCACTTTGCCATATGTACGATTGGTCTCTTCATCAGTGACTGTTGCGGCAGTTGCTATACCCGGTTTGCTGCTATCCCAAGTTATTTCCGAAAAATCTGCTCCAGTGATTGAAGCGTTTAGATCCGTATAATTAATAACGTCACTGTAGATTGTGTAGTATTCGGCTAACTCTATAGTAACAATTTTCTGGGGATCCTCTATCTTCTTGAAGAATGCTAAGTCGATGTCTTCTCCTGATTCTGGTTTTATCAGTTTCCAAGTGTTACTGAACATGCTTTCTTCAACACCTAATAGATAGGCATCACTTCCGATGTTGGTCCACAGTGAGAAAAATATATCATTTTTGCACCCATAACTAAAATACTGGTTATCGCCAGTGGGTTCACCAACCTTCAGTCCCTTGTTTTCGGTGTCGACATAGAGATATTTATCATCATTTGTTTTAAACGTGGCTCCCTTTCCTTGAGTTCTATTGTATATCCATTGAACTTTCTCAGGCACTTCACCTAAAATTCGATCCTTGTCGTCATTCAGAGTCACGGCAACGGCATCAGGATCTTTGTCAGCCTTGTCGTTTGACAGCGCTCTTCCTGATTTCAGATCAACAACCACGATAACAGCGTCCTCTTCTAGATTGACGTTTTCCGAATCAATCCTTTTCCATTTCACATAATTCTTTACAGTCCTTTTGTAAAGGGTGATTTTGGGAAAGTCGCCATCATACCATTTTGCGTTGAACATCGTGCCATTCCAATTGACACAGCAATAATCACTTTTACTAGTAGAAAGATTAAAAGCAGACCTATAATACAACCTGCCACCTGAAGAATCATAATTGTCATAGAAAAATGAGTTTGTCCGATTGTCATTATTATCACCCAGTTGAAGCGCTGTTTGAAGCGCTGTACTTTGCGTATCTCCACAAAGAAATTCCGAACCACCATCAGATGTTCCAAAACTGTAGGTATTGTTCGTTCCCTTTGTCAGTGTCCATTGTAAATACGCTGGCATGGTGCTGGTGATTTTGCCATCGCTAATGGTTACATCATAACCATTATCCGTATCGAACTTGTCACTTTCATGAGATAAGGCCTTTTTATTTGTTTCATCGACCAAGACCACATTGTCACCAGTCTGAACATCCGAAAGGTTGGTAACCTTCACCCATTCATAATCATAATCTTGTGCATGTGCGCTGACAGCCCCTGCTAATAATAGGCATAGCAGGAAGATTGATTTTAAATATATAGCTTTTTTCATATTCGAATTATTTTATATTTGTTTATTCTGGTTTTATCTCTTCATTTGCTTGTTCGGTTGCCACTTCAACGGGTGAGCCGCCCTGATACTTCTCGTGAAG
>DGTS01000021.1:0-79616 GCA_002394385.1 Prevotella sp. UBA4330
GCGCCCCGTGCCTGTACTTCGCCGTGCGAAGTTACATAGTGTTATTTCCCGGGTGTCATGATCATGTTGATGTTTAATATCCAAATATTAACTTTATGGTCTTGTGGTACTTTATTATTGGTAATTATACACTGTTTGCCCCCTTGCTATTGACTCCCCGCCCCTGTAGGGGAGGGGCAGGGGTGGGGTCAGCGTTTTTGCCCGCACACAATATCTTCCATGCCCTCCTATCTTCTTTTATATCACTGACCCCACCCCTATCCCCTCCCCTACAGGGGCGGGGAAACATTGAGTACGGCTTCTTTGGAAACACTATTTCATTTATAGGGTCAAATAGTATATAATTGCCTTTATTAAAGTCTGACTGGCACCGTGATGCATATCTCGGTGTAGTCGGCACGCGTGCGGTGTGCCTTGACGTTGAAGCCCAGACGCACGTTGCCCAAGCGCGAGAAGGTGTAGTAAAGGCCCACACGCTCATAGTAAGGTTGCTCCAAAGCCTCGGGCTTGAAGCCCTGATGGCGGAAAAGATAATACCCGATGCTCATGGCTATTGACCACTGATGATAGAACACCTCATGCTTTGCGGCGATGCCCACCGACCATCGGCTGTACTTGTCGGCCTGTTGCCAGTTCTTCTCCATCTCTTTCACATCGTCGGTATATGTGCCGTAGAACACATCGACGCCAACACCCGATGCCCAGCGGCGGGCATATCGGTACATGATGTCTGCCTGTGCCGACCACGTCGCATACCGATGGAAATGGTTCTTGCAATAGTCGGGAGAGTCGGTTGACGAATAGAACTGCGACAACTGGAACTCCTCGTTGAGCGCCTTTATGCCCGCCCCTGCCGAGAAATTGAGGTACCAATATCGCTGGAAGGCACCAGGGCGATAGTCGCGGACATGCTCCGTTACCTCCTTATAATAAGGGGTATATACCAAGCCCAGCGAGGCGCCAAGCACATTGACACCCTTGTTGGGCATGTTCATCCCTCCGTTGCTGTGATGATAGTAGTCGATGCCCGCACGAATGCCCCACTCCGGCACTATATGATATGTGGCATGGGCTCCTGCTCCGAAATAAATGAGCCATCGCGAGCCGATGAGCAGGTTGTCGATGTCATCACGGTTGTTGTATTTCTTGTGCGAATAGCCCACGCCCATCGACAGCATATAGTCTATCTCCCACCGCCGCGTGCGAAGCAACGGACGGTTGAACGAGGCGTATGCGGTGATGATGTTGCCCAGACGCGACTGATAATCCACCGGCTCGTAGGTTCTCCACTCGGAGTCTTTCTCACGATGCATCCTCACGCGATGGTGGTCGCTATAGCGCAGTCCGAACGAAAATGTGGGATAACCGTAATCTGCGGCAAAGGCATCGCTGTCCTTCGGCAGCGCACTGTAATTGAGCGCGGCGCCGAAAGAGGCTGTTCCCTCTTTCACCATGAACTTTTTCTGATACTCGTCAATAGCCAGCACCGTGCCTGGTGTGGCATAAACCTCCGCTCCAAAACGGCGCAGGGAGTCGCGCTCCGCTGCGCTCACGGTTTTCGGGAGGATTAGCAAGAGTAATAATAATGTTAGAGTTTTATGCAAATCAGTTTGCTTTTTCCGATAGGAATTTTATTCGAACAAGTCTCACCTCGTCCTCTTCATATTCATTACCAAGTTCTTTCATCGCCACCTTCAAGTCGTCGGTCTCGCTTTCAAGGAAGTAATCGTAGATGTCGTCGATATGGTCCTCGTCCATCACCTCTTCCAGGAAATAGTCGATGTTGAGTTTCGTTCCGCTGTAAACGATGGCATCCACCTCGTTCAGCAGTTCGTCGAAGTCTATTCCCTGTGCGTTGGCAATGTCGTCGAGAGCCATCTGTCGGTCTATGCTTTGTATTATCTTCACCTTCAGCATCGACTTCTTGGCGACGGTGCGTATGCGCAAATCCTCAGGTCGTTCAATCTCGTTCTCCTCGCAATGGCGCTTTATCAGTTCGATGAATGGTTTGCCGAACTTGCGTGCCTTGCCTGCTCCCACGCCCTGAATGTTCTGCAGTTCCTCTATCGTGACGGGATAGACGGTTGCCATCTGCTCCAGCGAAACGTCCATAAAGACGACGTATGGTGGCAGATTAACCTTCTTGGCGACATCACGGCGCAGGTCAACCAGCATCTTGTAAAGTGCCGGGTCGAGTGCTCCTCCATGTCCCTCGCCTGCTGTTTCCTCTTCGGTGTCGTTGAACTCGTTGTCCATCACTATCTGGAAAGACGATGGTTTCTTAATGAACTTCTTGCCTGCCGACGTGAGTTTCAGCAGTCCGTAGTTCTCAACGTCTTTCTTCAGATAACCTGCTATAAGTGCCTGGCGTATTACTGGGTTCCATATCTTCGGGTCCTCGTCTTCTCCCGCACCGAAGCACTCCAGTTCGTTGTGCTTGTGAGACACGATGTCGTCGGTGCCGCGTCCCTTCACAAAGTCTATCAGATAGTCTTGCTTGAAGTTCTCCTTCAGCGCTGCCACGGCGGTGAGCACTATGAGCAGCGGTTCTTGTGCCTCAATCTTGGTCTTCGGGTGCAGGCAGTTGTCGCAGTTGCCGCAGTTCTCCTGATGGTATTCCTCGCCGAAATAGTGTAACAGCATTTTCCTTCTGCACACCGAGGACTCGGCGTATGCCGCTGTCTCTTGCAGCAACTGGCGGCCAATCTCCTGCTCGGCAGAAGTCTTGTTCTCCATAAACTTCTCCAGTTTCTTCAGGTCTTTGTTGCTGTAGAAGGCGATGCAAAGCCCCTCGCCGCCGTCACGTCCGGCACGTCCGGTCTCCTGATAATATCCCTCGAGGCTCTTCGGTATGTCGTAGTGGATGACAAAGCGCACGTCGGGTTTGTCGATGCCCATGCCGAAGGCTATGGTGGCGACAATCACGTCGATGCGTTCCATGAGGAAATCGTCCTGCGTCTGCGAGCGCGTAGCACTGTCGAGTCCCGCATGATAAGGCGCTGCCTTAATCTCGTTGGCACAGAGTATGGCAGCCAGTTCCTCCACCTTCTTTCGCGAGAGGCAATAAATGATGCCGCTCTTGCCAGGATGCTGCTTTACGAACTTCACTATCTGCATGTTCGTTGCTTCCTCGCTGGTCTTCTGCCTCACCTCGTAATAGAGGTTAGGACGGTTGAACGAACTCTTGAACTCGTCGGCATCCACAATGCCGAGGCTCTTCTTTATGTCGCTGCGCACCTTGTCGGTGGCGGTGGCGGTGAGCGCAATTATCGGCGCACGGCCTATCTTGTTAATTATAGGACGTATGTTGCGGTACTCGGGTCGGAAGTCATGACCCCACTCCGAGATGCAGTGAGCCTCATCGATGGCATAGAAGGAAATCTTCACCGAGCGCAGGAAATCGACATACTCGTCTTTAGTGAGCGACTCGGGAGCGACATACAGGAGTTTCGTCTTGCCCTCCTTGATGTCGTTCTTTACGAGGTCGATGGCCGACTTGTTGAGCGACGAGTTGATGTAATGTGCCATTCCGTCCTCCTCGCTCAAGCCGTTTATCACGTCCACTTGGTTCTTCATCAGCGCTATCAACGGCGAGATGACTATCGCGGTGCCGTCCATGATGAGCGACGGCAACTGGTAGCACAGCGACTTGCCGCCTCCTGTAGGCATCAGCACGAACGAGTCGTTGCCAGCCAGCAGGTTGCGTATAATCGCTTCCTGATCGCCTTTGAAAGTGTCGAAGCCGAAATATTTCTTCAGCGGTTCAATAAGGTTCACTTCATTCATAGTATGATTTGCTTTGGCTTTCAGCCTTTGTCAACTTGCGAGTTTCTGCAGATGGGCCTTGCCCAACTGCTTCTTTGCATAGTCAAGAGTGACGACGAAACTCTTCACCTTCTGTGAAGGAACGTCGAACATGGCGTCCATCATCACGCTCTCCACAATGGAGCGCAGGCCGCGGGCACCCAGTTTGTATTCCATTGCCTGGTCAACGAGATAGTCGAGAGTCTCCTCGGGGAACGTCAGTTTTATGCCGTCCATGAGGAACAGTTTCTCATACTGCTTTACGATGGAGTTCTTCGGCTCCACCAGAATCTTGCGCAGCGCCTCGCGGTCGAGCGGATTCAGATAGGTGAGCACGGGCAGACGGCCTATGAGTTCGGGTATCAGTCCGTACGACTTGAGGTCTTGCGGCAGGATATACTGCATCATGTCGTTCTTGTCTATGCGTCTCACGTTCTGCACCGAGTTGTAACCCACAACGTGGGTGTTCAACCTCTGTGCTATCTTACGCTCTATTCCGTCGAACGCACCACCGCAGATGAAGAGGATGTTGCGCGTGTCCAGATGGATATAGTCCTGGTCGGGGTGCTTGCGACCGCCCTTTGGCGGCACGTTCACCACCGAGCCCTCGAGCAGTTTCAGCATACTCTGCTGAACGCCCTCACCGCTCACGTCGCGCGTGATTGACGGGTTGTCGCTCTTTCGGGCTATTTTGTCTATCTCGTCGATGAACACTATTCCGCGTTCGGCGGCAGCCTGGTCGAAGTCTGCCACCTGCAGAAGGCGGCTCAGAATGCTCTCCACATCCTCGCCCACATATCCCGCCTCGGTGAACACCGTGGCATCGACGATGGTGAAAGGCACATCAAGCAGTTTGGCTATGGTGCGTGCCAGCAGGGTCTTTCCCGTACCGGTGCTGCCCACCATGATGATGTTGCTCTTCTCTATCTCTACCCCGTCCTTGTCCTCGGGCTGCTGCAAGCGCTTGTAGTGGTTATAAACCGACACTGCAAGAAAGCGCTTCGCCTCGTCCTGACCTATGACATACTGGTCGAGATAGGCCTTTATCTCGTGCGGCTTGGGCACCTTCTTCAATACGAACTTGCCGTCCTTGCCGCTCTTCTTCGCGTCCATCATGCCCGAACTGAGCAAGATGTCGTGAGCCTGCTTGACGCAGTTGTCGCAGATATAGCCCGTCAGTCCCGAGATGAGGAGCCCCACCTCGCGGTCGCTTCTGCCGCAAAAACTACACACCTTTTTCATTTCTTCTTCGTCAGCACGTCGTCAATCATTCCGTAAGCCTTCGCCTCCTCGGCCGTCATCCAGTAGTTGCGGTCGCTGTCGGCATACACTTTCTCGTATGGAGTGTGCGAATGCTCGGAGATGATGGTATAGAGTTCTTTCTTGAATTTCAGTATTTCCTTTGCCTCAATCTCGATATCCGAAGCCTGACCCTGCACTCCTCCGAGCGGCTGGTGTATCATCACGCGGCTGTGAGTCAGCGCTGAGCGCTTGCCCTCCTGTCCGCTCACCAGCAGCACGGCTGCCATCGAGGCTGCCATACCGGTGCAGATGGTTGCCACGTCGCTCTGAATGAACTGCATGGTGTCATAGATTCCCAGACCTGCCGTAACGCTTCCGCCGGGCGAGTTGATGTAGATAGAGATGTCCTTGCCCGGGTCTGTGGAGTCGAGATAGAGCAACTGCGCCTGCAATGTGTTCGCAGTATAGTCGTCAATCTGAGTTCCGAGGAAGATGATGCGGTCCATCATCAGTCGCGAGAACACGTCCATCTGCGTCACGTTCAGTTGGCGCTCCTCCAGGATATACGGATTAAGATACTGTGACTGGAGTTTCATTACATCGTCGAGAACCAGTCCATTCATTCCAAGATGCTTGGTAGCATATTTTCTAAAGTCATTCATAATTTCATGTTCTTTTTGTACATGAAAAACCGGTTATAAAAGTTTTTCATGCGATTTGTAATTACAAAGTTAGCAAAAAAAGTCGATAGTGCAATACTTATAACAAAAAAAAACTATAAAAATAATATTTTTTATGTTTCGAAGTAGCAAAAGTTACGCCCGCGCCACATATATATAATAAAGGTATAATATACGATTTGACCATATAACTGACGCTGTGTTCCGAAAGATGCCGTACGCCGCGACTCCCCTCCCCTTTAAGTTCCCCTCGCCCCTTGGAGAGGGGATAGGGGTGAGGCCTTGGGGAGGGGAGTCATTAGCAATGGGGGCAAATAGTATATGTTTACTTGTTATAATGTTGGGAACAGCGAATGAGCCACCGTTTGGCAAGGTCTGAAACAGCCGTTGGCAAGGTCTAAGACAACAGTTAGCATCAACATAAAATGCCACTTATGCCTAACGGGATTTCAATACATATCAAATGGGGGAACAATGTTAATAACTTTGTTGAACAATCTTATTAACTTTGTTAGACAATGTTATTAACTTTGTTGAACAATCTTAATAACTTTGTTACCCGGTTTGTATCTTATTGAAACCCAAACAGTTACAAAAGGCGTTCTGAAAGGGCACGAGTGGCGCGTAGAAAGACAATAAAAGAAGCCCGAGGCGATGTGCCCCGGGCTTCTTTTCTATATCAAACCAAATTGTTCTAACTGTCAAATAAGGGTTGTTATTACTGGAACAGTTTGTTGAACTCGTCGAGAGTGATTTCCTTCTCGTCAAGTTTTACAACCTTCTTGAGCACCTCCGTAAGTTTGCGGTCGATGGCACGGTCAACGAGGTTGTCAACATACTCCTTCTTCTTCAGCATGTCTGCCGCATAGTTCTCAAGATACTCGTCGGGCACATTGTTCATGCCGTACTGAGCAAACTGTGCGCGTGCAGCCTCCTTGGCAGCGTCCTTAACGTCGGCATCCTCAATCTTGATGTTGTTGGCAGCCACGAGTTGCTCCTTGATGAGATGCCACTTGAGTTCCTTGATGCTTGCCTCGAAGTTCTTCTCAACATAGTCTGCACCCTTGTCCTTATTGTTGTTGAGCATGATGCGCTTGAGAGCCTCCTCGGGGAATGTCAGTTCGCCCACCTTGTCCTCGCAGTACTTGCGCAGGTCTTGCATGAAGCGGAAGTCGCTGTCGGTGGCAAACTGTGCCTTCAGGTCCTGTGCGATGCGCTCGCGGAACGCCTTCTCGTCGGCGATGTTGCCCTGACCGAAAACCTGGTCGAAGAGTTCCTGGTTCACCTCTGCCTTGGTGTAGCGAGAAATCTCGGTAATCTGGTAACTGAAGTCGGCGGTGACGTTCTCTGCCTCCTCGCGCGACACCTTCAGCAGACCCTGCAGTTCGCCAGAGTTCTCCGGGTAAGCCTTCTTGGGGTTAAAGGTGATGATGTCGCCCAGTTTTGCGCCCTGGAAGAGAGCCTTCTGCTCGTCCACCTTGATGTATTCGGGCATCATGATTGCTCCTTCAACAGCGATGCCGCCTTCTTTGGTGTTTCCGTCGGCATCGAGTTCGCGAAGGTCACCCTTCAGCATGTCGTTAGCCTGATACTCCTCCACCTTGTCGTAGTGGCCCGAGCGTGATGCGTACATATCAATCTGCTGGTCAATCAGTTTATCGTCAACAGTGATGTTGTAGAACACCACCTTGTCCTTGTCGTTCAGTTCGATGTTGAACTCTGGTGCCACAGCAATTTCGAAGACGAATGTGTAGGGAGCCTCCTTGTCGAGGTCCACCTGCACCTGCTTCTCTGACGGCATCGGCTCGCCGAGCATCTGTATCTTGTTCTCGCGTACATACTTGTAAATTTCCTCGCCCAGCACGTTGTTGATGACATCTACTTTCACAGCAGCGCCATACTGGCGGCGAACCATTCCCATTGGCACCTGTCCCGGACGGAAACCTGGGATGTTGGCACGCTTGCGATAGTCCTTAAGTTGCTTCTCTACTTTCTCGTTGAAGTCTGCCTCTTCCACTGTCAAGGTCATCAGTCCGTTCACCTTGTCAGGATTCTCAAATGTTACTTTCATCTGTATTGTTTAAATCTTTGATTATTATTATTTTCTTGAATTGGGGTGCAAAATTACTCAATATTTTTGTAATTATATTATATAAGGTGGAAAAATTTGTTTTTTTAACCTAATTCCCTTTGCTCTTGCTTGCGTTTCTCCTCGTCTATGAGTTGGAAGTCTTTCTTGAACAACTTGAAGTCGCGGCCGAGATACTTCTCCTTGACGATGGGGTTCTCTGCGAGCACCTCCGGCGTTCCCTGGAAGAGGATGCGGCCCTCGAAGAGCAGGTAGGCGCGGTCGGTGATAGAGAGTGTTTCGTGCACATTGTGGTCGGTGATGAGTATTCCGATGTTGCGATACTTCAACTGCCACACTATGTGCTGTATGTCCTCCACGGCTATAGGGTCAACTCCTGCGAATGGTTCGTCGAGCATTATGAACTTAGGGTCGATGGCCAGGCATCGCGCTATCTCGGTTCTTCGGCGCTCGCCTCCCGAGAGTCGGTCGCCGCTATTCTTGCGCACTTTCTCCAACCTGAACTCCTTGATAAGGCTTTCGAGTTTCTCCAGTTGGTATTTCCTTGTGGTATTGGTCATCTCGAGCACCGCCATGATGTTGTCCTCGACGCTCAGTTTGCGGAACACACTTGCCTCCTGGGGCAGATAACCCACACCGGCACGCGCGCGCTTATACACCGGATAGTCGGTGATTTCATGTTCGTCGATGAATATGTGGCCTGCATTGGGCACCACAAGACCGGTGGTCATGTAGAAAGAGGTGGTCTTTCCTGCTCCGTTAGGGCCAAGCAGACCCACTATCTCGCCCTGCTTCACGTTAATGGAAACATCGTTCACGACGGTGCGCTTGCCGTAGCGTTTCACCAGTCCTTCAGCCCTGAGCACCGCGTTGCCTTCGCGATAACTTCCCATTTTGTTTGTCTCGTTCATTTCACTTGTTTTCATTCTGTCGGCAAAGTTACGAAAAATCGAGCGCAGAACAAAAGAACTTATTCTTTTTTATGCCGAGATAGAGTAATTTCGCCAATTTATTGGCAAAGGTAGTGAAAAAAAGGCAGAACAAAAAGAATTCATTCTTTTTTATATTAGCCAAGCAATCCTTCTATTCTTTTAAAATTTATATAGATTATTTCTATAATATCTCCTTTGAAAATCTTAACCAGTTTTAACCGAAAAAATTTGGTTATACAGCATCCTGTTTTATACCTTTGCACCAAAAGTTAAGCGTTTGATTATCAATAATTTATATAATTATGATTACAAATTTTGAAACAAACAAAGTATTAATTGCTAAAGGATTGACTTCCCCGAATTATGTAGAAGCGACAAGGCTTCTTTTGGATGTTTTGCATAGCCTTAATATTGAATGGAGTTTTCTGCACCATACATCATCTCCGTTTCATATCTGGGCGCGCGACTATATGCCTATACAAGTTAACAAAGAGAAATTTGTTAGATTCAATTACAGCCCTGATTATCTCAAAGACAGCCCTGAGTACAAACCAGACACATCAGCCATCCTATCGGATCTTGGCATACAGGTCATCGACTCCGACATTATCATTGATGGCGGCAACGTCATTAATTGTGGCGACAAGGTAATCATGACTGACAAGATTATCAGGGAGAATCCACATTATCGCCCCAACACACTCATTGACACACTAAGTCAACTGATGGAAGCAGAGATTGTTCTGATTCCAGAAGACAAATATGACGAATACGGGCATGCTGATGGAATAGTGAGGTATATGGGGAACTATAGCCTATTGCTCAACAACTATTGCGATTTCGACAAGATGTTACGTAAGAAATTGATGTCGGCACTAAGTCCTCACTTCGAAATCGTCGAATTGCACTATGACGCATTTACAGACAAGAGTTGGGCCTATCTCAATTTCTTGCATGTAGGCCAGCACATCTTTGTTCCGATGTTGGAAGATAAGTTGACTAGAATCGCTTTCGAGCAGATAGCGGAGGCCTATCCAGAATGTGAATGCCACCCAATATGGAAATGTGACAATATCATTCGAGAAGGCGGTGCACTGAATTGCTGCACATGGAATATAATGACAACTGTAGATACTTACGTTGAAAACAAAGAAGATGGTCTTGCAATATGAAAACAATTCATTTAATCGAGAATATACACTTGAATAGTGCAGGAGTATACGCCCAAATAGGGCAAACCGATAGGTCTTCAGTATTATTTCGTAATGGTGAACTAGATAATAGTTCTCAAGTTTATAGTTTTATTATGTTGCTTATTCTAAATCATAAAATATCTTATAGAGATATTATGGATAAAGATTGCAGCAAACCGTTTGTCTTACGTATTAAGAAACAACTACTTGAAAACCTGATAGGCTTTTCAAAGAAAGCGTACACAGATTGGACCTTTGCCAAACTTGTTCGTTCCATTTGTCAGAAAGAATTCTCAATTGTTGATTATACTACGGTTTTTACTCCTAAAACTATAAGAATTAGCAAACCAGAATTTCGTGATGTGATATGCAAACAAATTAACCTCGACAATCCTGTTCAGATAACCTATTTTAATGTCAGAAGACAAAGTAACATGAACGCTGTTGTCGTTGGGTATTCTATTCATAAAGAAAGTCTTAGACTCTATTGTTTAGACCCGTGCAGACCAGATCCATATGATACCTATTGGAATAATATATTTGACATTTATGTTGATAAGAAGGACCTCCCTGACTATTGTCCAGTTCGAGAACACGGAGTTATATTAACCCAGGCATTATATATTAATAAAACAGTTGTAAAGAGCACTTCAGAAACTAAGATTATTGAATTATTCCCACAACCCAAGCCCTCTGAAATGGATATTTTTAATGAAGAAGACCACTGCCCGTTCTAGTAAAGAAAGAGTATTTACTTAGTCTTTTCTTTCCAAGGTGACGCTATGTACTTAGACTCGAAATTCAGGTTTAATCCTTTTACATAAAAACGATAGTCGCCATTAACACCTTTCGTCTTGCCAGTAATATAACGTGTTGTTATTCCCATTTCACCTATGAAATCAACATCATCATTTTCTATTATTTGTGGAGCATAATTCTGCGCCAATGCAGGTGAATAGAACAACTCCCAACAGCAGTTTTTGGGACCACATATTACAGCTTCTTCATTTTCCTTATTTAATGGGACAATGCTTCTAATGAGTATACCGCCACAATAAGCTCTGCCCTCACTTTTGAAGGTTAAATCCACGCCCCAGTCATGTAACCACCACATACCTGCTTTTTCTTTGCGAATAATGGTGACTTTATCGTCATGCTGGAGATTACTGAAATAGAATTCTATTTCTAATAATCTATAGTTGCCATTCTCTGTCTTGATATAACTTTTAAATAAAAGAATATCAGCAATTTGAGAAAAGGTTGATTTTATGTCATCAACAGATGATTTCTCATTTAATTGGGATAATAATTGCTTAAGTTCTTCCATGATTTCAGTTACGCTTTATTATTTCACATTCACATTTTAATCGCTTTGAACTATAGATGGAGTTTCCATCAGCATAATATGACAAAACATCTGGAATTATCTGAGAAACACTTCCTGAAGTTCGACGCTGGCATTCCATTCCGTTTTTCCAATAATACCATTCATTTATTATGTAAATGTCTGTATCTTTAGGAGCCTTGTAGTTCGTGGCGTTTACAATTTCTCCGTCATAAGTTTGATAAGCCTGAACTAGATAACTTGTAAGAATCTTCTCACAAAGACTAACATCGTCTTTCCCTGGACTTTTCATATTTGAAATGGTTCCGACCCAAATGTACAGATGCTTCTTACGCAGTTCAAATTCATGGATGTGATGATCATGATTTTTCATTCGAGAAGCAACGCTTTTTTGTTTGAAAGTCATTCCACAATAATATCTGGTTTTCCTTTCTTTCTGCCTCTTACCTTGAAGGAAATACAAAAAGAATCTTTCCCCTTCTTTTTTCTTCTGTTCTTCCCAGTCAGAAAGTTCCTCAACAGAACGGAAAGGTCCAGACCATTGTAACAAATACATTTTCTTGTTATTCATAACGCATAATTACTATTAGTCGAGAAATATTTCCATACCAGACATAGGATATTTTTTATTATGTGCAAAAGTAACAAAAAAATAGAAACTAAAGAAGAAAGAGTGAAAAAAGTCTTGTCATCTTACCATTCTGCCAGTAACTTCACTATAAGACAAAGTTAGTGAGAAAACGTTCCGAATAACTGAAAAAGAAAAAATAACATTATAGTTGCCGTTTTTCAACTGATTTTAATTACTTTTGCAGTCGATTTACTGATGTAGGTTATGTTTATTAAGAAATATCTCACTGTATTCGGGCGGTACCTCATGCTCATGGGACGCGTTTTCTCGGTGCCTGAGCGCATGAGGATGTTCTTCAAGCAATACACCAAGGACATGACGCAGCTGGGTGTCGACTCCATCGGCATAGTGCTGCTCATCTCGTTCTTCATAGGTGCCGTTATTTGCATTCAGATGAAACTGAACATCCAAAGCCCGTGGATGCCTCGATGGGTAAGCGGCTACACCACGCGCGAGATCATGCTGCTGGAGTTCTCCTCAAGTATCATGTGTCTAATCCTCTCGGGAAAGGTGGGCTCGAATATTGCGTCAGAACTGGGCACCATGAGGGTGACGCAACAGATTGACGCATTGGAGATAATGGGCGTCAACTCAGCGAGTTACCTCATACTGCCGAAGATTCTGGGCATGATAACAATGATGCCATTCCTCGTAATCTTCTCGTCGGCTCTCGGCATCGTGGGTGCTTACGCCACGGCGTATGTGGGGCATGTGCTGTCGCCCGACGACCTCACGCTGGGACTTCAGCACGACTTCAACCAGTGGTTTATTTGGATGAGTATCATCAAGAGTCTGGTCTTCGCCTTCATCATAAGCAGTGTCTCTGCATTCTGCGGCTACACCGTCGATGGAGGCTCGGTTGAGGTGGGCAAGGCTTCCACAACAGCCGTGGTGAGCAGTTCGGTGCTTATCCTCTTCTCCGACGTGTTCCTTACCCAGTTACTATCCTAACCTACTTAAGAGAATGATTCAGATAAAGAACCTGTATAAGTCTTTTGAAGACAAAGACGTTCTGAAAGACATAAACGCCACATTCGAGAACGGCAAGACCAACCTCATCATCGGTCAGAGCGGTTCGGGAAAGACCGTGCTGATGAAGAACATCGTGGGACTACTCGACCCTACCTCTGGCGAGATTCTCTACGACGGACGCGACTTCGTGGCGATGTCGAAACGCGAGAAAGTGTTGTTGAGACGCGAGATGGGAATGATTTTCCAGAGTGCGGCTCTCTTCGACTCCATGCCCGTGATAGAGAACGTCATGTTCCCGCTTGACATGTTCTCTGACATGACACTGCGCGACCGAACGAAACGCGCACAGGAATGTCTCGACCGCGTTAACCTGTTGGACTCACAGAAAAAATATCCTGGCGAACTCTCGGGCGGTATGCAGAAGCGCGTGGCTATAGCAAGAGCAATAGCGCTGAACCCGAAATACCTCTTCTGCGACGAGCCCAACTCAGGTCTCGACCCTAAGACGAGCCTCGTCATCGACGAACTGCTGCACAGCATTACTCAAGAGTATAACACCACCACCATCATCAACACTCACGACATGAACTCGGTGATGGGCATCGGTGAGAACATTATCTTCATATATAAAGGCACGTCGGCTTGGACGGGCAACAAGGACGAGATAATGACATCAGAAAACAAGAAACTCAACGACTTCATCTTCGCCTCCGACCTGTTCAAGAAGGTGAAAGAAGAGGAGATGAAGGAACTGAATCATAATAGGAGTTAAGGAGTTATGGAGTTAAGGAGTTAATGAGTTAATAAGTTAATGAGTTAATAAGTTAATAAGTTAATGAGTTAATGAGTTAATAAGTTAATGAGTTAATGAGTTAATAAGTTAATAAGTTAATGAGTTAATAAGTTAATGAGTTAATAAGTTAATGAGTTAATGAGTTAAGACATAAGAACTGTAAAAACAGAGTGTGTTGTCTTAACTCCATAACTCCTTAACTCCTAAACTACTAAACTACTAAACTACTAAACTCCTAAACTCCTAAAAATTGAATTATCTTATATACCAACGTCCGTCGCGCTCAACCATTGGCACGACGACCTTTTCGCGCGTGCTGTCGGCATAGCATAGGCTGAGTATTGCCTGTGCTGTGGGCGACAGACTATCCTTAATGCAGCCCGCAATCTCAACGCCGACCCATCCGCCGTGAATGCTTTTCTGCTTCTCGGTGAACAGTTTTGCATTAAGCACCAGTTGGCTGCGGTATGTGGGCGGAATGCTGTCGGGATAGTTCAGAGCATCGACATATCCCTCATAGTTGCCCTCTATGAGCCGCTCATAATATCCTTTTGCGAAATAGGCAGCCGCATTGTTGTCGCCGCCCGTCTTCTTACTGCAGGCGGCAACGGTAACAAACGCCACAAACATCAAGGCATATATCAGTCTGCGCATGGTGATAAAGGGTTTACTTCTGTCTTACGAAAACGTTTATCGGAGAGCCGGTGAGTGTCCAGTTCTCGCGTATCTTGTTCTCAAGGAAACGCTTGTATGGCTCCTTGACATACTGTGGAAGATTGGCATAGAACACGAAACTCGGAATCTGAGTGTCGGGAATCTGCGCGCAATACTTAATCTTGATGTACTTACCCTTGATTGATGGCGGCGGTGTTGCCTCAATGATAGGCAGCATCACCTCGTTGAGTTTAGTGGTGCCTATCTTCACCTTGCGGTTGAGGTAAACATCCTTGGCAGTCTCAAGCACCTTGAAGATGCGCTGCTTTGTCAAAGCCGAGGCGAAGATGATTGGGAAGTCGGTGAATGGTGCCATGCGTTCGCGAATGGCATTGATAAATGTGTCTATCGACTTCTGGCTCTTGTCCTGCACGAGGTCCCACTTGTTAACCACGACAACGAGCGACTTGTTGTTCTTCTGAATCAACTGGAAGATATTCATGTCCTGCGCCTCGATGCCTCGTGTGGCATCAATCATCAGGATGCAGACATCGCTGTTTTCGATGGCACGTATAGAGCGCATCACGCTGTAGAACTCAAGGTTTTCCGATACCTTGTTCTTGCGGCGGATACCTGCGGTATCGACGAGATAGAAGTCGAAGCCGAACTTGTCGTACTTGGTGTAAATGCTGTCGCGCGTAGTGCCTGCAATATCGGTCACGATGTGACGGTCCTCGCCGATAAAGGCATTGATAAGGCTACTCTTGCCCGCATTAGGACGTCCTACCACAGCAAAGCGCGGGGTGTTGTCGATGAAGTCGTCCTCGTCTTTTACCGACGGCAGTTTCTCAAGCACAAGGTCGAGAAGGTCGCCAGTGCCGCTTCCCGTGGCAGCGCTGATGCACTGCGGGTCGCCAAGTCCCAGTTTATAGAACTCCATTGCGTCAAACTGCTGGCTGCTGTTGTCCACCTTATTGGCAACGAGAATCACGGGGAGTTTGGTGCGGCGCAGTATCTTTGCCACGTCCTGGTCCCAGTCGGTCAGTCCGTTCTGCGTGTCAACAAGGAACAGCAGAAGGTCGGCCTCCTCGGTGGCAACAATCACCTGCTTGCGTATCTCCTCCTCGAAGATGTCGTCACTATTAACCACCCAGCCGCCGGTATCGACCACCGAGAACTCTTTGCCGCACCATTCACACTTGCCGTACTGACGGTCGCGCGTGGTGCCTGCCTCCTCGCTGACGATGGCTTGGCGTGTCTTTGTAAGTCTGTTGAAAAGGGTCGATTTGCCCACATTGGGTCGTCCCACTATCGCTACTAAGTTTCCCATAAACTTGTATGTTTGCTCTTCTTTTCTTTTTAATATCTTTTACCTCACATGTTGGGGTTGTATCCAAACGAGTCGAGTTCGCGCTGGCTTGACCGCCAGTCCTTATCCACCTTGACAAAGGTTTCCAGATAGATGCTCTTGCCGAAGAATTTCTCAAGTGCCTTGCGCGCCTCGGTGCTCACTTTCTTCAACGCCACGCCCTGATGTCCTATGATGATGCCTTTCTGCGACTCGCGTTCTACGTAGATTACAGCATTAATGTGGATGTTTTTCGGTGTTTCCCTGAAACTCTCCACCGCCACTTCCACTGAGTACGGAATCTCCTTGTCGTAGTAGAGAAGTATTTTCTCGCGGATTATCTCGCTGACAAAGAAGCGCGCCGGCTTGTCGGTCAACTGGTCTTTGTCGAAATAGGCAGGGCTCTCGGGCAGCAGTTCCTTGATGCGTTTGAGCAACATGTCGGTGCCGAACTTGTTCTTCGCCGAGATAGGCAGTATCTCTGCATTGGGCAGCAGCGTGTGCCACTTCTCGACGATAGCAGCAAGGGCCTCCCCAAGCCCCTCCGAGGGATGGGGTGTTTGATTACCTGACCTCAATGCCTTTTTCCTCTTAGGTAAACCGACATCCCCTCCCTCGGAGGGGCTTGGGGAGGCTTTTAGGCTGTCTATCTTATTTATCAGCAGAATCACGGGAATCTTCATCTTCTGCACTTTCTCCAGGAAGTCCATATTCTTCTCGGGGTTCTCCACCACGTCGGTGACATAGAGAAGCACGTCGGCATCGGCAAGGGCGCTCTCTGAGAATGCCAGCATCATCTCCTGCATCTTGTAGTTGGGCTTCAGCACGCCTGGCGTGTCGCTGAACACTATCTGCATGTCGTCGGTGTTGACGATGCCCATGATGCGGTGGCGCGTGGTCTGCGCCTTGAATGTGGCTATAGATATGCGCTCGCCCACGAGTTGGTTCATCAGCGTCGATTTACCAACATTAGGGTTGCCTACGATGTTTACGAATCCTGCCTTATGCATTGTTGCTGTGTTTATTAATGTCGTCTTAATCTAAAAAAACGCATCTTATTAAATTATTAATAGGATGCGTCTTTCGTTTGGGGTTCTAATCCTAATCGATTCTATTTCACAGGTGCCGCCGCAGCCGAACCGTCATAAGCCCACTTATAGTAAGAGGCGCCATGAACGAATCCTGCACCGAAGGCTGTGAGTATTAGGTTGTCGCCTTTCTTCAACTGGTTTTCATACTCCCAAAGTGCCAGAGGAATGGTTGCAGCACTTGTGTTTCCGAAGTGCTCGATGTTCACCATAACCTTCTCCATCGGCAGTTCGAGTCGTTTTGCAACAGCCTCGATGATGCGGATGTTGGCCTGATGGGGAATCACGAAGCGTATGTTGTCCTTGTTCAGTCCGTTGCGCTCGGCAATCAGGGCGCAGTCGTCGCTCATGCTTGTCACGGCATAGCGGAACACGGTGCGTCCCTCCTGATAGAGGTAGTGCAGACGATGGTCAACAGTGAAGTGGTTTGGAGGGCATACCGAGCCGCCTGCCTTGAGGTGGAGGAACGGCAAGCCCTTGCCGTCAGTGCGGAAATAAGAGTCCATCACGCCGATATTCTCTTCCTCTGTTGCCTCGAGAAGCACCGCTCCGGCACCGTCGCCAAACAGCGGACAGGTGCTGCGGTCCTGATAATCGACCACCGACGACATCTTGTCGGCGCCGATAACGATAATCTTCTTGTAGCGGCCGCTCTGTATCATCGATGCCGCAACATCGAGAGTGTAGAGGAAACCGCAGCAGGCAGCCCAGAAATCGAATGCGAAAGCGTTCTTCAGACCCAGTTTTCCGAGCACTATTGATGCCGTGGACGGAAACTTATAGTCGGCTGTTGAAGTGGTAACAATCAAAGCATCGATGCTGTCAGGGTCGGTTCCCGTCTTTTGCAACAACTGCTTTGCAGCCTTGCGAGCCATGTAACTGGTGCCCAGACCTTCCTCGTTGAGGATGCGACGCTCCTTGATGCCGACACGCGACATAATCCACTCGTCGTTAGTGTCAACCATTCTCGACAGTTCCTCATTGTTGAGGACATAGTCGGGAACGTAACCTCCGACACCGGTGATTACTGCGTTTATCTTTCCCATCTTTATTCTGCCGCTTCGTCCATTACAATGGCAATCTTACCACGATAGTAACCGCAAGTAGGACATACGGTGTGATAGATGTGGAAAGAGCCGCAGTTAGGGCATTTTGCCAGTGTAGGGAGAACTGCGCCGTCGTGAGTTCTTCTTTTCAGTGTACGAGTCTTCGACTGTCTTCTTTTAGGATGTGCCATAATTCTTTTTTATTTAATTGTTTTATCTTTTAATTTTAACAGTTCACTCCAACGTGAGTCTATCTCGCTGCTGGAACCTTCATCACTGCTTCGGTCAGACGACAGACGCTCCAGAACTTCTGTCATAGCAGGGTTACACTTACCAGGTGCATGCACATGCTTGATGGGTAATGACAACGTGACAAATTCATATACGAGCCATGACATGTCGAGTATTCCTTCGTCCTCGTCAACTGTCAAGACATCGTCGTCTATAGAGTCTTCGCTTCCTAACTTCACCACGAGACGGTTCTCGGCATCGACTGCCTCGTCCATATCGTCTAAGCATAGGTCGCACGCAACGCGAACGGTGCCGGTGATGCGCGACGTGAGGTCATAAAAGCCGCTTGCCTTGCGTATAGACAGCGACACATGCAATCGGCCTCCGTGCACGTCCTGACTGTCGAGAGCCTCGAAAAAGCTGTCGTCAAGGTCACTTTCGAAGACATTAACGTCTTCTTTCAAACCCTTCAAATCTATCCTAAGAGACTCTAAACCACTCATTTACGTTGCTGCATGCCCTTTTGTTGGCATACTTCGGGGTGCAAAGGTACAAATAATTTTTCATTTAAAAACCATTCTGCATGTTTTTTTGCTTTTTTAATGCAAATTATTCCTCCCGCTCTTGTTTCCGCTGGCAGCGACACTCGCACACGAATATGCCGTGGGAAACAGTAGTTTACGTTTTAAGGCATCAGTACGCGATTCAGTACTAAGCGTTCGGACTGTCAGTCCGAACGTCACGTACTGGCAGTCCGAAGCGTACGTACTGGCAGTACGTGACGTTAGTACTGTCTCAACTATTTCTTCTTTGTCTGCAAGATGGTTTTTCCTTGGTTTCAAAAGGCTGCCGCTCTACTTCGCAAACTGGAAGTGCTGGTAGTCCTTCATGGTTTTCCATGCCCCGCCCCACTGTGCTCCTGCCTTCATGAAGAGGCGATAGGCAAGGTCGTTGGTATCTATTTTATAAGGTATGTCCTTGCGCTTCTGGCGGTTGTAGGCATAGTCCTTGCCGTTTTCGGGCGACACTTTTCCGCCACGAACGTACGGGTTGTATCGCGGATTGAGGTCGATAGCGAGCCCATAGGCATGCTTCGAGAGGTTCTTTGTGCCCGCCACAACGCGGTAGTTGAAGCAAGAAGTGTTGTCGTCCTCCATCGAGCGGTCGTCATCGGCATCATAGTCGTCAATCAGCACCATGCGTTCTATGCGGTATTTCTGTTCGTAGAGTTGTCTGAAAATGTCCAGCACGCGGTCGGCAATTATCTTGTTCACCACCATTTCGCCAGTCTGTATCTCGCCATTAGCATTGTAGTGCAGCAGTCGCAGATAGCGCAGTCCGTCGCGACTCACGGGACATCCCACGTTCCACGACTTGCCCTTCATGCGGCTCCACACCTGGTCGCTGATTTTCTCTGAGACAAAGCAACGGGCCAGTCCTGCCTGCTCTACCTCCCACTCCAGCACCACCATTCCGGGCTTCCAGTCCTCCACGAGTCTCACTCGCGGCATTTTGGCAGAGGCATCGGCAGGGAAAAGGCACCAAGACATCAACACCAGCATCATTAATGCTATCGGATAATAAACAATACTCTTTCTCATAATGGTATATTTTTTTTGCAAAGATAGTGTTTTTCCATAATAATGACAATAAAAATGATTATATTTGCAGTCTTGAAAATAATTTTAACGATATGAAAGCGATGAGAACAGCCAAGGAAGCAATTGACGCGATGAGAGCAATGGCAGACGAGAAGCAGCGCGAGGTGCTGATGAGATTCTTCAAAACGGGCAAGGGAGAATATGGCGAGGGCGACAAATTCCTTGGCCTGAAGGTGCCAAGCACTCGAAGTGTGGCGGCAGAATGCAAGGAAATGTCGCGCGAGGAGGTTGAGCGACTGCTGCAATCAGAGTGGCACGAAGCCCGACTTTGCGGTTTGCTGGTGCTGGTGCAACAGTACGGCAAACTATGCTCTAAGCGGCTCATCGACGACAAGGAGGCAATGAGGAAACGCGACTCGCTGATAGAGTTCTACGTCGCAAACGCTGAAAGGGCCAACAACTGGGACCTCGTTGACCTGTCGGCACCCAAGACACTGGGCTACTGGCTGACGATGCCTTCATGCTACGGCGACGACGAGAAGATGGCTCTCGTTGACAGTCTTGCCGAAAGCGACAACCTGTGGAAAAAGCGGATATCAATGGTTTGCACATGGGGCTCGCTGCAAAAGGGGAACCCTGCCTACACGCTGCGCTATGCCGAGCGCCACCTGCACCACCCTCACGACTTGATGCACAAGGCTGTGGGATGGATGCTTCGTGAGATGGGCAAGCGCGTGAGCATCGAACTGCTGCGCTCGTTCCTCGACATGCATGCCGCCGAGATGCCCCGCACGGCGCTGCGCTACGCCATAGAGAAAATGGACGAGAAGGAGAGGCGCCACTGGATGGAGTATGGAAGAGAAAAGTAACTTTGTCCTTTGTATTTAGCAGAAAAAGTAGTACCTTCGCAGGCGAAAAGACTTTAAGGAGTACAGGAGTGACCTAAACTCCTGAACTCCCAAATTAATAAAGAAATGATCAAATAAATATAAGAAAACATGACACTATATCCAAAACTTATAATGGACGCGCTGGCAACAGTGACATACCCGGGCACGAAGAAGAACCTCGTGGAGAGCGGCATGGTGGCAGACCAGCCAGCCATCGACGGGATGAAGGTGAAGGTGGTGCTGGAGTTTCCGCGCGACACCGATCCTTTCCTTAAGAGTACTGTCAAGGCTGCCGAGGCAGCAATACACTACCACGTGTCGAAGGATGTGGAGGTAGAGATTGTTACCGAATTTAAGTCGAAGCCGCGCCCAGAGGCAGGCAAGATGCTGCCCGGAGTGAAGAACATCGTGGCGGTGAGCAGCGGCAAAGGCGGTGTGGGAAAGAGCACCGTGTCGGCTAACCTCGCCATTTCGCTGGCGCGGCTTGGCTATCGTGTGGGACTGCTCGATGCCGACATCTTCGGCCCCAGCATGCCAAAGATGTTCAACGTCGAGGATGCCCGTCCATACGCTGTGCATGTTGACGGCCGCGACCTCATTGAGCCGATAGAGCAATATGGTGTGCGCCTGCTGTCGATAGGATTCTTCGTGAACCCCGACACGGCAACGCTGTGGCGCGGCGGCATGGCTTCGAACGCGCTGAAACAACTCATCGGCGATGCCAACTGGGGCGAACTGGACTATCTGATACTGGACACACCGCCGGGCACAAGCGACATACACCTGACGCTGTTGCAGACTCTTGCCATAACGGGTGCCGTCATCGTATCGACACCTCAGCAGGTGGCACTGGCCGACGCACGTAAAGGCGTTGACATGTACCGCAACGAGAAGGTGAACGTGCCCATCCTCGGACTCATAGAAAACATGGCATGGTTCACACCGAAGGAACTGCCAGAGAACAAATACTACATCTTCGGCAAAGAGGGTTGCAAGCAACTGGCTGCGGAACTCAACGTACCGTTGCTGGCTCAGATACCACTGGTGCAGGGCATCTGCGAGAGTGGCGACGAGGGCAAGCCCGCAGCACTGTCGGCAGACTCGATGACAGGACTGGCATTCCTCAATTTGGCACAGGCTGTGGTGACCGTTGTCAACCGTCGCAACAAGGAGCAACCACCAACAAAGATTGTTGGAGTGAAAAATGGTTGAGGGTTGAGGGTTGAATGTTGAGCGTTTAAAGTTGAGGGTTGAGCGAAGTTACTATTATTCTCTTCTCGCTCAACCCTCAACTTTAAACTTTCAACAACTTTCGCTCAACCCTCAACTTTCAACGCTCAACATTCAACCCTCAACGCTCAACTTATGTTTCTCCGCCTTGCGCTTGATAGAGGCATATTTCTCTACCACGTGTTGACGTGTCTGCGTCAACTGGAACTTATAAACGGCACAGGTGGCGAAGAAATAAACCAGCGACTGAATCCACAAGCACATATACTCATGGGTGACATCATCAAGGGTGGCACCCATGCTGCTTATTCTGACAAAGCCACGCACGCCGAAAGTGGATGGCAGTATATAGGCAATGCTGCGCCATACGGGCGGCAGACTGCTCTCTGGCCATGAGATGCCGGCAAGGAAGAGGAATGGCAAAGAGGTGAAAACCACAAGAAGGATAACATTCTCACGATAGCGCACCATACACGACATGAACATCCCGAAGAATATACACGACAGCAAATAAGGCAGCATCAGCGCAAAGAGGTCTGACGCCTGCGATATGCTGGTGAAACTGAATATCTTCGGAACAATGAGCGTTATATATGCCGCCATCACAGCATATATCATAAAGTAACACAGCGACTTTCCGAAGACAATGCGGAAGATGCCGTTATAGTGGCGGCTAACGGGCACAAGGTCTTTATAACGGTTGTTCTCGCGGGCAGTGCCAGCACTGAGTCCGATGCCCAGAAGCAATGTCTGCTGCAATATAAGCACAAGTACACAGGGCAGGATGAAGTTGCCGTAACCTCCTGTGGTATTAAACATCTGCACCTCCTCGAAGTCGAGTGGCTTGGCGAGTATGGCATCCTCACGGTCGGTGTAGTTGCCAGACAGTTTCACCTGTATGCCGGCATTCATGTTCTGCGACACTGCCATCGTCGTTGCATAGATGGCCTTATAAGCAAGCATCATGCTCATGTCGCAATAGACGCTCACCTTCGACTGCTGCATGCGGCCAAGATTCTCCTCGAAATTGGCAGGGAAATAGATGACACCGCGCACCACCTGATGGCCCACCAACTGCCGCGCCTCGTCGAGAGAGGTACAACGGTAAGTCACCTTCACATCGGGCGACGCATCACATTGGCGGATGAACTGCCGCGACGTCTGACTGTTGGAGAAATCGACCACCGCCACAGGCACATCGCGCACCACCTCGTTATTGTACGCCCACGAGTAAAGCAGAGGATAAAGCAGCGGCACAATGATAAAGAAAATCAACACTCCCTCATCACTAATGACGGAGCGCATTTCCTTCAACCATATATAGCATGTGTCGTATATTCCTTCTTTTATTCGTTTAAACATCACTTTTTAGGAGTTATGAAGTTATGGAGTTAAGGAGTTAAGACATATGTTTTAAGCCAAGCAGTTTCTTGTATCCTTCAGCAATATTCGCTTCAATAGAAATTGCAGCCCTTCTGAATTGTGAAGTAAGACCATACCTCTCATCGTCAGGAAAATGTTTAGTGATTCTATAAACGGACAGGACAAAAGCATGAGCCTTTTGCCAAGCCATTATACTCTCAAAACTAAACGTCGTCTTTGTCAACATATCTTTAATATCCTCTTTTTAAATCTATTGTCTTAACTCCATCGCTCGACGCTTGCGTCGCTTTCATAGCAAAGCGGAGAAAGAACTCCTTAACTCCATAACTCCTTAATTACATCACGGAATATACACATACTCGAGCATTGCCTTGCGTATGTTCTTCATTACGAAGACAGGGAGGCAGATGAAGATGAAAAGAGCAAGAAGATTAACCCATGCGTCACTCGACGGGAAGCCATTGAATATGCATATCTGATAATACATATAATAATGGCGCAAGGGGAAGAGTTGAGCAATACTCTCAAGCATAGGGTTCATTGCAAATATCGGGAAGGCAGCGCCACACATGGTGAAACTGAGCACTCCCCACAACGAGCAGACACTCAACGACATGCGGAGCGACGGCACCAGTCCGAAGACAAACACGCCGAACGACTGCGATGCTATGATGGCAAGCATTCCGATAAGGGCTATCTGGTACCATGCTCCCTGGTGCGGGAAATGGAGGAAGCCATATACATATATAAGGTATCCATAGAAAATGATGAGGAATACCAGCGTCTGCGGCAGCATCTTGCCGAGCATTGCCACCCAGATGTCATTTCCAGAGAGACGCATCAGCACCTTGCTGCGGTTGAACTTCATCTCGGTTCCTATGGAATAGACTGTGATGAGAAAGACAAAGAGCATAAGCACGCCAGGCACCATAAATGCCGAGAGATAGATGTTATAGTTAGCCCATGGGTTGCCTATCATGTGAAGGTCGATGGACGTGGGCTGCAGGAATGTCGCTATCTGCTCGTCGGTAAAGCCTCGGGCACGCATCGTGGCCTGCCCCACTGCCGCCGAACCCAGCGTGCACACCGTCTTCATGTCGCGGAAAAGCAGCGCACCAGCCATGAGCATCGTGCTGTTATAATAAAACGACACCTTAGGCTGTCGCTGGGAAATAAGTGCCGAGGTGGTGCCTTCAGGGAAATAGAGGAAAGCGTATATCTCGTTCTTCTGCATCGCCTTGCGAGCCTCTGCGGGATTGGCATACTTGCCCACCACTTTGCTGGTCTGCATCCCGTCGAGACGGCGTATGATGGAGCGCGTGGTGGTGGTGTTGTCAAGGTCAACAATGCCTATAGGCATCTCCTGCGGCAGTCCGTCGTCCATCAGCGAAGTGAAGAATATCACCGTCACGATGGGGAATATCACCATGCAGAAGATGTATATCGGCGTTGACAGCAGCAGTCCACACTCGCGGCGCGCAACGCTCAAGATGCGAAGAAAAGGGTTCCTCTTTTCGTACATTATTTCTTAACTATCAGCGACATGCCCGGACGCAGACCGTCAATCTTCTCCACCGGACGAGCCTTCACCTCAAAGGTCTTCAGGTCATACTGTCCATTGCTCTTCGTCGCCTTCCATACGGCATAAGAGCCTTGGTCTTTGATATAGAACACTTTCAACTTTATGTTCTTGTCGAAAGCAGGACTGTAAGCAGTAATCTCGCTGCCCACCTTCATTCCTTTCAGCAAGTCCTCACGTACATTGAACGTGCCCCACATGTCATTCATAACAGAAATGCTCATGATGGGAGAGCCTGTGCCCACAAGTTCGCCCACCTTCGGGAACACCGTGCTCACCTCGCCTTCCATCTGTGCCGTCTGCACCAGTTCGCGCTTGTACGACCTCACTTCCTGGACAGCGCCCTGTGCCTGGTTCACCTGTGCTGCTGCGGCTTTCTTCTCTTCCTTTCGCGCACCCTCCATAGCCATGTCATACTGACTCTTCGCAGCCTTTGCCTGTGCTTCGAGAGCCTTATACTGTGCCAGTGCCTCGTCGCGTTTCTGGGCGCTCATCACACCCTCGTCGTAGAGTCGCTGCACACGCTCGTAACTCTTCTTGGCAATCTCAAGACCCGCTGTGGCTTGCTGCCATAGTTCGTAAGCGCCCTGTATCTGCTGATGACGCGCTCCGTTCTGAGCCATCTCGCTCATTGCAGCCGCGGCGTTCTGCACACTCTGCGCCTGCGTCATCTTTGCCTCCACCTCTGGGGCATCGAGAATGGCAAGGGTGTCACCAACCTTAACATAGTCGCCCTCCTTGACGCGCAGTTCAAGGATTCGTCCTGGCACTTTACTCGACACGCGATATTCTGTCACTTCTATTTCGCCTTGTATCTCCTCGTCAGCATGTCCAAAAGCGAAGAGACCGATGATAGCAACTATTGCCACCACTACCACTAAGCCGAGAACGGCAAGCAAAATATTGTTATGTTGCGTCTTTACCGACATAATATAATTATTAGTTTAACATTCCATTATCTAAACTTCTGAACTCCTAAACTCCAGAACTCCTAAGTTTACAATTCCCCCAAAGCCTTCTTCAGGGCAACATCACTGAGTCGGGCGTCAATCTCTGCCTCCACCTTCATTGTCTGTGCCTGCATCCATGCCGTCTGTGCCGCCATGACATCGGTGATGGGAATAACGCCTTCTGCAAAGCCGAGATTAGCGCAGCGCAAGTTCTCTTCTGCCTTCTCCACATTCTTTAAGGCGACATTATACTTGCGGTTGGCCTCCTTCACCTTGAAGCGGCACTGACTCACCTGCAGCGATATCTTCTCCGTGGCATCGGCAAGTTCCATCTGCGCTATCTGCGTTGCAGCCTTCGTTGCCCTCACCTTATACGCTCCCTCGTTCCAGTTCCATATTGGCACGCGAAACATTATTCCCACATTCCATGTGCCGGCGAACTTTTTCTCGAAACCGTTATACACATTAGGATTGGTAACCAGATACCCTCCTGTCACCAACACTTGCGGAAGGTATGTTGCACGGGCGAGTTTTGTTGACACCTTGGCCATATCCACAGCCGTCTGCAGCATTTGCACCTCGGGGCGACCATCGTAGGTGGTTACTGCCCTACCCTCGTCGTACATCGGCAGGGCAAGGTTCTCGGTGTCCTCATCGGCAAGTGTGATGTCCTCGTCGCATGGCATTCCGCACAGTTGACAGAGCAGCATCTTGGCAAGTGCCACACCGTCTTCGGCCTGCATCACCTGCATCTCTGCCTCGTTCACCTTCACGTTCACCTGCAGTGCATCGGCACGCGTAGCCACTCCTTCGTTGAACATCTTGCTGACATCACTGTCAAACTTCTTCACCAGTTCAAGATAGTTGCGTGCCAAACGTTCCTTATGCTTCACCGACACCACCAGCCAATATGCCTGGTCGATGTCGTAAATGGTGGTTTGTCGTGCCAGTTCATATTTCGTCGCCGACATCTTCTCGCCGAGATCAGCCAGACGGTTGGCAGCCGTTATGGCACCACCCATATAAACAGGCTGCGTCACCATCACCGAAGCGCCCATCATGTTGCGGTTGTTGGTGCGGAAAGCCTGTCTCACATGACTTCCCACGCCGTCCAGAGCCTGTGCCACTGGTGCCGAGAGATTAGCGAACATCCCTCCTATCTGCTGCGCCATCTCTGGTGCTATCAGTCCTTTCTGCACAAAGCCAGTAAGTGTCTCTGTCAGTGCACCGCCTGCCTTGCCTGCAATATTTGTGCCCAGGTTGTTCAATGCCGTCTTCTGGTCATCATTGAGCAGCGATATCTCACGACTTGTCAGTTCGTAACCGCCAAGAGCGGTCACCCTCGGGAGATACTTCGTGCGTGCCGCCTTGCGAGTGTTCTCTGCCACTTCCTGTCCGAGCCGCGCCACGTTCAGTTGCTTATTGTTCTCCAATGCCATGCTGCGGCACTCCTCCAGCGTGAGCACCTTCTGCGCATGGACTCCCATGCAGCAACATGCAAAAAACAATATAATTGTTAGTCTATTCATATTCATTACTCAAACCTTACACTTTTCGAGCCAATCATCTGTCCGTCTGCAAAGATGCTCACCTGATAGTTGCCAGCATCAAGGAACTGGTTGATATCATAATAGAGCGTCACAGGCGTTTCGTTTCCGCCATATTCCACGCCTTTCTTCATAGAGCACTGCAACTGTCGGTTCTCATACTGGAATGTGCCGGCGTTGCCAAGAACGGTGCCGGCAGGTGTCGTGATGCGCACATACAGGGTGCGAACACCGTTGGTAGCCGTGACGTTCTTCGCTATCTTGAACGACACTCTCAGTTGCTTCGCTTTCTTCATCTTCTCCGTTGCCTTGCCTTTCTTGTCAATCATCTGCATCTGTATGCCTGTTGCATCCAGTTGCGCGGCGATGGCAACCTTCTCCGTGAGCGACTGTTTGTCAGCATTCAGTCCTTCTATCTGTCGTGTCGCCTCCTCATACTGTCCCTTCACGCGGGTATTCTCCTCAGTGAGGTTCTGGTTCAGTCGGTTCAGCGAGTCTATCTCAAGCACATAACTGCGTATCACGGCGCGGCATGTTGCCAGTTCCTTCTTCAGTCGGGTTATCTCGCGTGCGTCGTTGGCCTTCACCGACTTCAGTTCCTTCAGCAACTGCTGTGTGCGCAACTGCTCACGGGTCAACTGCGCCACGATGGAGTCATTGTTGATTCGCGACTTCATCTCGGTGTATTGCTCCGCAAAGCGCTGGTACTCGTTCTCCATCTCCTTCTTGTCGAGTTCGGCGAGTTCCTGCATGTCTTTGTTCTCCTTTTTCTGCTCGTTAAGGCTCACCGTGAGCCATGCCACACCGCCAAGAAGCAACGCGATAACCAATATCAGTGGTATTAGAATTTTCTTATTCATCTTTATTGTTACACTCCTTATTTATAAATATGTGTGCAAAAGTAGAGTTTTTTCTCAAATTGACCAACATTTCCACTTATATAAAACATTAAGTAACTTAAAAATATTGAATTTTAAGGAAAAACGGAACAATAAACGGCAAAAGATTTGGATTGTGAAATCTTTTTGCTATCTTTGCGCTGTACAACCTTATATATAATCAAACCTCTGACGACAATGAAGAAAAACAGTTTCCTTTACAGGGCCTTCGACCTCTATTATGACGGTTTCCGCAACATGAGGCTGGGCAAGACGCTGTGGCTTATAATCGGCATCAAACTGTTCATCATCTTCATAATACTCAAACTGTTCTTCTTCCCCAACTTCATCTCGCAGCACAGCGAGAAAGGCAAGGAGGCAGACTTCGTGGCAACCGAGGTGCTTGACCGCTAAGCGCCCCTCTTCCGCCCCGCCCCTCTCGTCCCTCTCGTCCCTCTCGTCCCCTATGCTGCGATGCCATCGCAGCCCCCTAAACAACCAAACGACCAAACCCCTAAACCAAACATATCATGAACAACCTATTTCTTGCAATCGACGCCGGAGCAGTGGACTGGGCAAGAGCGCAGTTCGCTCTCACCGCCATCTACCACTGGCTCTTCGTACCGCTGACACTGGGACTGGCGGTAATCATGGGCATCGTAGAGACACGCTACTACCGCACTGGCGAGCAGTTCTGGAAAGACGCGGCACGCTTCTGGCAGAAACTCTTCGGAGTGAACTTCGCCATGGGTGTGGCAACAGGAATCATCCTCGAGTTCGAGTTCGGCACAAACTGGAGCAACTACTCATGGATAGTGGGCGACATCTTCGGCGCTCCGCTCGCCATCGAGGGCATCGTGGCGTTCTTCATGGAGAGCACCTTCGTTGCCGTGATGTACTTCGGATGGCAGAAAGTGTCGCGCGGATTCCATCTCGCATCAACATGGCTTACAGGACTTGGCGCTACCATCTCGGCATGGTGGATTCTTGTGGCAAACTCTTGGATGCAGTACCCCGTGGGATGCGAGTTCAACGCCGACACCATGCGTCACGAGATGGTCGATTTCTTCGCCGTGGCATTCTCGCCGTTCGCCGTGGGCAAGTTCTTCCACACCGTAATCTCCTCATGGATAATAGGAGCCATCTTCGTGGTGGCAGTGTCGTGCTGGTATCTCTGGAAGAAACGCGAGACACGACTCGCCGTCGAGAGCATCAAGATAGCAAGCATCGTGGGACTCATCGCCTCGCTCGGCGCTGCTTTCACCGGACACATCTCAGGACAGCAGGTGGCTAAGGCGCAGCCGATGAAACTGGCGGCAATGGAAGCACTCTACAACGGTGGCACCGAACAGGGACTGACGGCAGTGGCATGGGTGAATCCTCTGGCACAGCCCGACTACGCCAACACCGAGGCACCGGCACTGAAGATAGACATGCCGTACGCACTAAGCATCATGGCAACAAACAAGCCCGACGGTTATGTGCCCGGCATCAACGACATTCTCAACGGATATACCACGCCCGACGGTGTTACCGAACCGTCTATGGACGAGAAAATGGAGCGTGGCAAACAAGCCATAGCAGCACTGAACACCTATCGGCAACTGAAGTCGAAATACAAGGGACAGACCGCAATCCCCGAGAACGACAAGGCTGACCTCAAGGCTGCCAGCGACTGTCTCAACGCCAACATGAAATACTTCGGATACGGATATATCAAGGACAAGAGCGAGGTGGTGCCTTTCATCCCCGTGAACTTCTGGGCGTTCCGCACCATGGTGGGACTGGGCTGCATCTTCATCCTGTTCTTCGCCGTGATGACACTGCTGTCGTTCCGCGTGCCATGGCTCTCGGTCATAACGCGGCGACTGATGGCCTCCTTCGGAGTGCTACCCGAGACACACGCCGATGCCAGCGACCTCACAGGACTGCCTAAGTGGCACTACTGGCTGGCGATAGCACTCGTGCCGCTGGCATACATCGCTTCAGAGAGCGGATGGCTCGTAGCGGAGTTCGGCCGTCAGCCCTGGACCATCCAGGACATGCTGCCCACCGGTGTCGCCGTGAGCGACATCTCGTCAGGCTCAGTGGCTCTCACGTTCTTCATCTTCCTCGCCCTCTTCACCACCATGCTCGCCGTGGAGATAAACATCCTTCTCAAGCAAATAAAGAAGGGACCAGAATATGAGACGAAGGTTGAGAGTTGAGGGTTGAGAGTTTAGAGTTAAGCGGGATTTGTTGAGCGCCAATAGTCCCCTATGCTGCGACGCCGTCGCAGCAAACACGACAAAGCCAATGTTCAAAGTTCAATGTTCAAAGTTCAAAGTAAATCATCATGACATACAATTTCTTACAACACTACTGGTGGTTCCTCGTGTCGCTCCTTGGAGCACTCCTCGTTTTCCTGCTCTTCGTGCAGGGCGGCAACTCGCTGCTCTTCACCCTTGGCAGAACACCAGAGGAACGCCGACTAATGATAAACAGCACCGGGCGCAAGTGGGAGATTACCTTCACCACGCTCGTCACCTTCGGCGGAGCATTCTTCGCCTCGTTCCCACTCTTCTACAGCACCAGTTTCGGCGGTGCCTACTGGCTATGGATGCTCATCCTCTTCTCCTTCGTACTGCAGGCGGTGAGTTATGAGTTCCAGAACAAACTGGGCAACATTCTCGGAACAAAGACATTCCAGTGGTTCCTCGTTGCCAACGGCATCATAGGACCGCTGCTGCTCGGCGGTGCCGTAGCCACATTCTTCAATGGCTCCAACTTCATCGTGGAGAAGCAGAATCTCACCAGCGGCATCGAGCCCGTGATAAGCAGTTGGGCAAACGCCTCACACGGTCTCGACGCACTGCTCGACCCCTGGAACCTCATCCTCGGACTCGCCGTGTTCTTCCTTGCACGTGTACTCGGCTCGCTCTACTTCATGAATAACATCAAGGACGAGGTGCTCGAGAGCCGTTGCAGCGTCAAGGTAATCGGCGATGCCGTGCCATTCCTCATCCTCTTCGTGGCGTTCCTCGTGCGCACACTGCTGAAAGACGGCTATGCCGTTGACGCAGCCACAGGCACTATAGTGATGGAGCCGATGAAATACCTTCACAACCTGCTCGACATGTGGTACCTCCTTATTATATTAATAATAGGTGTGGCACTCGTGCTCTACGGCATCATACGCACCGTGCGCAGCCGCACATATATTAAAGGTATATGGCCGGCAGGCATCGGCACAGTGCTCACGGTGCTCGTGCTCTTCCTCCTCGCAGGATGGAACGGCACAGCCTACTACCCTTCTAACATCGACCTCCAGAGTTCGCTCACCATACAGAACTCCTCAAGCAGCGAGTTCACACTGCGCACCATGTTCTACGTCTCGCTGCTCATCCCCTTTGTCCTCGCCTACATCGCCTACGTATGGCGCTCGCTCGACCGCAAGCAGATAACCAAGAAGGAGATTGCAGAGGAAGAGGCATACTGAAATAACGGGAGTTAAGAAGTTTTTTGAGTTATTGAGTTTTTGAGTTTTTGAGTTATTGAGTTATTGAGTTTTTGAGTTTTTGAGTTTTTGAGTTATTGAGTTTTTGAGTTATTGAGTTTTTGAGTTATTGAGTTAAGAAGTTATTGAGTTAAGAAGTTGTTGAGTTAAGAAGTTAAGACATTTGACCTGTTTGCCACCACTACGATGAAGTTCTCGGGCTTAACAGTGACGTCTTAACTCCTTAACTCCCTAACTCCTTTAACTCCCACAACTTCAGAAAGAAGACTATAATTACTTTCCTGACCTAAATAGCCTTTTTTACTCACCAAAATAGGCTATTTTACTTTCCAATATAGCCTATTTTGGTATGTGATTGCACATAGAACCCCTCCTCAAATCCCCCCGATGAGGGATGAAGTAATATGTTTGTTCGTGCCTAATCCGTGCAATTCGTAGTTGTTTTCCTCCGCCAATTATCGTAAATGGAACGTAAATAAACGATAATAATTTTCGTGTTATTCGCGTTAATTGTCGGAGAATAATCTGTGAAATCGTTCGTTAGAAAAAAATCAAGATAAATACATAGTATTAAAATCAACGTAATCTGCGAAATCTGTGGTTTTTAAGGAAAGAAATTAGAATAATTCGTATAATTCGTAGTTTTTATGGCACGGATTTCACGGATTAACGCGGATTTATTTCAAGCCCCTCCTCAGTCCCCCCGAGTGCGAAGTTAAAATCCGTGTAATTCGTGCAATCCGTTGTTTAAGGAAAGAAATTAGAGTAATTCGTATAATTCGTAGTCCCGAAAGTCCTAAAAGTCCGTAGAGCCAATCAGCAATCCATAGTTTTTAACGCAAATGCCCGTTAATGGGTCGTAAATGACCATTAATAATCTATTATCGTGTTATTCGCGTTAATTGTCGGAGAATAATCTGTGAAATCGTTCGTTAGAAAAAAATCAAGATAAATACATAGTATTAAAATCAACGTAATCTGCGAAATCTGTGGTTTTTATTGAAAGAAATTAGAATAATTCGCATAATTCGTAGTCCCTAAAAGTCCCGAAAGTCCGTAGAGCCAATCCGTAATCCGTTGTTTTTAACGTAAATGCCCGTTAATGGAACGTAAATAACCGATAATAATTAATTTGCGTGTAATTAGCGTTAATTCGCGGATAAATAATAATCCGTGCAATTCGTAGTTGTTTTCCTCCGCCAATTATCGTAAATGGAACGTAAATAAACGATAATAATTTTCGTGTTATTCGCGTTAATTGTCGGAGAATAATCTGTGAAATCGTTCGTTAGAAAAAAATCAAGATAAATACATAGTATTAAAATCAACGTAATCTGCGAAATCTGTGGTTTTTAAGGAAAGAAATTAGAATAATTAGAATAATTTGTGTAATAACCCCTCCTCTAATCCCCCCGAGGGGGGAAGAAAAAAATCCGTGTAATCAGTGTAATCCGTGGTTTTGAACCTAAATGCCCGTTAATGGAGCGTAAATAACCGATAATAATCTATTATCGTGTTATTCGCGTTAATTTGCGGAGAAAAATCGCAGTGTTCGCAGGAGTTTGTTATTTTTTTGTTTTGTGTATCATCTCTTTTATTTTATGTAACTTACGGTGTATTTTGACACCTATAACAAACAAAAGATTACACCATATATTATAATATTTAAGGAAATTGTGTTACTTTTGCACCGAAATTACAACTTAAACGACAAAATGTCACAAAACTGCCCAAAGCACTAACAAAGGATGCTCAAGGTATAACGAAATAGATAACAAAACTTATAACAAAACTTATAACAAATTCTTTAAAAACAAAATGAAAAGGTTATTTACTTTATTCGTTTTAGTCACGGCGTTTATAGGGAACGCGATGGCGCAATCGTATGAGCCTAAGTTGGATGAGTCCTACACATTTACTGATTATGGGGACAATGCAACTGTTGCGACAATCTCACAGGATGGCATTACCTGTTTAAGAAGTATTGGAAACAGTGGTAATTTAGCTTGCTGGTATAGTTGGGCATTTCGATTTGCTCCTGAAGGCATTTCTACTTCCGGTACATGGACAGCATACAATCGTGGATATAAGAATACTTCCGGTCAAAACAAGCAATTCAATATTGTTGACTTGCACGATGGAGACTTGTTATACATTGAATATGATCGTGATGATGGTGTAGCTCAGCCTACCTTTAGTTCAAATAATGTGTCTTTGCAAGTAAGTGGGGCACCTCAAGTTGATAGTGAGGGCAATATTGTTCTTTTGGACGGAAATCATGGAATCACTCGCTCAGAAAAATATTTCTGTGTAGGTGATGGTACTGTCTCTATTAATTGTGCTTCAGGAACCTATATTCAGAAGATAGAAATTACCTCTTGGAAAAAAGCGAAATATGAAATTACCAGTAATGACGGAACATATAAGTTTGAATTTACAGAAGCTGGTGTCCTTACAGATAAACATGCTGCTGTTCCTTTCATGACGATGCAGTTTGGTAGCGACAACAACCTTACTTATATAGATCGATATTCAGGTGTCGGTCCGTGTTCAACATCTAAAGCCAGTGATGGAAATACTTACGCTGAATTTAGTGGAGACGGAGATGCTGCTGTACCCAGCGAAGGAACCTATTATTATTTCTTCCCAGAAGCGGATGGCACATTGGAGATAAATGGTTACTTAGAGCAACAAAACGGAGCCAACGGAAATATGTGCTTTGTCGGTAAAAATGCTGATGGTTCAGGTACTTCACTTATACAGAGTAAAGGTGGAACAGGAAAAACGACATTTAATATAGAGGTCGAAAAAGGTAAACACTATTATCTTTCACGTAATGCCTATAACAGTAATAGTGAGTGGCCCGTTTTCCATCTTCACGATTATACTTTTACTCCTAAAAAGACCAGCTATATTGGCCCGTTGAGCTATGTTGTTGACAATGGTTCAGGTGAAAACAGTTCATTCTTGGTTCCAAATACGGCTAATTATGGTTTGCAGACAGTTGCAATTAAAAACAATGAATATACAAATGGCTTCCTTGGAAATGTAGAGAGTGCAACGGTTAGCGTGGAGAATGGTACTTTGAAGGTGTCGAATGTTGTGTTCAAAACAACCAATGAAGGAAAGGCTGCTAATAAAGGAGGTGCAATCTTGGTACGTATGAATCCAAGTGGGACTACAGAAGATGCCATCTTCGTAGTAACTATTGCCTATAAGGCAGAAAAATATGCTAATAAGGAAACTAATCAAATTAAAGTTTGGGATTTCTATAGCACACCATTGGCATTAGGCAAGGGAACAGATACTTCTTCACAATTGTATAAAGAAACTCACCAGACAACTCCAGATTGGAATTTTGAATATCTGAATCGCTACAAAAATACAGAGCCTGTTTATAAAAGTGTTTATGATATGGAGGGCGACAATGCCGATATGATAGTTGAGACAGAAGGTCTTGTTTTTGATTCTCCCACAAATACAGTATGTATCTATAATGATCTCGATGCAACTACGTCTGCCTTCCGTGACCGTTTTGTCGGCTTGTTGGTAGGTGGCAAGCTCACTATTCCTAACCTGAAGAAAGACGACCGTGTCCGTGTTCTTATGTCTCGTTATGGTGGTACGAGCGATAGTGATGCTAAAGCCGTACTTACTATAGGAAATGGCCGCGATGTCAGTTTGGATAGCGATGGAAAAGAAGGAAGAGGAAAGAAAATTGATACGCCATACGCGATTGGTGGTTCTTCTTCGAGAATCAGTGGTGGTAATTGTGTTCTCTTTGGTGATTATAACTTCATTGTCGACGAAAATGGTCCATTCTCCATCACGATGTCGCAAGGTAATCTTTTGAAGATTTATCGCATTGAGATATACAGAAATGATACCCATGTGACGAATAATGATGTGTTACAGAGTTCTTCCAGTTATGAAGTGCTTTATACCGATAAGAGCACCGAAACAAAAACAATGACATATGTTTTGCATAATCATGGAAAAGGTGAACGCATTAAAGTCTTGCGCATTGACAATTTGAAGATGTACGACCAGAATGGTAATGCTAAGACGGTAACCTTCACAGAGAATGAACCAGGTAATGCAACAGCCGTGTCATATACACCTCAGATTGGCGATTACGGTTCATACAGAATTATGCTCGGTAATAAGACCCTTGATGGTAGTTATATAACCGATCATGCTGAACGTACCATGGCTGTTGGTTATCGTGAAACAAAGACTTATCCATATACATGGGATTTCACGGACTTGTACTCGTATGTTAATGATCCGATCGGCCAAGAAAGAGAAGCTTCGAATCTTGACGAAGAGCATAAAGGCTGGGAGAGTTATCAGGACGCTTGGTGTCTTCGTATTGCTCCACAGAATGAATCAGGCATTTTGTTTGCTAACGGAGGACAACTCTATGGAGCCATGAAGATGTTCGATGAAACTGCAGGTCTGGGCTTTAAACGTTCTACTGACCAGTTTAACAACATCAAGAAACAGAATAGGACCCTTGGTGTGACAAACACCACCCTCAAATTGGACAATCTTGGATATAGTGATAGCAACACAGAGTTCCTCAAGATTGTGGTTCCTCAGGTTGATGATGATGCATATATTTATGTAAGAGCAACACCTGTAGCACATGCGACCGTAATTGCAAAGTATTCTACTGATGGCGTGAGCAGCAGTGACTTTACAAAGACACTTGATGTTGAAGGTGACAAGGTTTACATCATGAGGAATACCACCAAGCAGGATGTTGAACTCTGGCTGAATGGTGTTGCTATCAAGAAGATTGGTGTGTCAAGAGACTTGAAGACTGTAAATGTTAAGGGTTATGCTTCTGAGAGCCGCGCATACAGGATTGATCACTCTCTGACCAATTTCTTCTCTGGTAAAAAGGTGAAAGCATATGTAGTTCAAGGTGCCGACTATGACAACCGTACTCTTACTTTATTTGATATCGCATCTGACAATGCTTCCATTTTGGCAGCAGAACAAGGTTGTATAATCGGCACTAATGATGAGAAACTGGAGATTATAGATGGCGGTTTCCACCTCTTCGCTCCCGATATGCACGATACTGGTAATTACCTCCATGGAACTTATGGCAACATGCTAAAGGCAAATGTAGCAACCGAAGGTTTGACATTAGGTATGTTCGTTGGAGAAGATGACGAACTCACCAACTATGCGATGACATATAAGTATCAGAAACTTAAAGAAGACGGTACTCCTTATGGTGATGTGGTAGAAGGTGACGAGATGTTCTACCGCGTGTCTAACAAGGGCATTAAACTGCATAAGAACTCTGCATACCTTCAGTTGCCGACATCAGAGGTTAAGCCAAGTCCATCGAGACCTGCTGGTTGCCCGATGTTCTCATTCATCTTTACAGAACTTGATGAGGGTGAGACTGTAATTACAGGTATCGAAGAGGCAGGTGTATTGATTGAAGATGAAGAGGCTAATGCTGTATGGTATAACCTTAACGGTCAGAAACTCAATGGCAAGCCATCTGCTAGAGGCATCTACATCAGAAACGGCAAGAAAGTGTTCGTGAAATAACCAAAGGAATAAAGATAAAAAGATAATAAGACAATGAAAAAGATATATATCATTCCAGAGACACACATGGTTAACCTCAACCTCATCTCTTCTGTGCTTGGAGGTGAGCCAGGCATGGGAAAATGGAGCGACGGAGCAGCAGGCGAACCAGACCCTGATAAACCTAACGGCCCTGGTTTTGCTGATGCAAAGGGTAATGATGAGGTTGTTGACGACGACCTGGGTTATTCACCTATGCACACAGACTGGAGCACAGAATAGTGATTGACGATTAATCATAATACCATAATTTAAAAGAAGGGCATCGGGAATAATTCTCGGTGCCCTTCTTCTGTTCTATGGTTTATTTGTCCTGCGGACTGAGGATTTAACGGATTGGCTCTACGGACTTTTAAGGACTACGAATTATACGAATTATTCTAATTTCTTTCAATAAAAACCACAGATTGCTGATTGGCTCTACGGACTTTCGGGACTTTTAGGGACTACGAATTATGCGAATTATTCTAATTTCTTTCCTTAAAAACCACAGATTTCGCAGATTACGTTGATTTTAATACTATGTATTTATCTTGATTTTTTTCTAACGAACGATTTCACAGATTATTCTCCGACAATTAACGCGAATAACACGAAAATTATTATCGTTTATTTACGTTCCATTTACGATAATTGGCGGAGGAAAACAACTACGAATTGCACGGATTATTATTTATCCGCGAATTAACGCTAATTACACGATAATAAATTATTAATGGTCATTTACGACCCATTTACGGGTATTTACGTTAAAAAACTACGAATTAAACGTATTATTCTAATTTCTTTCCTTCAAAAAACCACAGATTACGCGGATTACGTTGATTTTTAAACTATGTATTTATCCTGATTTTTTTCTAACGAACGATTTCACAGATTATTCTCCGACAATTAACGCGAATAACACGAAAATTATTATCGTTTATTTACGTTCCATTTACGATAATTGGCGGAGGAAAACAACTACGAATTGCACGGATTATTATTTATCCGCAAATTAACGCGAATAACACGATAATAGATTATTAATGGTCATTTACGCTCCATTAACGGGCATTTACGTTAAAAACTACGGATTGCTGATTGGCTCTACGGACTTTCGGGACTTTCGGGACTACGAATTATGCGAATTATTCTAATTTCTCTCCTTAAACAACGGATTAAACTGTGTTTTTTTCTCCGCGAATTAACGCTAATTACACGCAAATAAATAATTATCGGTTATTTACGTTCCATTAACGGGCATTTGCGTTAAAAACTACGGATTAATTAACTCCGACACCTTAACGTCTTTAAACTTAAGGCATGTCACCCGACCATCCATGACCTAGATCCCAGTGCTCATCATAGACGAACTCGAAATATGGCAATGAGAATTCTTGCTCTATGAGAGTTGTTAATTCTTCCTGTATCGGCTCTGCCCAATGTCCCACAAGGACAATAAACTTGTCGATGTTCCAAGCCACACGCCCCCTCGGAATCTGGGTGTAATCGCCTTTGAATTTCGTATTCTCGTGCTTTGCCTGTGCACGGAAATACTCTTTCGCCCACACTTGCCTATGAAGATGGGGATAGTTGATGAAAGGAAGCCCTTTCTCTGCGGCATCTTCCACCATCCTGGGAGTAAGTTCTTTCTTACAAACACCGAAGAAAGACTTATCGTTCACATCATACCAGAAAATTCCGACACAAGGCATCTGTTCGTCATATTGCCTCATGTCTTCCATCTGTGCCTGATGCTCCGATTCATTGAGTTGTGTCATATTATTAATGTCTTACGATGCAAAGATAAACAATCTTTCTCAATAAACAAAATTACGAGAAGGAATCTGTGCAATCCCTGTAATCCGTTGTTCAAGGAAAATAATTAGAATAATTCGCTTAATTCGTAGTTCCTTAAGTCCCATAAGTCCGTAGAGACAATCCGTGAAATTCGTTTAATTCGTAGTCCCTAATCCCATAAGTCCGTAGAGACAATTCGTGAAATTCGTTTAATTCGTAGTCCCTTATAGTCCCCTAAGTCCGTAGAGACAATCCGTGAAATTCGTTTAATTCGTAGTCCCTATATCCCATAAGTCCGTAGAGACAATCCGAGTAATTCGTAGTCCAGGAGGAATTAGACGTACGTTTCAAGGAATTTCACTGTGCCTTCTACCCTAACGGTGTTCGCGCAGGCAGGGATGAGCACTGTCTCACCAGCGATGAACGAATATTTGTTGCCCTGTTCGTCAGTAATGCTGCCTTCTCCCTTCACTGCAATGAGGATAACGAAGGAGTCGAGTTCGGAGTAGTCTAGTGTCATTGGCTCGTCAAGGTCATAGACAGCGGTGCTGAAATAGGGGCATGAAACGAGTGGCACTCCCTGGTTCTTGCGAGGATGATACTCCGTGCGGTAGTTTTTCTCCACAGTATAGTTGATGCTCTCTGCCGCCTCGCGGGTGTGCAATTCACGGTAGTTGCCGTCCTTGTCCTTACGCTTGAAGTCGTAGATGCGGTAGGTGACATCGCTTGTCTGCTGTATCTCTGCCACGAAGCAGCCAGCACCAATGGCGTGGATGCGTCCGGCAGGCAGGAAGAAGACATCATCCTCGTGCACTTCGTATTGAGCGAGAGCATCGCAGATGGTGTCGTTCTTCACCATTTCCTTATATTGCTCGGGTGTTATCTGCTTCTTCAGTCCGCAGTAGAGTTTTGCCCCCGGCTCCGATGGCAGTGCATACCACATCTCTGTCTTGCCGCGCGGCTTGCCCTGACGATGGGCTATCTCGTCGGTGGGATGCACCTGGATGGAGAGGTCTTGACGCGCGTCGATGAATTTTATAAGCAGCGGGAACTCGTCGCCGAAGCGCTGGTAGTTTTCCTTGCCCACAAGGTTTTCCTTCATCTCGGCAACAACCTCGTTGAGTCGTTTGCCCTTCATGGGGCCAGCGTTGACGACTGTCTCGTTGTCTTTCACTCCAGATATTTCCCAACTCTCGCCCACGTTTTGCAGATGGGAGTTCATTCTTTGGAATGGAATTATCTTGTCTCCTCCCCAGAGGGTTTGTTTAAGCAGAGGTTCAAATTTTATTAGCAGCATATTAGAATTACGAATGTTGAGTTACAAATGTTAAGTTGTCGCTTGCGCGATTATCTATTTCTTGAATTACGAATGTTGTATTTCGGGTTGCCATTTGCACGATTATCCATTGTTTTAGTTGTCTTTCCAGAATGCGGAGGTGAAGAGGACGACGACAGTGGTTATCTCAAGACGTCCCATCAGCATGAGGGCAGACAAGAGCCACTTCACGATGTCGGGCAGGATGCTCCACGACATTGTGGGGCCTATCTCGAGTCCGAGCGTCGGACCCACATTGCTTGCACAACTGAGTGCTATGGTTATCGAGTTGGTGCTATCGACTCCTGCGATTATCATTATGAAGTAAGACAGGAGGCACAACAGCATGTACAGCACGAAGAAAGTGAGCACCGACACCTGTGCACCGTATGGTATGATGCGGTCGTTAACCCTTACGGGCAAGACGGCGCGGGGATGTATCACTCGTTTGAGTTCGTTGAAGAGTACCTTGAGCACCATCACTCCCCTGACGCACTTGAAACCTCCGCTGGTGCTGCCAGCACATCCTCCGAAGAACATGCAGACGGAGAGTATCACCCATGTGATGTGAGGCCACTTGCCTGCATCATCGTTGAAAATGCCTGTGGTGGTGATGAACGACACCACCTGGAACAGCGAGTAGCGGAAAGCATCATGGAATCCGTATTCGGAATTGCGCAAGAGTATTATGGTTATCGCCACGGTGGCAACAACTATCAGCGCTATATAGAGCCGCAGTTCGAGGTTCTTGAAGAATGCCCTTATCTTTGCCTTGAAGAACATGGCATAAAGCAGGGCAAAACTGATGCCTGAAAGGAACATGAACGTGATGGCGGTGTAGTCTATCGCCACAGAATGGAAATAGCCTGTAGAGGCATCGTGGGTGGAGAATCCTCCTGTGGCGGTGATTGTCATAGAATAGTTGATGCAGTCGAAGACATCCATTCCCGACAAGAAGAAGCAGAGAGCGCAACCGATGGTAAGCAGGGTGTAAATGCTCCAAATCCACTTCGCGGTGGTCTTCAGTCGCGGGTGCATCTTGGCACGTATCGGTCCTGTAGCCTCGGCAGAGAACACACGCATGTTACCGCCGACAAGCGACGGAATGATGGCTATGGTGAAGAACACTATTCCCAAGCCGCCAATCCACTGAGTGAGCGACCGCCAGAACTTGAGCGCATGTGGCAGACTCTCGACGTTGTCGATGACGCTGGCTCCTGTGGTCGAAAAACCCGACATCGTCTCGAAATAAGCATCGGTGAAATGAGGCAGATGACCCGTGATGTAGAACGGCAGAGCCCCGAAGAAACTGAACACCACCCACACCAGCGTCACCAGCAGATAAGCATCGCGGCGACCGAGAGTGTTGTTGGCATTAATACCCATGTAGCGGAACAACAGCGCTGCGCCGACAGTGATGATTGTTGAGAAGAGGAAACCCATTGAGTCGGTCTCGCTATATGCAAATGCCATAGCGACACACACTGCCATGAGGAATGCCTCGATGTAAAGCAGTTGCCCAATGATTTTATATATAATCTTCAGGTTTATCATTTGAAGAATTTCTCTATCTTGCTCATATTTATGTTATGGCAGAACACCACCACATTGTCGCCAGCCTCTATCTGGGTGCCTCCGCTTACGAGTTGCCCCACCCCATTGCGCACGAGTCCACCGATGGTTACGCCGTTGGGCAGTCCCAGTTCGAACACCTTCTTTCGGGTGACCTTAGAGCCTTGCTGAGCGGTGAACTCTGCCACGTCGGCATTGGCAGTAGTGAGGAACTTGATGTTGCTCACCGTGACATCCTCGTCGAGCATCATCTGGTAGATGCGACTTGCCGCCAGTGCTTTCTTGTTAATAATAGTACCGATGTCAAGACTCTCGGCCATGCTGACATAATCCATGTTCTCGACCACTGCCACAGTCTTGCGCACACCCATGCGCTTGGCCGTGAGACATGCGAGGATGTTTGTCTCGGCATTGCTTGTCAGGGCGACAAACGCCTGTGTGTTGCCGATGCCCTCGTCACGCAGCAGCGAGAGGTCGCGGCCATCGCCGTTGATAATCATCACGCGGTCGTTGTCAATGAGTTCGTTGAGTTCTTCGCAGCGAGCCTCATCCATCTCAATGATCTTGGCATTCATATACTCCGGCAGCAGGCCTATTGCCCTTACCGCCGTGTTGCCTCCACCCATTATCATCACGTTCTTCACATCGACGTAATGTTCCTTGCCCACTATCTTGCGGACGTAAGGTATGGTGTCGCGTTTGGTCATGAAATAGACCATGTCGTGCAGTTTCAGCACGTCGTCGCCACGCGGTATGATGGTGTCGTCGCCACGTTTCACGGCCACCACGTGATATGGTGTGTCTGGCTTGCTGAGGTCTTTCAGCGGTTGATTGAGTATCTCTGCAGTCTCGCGCATCTTGATGCCAAGCATCACGAGAGCGCTGTTGTGCACATCCCAGCGCTGGCGCACCCAACTCATCTTCAGTCCGTTACAAATATCTATTGCCGCCAGGTGCTCAGGATAGATGAGCGAGTCGATACCCACCTCATTAAAGAACGCCTGGTGACTCTCATCGAGATATTCGTTCTCGTCAACCTTTGCCACGGTCTTCTTCGCACCGAGCGAATGGGCCATCATGCAACAGGTGATGTTGAGGAAATGGTCGGGGGTGACGGCAATGAACAGGTCGGCATTGCTGACGCCCGCTTCCTTGAGTGTCTTGAAACTGGCAGGCGGGGCGAGATATGTCATTAGGTCATAGTCGCCACTGACGCTGGCAAGGCGCACCTCGCTGTCGTCTATCAGCACTGTGTCGTTGTTACTTCTCGACAGCAGTTTTGCTAAATGTGTTCCTATGGCGTATGCGCCAACGATGATTATATTCATTTTATTTAGGAGTTCAGGAGTTTAGGAGTGGGGAGTGTGGGAGTACAGGAGTTAAAATCCGTTCAATCCGTTGTTCCTTCCACTGCTTTCTTTATACTCTCCGCGTCTATTCCTGTTATTTTTTGCAACTCAGCCACTGTTCCATGCTCTACGAACCTGTCTGGTAGTCCGAGGCGTTTCATCTGTGGTGTGTAGCCGTGGTCGGACATCCACTCGAGCACTGCCGAGCCGAAACCGCCCTCACGTGAGCCATCCTCTACGGTCACTATGCGCTTGAACTTGCGTCCCACCTCGTCGAGCAATTCCTCATCAAGAGGTTTCACAAAGCGCATGTCATAATGGGCAACACTAAGCGTGGTGTCACTAATGGCCTTCTGCACCTCGACACCAAGAGGACCGAAACTGAGTACAGCCACATCGGTACCCTCGCGCAGGCAACGACCCTTGCCGACCGCAATCTCTTCAAACGGGCAGCGCCAATCGACCACCGAGCCACGTCCACGCGGATAGCGTATCACGAAAGTGCCCTTGTCGGGCAACTGTGCCGTGAACATCATCTTGCGCAACTCTGTCTCGTCCATAGGTGAGGCTATGGTAAGATTGGGAACGGGGCGCAAGGCAGCGATGTCGAAAGCGCCATGATGGGTAGGACCATCCTCGCCCACCAGTCCGGCACGGTCGAGACACAGCACAACGGGGAGGTTGAGCAGTGCCACGTCATGTATTACATTGTCATAAGCACGTTGTGAGAAAGCGCTGTAAATGTTGCAGAAGGGTTGCAGCCCGTCCTTCGCCATACCGCCGGAGAATGTCACGGCATGACCTTCGGCGATGCCCACATCGAAAACGCGGTCGGGCATCTCCTTCATCATGATGTTCATAGAGCATCCACTGGGCATGGCTGGTGTCACTCCCACGATGTGCGGGTTCTGCTTAGCCAGTTCGAGCAATGTCTCGCCGAACACATCCTGGAACTTAGGAGGCATGTCGGTGGTGTCTGTTGTCAGGCGCTCGCCTGTGTCGGGATTGAATTTCCCTGGTGCATGCCATATCGTCGCCTGCTTCTCTGCGGGCTTATATCCATGACCTTTCTGTGTATGCAGATGCAGCAGTTTAGGTCCTTTCATGTCTTTCAACTGCCTCAGCAGACGCACAATCTCCTTGACATCATGACCATCGAAAGGACCGAAATACCTGATGTTCATTCCCTCGAAGATGTTCTGCTGACCGCTGATGGCACTCTTGGCGGCATTGCCCAGACGTATGAGTCCGTTGCGGCGGTCGTCGCGCAGATAGCCTTTGCCCTTCAGCCAGTTGGAGGCTTTGAAACGCCATCGATTGTATGTCTCGTTGGTGTTCAGCGAGAGCAACAGTTGTTTCATTCCACCCACCGAACGGTCGATGGACATATTATTATCATTGAGGATTATAAGCAGGTCGTTGGGCGAACTCGACACGTTGTTGAGTCCTTCGTAAGCCAAGCCTCCACTCATGGCACCGTCGCCGATAACGGCAACGACATGCCGCTTGGTACCCTTAGCGGCAACCGCCATACCCAATGCGGCGGAAATGCTGTTCGACGCATGTCCACAGGCAAAGGTGTCGAAGGGACTCTCAAGTGGCGACGGGAACGGGCGCAGACCGCCCAGTTTGCGGTTGGTGCAGAAAGACTCGCGACGACCGGTGAGAATCTTGTGCCCGTATGCCTGATGCCCCACATCCCATACTATGCGGTCTTCGGGAGTATTCATGACGTAGTGCAGTGCAACGGTAATCTCCACCACACCGAGACTGGAAGCCAGATGCCCTGGATTGACAGACAACTCATTGACGATGTCGCTGCGCAATTCCTTGCATAGCAGAGGCAGTTGGTCGATGCTCAGTTTGCGCAGGTCTTCAACGCCATTTATCTTGTTCAGCAGTTTATATTCGCTTTGTTCCACTTAGTATTATATCTAATTTTGGGGCAAAGTTACGAAAAATCGAGTGCAGAACAAAAGAAACTCGTTTCTTTTTTATGCCGAGATGCAGTAAGTTCGCCATTTTAATGGCAAAGTTACGAAAAATCGAGTGCAGAACAAAAGAAACTGTTTCTTTTTTATGCCGAGATGCAGAACTCGAACTTGTTTCGCTTGGCTTTGTCCAAGAAGTTCGGCGAAGCCAAAGTTACGAAAAATAGAGAGAAATGCAAAAGAAAGCGTGCTTTTCTTTTCATTTCCAAGATGCAGAACTCGAACTTGTTTAGCCTGGCTTTGCCCAAGAACTTCGGCAAAGCCAAGGCTACTCTCAATTAAAGGTCGCGTGTGTAGAGCGCGCGATATTCTGCCGGTGTCATGCCAATCACCTCCACCATGCGTCTCTGCATGGTACGCACATGGCAAAGTTATGGCGGTTTACGCTCTGCCGCAAACATCTGGTGACATTTCTTTCTGGTTTGCCACGACAAGTGCGCTGTTTTGCGACAATTTGTTCCGCAATCCGTCTCAAGTGTCACAAAAACAAATAAAAATGAGCATTATGTAACGTCTAAACTCCTACGAGTGTAGAGATAATTCTCACCGATAATGTATTTTTTTGATTTTTAAAAAGCGAAAATCAATTTCACAACTTCACATCCATTGCAACGTTTTGGAATACAAGGAATTGCGTGTGAAGGTGCAATTTCACCCAATTTCACGCAATATCACACAAGCAGAAATGACTTCCAGCAGTGCCACTTGTGCCTTTTGAGGAAGTGATTAGGGCCTAATCACTCTCTCACTTGTGCTTCCTGACCACCTCACTTGTATATATCTGACCTACTCAGGAGTGCCTTCTGACACGCTCAGGAATATCTCCTGACAAAGACTCCAAGTGTAATATGGCTTATTGCAAACTATAAGTCAGCCACATGTAGGGGCGTTCCTCCGTGTGCGCCCGAACCGCCATCAGACAGTATGCGTCGTCGTGTTATTATTATAAATGACAACAATGCAGTGGATTCAGGCGGGCGCACACGGAGGTACGCCCCTACAATTTGAAATGACGGCATCCAGAAATATCGCGTCCTTTATGTCCTAAACATTATGTCTTTATGTCCAACAAAACATGTCTTTCTGTCCTAAATATTATGTCTTTATGTCCAACAAAACATGGTGCTCATGAGCATCCTTACCGCAGCAACATTTCTCGGAATAGCATCGTGCAGCAATAATCAAGAAAACATTGCAAATAGTTCAGACGAGCAAGACAACGCCATCAGCATTAGCGAGAACGGAAGGGCATGGGGATTTTCTTCCACGCCAGTACTCGACAAGGGGAAAGAGGCAAAGAAAGTCGCAGCAGACAACAACGAGAGCAAAAAGGACTATATCATGAGACTCGATGCTCTGGAACAGACCATCTGACATATCCCAATGACATGCGCGCATAGTTTTTTGATGCCGAAAATTACGATGTCAGGAAATTATTTCTTACCTTTGCAAGCAAAAACAAGCAAACATGGGAAAAGGAAAACTGGCAAAATTCGCTGACATGGAGCGTTACGAGAACGTGTTCCAATATCCGTACTCGGTGATCGACGACGTGCCATTCGACATGAAAGGCCACTGGCGCGACATGTATTTCCACAACGACAACCCTGTCGTTGTGGAACTTGGTTGTGGCAAGGGAGAATATGCCGTCGGACTGGCGCGTATGTTCCCCGACATAAACTTCATCGGCGTGGACATCAAGGGCGCAAGGATGTGGACGGGAGCAACGCAGGCCATCAACGAAGGACTGAAGAACGTGGCGTTCCTGCGTACCAACATCGAGATTATCGACCGTTTCTTCAGCACTGACGAGGTGCAGGAGATATGGCTCACGTTCAGCGACCCACAGATGAAAAACCCACGCAAGCGACTGACATCAACATACTTTATGGAGCGTTACCGTCGCTTCCTTGTTGACCGCGGCATAATTCACTTGAAAACAGACTCCAACTTCCTTTTCACCTACACTCGACTGATGACTGAGCACAACCACCTGCCCGTGCTCATGTGCACAGAGAACCTCTATGGCGACGACAACCAGACAATGGACGAGGCCACTAGGAGCATCCTCTCTATCCACACCTATTACGAGCAGATGTGGATAGACCGCGGGCTGAACATCAGGTACCTGAAATTCCTGCTGCCACGCGAAGGCGAATTGACCGAAAGCGAAATAGAAATACCTCTCGATGAGTACCGCAGTTACAGAAGGGACAAAAGGAGCGGCAAGGATAAGGCGAAATAAATATTGAATGTAGAATTGAGAATGGAAAATGTAGAATGTAAAATGTAGAATGTAGAATTATGATTACCTTTCAAGAACAGGCATATTGAGCCAAGCCCTTAGTTGTAATCATAATTCTACATTCTACATTATCAATTCTACATTCTACATTTTCCATTCTACACTCTACATTCTCAATTCTCCACTCTCAAGAACTCTTCTATAGATTCCTGAATCTTTCGGAACGGTTCGGACATAACATAGGCGACATTCTTCTTCAGCATCTGCGCAATGTCCTGAGTGCTATGGGTATAGCACGAGAGTTCGTTGCGCATCTGTGTCTGGTGACGTGCCTGACGGCGTATCTCGTTCTCACGCTCGCGGATGAGTTGCGAGCACACCTTGTCGAGTATCTGCACGACCACTTTGTCAAACAGGTGATGCCCCTGGATATACAGATAGGTTTCCTCTGGCTTTATGCCATAGTCCTCAATCAGTTCGCGCTTCAGTTCCAGATAACTCTCCTTGGCGTCGGGATTCTTCTTCTGGAGCATCGCTATGCGGCTGCCCACCTTGTGGCGCAGGTTGGCGATGGCTGCAAAAGGCTGGCTGAGGTTAAAGCCGCCAAGTTCAATGACACGGTTGAAGTCGGTGATGGTAAACTCGGTATATATAGGACGGCGATAGTGCCAGATGCTCCACACAAAGAGAGGGAAAATGGCGGTGCTATACTGCCGCATGAACTCGTTGAGGTCGAGCAGTTGATGGTCGTTGAGCGTCACCGCAACGCACACATTATGCAGCGACGGCGCATAGCACTGCATGTTCTCTATCGAGTAGGCAAAGGTATGAAAGATGTAGGGATTGCTTATCATTCGCTGGCTCGTCTCCGTGGCTCCATTTATGAGGTAGTCGTAGTCGGCATCGACACACGCAATCATGTCGCGCCCCACCTTGTCCTCAAGAATCCTCATAATGGCCGACTTCTTGCCTCGCTCCAGCGTGTGGTTCGAGGGCAGCAACACCTCGAAGTAACGGGTGTCGTCCTCAAACTTCGACAGCACCGTGCGCCAAAAGAACACATCATCGTAACTCTCCACATACGCCACGATGCGGCGACGCGAAGTCTTCGAGCGCAACCTGTTGGCTGCCTCAAGGTATTTCGACGATATGTTGTCCTTTAGCCGCTTGCCCATTTTGAATTACGAGTTACGAATATTACCTAACGTTGAGTTAATATCTAAATTGAACATTCTTCATCGCAGCGAAGCGAGAACAATTCGTAATTTCACATTCCACATTCAACACTATCATGTCGTTATGTCACTCACCTCTGTCACTCTGTCCATCCATCCGTTCATTATCACCGCAGGCGAGTGGGTAGTGAGTATAATCTGCACGTTGGGGTTCATCTGCAAGATGATGTCAATGAGCCGCTCCTGCCAATCGACGTGCAGACTCACCTCGGGCTCGTCCATGAAGAGCACGTACGGCTGCTGGTCCTCGACGAGCACTGTGAGCAGGATGACGAGCATCTGCTTCTCGCCCGACGACAACTGATAAGGCACCAACGTCTCGCCTATCTGCGTGAAACGTATCTCGTTCTCCGTGCGCACTATCTTCTTGCCCGTGTCCTTGAAAAGGTCGTCGATGAGGTCCTGGAAACGCTTCTTCGGCTCGCTGATGTCCTGAGCCTCCTGGGTGTTGCCGCGCTGCAATGCGTCAATTATTCGGTTGCCCATGTTCACCTGATAGTCGAGATACTTGCGCTGAAGTTTATACAACTGCCAGTCGAGTTCGGTGGCGAGGCTGATGTCCATGCGACTGATGACATCGCTGTTAACGATAGGACGGTCGAAAGAGCGTATCACGTCAAAGCGCAGATGCGTGGCATCGGCAGGACTGGTCTTGATGTGCACGCCCTTGAGCAGATGGTTCAGTATGTCACCATTCACCTCGACGCTCTTCACCACCTTGTTCAGTATGGTGCTCTTCCCCACTCCATTGATGCCGCTCAGAACATTCACCCTGCGGTCGAGATTCCAAACGACGTGCCGACGGCCGCTCCAGAGCGAGTCAATCTCTATCTGTTCAATGTATTCTGCGTATTTCATAAGTCAGACTATTTTGCTTGCAAATATATAAAATCTTTTCCATTCTGCAATGCCACGTCATTATTATTTTCTAATTTTGCAGCCGAAAAAGAGAAAACAATGGAAAAGAAATATAACTCGCGACCGCTCATAGCACATCTCAGCATGTTCGGGGCTTGCGCCATCTGGGGACTTATGGCACCTCTTGGCAAGGACGCCATGACTCACGGGCTCGACGGGCTCACGATGGTGTCGATGCGTGTTGCAGGAGGCATGCTGCTCTTCTGGATAGCATCGCTGATACTGCGGTTCCGACGCCCTAAAACCAACACGCAGGAACCCACCCCTGCCAAGGAGCATGTGCCCATGCGCGACCGTCTAAAGTTCTGCGGCGCGGCACTGTTCGGACTGGTGTTCAACCAGTGCTGCTACACCATAGGACTGTCGCTGACATCACCCATCAACGCCAGCATCGTAACAACGTCAATGCCCATCTTCGCCATGATTCTGGCAGCACTGATACTGAAAGAGCCCATCACGGGGAAGAAGGCTCTGGGCGTGCTGATGGGATGCTCGGGCGCACTGATACTGATTCTAACCAGTGCTGCGGCGACAACCGACAAGGTGGGTGACATCCGCGGCGACCTGCTCTGCCTTGGTGCGCAGTTCTCTTTCGCGCTCTACCTCTCGCTCTTCAATCCCCTGATACGCCGCTACTCGGTGTTCGCCATAAACCGATGGATGTTCCTTTGGGCAACAATTATCGTCATCCCGCTGACCATGCCCCATCTGCTCAGCCTGCAATGGTCGGCAGTGACCGTAGCGGCATGGTGGGAGGCGGCATACGTCGTGGTGTTAGGCACCTTCGTCGGCTACATTCTCACGATGATAGGCCAGCGCACACTGCGCCCTACCGTTGTCTCGACATACAACTACGTGCAGCCCATCGTCTCGGTCTCGGTGAGCATCGCCACCGGCATCGGCATCTTCCAGTGGTCGCAAGCCCTCGCCGTCATCCTCGTCTTCATCGGCGTATGGCAGGTAACAAAGTCGAAATCGCGACGGGATATGGAGAGGGAAAAGGGACTTAAAGACCAACATTAAGTCAGTGCCTTTTATCCACACACGACTTCTTCCATATCCATATTTCTACTTATATTTTACTTTTCGTGAGTTATCAACACCTCAATTTTAAGCGCCCTGAAAGGGCAGTAAGTACACAGCCCAGGGCAACGCCCTGGGTATAGGTGCACACTATATACACGCCCTGAAAGGGCAAAAGAATTTCTTATTTCTTGTATATTGTTAAACAAATCTTTTGCCCTTTCAGGGCGAATATACTTTGGTCGCGTGTTACCCAGGGCGTTGCCCTGGGCTATGTTCTTAATGCCACTTCGGGGCGCTTTAAAGGGGCATGGGAAACATCGCGAACGGCATCTTTCGGAACCCCGAATCATTTATTATGTTTATGTAATATAGCCTATTTTACTCAGTAATATAGCCTATTTTACTTACCAATATAGCCTATTTTACTTTTCGAAAAGCATGCTCTTAAAATGCAGACTGGCATAAATGACAGGGAGCGTGGGCATCACTGACCGCCCGACAGCATGGATGACAATCGAGAGATTTACACGAAATTCCCGACCATTCACATTCAGAAAAGAAGACAGACACATGTGCATGCCATCCGAAACATCGGGGCTGCATGAGCGACAAAATGTCAGTGAACGTGTCAGTCGGAAGGAACTTTGACGTTTTGGCATACAGTTTGTTTTTATGTTTAGCGGATTGCAATGGTGCACATCCACATAAATAAAATAAGAATAACAAATAAAAAACAAATAAGATTATGGGAAAGATTATTGGAATTGACTTAGGAACTACAAACAGTTGCGTTGCTGTTTTCGAGGGCAACGAACCAGTAGTAATCGCTAACAGCGAGGGAAAGCGCACCACTCCATCGGTGGTAGGATTCGTACAGGGCGGCGAGCGTAAGATTGGTGATCCGGCAAAGCGTCAGGCTATCACCAACCCGAAGAACACCGTTTACTCTATCAAGCGCTTCATGGGTGAGAACTGGCAGCAGACAGAGAAGGAAATCTCACGCGTGCCTTATACAGTAGTTAACGAGAACGGCTATCCTCGTGTTGACATCGAGGGACGCAAATACACTCCGCAGGAAATCTCGGCCATGATACTTCAGAAGATGAAGAAGACCGCAGAGGACTATCTGGGACAGGAGGTGACCGACGCAGTAATCACCGTGCCGGCATACTTCAGCGACTCTCAGCGTCAGGCAACAAAGGAGGCAGGACAAATTGCTGGTCTCAACGTTCGCCGTATCGTGAACGAGCCTACTGCCGCAGCACTGGCTTACGGTGTTGATAAGACCAACAAGGACATGAAGATTGCAGTGTTCGACCTCGGTGGCGGTACATTCGATATCAGTATCCTCGACTTCGGTGGCGGTGTGTTCGAAGTGCTTTCAACCAATGGTGACACACACCTTGGCGGTGACGACTTCGACCAGGTAATCATCGACTGGCTCGTTCAGGAGTTCAAGAACGACGAGGGTGCCGACCTCAAGGGCGACCCAATGGCAATGCAGCGACTGAAGGAGGCTGCCGAGAAGGCAAAGATTGAACTGTCTTCTTCGACAAGCACCGAGATAAACCTGCCTTACATCATGCCTGTGGGCGGTGTTCCAAAGCACTTGGTGAAGACACTGACACGTGCTAAGTTCGAGCAACTGGCTCACTCGCTCATCCAGGCGTGTCTGGAGCCATGCCAGAAGGCAATGAAGGACGCAGGCCTTTCTACATCTGACATCAACGAGGTAATCCTCGTGGGCGGTTCAAGCCGTATCCCAGCAGTGCAGACACTGGTGAAGAACTACTTCGGCAAGGAGCCTTCAAAGGGCGTTAACCCCGACGAGGTGGTGGCTGTGGGTGCCGCTATCCAGGGTGCCATCCTCAACCAAGAGACAGGTCAGGACATCGTGCTCCTCGACGTTACTCCTCTGACACTCGGTATCGAGACCCTCGGAGGTGTGATGACAAAACTGATTGAGGCAAACACCACCATTCCATGCAAGAAGACCGAGACATTCTCTACAGCCGTTGACAACCAGACAGCAGTGACAATCCACGTGCTGCAAGGTGAGCGACCAATGGCTGCTCAGAACAAGAGCATCGGACAGTTCAACCTCGACGGCATCGCACCGGCACGACGCGGCGTTCCTCAGATTGAGGTGTCGTTCGACATCGATGCCAACGGTATCCTCAACGTATCGGCAAAGGACAAGGCTACAGGCAAGGAGCAGAAAATCCGTATCGAGGCAAGCAGCGGACTGAGCCAGGAGGAAATCGACCGCATGAAGGCAGAGGCAGAGGCTAATGCCGAGGCAGACAAGAAAGAGCGCGAGAAAATCGACAAGATGAATCAGGCCGACTCTATGATATTCACCACCGAGAACTTCCTCAACGAGAACGGTGACAAACTCGGTGACGAGAAAGCGAATGTAGAGGCAGCCGTTCAGAAACTGAAGGACGCTCACAAGAGCGGCGACGTGGCAGCCATCGACACCGCCATGAACGAACTCAACCAAGTGATGCAAGCCGCCTCACAGAAGATGTACGCCCAGGCAGGCGGTGCCCAGCCAGGTGCCGGCACTGGATTCCAAGGCGGTCAGCAGGCAGGCGGCCAGCAGTCGCAAGGCAGCAACTCCGACGACACCATCCAGGATGCCGACTTCGAGGAGGTGAAGTAAGACGTATAAGTAAACAACAAGAAAAAAATAGAAATCCCGTGTAACCCAAGTAGTTATGCGGGATTTTCAGTTACGCAAACAAATGCGTATGATGAAATGCAATCATTAATAAAGTCTTGCCAAGGAGTGTTCCTGTCACCCATGGTATTCTGGTGGCGGGCTGGCATCTAGTATTCCACATCACTGTATTCTCTTAGGAATGTTTTGCAATTGCCCCATCATCGGTTGAAGTAGCAAGCGACATTGTCTAAAGTATCCCAATTGCTTCAATTGTTAAAGCGCAACTATAGGAAAAATGTAACCTATAGTTGCACTTTTTGATAATTGTACTCAAAATCTACATTTTTTTACGGTCTTTTGCAGCTATTAGATTATTTATTACTATCTTTGTAGTCAAAATATGACAATCCCGACAATGAATAGTTATATATAACAACAATGAGTATAAAGGAGCAATTTGAAAAGACCGAAAAGCTGTATCATTTCACATCATTTGATACAGCACTGAAAATCATTGAGTCGAACCGTTTAAAGTTTGGCAGGCTGAATAACATGAATGACATTCATGAGAATGACAAACTCATGTTTGCAGATGCTAACGGTCAGGAAATAGACGTATTTCCCTCAGATGTGTTGGATGCCCTATACGATGAGATTTATAAATATCGTCAGATTAGCTTTACAGCAGATGGAGCGAAGGGGGACAAAGATGGTTTTGACCTTCATCAAATGTGGGGGCTATATGCAGATAAAGGCGAAGGAGCATGTCTCGTATTTGACAAAAACGAATTGAAAAAGGGGTTTAGCAAAGGTATGATATATGAAAGGGTATCATATGACGAAACTGTAGAATCATATTATGTGTCTTTTTCAAACAACCCAAGTGAAATTGCCCAAGAAGTAAAGGAACATGCTAGCAGTATATTCTTTCATAAGCGTAAAGAGTGGGAGCATGAACAAGAATCTCGATTATTGAAAAGATGTCCCATCTCAATGCGAGAAGAATATATGTGTTTAGGTCATGCATTGAAATTTGTTATTCTATCGTCCAAACTTCGTAATATTGATGAATTTCTTTATTTCAAGAAGATAAAAGAAATCAAAGAAAAGGTTGAAAAAGTAGAAATTGCCAGAAATGTTGGGAAAACAGGAAAAATACCAGTCCTCATATATGGAAATGGCCTTTTTGACTATGCTCTATGTACAGAAGATGGCGAAGAAGAATTATGGAACTCAAAAGACGGGTATGATATTTTAGTGATTGGCGAGAATTGCGATCTTTACATTTAGATGTTAAGATATTGAACGATTATCAATTTAGAAGAATTGCCCAGAAAGTGTCTTATATTTCTTCATAATATTAAACAATTTGATGAGAGTGACAGGTTTCATTCATCATTCTAAAACATTAGAAACAGCGAAATTATAAATTACAGAATTATACATTGGTTAAATATGAATACTTTTATTTTGGATCTTTCTGACTCTAAAACTTCTAAGTTAGTATATCATACTACACTTTTGAATGAGATCTCGATTTTGTGTGATATTCCAATTGATACAGATTGTATAAAGGTAATAGGCACAATTGACTTCCAAAGTGTCGTGTTTGACAGGAAATTCTATAGTGCAATTAAAGGGAACATTGACATTCTTGATTTGAGTAAACTTAAATCATCAGGTTCTTATAATTACTTGCATTTAGGCCTTAACGACTGCTTGGGAAGGAAAAAAATAAAGGAAATTATTCTTCCTGATAAATTAAATAATATGCCCATGATACGCAATCTTTCAGAATTGAGAAAAATAGTCGCGCTTGGGCTCACTACCTTTAACAATGAAATTCAAACTGACTGTAGGTATAGCCCAAACTTAAGTGGCTGTCCAAAACTAGAAGAAATTGTTTTCGGGTCCAATATTAAAAATATAACAATAAGAAATTGTTCCATAAAGAGATTAAATATTCCGGAAAGCAATGGTCTGCTGCAATTGGAGCCCTATGGATTGGCTTATAACAAAGAACTCGAAGAAGTACACATCCCTCAAGATGTGAGAGGACTGCCTATTAGATTATTTGAAGGATGTATAAAATTGAGAACCATAACGGGTGGTACTGGTCTTGAAGAAATTGGATTCGGGGCATTTGGTGGATGCATTAATATTATCAGCATTCCGTTTAGAATAGAATTGTTAAAGGAAAACCAATTCATATCTCATGATAACTGGATGCAGTATGAACCTGAAGACCATCATACAAGTCGATGGAATCATGGAGATTGTGCTCATTGTCCTAAAGGTAAATGGTATGAAAAACGTCATGAATGGAATGCAGGATGTAATTTGAAAAAATACTATTGCCGTGACGACGAACAGCGTAAGTGGAAACCATATAAAAGAGGTGTAGTTATGAATAATGGCTATATTTGGTGTTTTGATGATTTTAAATATTATAAGACAGATATTGAGGTTGACTGGTGGCATAAGCCTAAAAGCGTGCATAAATATGTTGAGTTCATATCTCCTGATATAACATTTATCCCTGAAGGAAATTATGTGAATGTCAATTATAATCCACAGGAAAGGAAGGCATCTGAGCTTTCATTTCCCAATAACAAATTGGCAAAAGTGATTAATTCTTATTTTGAAGATATATCTTATGAACAAATTGTGAGTGAAATAACAAGAAAGGTAGACGAACTTGATATAGATTCTATAATAGATTCGTTTTCTACGACGTTTTCTCATGATTATTTTAAGATGAACTCCGACACAGAGGGCGAAAGGTACGATCTTGATAGAACCGCCAAGTATACAGATGAATACCTCATAAAACTATTACCTCCTATACATGAACACCATGATGATAGAACCGCATGTGTTGTGCACAATTCTGATTACGTAAATCCTTATAAAAAGAAATTTGATTTTGAACTATGCTTTAGCACTTTTGATAATAAGAAGGAAGAAAACGAGTACTTTATAGATGATATATTTACTTCTTTTCCCAGAACTGGCAACATTCTAAGAGACGCTGATGATTTAAGAAAAGAGGACGACGATATACGCAAAAGAGCTCGAGAAAAATATAACAGAAAAGATCATATTGATTATTTGGTTAATTGCAAAATCTCAGAAATTACAAATAAAAAGTTGGAGATAGAATCTAGGCTTCACATAAGGCTGGCAGAAAAAGAATTTTATCGGCATAATAAATAAATTCATGAACATCAGCAATACTGGGTAATATGAATGCATTTGGGTAAAGACTATTATTGTGTAAAAGGTGTAAAAGGGGAAAAAGTAATCAGTCCTTGAAAATAATAGCTATCTCCGATATTGCTTTCCTTTACTGACTCCGTGAGCGATACCATAGAAAGTATTCATAAAAGAGGCTCTATGTAATAGCATTGATATTATTGATAGCTTGATTTTATATGCGGATATACAAAACTTTATAAGAATACGGCATTAGCAATAAACATAGAAGACCTGCTGAATAAGCAGAAGATAGAATCAAATACGATCGAGTTTAAGAAGCAAAAAGAAGAGTATGATTGGAAATATTGACATATTGGTAAAAGAGCACTGTAAACTTCCCAAGGAAATTGGGTGGGTTGAGTTCAAACATAACAACTGTGAACCGAATATGATTGGCGAGGACATAAGTGCTCTTGCAAATACCGCGACATTGAACTACCGCGACTATGCCTATATGATATGGGGAGTAGATGATACGACCCATGAGATAATTGGCACGAAGGTGCGACTACAGATGGAGAAGAAAGGTGAACAGGAGTTGGAGAACTGGCTCCGTTATCTTCTTTCCAAATGTTTGAGGAACTTGGTCGTGGTTGGGACAGAATGGTGTTGGATTGTGAAGCACAATACCTCCCAGCTCCTCGTATTGAGGTTTTCCAAGATAGCACCAAGGTTACTCTTTTCTCTGAAATGGAGTTTTGTAACATTCCTATGGAAGACAAACTTTGGTCATGCTATCTACATGCTTGTCTAATGTATATACAAGGTGATGCTTTGACAAACAAGTCGCTTAGAGACAGGTTTGGCATTCCTGAAACATCATCCAGCAGTTCTTCTAGATTAATCAAGGAAGCGATTGGAAAGAACTTAATAAAAGTACTTGACCCAAATACTGCACCTCGTTATATGAAGTATATCCCAATTTGGGCATAGATTTAACTTGCTGGTAACTTGCTGGCAACTTGCCGAAACACCAATAATAAAGTTTGCAATATTGCCAAATCACTGATATTAAGGCAGATAAACAATTGAATTTAACTTGCCGGTAACTTGCTGGTAACTTGCTGAAGGACTAAAAATAGATATAAATATGTTATTCGGAGATAAGATTAAAGAGCTCAGAGAAGAGCAAGGTTTGCTACAACGCCAGTTGGCTGCATTCCTAGAGATTGATACCCCAATGTTCAGTAAGATTGAACGTGGTGACAGAAGAGCAAAGCGTGAGCAGGTCATCAAGCTTGCGGAGTATCTTCATCAGGATGAAAAGGAAATGCTTACCTTGTGGTTAGCAGACAAGTTCATTGATGCTGTTGAAGATGAGCAGGAACGAGACTTGTGTAACGATGCTATTCTTGTAGCACAGGAGAAAATCAGGACATTGTAACAAAAAAACGACGCAAGGAGTAAACATGCGTCGTTTTTTCTTATTATGGAGGACACTATTTGTCCTCTAATTTCTTTCCTGAGACGAGGATGTCAACCAAGCCTTTGTCCTTGTATTCCTCTTTCTTCTGGTCCCAGAATCCGAAATCGGCATCATAGCACCATGTGGTCCATGCGATATTGAACTCGTCGAACACCGCAAGCATGTCTTTCGTCCACTTGTATGCCAACTCGCGGTCAACGGGCTCATAGACGCCCCACTCTCCGCAGAACAACTGCAGGTCGTACTTCTTTGCCACCTCGATGGCATCCTTAAAGTCCTCGCGTATCTTGTCGATGTTCCATTCCTGCTTGGTGTATGGTTCCAGCATGGGCTTCAGCGAGTCGGGGGCTGCCTCGTAATCTTCCTTCGAGACGAGAACGCCGGGATAGTTAATCTTGCCTTTATACTTCCCGAGTGGAGTCCACCATGCGCCATAGTGCGTGAGCAGCATTGGGTTGTAATAATGGAACGAGAGCACGATGTTCTTGTCGCCCTCTGGCACTTTCAGGTACTTCATTGTCTCATATCCCTGCCAGCGGTTTGAGCCCACCACGAGTGTGCGCTGCGGCTCGCGTTCGCGCAATGCCTTATGGACTTTCGCTATCAACTGGTTCCACTGCTCATGGTCGTCAGCCACCGGTTCGTTCATAAACTCGTATGCCACGGAGTCATTGCTATAACCCTTCAGTGCGTCAGACAGTTGATACCACATATTGATGAGGTCCTGCTGTGCCTTGTCAGAGGTAAAGAGTGTATTGGCATCTGCCCCACCCTCGTTCACGGCATTGAAATAATGCGAGCGAATGATGTGAAGGTCAACGATGGCACGCAGGTGGTGTTTAATAGACCATTTAAGTGCATTATCAAGCAGTTCCCATGCCTCAGGCAGTTTGTTTCCTTCCTCATCCCAGAACTGCACCTCATCGATAGGTATGCGCACGAAGTCGAATCCCAGTTGCTCCAGTCTCGCGAAGTCGTCCTCATGAATATGCTGGCGACGTGCCTCGCCACGTTCCTCCGACTGCGACAGCCAGTGGCTGATGTTCGTTCCCCGCTTAATGCGGAAATCATTCACCGTTCCTTCCGACTGTTTGTCGGTGCAGGAGTTAACCATAAGTGCAGTGCATACTGCTGCTACAAATATAAACAAATACTTTCTCATAAATAATTATAGTTTGATAAATAATTAATCGCAACGTGACATCACTTCTTCAGATTGAGTATTCCGTCTTTCTCGTGTGGCACGAAGGGACCTTCCTTTGCCTCGAAAGTCATTGTGCCAGGCTCCAGACACTCCACTGAGTGCCATGTATTCTTAGGTATGTCAACACCATAACGCCCCTCCTCCTGGCATAACACGACACTCTCGACCACCTCTCCCTCGTCGTCATAGATGTTCACCCGCAGTTTGCCTCTCAACAGGATAATCGTTTCGTCCTTAGTGACATGGTGGTGCACGGGTATCTCCGTCCCCATCTCCAATGCGTTAAGAAAACGGTGGCACTTGTCGTCAAGACTTTGGTGGAAGTTATAGTTCATGCGCAGCCGTGGCGACTTTCTCGCCTGTGCCGTCACTTCGTCAAAGAGTTTCTCGTCAATTAGTTTCATAATACCCAATCAAAACAAAAAGATTTCGTGCACAAAGATAATTATAATTTTCAAACAATTACCGATGCAGAGAAAAAATTCTATCTATTATTTGGCAGATTGTTCACATTTTCGTATTTTTGCATCAGTTTAAGAGCAAATATAACCATATCACATGAAACAAAAACTAATTATCGCATGCGCCCTGATGGCGGCAATGTCCGTCCCAGCAAAGGCAGGAGGGCTGATGACCAACACCAACTACCACATCGCATTCGACCGTATGATGGCACGAGGCGCCACATTCGAGATTGACGGTGCGTACAGCAACCCCGCCGGAATGGCATGGACCCGCGAGGGATGGCAGTTCTCGTTTAACTGGCAGATTCCTCACCAGAACCGCGACATCACAACCACATTCCCGATGTTCATCGACGAGAACCACACACATAAATACAAGGGAAAGGCTTCGGCACCTTTCGTGCCAGGCATCTTCGCGGCTTATAAGAAAGGCAAATGGGCTGTGTCGGCTATGCTCGGCATCGTAGGCAGCGGAGGATTCGTTAAATATGACGAGGGAGTTCCTATGTTCACAGCCCCACTAATGGCTTTGCTATACAGCTATTCTGGCGGCACCATGACCCCGGACAAATACACCATAGACGCCAAGATGAAAGGAAAGCAATACGTATATGGCGGTCAGGTCAGCGTGACACACAAGATTACCGACTATCTCGCTGCATCCGTGGGACTTCGCGCAGTTTACTACGACGGGTATTATCGCGGTCACATCATCACCAACGTGAACCAGGTAGGCACGGAACTGCTTAACGTTCAACTCGACTGTGACCAGACAGCATGGGGATTCAGCCCTATCATCGGCCTTGATTTCCACATGGACCGTCTGACGGTAGCTGCCAAGTATGAGTTCCGAACAAAGATAAACACCAAGAACAAAACCAACGAACTGAGCGCCAACGTGGCGGTTCCGAATGTTGACATGAGTGCGTTGGCTCCGATGCTCAGCGCTTACCAAGACGGAGCACGCACACGCTACGACATGCCTGCAATGCTGATGGTTGCCGTTGGTTACGACTTCACCGACAAGTTCCGCGCAACAGCAGAATATCATTTCTTTGACGACAAGAATGCAAAGATGGCTAACGACCGTCAAAAGACTCTGGAACGCGGCACTCACGAGTTCCTCATCGGAGCGGAATACGACATCAACAAGACATTCACCGTGAGCGCAGGAGCACAACGCACCGACTACGGACTGAGCGACGGCTATCAGACGCACACCTCGTTCGCCTGCGACAGTTATTCCGTAGGACTTGGCGGAGCCGCCAACATCAACGAGCATCTGCGCCTCAACGTAGGTTATTTCTGGACGATGTACAGCGATTACAAGAAGGAAGTACCAGCAGGCAACCCTGGTTATTGCAACACCACAATGGCGGGTACCGATGTGTTCTCACGTACCAACGGCGTTCTCGGCATCGGCTTCGACTATAAGTTCTAAACATAAGGAAACGCTTACGCACCAAGCGTAAAACTTTTAAGACATAAAAACGCCCAAAGTCAATTGACCTTGGGCGCTTTCTTTCTCCCCTTGATACGGGACATTTCTATAGCAACCTGCTTAGTCGATGTCGATGAAGTCGTCATCATCTCCCTCTCCGCCTGGAGGAGTTGGTCCCTCAATAAAGGGGATAATATTATCGTCATTGGCTTCATTGTTGTCGATAGCATAGCCGCTTGTTTTCTTGCTACCTTCTAGAAGATAGAAAGGCTCCGTCGGAATCAGTTCCAGCTCAGGGCGTTGATATTTTTTTTTCATCTTAGTCATGTTCTTTTTGTGTTTGCGTTACTTCACCATGTATTTCTTACCCTTTACGATATATATGCCTTTTGGCAATGTGTCGCCCAGCTTGCCCACTTTACGGCCATAGAGGTCGTAGACCGACTCGTCTGCGGTAAAGAGGTGTATGCGAGGCACACTGGTGGTTCCTCCCTCCTCAGGGACTTCATCAAATATACCGAAAATCTCCATCGTGAAATCTTTCGATTCCTGTGTAAGTTCCTGGGCGAGTTTTATCCATCCGCGGAAACCTTTCAAAGGATTGTCCTTGTTCAGGTGGACTATGGTGTTATTGCTCACAACGTAGGAACCTTTCGGTGCATAGTAGCCCTGTGCAGTACTACCTGTATATAAACCGTCATTTTTGCTTACACGGAAGTTTGCAAAGTCTGGCGTCTGCACGTAGTTGGCTATTGCTGTTATGCTGTTCGTGCCGTCAAACGATAATGTTACCTCTTGTTCGCCTTTCAGCGTTGTTGTTGAAAGGCGGTTATGTGTATAAGTGTCAGGTTCATTATTTATAGAGAAGAATTTGCGTCCCAGTTCGTAGTAGTTTTTTACATTCCCTTTCGGGTCAACGCCTGTCGATGGTTCATTGGTGGGTTTCAACAGATAAAAGTTTCCTGGTTCCACCACAACTTCTGTAGTGAACAGATCTACTGTCTCAAAGTCAATGACATTTGGGTTTTTAGACTTCACTCCTACGCTATGTAGTTTTGCCAATGTTGCATGTTCGCCGAAAGCAAGACGTATCTGTTCTCCGGTGAGTTGCAACGGGAACGAGAATGAGTTCCACTGCCCTGTCTTCATTGAGCGTTCCACACAAATAGCACCGCCATACTGTCCTGTGGGTGAAGCACCAAGATACTGTTTGTTTTCACCTGGTTTCAGATAGTCAAGACTCTCCTCGTCTTCATAAAAGAAAGCGGGACGAAGTCCAAGGTATGACATGCGGAAGTCGTCAACGCACACCCAGTCGGTGTCATAATAGTAGTTTTTTCCACCATTCTTTGTAGCTGCACTCTGTGTCGCCTCGTCCTTTCCGACACCTATCTGTAGTGTTCTAAGCGGGTTGACAGGATCATTAAACTGTTCTTCGGTCACACATATCCAAACGGTGTTCTTGTAGTTCTCACCATTTTGTGTAAGTTCCTTGCCCACAACGAGGCATTTGTCTTTTAAGTTCTTATCAGTATATGTTCCCGCATCCACCGTTTTAAGGTTGCTTTTCGCCTCACCTCCCGTTGATGATGTCTCGTTACTCCCCTTTACCTTGGCAAAGATATAAGCATCATGTCCTTGCGCACTTTGCACGAATCCATAGCATTGAACAAGATACCATCCTGGCCTTGGCACTTCCACTTCTGTGTATGTGCGTCCCACCCCTTCGAAAGTAAGGAAACCGTATTTCGCATTCTTCCATCCATATTTCACAGTAGCAGTAGAGTTGTTATCATACGGAATCTTGGTGTCACCATCAAAAACATGTTTCAGTCTTATAGGTTTGTTCCACGGCTCATTATTATTGTATGTATTTTGTTTTGCTGAAGTATTACCTGTTGATCCATAAGTAAATCCTAAACGGTGAACACTACCGTCACCATTACCTTCCACCAACCATGAATCGCTGAACTCCTGTGAGTTACGAGTAAAATCGCGGTCTTTAATAAATATGGAGACACTGGGATTCAGTCCAATTTCCTCATTGCCAAGCATGCTTCTGAATTCATCCTCATCCACTAAACGCCACTGGTAAAGTTCATCCAAGGTGATCGAGTCACCATTTACCTCATATTTATCCGTCTTTCCTCTCGGGTCATAGGTCGTCCAAGTAGCACGGTCATCATCCATAAACACAAGTTTGTCGTCACCCTTCCAAGCAGAAGCATGACATTCGCCCCATGCTGCGCCGAGATAATATTGTTTACCGCCTTTATCTTCATACATATAGTAAGTATGCGTGTCAGCGTTTGTGTCAGTTTCCACTCGTTGGAACAACCATCCCTTTGTGCGTTTGGATTTGTCAGCATCCATCATAATGGTGAAACTGAATGAACCCCATTGATTCCAGTCTGATGTATTATGAAATGTTCCTGGGACGTTACAACCGAATATAAATTTCGCATTATTGTTCTCCAGAACACCGCTTAATATGTATCCATCAGAGAACAAATACAAAGGGCGTCCAAAAGTTTCATGGAATAACCTACCCTCCATTCCAAAGTTACCACCTTCTATAATAAATCTACCTGTACCCACATTATATAGATAGATGATTTTTCCTTTGTTAAAAGGATATGTGCTTATAGAATTGGAATTACCGCCATCAATGGGCTTAAAATTGTCATTTCCAATCACATCGTTCACGTCAATGCCTTTCCACTTGAGACTTGAGGCATGAGCATGTGTCTCCTCTTGCTGTCCCTCGCCTTGAGCAAAGGCAGAAGTACAAACAACAGGCGACAGCATGAGCATAAGGATCACGCTCAAGGGTATTGCTGTCAGTTTATAAAAGAACTGGCTTATTGATTTTGTCACCCCAAATATAGTTTGGTTGGTCTTGTTTTCTGAATAATTATCCATCATCATAATTCTTATCATATAAGCTTATAGGAAATAGTTGACTTTCAACACACCTTACTTAACAAACACGCACTTATGCGCATTATCGATGCAAAGTTACTAAAAATTCTTAATTCCACGAATTTTTATTATTATTTTTGCACAAATTAAGAAGAAAATGTTTGATTTGTTACTAATTCTCTACAAAATCGAGTAAAATAACATTTATCAGAAAGTATTCTAATGGAGAAGGACATGTATTATATGAATTTTAGCGACGTCTCGCGGTTTCTCTTCCTGCCTAATGATTGCAGTAGTTATTTGTCCTATAACAAATGGTTGTGCAAGAAGTATCTAGTGGCAAGACTATGTTATTTACTTTGTCTCATCACTTGTGCCTCTTGACGACCTCACTTGTATACATCTGAGCATCTCAGTTGTATATATCTGACAACCTCAGATGTGCCTCCTGACAACTTCACTTGTATACTGTTGACATTTGAATGGTCACAAGCGGGAGTGAAAGTGAGCGTTTTTAGTGCTACAAAAGGTTAAAGGCGGGGGCAAGTTTTGTGGTGTCGGAATAAAGTAGTACCTTTGCAAATTGTAACAACACCAATGATTTTGACTTATGAGAAAGGAATTGTTTGTTTATGCATTAGCACTTTCGCTGGGTTGCTCTTGCATAAGTTGCACGGAGTTGAAGACTAAGGTGTCCGGGCTCTTCAGTTCAGAGAACGCGGAAGCAAATGCTGATGCCGACGGCACAGACAAGGCTTTTGAAACGAAGCAGTTGTCTATTGTGAAGAAATGCGGCGAGTATAACGGTTACAGTTCAGGCATCATCGTGAAGGGCGACTATCCTGTGGGCAGCAGCGTTGCGGCACAGGCAGTGGCAAGATGGATTGCCGGATACTCTGTCGGCAGCGGTTATGCGGGCGACCTGAGCGACGGCAACGCTCTGTTTGAGCAGTATGCCAAGGACTTCGAGGCAGAAAACTCTACAGAATCAATAAAGAACTACGTCGCCGAAATGAGCGAAGACAAGGACGCGAAGGGCGATCCAGACAGTTTCGAGTGGTACGACGACATAAAGATAGTTAAGGAGTACGACGGCAAGTACATTGTGTCGTTCACCTACCAGTGGTCGGGCTTCCACGTGGGCAACGCCACATCTAACGCCTCCATCAAGGACTGCACGTTCAGCAAGATTGACGGCAGCGCGCTGGGTTGGGAGATGTTCACGTCGAAGAATGCCGTGAAGGAACTCATCGACAAGGCTCTCATAGCGAAGTATGGTGCCGAGGGAGCCGACCTTTACGGCAACGGCATTCCCATGCCCAAGGCACCTCTGTTCATGCAGGACAGTGTCCGCTTCGACTATAGCGACTATACCATCGTCGAGCCGCACTATTATGAGGAGAACGGCAGTTTCCCCTACTGCGCCATTGCATATAAGGACATGCTGAACCTGCTCACCGACGAGGCTAAGCAATACCTCGGACTGGGCGGCGGCAAACCCAAGGCGAGAAAGCAGGAAGGTGTTGTTGCAGGCAAGATGCAGGACTTCTTGAGCGAGTTGGACAACAAGATGAACAAGGAAGACTTTGAAAATCTGGACATCTTCTACAGCGACCAGGTGAAGATATTCGGTTCGCCGATGAGCAAGGAGAAGGCACTGAAGTCAATTGGCGACACAAGAAAGAAGTTTGCCGACTACGAACAGTTGAGCATCTACCCCAAAGTGACCAAACTGGACGACAAGAGCATCCGTTGCGACTATCTGAAACGCGTCACCATCGACGGCAGACAGACCGACTATGAAGCCTACTTGGTGCTGGAGAAGAGCGAATTTGGCTCTTACACCATCAAGGAGGAAAGTGACAAGACAACCGACAGCAATCTGAGAAAGAAAGGATAATGAAGAAGACATTGGCAGTCATTGCGCTGTGCCTCGTGGCTCTTTGCGGTGCAATGGCTCAGACCCAGGAGCACAAGAACATAAATGTCGTTATTCTGGGCGACTCGAACACATGGATAGGAGGCGACGACTGCGACAACGAGAAAGGCTGGAACAAGTGGTTCAAGGACTTTTTCCAGCCCGCTTCGTGCAAGAGTTACGCGCGCAGCGGAGCCACATGGACAAACACATCACGCACAAGGCTGAACACAGAGGAGAACATTGCCGTGCTTGGTGACAACAACGTTATATATAATCAGATAATGCGCCTACGCCAAGCGGTGAAGAACGGCAGTCAGACGACGCCCAACCTCATCATCATCGCTGCCGGAACAAACGACGCATGGTTTCAGAACAAACGCCCGTTTGTGTTCAGCGAAACTGGCGAAGAGGCATTTCTATGGGCAGACAAGCCCATAACGGGCATGGAGGTGAGCAAAGTGAAGTCGCTTGCCAAGTCGGTGCGCTATGGCTGCGAACTGCTCATGGAGTCGTTCCCCGACGCACAGATAGTATTGCTCACGCCGCTGCAATGCACCGCCACGAAACTTGAGTACATCCATCAGGCAGGAGACATCATCGAGGAGTGCGGTCGCCAGATGAGCATCAGCGTCATACGCCAAGACCATCTGGGGTGTGTTAACCGCACACAGGAATTGCGTGCCAAGCGCTTCACCTCTGACGGCACCCACACCAATGCCGAAGGAGCGCGCCGCAACGGACGCTTGATAGCCAACCAGATTGCCTCGTTATTACAAATAAGATAAACAAACAAGAAAAATAAATGGTATTTTCAGACCTGTTCTTCATCTTCGCGTTCATCCCTTCGTTTGCGCTGCTGTATATTCTGGCATCGGCGATAGACAAGAAGATGCAGACATCGCCCGACACTCCATACAACCGCACCAAGAACTGGGTGCTGGTGTTGTTCTCACTGTTGTTCTACGCATGGGGCGAACCCATCTATGTGTTCCTCATGCTGTTCAGTGTGCTGGTGAACTTCATCGCCGGCCGCATCATCGACCGCTCCCACCGTCACCGCAAGATGGCTCTTGTCGTGGGTCTTGTGTGCAACCTGCTGATACTGGGAGTGTTCAAGTATCTCGGTTTCTTCGGCACTATACTTGCCGACTTTGGCATCAACGTGGCTCTGCCCACACTGGCACTGCCCATCGGAATCAGTTTCTACACGTTCCAGTCCATCTCGTATCTCGTTGACGTATATCGCCGCGAGTCGCCAGCGCAGAAGCGTTATGCCGACCTGCTGCTTTACATCTCGATGTTCCCCCAACTCATCGCGGGTCCTATTGTTCGCTACGACACCGTGGCAACAGAGATAACCGACCGCCACGTCAGCGCCAACGACGTTGCCGACGGTGTGTTCCGCTTCCTCGTAGGACTTGGAAAGAAAGTGATTATAGCCAACCAACTCTCCGAGGTTGCCGACCAGTTCCTTGTCGGCGGCATAGGAAACCTCTCGACGACGGGGGCCTGGGTGGGCATTCTGGCGTTCACCCTGCAAATCTACTTCGACTTCTCGGGCTACAGCGACATGGCCATCGGCATTGGGCGTTGCCTGGGATTCCACTTCAAGGAGAACTTCAACCACCCCTACTGCTGCAACAGCATCAGCGACTTCTGGCGCAGGTGGCACATGTCTTTGGGAAGTTTCTTCCGCGACTATGTGTATATCCCGATGGGCGGTAACCGTCGCCACCAGGCATGGAACATCTTCGTGGTGTGGTTCCTCACCGGTATGTGGCACGGCGCCAGTTGGAACTTCATCATCTGGGGTGTCTATTTCGGATTCATCGTTGCGGTGGAGAAATACACCATACTGCGCCTGAAGAGCCGCTTCTTCACCCCGTTGCTCCACGTCTATAGCCTCATCCTCGTGGTCATCGGATGGGGAATATTCTATTTTGAGGACTTCTCGCAGATGACGGTGTTCTTCCATTCGTTCTTCGGACTCGGCGAGACGTTCACCGACTTTGCGTCGCAGGCGGCTGTGATGGACAAGTTCTGGCTATTCCTCTTTGCCATTGTGCTCTGCATGCCGGTGCGCAAGTTGATTGCCGACACCACCGACCGGCTGCTGAGGAACCACCGCATTCTGAACCACGGAGCGATACTCGTTGGCCGCACGGTGCTTTCGCTGGTGGTGCTCATACTGAGTGTGGCACTGCTTGTGGGTGCCACGAACAACGCGTTCCTATACACCCGATTCTAAGTTTGTATTAAAGGATAATAATGAAGGTAAGAAAAAGAATAATAACTGCTTTTGTAGCCCTGGCGGTGTCGATGCTTCCCACAGCAACGTTTGCGCAGGCCTACTTTGAAGAAGACGAAGAGTGGCACGAGGAAGATCTTCCCGTGAGACGCTCTAACGGCATAATGATACTGGGCAAAGGTCCCGAAATGCGCTACATGAGTTGCTACGGGGGCTGCCCCGACAACGGAGAGGCTTACGCACAGACGGCAAACACCTACAAGAGAACATTCGGGCGCAACGTCAACGTCTATCTGATGCCCATACCGCTGGCGGTGGAATTCTACTGTCCTCCTGTGGCTTACGAGTGGAGCCGCGAGCAACTGCCCGTGATGGAGCACATGTTCGACTGTCTGGAGGGAGTGAAGGCGGTGGACATCTACCCCACCCTGAGCGAGCACTCTGACGAACGCATATACTCGCGCACCGACCATCACTGGCTGCCCCTGGGTGCATACTACGCCGCGGAGAAGTTTGCACGTGTGGCAAAGGTGCCTTTCAAACGGCTGAACAACTACGATGCCTATGTGGTGCGCGACTTCGTGGGCACCATGCCGAAGTTCTCTAAGGACAACGCCATACGCCGTTTCCCCGAAGACTTCGTCTATTACGTGCCGCGGGGAGTGCGCTTCACCACAACGTATATCAACTATTCGCTCGACGGTGCACGCAAAAACATCACCGGAGAGAGCGAACCCCAGGTGCACGATTTCTTCATGAAGTACAAGGACGGCAGCGCAGCGGCGTACAGCACATTCATGGGTGGCGACGCAAAAATAGTGAAGGTGGAGACCTCCACGCACAACCGCCGCCGGCTGATGATACTGAAAGACAGTTTCGGCAATGCCCTTCCCGGCTACCTGTTCTACTCTTTCGAGGAGATACACGTCATTGACTGCCGTTACTTCAACCGCAACATGATCGACTATGTGAAAGGAAACAAAATCACCGACATACTTTTTGCCAACAACATGGGGCATGCCTCTAACAGCGCCACATGGGAAATGTATCTAAAATACCTTGAGCAATGAGACACAACTACATTTACATTGGACTTCTGGCGGGTGTCTTCGCCGTGTTTACAGTGGTGTTCCTCACCTTTCCGCGAAGCACTTTCTCGGAACTTGAGAAGCGCGACCTCGCCACCTTTCCCGACTTCACGTGGGACAAACTGACAAGCGGGAAATTCACTGAGGAGGTGTCGTCGTGGTTCAGCGACAGCGAACCATACCGCGACAACTTCATGCTGCTGAGCATGGAGTTCGGCAAAGCGCTGAAACTGAACGTCGAGGGCGACGATGCCGTGACATTCCATGCCGCCGAGCCAACAACTCAAGAGAGCACAAAGGCCGAGGAAACGAAGGCTGCGGAGAACACCGACGACCCGAACTACGAGTACCAGAACAAGGTTACTGCCGACGAGAACGCCAAGATAGCACACTCGGGCATCATCGTGGTGGGCAACGCTCCCAACGCCAGGGCACTGATGGCATACGGCGGAGGGGCTGAAGGCGGCACGGCATACGCACAGGCTGCCAACAAGTATAAGGAGAAATTCGGCAACGACGTGAACGTCTATTGCATGGTGATTCCCACCGCCATAGAATACTATTGTCCCGAAAAGATGAAGAAAGCGAGCAAACCGCAGTCGCTGACCATCAACAACGTTATGAAACATCTGGCACCAGGCGTCAAGGCGGTGAACATTCACCAGACGCTGGGCGAGCATGCTTCGGAAGACATATACCTGCGCACCGACCACCACTGGTCGCCCCTCGGTGCCTACTATGCCGCGAAGAAATTCGCCGAAGTGGCTGGGGTGCCGTTCCGCGACCTGTCGAGTTACAAACGCGAAGTGGTTCATGGCTTTGTGGGAACAATGTACAGTTACTCTAAGGACATCGCCGTGAAGCAGTCGCCCGAAGACTTTGTCTATTATGTTCCGCAGGGAGTGGAATATACCACCACCTACACCAACTACACCATAAACAAGAACTACCAGGTGACGGGCATGGGAAAACCGTACAAGAGCAACTTCTTCGTGAAATACAAGGACGGCAGCGGCGGCGCCTACTGCACCTTCATGGGTGGCGACAGCAAGATAACGCAGGTGAGCACGTCAACAAAGAACGGCAGGCGGGTAATCATACTGAAGGACAGTTTCGGCAATGCCATACCGGGATACCTGTTCTTCTCGTTCGAGGAAATACACGTCATTGACAACCGTTACTTCACTAAGAACATGGTGGAATATGTACGCGAGCATAAGATTACAGACATCTTGTTCGCAAACAACATCTTCAGCGCTTACTCGCCGAAGATTTGCAACAAGTACTCTGCATTCCTTACGCAATGAACTTACAGGAGTGCAGGAGTGCAGACAACACTCGGCAGGCGCTGATTCAGAGAATAAATCTGCTGTCTGAACTCCTGAACTCCAAAACTCCTGAACTCCCCAAGAAATTACAACTAATCAATAGAATAATAGAAATGAAACAGACACCAGTACTGCTGCTGACCGGTTATCTCGGCAGCGGAAAGACAACATTGGTAAACCGTATTCTGGCTAACAAACGCAACATCAAATTTGCCGTTATCGTGAACGATATCGGCGAGGTGAACATCGACGCCGACCTAATCCAGAAAGGAGGCGTGGTGACTCAGGGTGACGACAGCCTCGTGGCACTGCAGAACGGATGCATCTGCTGCACGCTGAAAATGGACCTCGTGGCACAACTCAACGACATCATGAAGACCGAGAAGTTCGACTATATCGTCATCGAGGCAAGCGGCATCTGCGAGCCGGAGCCGATAGCACAGACCATCTGTTCAATACCGCAGATGGGACCGGAATTCATGATGCACGGCGTTCCCCGCCTCGACTGCATCGTCACCGTTGTTGACGCATTGCGCATGCAGAGCGAGTTCGCATGCGGCGACAAACTGACGCAGCCCAACCTCGACGAGGAGGACATAGAGAACCTTATCATACAGCAGATAGAGTTCTGCAACATAATCCTGCTGAACAAGGCATCGGAGGTGAAACCCGAAGAACTGGAGCGCGTGAAAGCCATAATACGCACGCTGCAATCGAAGGCGCAAATCATTGAATGTGACTATGCCGACGTGGATCTTGAGAAACTTCTGGACACCCGATTGTTCGACTTCGAGCGCGTCATCACATCTGCCAGATGGGTGGAGGAACTGGAACGACCCGTCACCGAGGAGGAAGAGCACGAGGCAAAGCACCATCACGAGCATCACCACCACGATGATGACGACGACGATGAACATGAGGAGCATGAGCATCACCACCATCACGACGAGGACGAAGAACATGAGCACGAGCACCATCATCACCACCACCATCACCACCACGATGAAGGCGAGGCTGAGGAGTATGGCATCGGCACCTTCGTTTACTACCGCCGACAGCCATTCAACATAGACAACTTCGACCAGTTTGTGGCAAGAAAATGGCCCAGCAATGTCATCCGAACCAAGGGAGTGTGCTACTTCTCGCACCAGCGCGACATGTCGTTCCTCTTCGAGCAGGCTGGAGTGCAGAAGACGATACGCGAGAGCGGACTATGGTATGCCACTGCCAGCGAGGAAGAACTGATGCAACTGATGAAGCAGAACCCCGACATGCTGCGCGACTGGGACGACACCTACGGCGACCGCATGATAAAACTGGTGTTCATCGGTCAGCATCTCGACAAGGAAGCACTGACCCGCGAACTCGACGCTTGTCTCGAAATGTAGTCCGTCTTGCCATCAACCGGACTGCGACTCGAACTATACCGCAAAGTAAAATAGCCTATATTACTGAACAATATAGCCTATTTTACAAAACAATACGGGCGGCTTTGCAAACCAAAGTCGCCCGTATTGCTTATCGTTCAGTGTGCTGCGATGCCATCGCAGCCATAAAACCCTACTTCACATCGCCCACCTTAACCAGATATTCGGCAATCTGCACCGCGTTGAGAGCGGCACCCTTGCGAATCTGGTCGCCTGAGAGCCAGAACGTAAGTCCACAGTCGTCGGCAAGGTCTTTGCGCACACGACCTACGAAGACATCGTCGTGACCCGCCGTCTCGAGCGGCATCGGATAGACGAGATTTGCCGGATCGTCCTTCAGCGTCACACCAGGAGCGGCGGCAAAAGCCTCGCGTGCCTCCTCGACAGAAATGGGGCGCTCGGTCTCAATCCACACACTCTCGGAATGGGAGCGCAACGAACTAACCCTGACACACATTGCCGAGCAGCGGGCATCGGTGTGCATTATCTTCTGTGTCTCGTTGAACATCTTCATCTCTTCCTTGGTGTAGCCGTTAGGCTGGAACACATCAATCTGCGGAATGACGTTGTATGCCAGTTGGTGAGCAAACTTCTTGATGGTCTTCACCTCGCCCTGCTCAACCATTTCCTTATACTGCTGCTGCAGTTCTGCCATGGCTGCGGCACCCGCTCCCGAAGCACTCTGATAGGAAGCGACATGTATGCGCTTGATGTGCGAGATGTTCTCAAGGGGTTGCAGGCACACAACCATCATGATGGTGGTGCAGTTGGGGTTTGCAATGATGCCTCGCGGACGCTTCAGAGCATCCTCGGCGTTACACTCGGGAACCACCAAAGGCACGTCCTCATCCATGCGGAACGCACTGGAATTGTCTATCATGACAGCGCCATATTTAGTGATATCCTCGGCAAACTCCTTGCTTGTGCCTGCACCTGCCGATGTGAACGCGATGTCGATGTCGCGGAAGTCATCGTTGTGCTGCAACAGTTTCACCTCAATCTCCTTACCGCGGAAGGTGTACTTCGTGCCTGCCGAACGCTCGGAGCCAAACAACACTAACTCGTCGATGGGGAAATTGCGCTCGTCGAGGATACGCAAAAACTCTTGTCCTACGGCGCCACTGGCGCCTACAATTGCCACTTTCATCTCTATAAATGTTTAAAATCGGTGCAAAATTACAACTTTTCGTCGTATTATATGCACATTTCGGTTATTTTTTGTAATTTTGTATGCGAAATAAGAAGCAAAATGTTCAACCTTAGTCAATATTTCCCGATTACCAACCCCACACTGATATTCTTTGTGGTGATGCTGATAATCCTCTTTGCTCCTATCATTATGGGAAAACTGAGGATTCCGCACATCATTGGAATGGTGATTGCCGGCGTGTTGTTAGGTCAATACGGCCTGAACATCCTGGTGCGCGACGACTCGTTCGAACTGTTCGGCAAGGTGGGACTCTACTATATCATGTTCCTCGCGGCACTTGAAATGGACTTCGAGGGCGTGAAGAAGCGGCGCAAAGACTTCATCATCTTTGGCCTGCTGACGTTTGCCGCGCCTTTCGCGCTGACCTACTTCATGGGCACGTCGCTGCTAGGTTATGCGCCCATTGCGGCACTGACGCTGGGCAGCATCATGGCATCTAACACCCTCATCGCCTACCCTATCGTGAGCCGTTACGGACTGCAACGCAAGCCGAGTGTAACTCTCAGCGTGGGCTCAACGATGATTGCGCTGTTTCTTGCCATCGTGGTGATGGCGGCGGTTGTATCTGCCCACAACGGCAGCGGCGGCATAATATTCTGGACATGGTTTGTGCTGAAGATAGTGTTGGTGTGCACCGTGCTCACCATCGTCATCCCCCGCCTTACACGCTGGTTCCTGCGTCGTTACAGCGATGCCGTGATGCAGTTCATCTTCATCATGTCGATGCTCTTCATGAGTGCCTCGGTCACCGATGCCGTTGGACTTGACGGCATCTTCGGTGCATTCCTTTCGGGACTCATTCTGAACCGTTACATACCCCACTTGTCGCCACTTATGAACCGCATCGAGTTCATTGGCAACGCCATCTTCATACCCTATTTCCTCATCGGAGTGGGAATGCTCATCAACGTGAGGGTGCTGTTCCAGGGCGGAGAGATATTCGCCGTGGTGGCAGCGATAGTGTTCTTCGGCACCTTCGGCAAGGCAATAGCCGCTTACGTGTCGTGTTTCCTGTGCAAGTTGCCGCTGTCGTCGGGTCACATGATGTTCGGTCTTACGTCGGCTCATGCCGCCGGTGCCATAGCGATACTGTTGGTGGCCATGAGACTTGAGACCGCGCCGGGCGTGAAACTCGTCAACGACGACATGCTGAACGGTGTTATCATTATGATACTCTTCACCTGCATCATATCCACTATCATCACCGAGAAGGCGGCTCAGGGAATAATCCTGCGCGACAAGGACATGGCCAACGAGGACGAGAAGAACGACGACGAGAAGATTCTCATCCCGATGAAATACCCCGAATATGCCGAGTATCTGGTGAATATGGCCATACTGATGCGCAACCCTAAACTGAACCGAGGCATAGTGGGGCTCAACGTTGTTTACGACGACCTCAACATGGCGAAAAACCAGGAAGCAGGGCAACGCCTGTTGGAGAAGATGGCCAAGGTGGCTGCCGCCGCCGACGTGAGGATGCAGACACAGGTGCGCGTGGCGGCGAACATCGCCAACGGCATAAAACACGCGTTCAAAGAGTTTCAGGCGAGCGAGATAATTCTCGGAATGCACATGCACCAGGAGGTGTCAACGAAGTTCTGGGGACAGTTCCACCAAAGTCTTTACAACGGACTGAACAGACAGATAATGATGGTGAGGCTGGTGCAGCCGCTGAACACCATACGCAGAATACAGGTGGCGGTGCCGTCAAGGGCGCAGTTCGAGCCGGGGTTCTTCCGCTGGCTGGAACGACTGACGCGCATGGCGGTGAACCTGGAATGTCGCATTCAGTTCCACGGGCGCAGCGACACGCTGCAACTGATAAGGCAATATGTGAACAACCGCCACCATGAAGCGCGTGCCGACTATGCCGAGATGGAACACTGGGTGGGACTGCCGAAACTGGCTTCCACCATCAACGACGACCATCTCTTCGTAGTGGTGGCAGCACGTAAGGGAACGGTGTCGTATAAGAATGCGCTTGAAAGGCTGCCCGACGAGATAGAACAGTACTTCACGGGCAAGAACATCATGATTCTCTTCCCCGACCAGCATGGCGACTCGATGGACGAGATGACCTTCGCACAGCCGCAGCACACCGAGGAGAAGAGCGCATACGAGCAACTGGCGGGCTGGCTGTCGAGGCTTAGTCACAAGTCATAGCAATGCCTGTCGCGACGGCATCGCTACAAAGTAAACAGGAAAAAACAAGACAACAATGCTACAAAGTAAACAGGAAAAAACAAGACAACAATGATAGACATAAAAGGAATAAAGAAGAGTTTCGGCTCTTTGCAGGTGCTGAAAGGCATTGACCTGCACATCGACAAGGGCGAGATAGTGAGCATCGTGGGACCAAGCGGAGCGGGCAAAACAACACTCCTGCAGATAATTGGCACACTCGACAAGCCCGACAGCGGCACCATCTGTGTTGACGGTGTTGACGTGTCGTCGCTCTCGTCTGCCAAACTGTCCGACTTCCGCAACAAACATATAGGCTTCGTGTTCCAGTTCCACCAGTTGCTTCCCGAGTTCACTGCCATTGAGAATATTATGATTCCGGCATACATCGGCGGCGCAAGCAAGAGCGAGGCAAAGAAACGAGCCAAGGAACTGCTCGACTTCATGGGACTTGCCGACCGCGCAAGCCATAAACCAGCGGAACTGTCGGGAGGAGAGAAACAGCGAGTGGCTGTGGCACGAGCACTGATTAACAACCCCGCCGTTATCCTTGCCGACGAGCCTTCGGGCAGTCTCGACTCGAAGAACAAGGCTGAACTGCACCAACTCTTCTTCGACCTGCGCGACAAATTCGGCCAGACCTTCGTCATTGTGACACATGACGAGACTCTCGCCTCAATCACCGACCGCACCATAAAGATGCGCGACGGTATGCTTGAGACGGAAGAACAGCAACAGACACTGCAAGAAGATTAAAAAACAAGGTAATTATATATTATTTGACCATTGCTATTGACTCCCCGCCCCTGTAGGGGAGGGGCAGGGGTGGGGTCAGCGTTTTTGCACGCACACAATATCTTTCATGTCCCCCTATCTTCTTCCTTGATATCACTGACCCCACCCCTATCCCCTCCCCTACAGGGGCGGGGAAACATTGAGTACGGCATCTTTCGAAACACTATTTCATTTATAGGGTCAAATAGTATATAATTGCCCCAAAAAAAGACTACGAATTACGCGAATTTTACGAATTGTTTGTGCATTCATCGTGCAACATAACATGATTCGTAAGATTCGCGTAATTCGTAGTCCTTATTAATATAGTATAGACTTAGAACTCTGCCGACTTCGGCGTTCTCGGGAACGGTATGACGTCGCGGATGTTCTGCATACCTGTAACGAAGAGTATCAGACGCTCGAAACCGAGGCCGAAACCAGCGTGCGGGCATGAACCCCAACGGCGTGTGTCGAGATACCACCAGAGATGGGTCATGTCCATGTCGCGGCGCTTTATCTCTGCCATCAACTTGTCGTAACTCTCCTCACGAACAGAGCCACCGATGATTTCACCAATCTGCGGGAACAGCACGTCGGTACCCTGCATGGTTGGGCCAGGAGCAACAGCACCCTTATATCCCACAGAGCCTGCCTCGCCAGTAGGATCAGAGATGCCTGCGTTCTGCTTCATATAGAACGACTTAAACGCACGCGGATAGTCAGTCATGATGACTGGCTTCTTGAAATGCTCCTCAACAAGATAACGCTCATGCTCGGAAGCGAGGTCATCGCCCCAGTTGCATGGGAACTCGAACTTATGTCCGTCCTTTATTGCCTGCTGAAGGATGTTTATTCCCTCGGTGTATGGCAGTCGGACAAATGTTTCCTTAAGCACACCCTCAAGACGCTCGATAAGACTCTTGTCAATCATCTTGTTCAAGAACTCAAGGTCGTCACGACAGTTGTCGAGAGCCCAACGAACACAATACTTTATGAAGTCTTCCTCAAGGTCCATCAGTTCTTCCTGGTCGATGAACGCGACCTCAGGCTCCACCATCCAGAACTCTGCCAGATGGCGCGGTGTGTTGCTGTTCTCGGCACGGAAAGTAGGACCGAAGGTGTAGATTGCGCCCAGTGCTGTAGCACCAAGTTCACCCTCAAGTTGTCCACTTACAGTAAGTGAGGTCTGCTCGCCGAAGAAATCGTCGTCATAGATAATGCTTCCGTTCTCGTCTTTCTTCAGGTCGTAGAGGTTCTTTGTTGTTACCTGGAACATGTTTCCAGCACCTTCGCAGTCGCTTGCTGTGATGAGTGGTGTATGGAAATAGAAGAATCCGTGCTCATGGAAATAGGTGTGAATGGCCATCGCCATGTTGTGACGTATGCGCATCACGGCACCGAAGGTATTGGTACGCAGACGCATGTGGGCGTTCTTGCGCATCTGCTCGAACGACTGTCCCTTCTTCTGCATGGGATAATCGTTACCGCAGAGACCGTAAATCTCGATGTTCTCGCAATGTATCTCAGATGCCTGTCCCTGTGCCGGACTCTCAACGAGTTTTCCGTTGACGCAGATACATGCGCCTGTGGTTATCTGCTTCAGTGTTTCCTCGTCCACAGTACCAGCGTCAACAACAACCTGCACGTTCTTTATAGTGGAACCATCGTTGAGCGCAATGAAATCTACTGCCTTGCTCGAACGGTGAGTTCTCACCCACCCTTTCACACAGACGTCCTTGCCATATTCGGTATCCTTGAGGACGTCCACTATTCTTGTTCTTTTCATTTCAATAATTATAATATGAGATATACTATCATTCTCTTACAGAGTTATTATTTTTCTCTCACGGAGGTACGGAGTTTACTGAGTAGAAGAACGGCTTTGCGTTCTTCATTCCCCATCAGTAAGCATTAATCTCTCTTTTTATTCCATTTTTAAGATGGGCAACATTAAAATTAATCAGATACCCTAGTTCACATTTAGTAAGACGGAGATATGTCTGTAATTGTTTGTAATAAACTGGTGACAGTTTCTGAACTGATTTCAACTCAAGTATCACCTTTTTATCAACAATAATGTCCAATCGGAGATCTAAGTCGAGAGTAATGTCTCGATAATTTACCTTTAAAGGCATCTGACTTTTGACATCAAAACCTTGTAACTGTAATTCATAGAATAGAGCCTTTTCATATACACTCTCGAGAAGACCAGGACCAAGGGTCGAATGCACATTGTAGGCACACGAAAGTGGCCTGTGTGTGTGTATTCTGACCCAATTTCCAAATCCTTGTCTTTCATATTAGCATCAATATAAAGAGTATGAAAAACTCCGTTTACTCCGTTCCTCCGTGAGAGATTAATTATTTTCTCCGAGAGAGGATGCCTCCTTACTCGAATGCTCCCATGCGCAGCATGTCAACCTCCTGCTCGGTGAGGAAGCGCCAGTCGCCGCGACGCAGGTTCTTCTTGGTGAGTCCTGCGAAGAGAACGCGGTCGAGTTTCATCACGCGGTAGCCGAGTTTCTCAAAGATGCGGCGCACGATGCGGTTCTTGCCACTGTGGATTTCGATACCCACCTGCTTCTTGTCGGCACCGTCGTTGGCATACTCTATCTCGTCAGCATGCACCTCGCCATCCTCCAGTTCGATACCTTCCTTTATCTGGTCGATATCCTCCTGTGCCACAGGCTTGTCGAGGAACACGTGGTAAACCTTCTTCTTCAGGAACTTAGGATGTGTGAGTTTTGAAGCGAGGTCGCCGTCGTTGGTGAGCAGCAGCACACCAGTGGTGTTGCGGTCGAGACGTCCTACAGGATAGATGCGCTCTGGACACACGTTCTGAACGAGGTCCATAACGGTCTTGCGCTGCTGAGGATCGTCACTGGTGGTGACATAGTCCTTCGGCTTGTTGAGCAGAACGTAAACCTTCTTCTCTGGAGAAACCTCTTTCTCGTTGAAGACAACTACATCGGAACGCAGGATCTTGGTGCCCAGTTCGGTAACCACCTGTCCGTTAACCGTAATCTCGCCTGCCAGTATGTGCTGGTCAGCCTCGCGGCGGCTGCACACTCCTGCGTTTGCAAGGAACTTGTTCAGACGGATTGGCTCGTTCGGATCAACGTGTTCCTCCTTATATTCAATACGCTTCTTCAGACTATATTTTGCATTAGGGTCATATCCTTGAGTACGTGGACGATAGCCATAGCCGCCCTGGTTATAGCCGCCTTGCTGACGTGACTGGTAACCACCATGCTGCTGATAGCCGCCGCGCTGCTGGAAACCTCCCTGCTGACGTGACTGATAACCGCCGCGTGGCTGGTAGCCGCCTTGCTGACGTGGCTGATAACCGCCTTGCTGGCGTGGCTGATATCCACCCTGCTGACGTGGCTGATAACCACCCTGCTG
>DGTS01000021.1:79750-85390 GCA_002394385.1 Prevotella sp. UBA4330
TGATAACCGCCTTGCTGGCGTGGCTGGTAACCTCCGCGCTGCTGATAGCCGCCGCGTGGCTGATAGCCGCCTTGCTGGCGTGGTTGGTAGCCGCCCTGCTGAGTGCGAGGACGATAAGGGCGCTGAGTACCGTCGCCCTGCAATCCAGCCCCGAAGCCATCTGGACGGAATCCGCCTTCATCAGAGTCCTCACTCTGTGCTTCTACGGGGTGTGTTGTGCGAATACGAGGCCTTGGAGTACGACCTGGTGTGCGATAATCTCTTGAATATCCGTCAACTGGACGGTAGCCCTCACGGCTCTCGTTCTGTTCAGACGACATTCCTTCGGTTTTGTTTACTGTATCTTCTGACATAATCTAAATGTGTTTAATGCCTCACGGCGTTTGGTTTGTAAATATTAAATTCCTGTGTAATTATGTGGAGTAATGGCGCGCAATTCCGCCTTCACCTCCTCGCTTACATTGAGTTGCTCGATGAAGTTGTGAATTGTCTCGGGCGTCATCTTCTCGTTAGTGCGCGTAAGAGCCTTCAGTGCCTCGTATGGGTGAGGATAAGCCTCGCGGCGCAGTATGGTCTGTATTGCCTCTGCCACCACCGCCCAGGTGTTGTCGAGGTCTTCGTTCAGTTTCGCCTCGTTGAGAATCAGTTTGCGCAGACCTTTCAGTGTGCTCTGTATTGCGATAACGGTGTGACCGAGAGGCACGCCCACATTGCGCAGCACTGTTGAGTCGGTGAGGTCGCGTTGCAATCTGCTTACAGGCAATTTCTGTGCCAGGAACTGCAATATAGCGTTCGAAATGCCGAGGTTACCCTCGCTGTTCTCGAAGTCGATGGGGTTCACCTTGTGCGGCATAGCACTCGAACCTACCTCGCCAGCCTTGATTTTCTGCTTGAAATACTCCATGGAAATGTACATCCAGAAGTCGCGGTCAAGGTCGATAATGATGGTGTTGATGCGTCGCAGAGCATCGAAAACGGCACCCATCTGGTCGTAGTTGCTTATCTGCGTGGTGTATTGCTCGCGCTCAAGACCCAGTTTCTCGCTGACAAACTTGTTGCCGAACTCACGCCAGTCGTACTTGGGGTAAGCCACATGATGGGCATTGAAGTTGCCCGTGGCACCGCCGAACTTCGCTGTAATCTCGGTCTTCTGCAATGCCTCCAACTGCTTCTGCAGACGATAGGAGAACACGCGTATTTCCTTGCCCAGACGTGTGGGACTGGCTGGCTGACCATGAGTCTTGGCAAGCATAGGCACCTCTGCCCACGCATCAGCATACTCGTTGAGTTGGCCAATCAGTTCTTCCACCTGCGGAACAATCACCTCTGCCAGCGCCTCCTTTATAGAGAGTGGCACCGACGTGTTGTTAATGTCCTGCGATGTGAGTCCGAAATGTATGAATTCCTTGTACTTCTCAAAGTCTCCAATCTTGTCGAGTTGCTCCTTTATGAAATACTCCACCGCCTTGACATCGTGGTTTGTCACCTTCTCAATGTCCTTAACGCGCTGTGCATCCTGCTCGCTGAAGTTGCGATAGATGTCGCGCAGAGACTCGAATAGCGAATGATTGAAATCCTCAAGTTGAGGAAGCGGCAACTCGCATAACGTGATGAAATATTCTATCTCAACACGCACACGGTAGCGAATAAGCGCATACTCAGAGAAATAGTTTCCCAGTTGGTCTGTCTTTGATCTATATCTGCCGTCAATAGGCGAAATCGCTGTCAATAAGTTAAGGTCCATATTATTCTTAAATCACAATATTTCTATCTGTAAACTGTTGCTATAATGCGTATTAATTATATAAATGAATTTCTGTCTTCTTTAAAAAAGGATTTATCAGTCATTTCAATTATCCTCTCAACACATACCGCTACTGGCAAAAAGTCCCGCAACTCTCTGTTGAGAAGCGGGACCTTGCTGGTGGGCGTTGACGGATTCGAACCGCCGACCCTCTGCTTGTAAGGCAGATGCTCTAAACCAGCTGAGCTAAACGCCCGTGCTTTAATAAAAGCGATGCAAAGGTACATAGTTTTCCTGAAACCACCAAATTTTTCCCTACTTTTTTGCTCCAAATGTATCGTTGCTCACTATTTATGCGCCATAAATCACACGTTATCCATCCCCTTGACTGGCTTTAAGACCATGATTCATCCGTACCATACCTTATAAATATATATCAGAAGCAATGAACAGACTGTATTAAAGTGCCCGAAGAGGCAGTAAGTACATCGCAAAAAATGACTAAACGGAACGCAAAGAATATCCGACGGGAATGCAAGGAACATCTAATGGCAATGCAAGGAACATCTAATGGCAATGCAATACATGCCTAACGGGGAAACAATGTTATTAACTTTGTTGAACAAAGTTATTAAGATTGTCGAACAAAGTTAATAAGATTGTTGAACAAAGTTATTAACTTTGTTACCCCATTTATAACTAATTAGAAGACAAGCAGTTACAAACGACCGCCACAAACACTGTTTTTTGCAGACCATCTGGCTATTATCGACAAGCCATAACACCATTGCCCACATGCTGTGCCTGCTGCGCAACCGTAGGCAGGTCACACATAATCAAGAAAACAAAAACTATTAAAAAGATGGTTCTGTGCGGCATAAGCACCTATCTTGACGTGAATAAAATAATATAGTGCAAAGATAGAAGAAAAAAATGAGATTCTGTCTTTCTCTATACCATTATTTATTCAACTCAATGCGAAAAGTGGTGCCCTTCCCAATTTCCGAAATCTTCACATAGATTTTTCCTTTGTGATACTCCTCTACAATTCTTTTGGCAAGCGAGAGGCCAAGCCCCCAGCCGCGTTTCTTTGTGGTGAAGCCCGGCTTGAAAACGTTGCTGATGTTCTTTCGCGATATTCCCTTGCCAGTGTCGCTCACCTCTATAATCACCTTGTCTTGCTGCTCCTGCATGAAGAGGGTTATCGTGCCCTCTCCCTCCATTGCGTCAACGGCATTCTTGCACAGGTTTTCTATCACCCACTCGAAGAGCGAGGGGTTTATCTTCACTATGATGTCCTGCTCGGGGAAGTTGCGTATCATTTGCACTTTGTTGGAAGTGCGGCGGTCCATGTAGTCTATGACATGTGTCATCACTTCGTGCAGGCTCGACGGCACAGGCTCTGGCAGCGACCCTATCTTAGAGAAGCGCTCGGCAATGAGTTGCAAGCGTTTCACGTCCTTGTCCATCTCGGGAATCAAATCGTCGTCGGGATATGCCTCTTTCAGTATTTCGGTCCATGCCATAAGGCTGCTGATGGGCGTGCCCAACTGGTGGGCTGTCTCCTTGCTCAGTCCCACCCACACCTTGTTTTGCTCTGCCTTCTTCGATGTGAGCAGAGCAAAGATGGCTACTACGACGAAGAGCATCACCAAACCAAGCACCCAATAGGGATAGACATTCAGCCTGCGCAGCATGGTGCTCTCGTCATAGCACACCTCGATATAGTCGCCCTGGCTAATGTCGTCGAGACTTATCTTGATGCTTCTGCCGGAATCCTTCATCTTCTTTCCTGCAACAGTTGCATAGGCTATGCTGTCGTCGTAGGTCTTGCCCTTGACTCTCAGGTTCCTGAATGTCTGTGCATTGCCGGCCTTGTCGAGCACAACGACGGGAATGGTGTGGTTCTCGTCAATAACCTTGAGAACCAAGTTCATGTCGGTGTTCTCGTCTGCCTGGTTCAGGGCACGCATTGCTTCGGCCCACACCTCCATCTTGTTGCGCTCCTCGGAGGCAAGGTCGCGTACGAGATAGCGCGACACCAACAGACTGACCACCGCTATAACGATAGCGGCAATCACGAGAAGAATCTTCACTTGGCGTATTCTGTCAGTCCATTGCATATAATTAAAACGGACAAACATTAATTATATTGCATCGAGGCGAAACATTGACATGCGACGGGGACACTGGGCATCAGTCTCTCAACGTGCAGACGGTGCATACAAAACGCGGATAGACAGTTGTCTGGAACGTGCATATACCAAGGCGTTGACGATTGCAAAGAACAGTGCGCATATCGTCTGCCAGCCCCTCGCCACGCATCTTCAGCAGACTCTCCTTCATGGTCCACAGGCGGGCAAAAGCAATACGCGGATCGGCAGAGTGCCTTATCTGCCTCTGCTCATCTTCATTCATCACCGCCACCACGAGTTGTTCGTCGAAAGCATCAAGACTCTCCACATCCACTCCCACTGGAACACTGTCAACGACACATGCCACAGCATCGCGACAATGGCTCAGATTGAAAAAGATGTCGGGAGCACCGGCTATCGCTGGCTTGCCATGCTCGCCATAGACAAACACTGGCGGCTCGCTGATGTCATGCTTTCTTGCGTTCCTACAAGTCATAAATGACAATGGCAGGAATTATCTTTGGCTCAGTTCTACACTATTATCGATTTATCTTAAATGATATATGCTTATCGTAGAGCGTGACATAGAGCCTGCTGTCGCTGCCGATAGCAAACCATTCTGGGGCTTTCGGCACCCAGATATGCTGTTTCTGCACTCCCGTGAACCTGTTCAACACGTTAACATAGTCTGTGATATCCGTGCCCCCATATCCACAAACAATGGAGTTGTCTATTATCAGGAAATTCTGCGAATTGCAGGTCTTAGGCTTGCTCACCCATAGCGTCTTGTCGGTGGTTGTGTTGATGGCAACGATGTACTCGTTTTGTCCATTGTCGAAACCTGTCAAGCCTCCAATGCTGAAGTAAAGGATGTCATCCTTCACGACAGCCCAACTTACCGACTGCCTGTCAATGTCGGCGCCGCGGCTCTTTGGCGGGAACGTCATTGACGATGTGTTATAAACCTTCTTCACATCCTTTGAGGGGTCAACAAGCATTATCAGGTGCGGGTCTCTGCCTCGGCGCGAAATGTCTTTCTCTGATTGTCCCCACGGCAGGAGTTCGGTCTTCGGTGCCCTTCCATATATTGCCACTGGGTAGTCACCATCGTAGAATACATCATTCAGAACCCACTCTCCGTCGTATATCTCTGGCACAATGTCGGGGATGCTGTAGTCAGTATCATTCCAGCCAAGTGTCGGGTGGCCAATGATGTTTCCGAGTTTTAGTTCTGGCAATGCAAGCGAGTTATAATCATCCAAACTCTTTGAAAACGATGTTTTTACAAGAGTGATGGTCCTGCTCTTGCCTGCAGGGGCTGCAGTAAGCGTCTGCCCATTGAAGTTAGACACGGCTACAGGTAATACTTCGGTTTGATGCTCAACTCCGTTAAGCATGTAGTTTTGTGCCTGGGCGAAAAACGATGCCGTCAACAATGCGGCTGATAATACTAATCTATTCATAATACATGACTTAAAATTGACAAACATATTACAATAATATTTGATAAAGATTTCTGTTTTTAAATTGGCTATTCTGATAAAGACATGACAGGATCATCATAAAAAAGAGCCTGTACGTTTACGCCACAAATATAGTGCATTTATATGAAAGCACCAAATTTTAAAAGTGTTTTTTTAGTAAAAGATAACATGCCATATCTTGAAAAGAAACATCGCATTGTTGCAGGGATAAAAAAAAGTGTCCTTGCTCCATCATCGGAACAAGGGCACTCTGGTAAAGAAGGCGGCGACCTACTCT
>DGTS01000013.1:0-48042 GCA_002394385.1 Prevotella sp. UBA4330
TACCTATATCAGTATAAGTCAGAAAAAGGTCATTTGAACATGCCAAACGACCTTTTTCGCATTGTAAGATGTGCTCAATGAGAACACGGAATATAACTCAAACTTCAAAGTTCCGCTCGCCCCGAAGGAACGCTTTCATAGCGAAGCGGAGAAAGAATGTTCAATGTTCTTTCAGTCGGCTAACGCCTTTCTTAAGACTCGCTTTGCTCGTATAAGCGGCGGAGCCGAGCGGTGAAAGCGGCAAAGCCGAGCGCAATGTTCAATGTTCAAAGTTCAACGTTCAATGTTCAAAGTTAACATGCTTCAACTCCTTAGAGTCGGGAGTGAAGAGCAGACCTTTTGCGGTAATGCCTGGCGAAGAGACGTATGTTTTCCACTCGAGTTTACTCCAGTCGATATCACCTGTATGCTGGGCAACAGGCACATGTGGAATGGCAGAACCGTCGCGCACGAGAATAACACACGGTATTTCTCCAACCGTGATGGTCTGATAGCCGCCATCATAAATCGCACCTGTCTGATAGTCGTGCCACTTGCCTTTTGGCAGATAACACATTCGGCTGTCGCCACTCTCAAGAAGTGGGGCCACAAGGATTTGCGAACCAAACATGTACTCATCCTCAACGAGCCATGCACCAGGGTCTTCGGGGAACTCAACAAACAAAGCACGCACCATTGGCAGTCCGCGCTCGGTGCAGTCCTTGGCCTGGGCATAGACGTAAGGCATCAGTTGGTATTTCATCTCAGCACTCTTGCGGAAAGCCTCTGTGAAACTCTCGCTTATCAGCCAAGGCTCTGTTGGAGGAGCGCCGTGCGCACGAGTGTGACTGCTGAGGAAACCGAAGGGCAGCCAACGACGATAGATGTCCTCTGGAGAAGCGGTGACGAAGCCGCCCATGTCGTGACTCCAGAACGCGAAACCACTCAGTCCGAAGGAGATTCCGCCACGAAGGTCACCGAGCATTCCGGTGTTTGTGGTGGCTGCATCACCACCCCAATGCAAAGGATAGCGCTGAGAACCAGCCCATGCCGAACGTGCCCAGATGACACCATTCTGGATGTTGGCGTTTCCGTCACGTTCATCAGAATATTTCTTCACGGCTTCCCACAGTGCCTTGTTATAGCGCACGGGATAGAGGTTGTGCTCATAGAGTCCTGTCTTGCCGCTATAGTAGATGCCGTTGTAAGGTGCAGCCTCGCCGAAATCGCACTTTATGACATCCACGCCCTGCTTGATGAGACCGCCAATCTTCTCCTGATACCACTTCACGGTGTTGGGGTTGCTCAGGTCGAGCACAGCATCCTCGTAAGGCATGCCGCCATTAGCGTTCTTGACATGCATTCCACCGTCAACCAGTTCACGGAAATAGCGGTTCTTAGGAGTGAAATACGGCAACTGCCACAGACATGTATGGAATCCCATATCGTCCATATCCTTAAGCATTTTCACTGGATTCTTAAAGCGGTTCTTTGAGAACTCATAGTCGCATTGCCAGTCAACGTCAAACCAACCAGTGTCGAAGTGAATCACGTCGCACGGTATCTTGTTCTGACGAATCTTGTTGGCCACATCCATTCCCTCGTCTTGCGAGAAATAGGTGATGCGGCTCATCCACGTTCCGAATGTCCAGAGAGGGAGCATCGGCGACTTGCCCACGATGTCGGTGTATTCGTTAAGGATGTCCTTTGGTTCTCCGAAGAAGATGAAGAAGTCCATCGTCTCGTCTGCCATAAAGAGGCGGTCGGCTCCGATGTAACTTGCTCCAAAGTCGCAAGTCACTGGTGCCGAGGTGTGCATGAAGATGCCATAGCCACGATTGCTGAAGAAGAAAGGCACAGGCTTATACATGCCGTCAGTCTCAGGTCCCTGTGGGTCGGTGACAGAGAGGTGAACCTTCTGACCCACCTTATCGAGTTTGGTGAAACTCTCGCCGCAACCATAAATGCGTTCGCCTGGAGCGATGGTGAACACGGGATTGATGCTTCGCGAATTGTCGCTTCCCCTCTTTATGAAAGAGAATGGCAACAACTTCACCTGACTGGAGTCATTGTCGATGACATGGCGCGTCTGCGTTAGGATTTTTCCCTTGCTGTCCTTGATTACAAGTCGCCAAGGGTGCTTCTGTATCTCTATCGTACCAAACGCGCTGCTGTAACTGATAGCATTACCCGACTGGGCAACACGCCAAGAACCGTCGGTCTTTGGCACTCCTGCAAGCATCACATCGTTAGCATCGTCTTCGCGGGGTTCTATTGGCGAAGTGAGCATAGTGACACGCACCGTTCGGGGAGTGACGAAGCGCAGTTGTATCTTCAGTTGAGGGTCGTTGTCGTAAGCGGCATCGGGGAAGTCGAGTTGCTTCAGCGGCACCGGCCAATAGCCGTTGAGGTTGAATGCCTGACGCGGTGCCAGACGATAGCGTTTCCACATCACCGTTCCGGTAGCATTGGCGGTGTTGAACGATGCCAGACTATCAGCAAAGAAATAGGTATGAGAAAGGTCGGAGAAGTCGCCCGACATGTCCTTCTGTGTGTTCATAAGATACTGAACACCGGCATTTGTCTGTATTTGCGCTTGCATTGCCGAGAAACAGCAAAGCACACCAAGCACACTTAATAGTCTTTTCATAGATTATTTGTTTGTTATTAATTAAATTTTCGCACGCTTTGCGTGCTTCTTTATGGAGTGCAGGAGTTTGGTAGTGTAGGAGTACAGACATCACTTTGCAGGTCGTCCGCCATCGACATATGGCAACGCGTGAATACTAATGTCTGTACTCCAGCGGCTAAAAGCCGCGAAAACTCCTAAACTTCTGAACTCCTTTAACATGTGAAACTTGTATTATTAATTGTTACTGTATTTCGAGCATACTGTCTTCCATTCCCATAGCACGGGCCTTCAGCGTTCCATTTCCTTTAAGAACAACGAGACACTTACCGAAGAATGCCGAGCGTTTATTGTCCTTGAAACGTTCCATAGATGTCTGGCAACCGTTGTCAACGCCAAGTATCTCAAGTCCTTTGGGAACGTCAAAGTAAACCATGTCTGTCGCCCAAGGACATAGATTGCCGTCTTTATCGACCACCTCGACGGTTACAAACGTTGTGCTGCCATGCTTGTCCGGAGTAAGTCGCAGATGATGTGCTGCGCCGGCGGTGCGTATTGTCTGCTCGCCCACGCTCTTTCCGCCCTTGCGAGCCACCACCTTAACCTCGCCTGGTTGGTATTCCACGCGCCACATGACGTGATAGGTGTGCTCGTCCTTGGTCCTTACGCCCTGACTCTTGCCGTTGACGAAGAGTTCCACCTCGTCGGCATTGTTATAATAGCACCACATGTCGATGGTCTGACCAGGCAGCCAGTTCCAGTGCGGGAACAGATGGAGCACAGGCTTTTGTGTCCACTCGCTCTGATACATGTAATAAACATCCTTCGGGAAGCCGGCAAGGTCTATTATTCCGAAATAACTGCTGCGTGCTGGGAACCCGTATGGTGTTGGCTCGCCGATGTAGTCGAAACCTGTCCAGATGAACTGCCCGCCGACGAAAGCATTATGCTTCACCACATCCCACGTCTCCTCGTGGGTTGAACTCCACGATGCATGCATATTGTCGTATGCCGAACACATGTACGAAGGGTCGGTATAGGGGAGCCACCATTCCTTGGGTGCAACATATACGGAATCGCTTGGCATCATGTAGTAGCCGCGTGTCTGCAATGCCGACACACTCTCGCTCAGTATGAACGGCTTGCCGGGGAAGTTCGTTGGCACATCCTTCACCCACTGGTGATGATAGTTGAAACCAATGATGTCTATCGCGCCACTCTTAAACAGATGATTGTTGGGCGCTGGCTCGTTACATCCCGCCGTGATCGGGCGTGTGGTGTCGAGTCGTTTCACTATCTCTGCCAGATGTTGCGTAAGCAGGGAGTTGACACTCATCTCACCCTCCTTGGCAAGTGTTGAGGCATCGTGACCAGCATTAAGAATGAGGTTTGCCTGTTCAAGTGTCAGTGTATCGGCTTCGGCTGATGACCATTGCTCAAGCACTTCGTTTCCGATGCTCCACATGATGATAGAGGGATGGTTGCGGTCGCGAAGCACCAGGTCGGAAAGGTCGCGCTCGTGCCACTCGTCGAAGAAACGGGCATAGTCGTTCTGCGTCTTCTTGCGTCGCCACATGTCGAACGACTCGTCCATAACAACAAAACCCATTGTGTCGCAAAGCGAGAGCAGTTCGGGTGCAGGAGGATTATGTGAACAGCGTATTGCATTAACGCCCATCTGTTTCAGTATGGTCAACTTGCGGTGCATGGCATCCTCGGAGAAGGCAGCACCAAGACACCCAAGGTCGTGATGCTCGCATACGCCGTTGAGTTTGAAGTTCTTTCCGTTGAGCCAGAAACCTGTCTCAGCATCGAACTTAAAGTCGCGGAATCCAGTGGTTGTTTCGTATGTATCTACCACCTTGCCGCCTTTCAGCACCTCAGTCTTTACATAATATATATATGGAGTCTCAACCGACCAAAGATGCGGATTGTTGACACTTATTGTTGACTTGGTGCCTTTCGATGTTCCTACAACCTTGCCTGAAGCATCGAGAAGAGTGTTGCGCACCTCGGCATTACCACCGGCAAGGGTGACGTCAATACTGACACTCCACTTGTTCTTTCCGCCCTTTGTCACTGGCGTCGCCTGCACTTTAGTGCCCCAATGTGCCACACGGGTCTTTGCTGCCTTTGTGAGCCACACATGGCGATAGATACCGCACCCGCTGTACCAACGGGAGTTAGGCTGGTCGCTGTTGTCAACCTTCACCAGCACTGTATTGTCGCCCCTGCGCAGATATGGGGTGATGTTATACTCGAACGAACTGTATCCGTAAGGACGTGTGCCTACCTCCTTGCCGTTGACAAAGACGGTGGAGTTCATATAAACACCATCGAACTCAAGCAAATATTCTTGCGACAGGTCGTCGATAGTGAACGATTTCTTGTACCACCCCACTCCACCTGGCAGCGCACCACCGCCAGCACCACTGGGATTGCCAGCATGGAAGTCGCCCTCGATGGCCCAGTCGTGAGGAAGGTCAAGCATCCGCCAGCCATCAGCCTTGAATGCCTGCTCGGGTGTCATTTTCTCGTCAAGGGTGAACTGCCATCCTTTATCGAAGTTCTTGCGGTCACGTGCCAGCATTGGCGATGCCGATAAGACGGCAAGCAGCAATATTAGCGTTTTTGTTATATTATTCATTTTTATAGATAGTCAGTATTATGAAAAATAGCGGCGGCATCTCTCGGTTACCGCCGCTATCACCTACGTTATAAATTATACAGTATCAGAGTTTTACGCTTACTTCCTTACCGTTGTACTTCACGGTCTTGCCGTTGGCAGGCTCGAAGGTCAGTTCCTGTGCCTTGTCCTTGGTGCAGTAAACAATATTGAAGTTGCGTGTCTTAGGCATTCCTTTATACGAACCATTAGTCTTGCCAATGGTGAGTGTGCGAGTAGCATCGTTATAGTTTATGTCGATTGTCGCATACTTGCCCTTCTCGTAATTATAGTTTGTGCCTTCGTCCTCATAAATCTGGAACTTGCCGTCGGCACCAGCATAAACATAAAGTGTGATGTTGTCGGCAGGCTTCTGGTCGCACCACTCCATCTCAGGACCGTAAGGAATCACCGAGCCCTCGCGAACGAAGACTGGGATGCGCTCGAACGGAGCGTCAACAATAAGCGTCTGTCCGCCCTGGATATACTCACCAGTATAAAGGTCGTACCAACCGCACTGCTGCGGGAAGTAAACCGAGCGGTTGCGAGCCTTGTAAGTGCCTACAGGACAAGCCATAAAGGCAGGACCGAACATCCACTGGTCCTTGATGTCATAGACTTGACGGTCGCCGTTGAAGTCCATCACCAGCGCACGCATCAGTGTGTAGTCGTTCAGATGTGCCCAGCCAGCCATAGAATAGAGGTATGGCATCATGCGATAGCGGAACTTGTCATACCATACGATGGTCTTGTATGTAGGATGATCTTCGGGAGCAATGTTCCACACCTCGCGCAACGGCCACTGGCCATGAGCACGATAGAGAGGGATGAAGCAGCCGAACTGGTTCCAACGAGCCTGCAACTCGCGCCACTCCTTGAGGTCGGCATTCTCCACGCCAGTCTTGTCAAACTCCTGCTGGGCAGCCACATAGCGGTTCTCAACGCAGAAGCCACCCTGGTCCATTCCCCAGAACGGAATGCCCGACATAGAGTAGTTGAGTCCTGCTGTCATCTGAGCACGCATATCCTCCCAACGTGTGCCTATATCACCGCTCCAAGTGGCGGTGCTGTAACGCTGCTCGCCGGCAAAACCCGAACGGGTGAGCAGGAACACGCGTGGCTCGTCAGCCTTACCCTTGAACACCGAACGCTGACCATTATAGATGGCATCGGCATTTACCGTAGAGTAAGCATTGAAATATTCAGTAGAAGAACCGAGTGCCGTAGGACCGCTCAGCGCCTTGCGATACCACATCGGCGTGCAGTCGCGCACGTTAGGCTCGCTGGCATCCATCCACCATGCATCTACTCCGTGATTGTACTTCGTGTAGAGGTTCTCGTCCATCTGGCGCCAGAACATCTTGCGTGCGCCGGCATCGTAAGCATCATAGAACGAGCCGCGGAAGCCCAGCCAGTCGTGAATGTCGTCGGTGATTGCCTGGTGGTATATCCAGCCCTTGGCATCAAGTTCCTTATAGTTGTCAACAGTGTCATAGAACTTAGGCCAAACGCTTATCATGAAGCGACCGTTCATCTTGTGCACATTGTCGAGCATCTGCTGAGGGTTGGGATAGCGCGAAGCCTCGAAGGTGTGGTCGCCCCACGAGTCGAGTTTCCAGTAGTTCCAGTCCTGCACGATATTGTCAACCGGTATATGACGCTTGCGGAACTCTGCCAGAGTCTCCTCAATCTCTGCCTGTGACTTATAGCGCTCACGGCTCTGCCAGAAACCCAGCACCCACTTAGGATAAACAGGAGCCTTGCCCGTCAGCGTGCGATAGCCCGAGATGATATCGTCAAATTTCTCGCCTGCGATGAAGTAATAGTCCATGTCGCGGCTCATCTCGCTCCAGATGCACAGTTGGTCGCGCTCCTCGCGAGTGCGTGGCTCAGAGACACGGAGTCCGCAGTAAGACACGTCGCCATCGGGCTGCCACTCAACGCGTATCTGAGTCTTCTGACCCTGACGCAGTTGCTTGGTGAACTTCCACGAGTTAGGGTTCCATGCCGTGCGCCAACGCTCGGGCACCACCTCCTCGCCGCCAATGTAAACCTTCATATAACCTGCATAGTAGAGGATGAACTGATATAACTCGGTGGTGTTAGCCTCAATAAAACCTTCATACACTACGTTTGCACCGTTGAGTTTGAAGCCCTTCGGCAGGTTCTGTATGCCGCCCTTGTCGGTGCGGTTGCATACCTCCGAAGCCTCTGGCATAGCATATTCATAATAGAGGGAATCCTCGTCGCGTACAATACGATTGCCGTCCTTATCAACGTATGTACCAGTAAGATGGCCTTCGCGTCCACGCTTATCATAAAGTTTGAACACACGGTTCAGTTGCATATAGTCGTGAGGATTGCCAAAGCGGCAGTAACTGTAACTGTCCCACAAAATACCGTAGCCCGCATTGCTCAGCACAAACGGAATGCTCACCTTGGTGTTATACTGGAAGAGGTCCTCGTTCTTTCCGCGCATGTTCAGTTCCTCCGCCTGATGCTGGCCGAGACCATAGAAAGCCTCTGGCTGGTTCTCGAACTTCAGAGTCCATGAGAGACCATTGCGCTGCTCCTCGGTGATAGTACCAATACCTATCTCACGGTCGGGAACGCGGAATGGTGCAAATGTCTTTCCGTCCTTGGTCTCCTTGGCAAGACGCTTGCCCTCGGCATCGAAGAATGTTATCTGACCAGTCTTCTTGTCCACCTGCGCCGTCACATTCTTTGCCTTCACCTCCACGATGTCGCCATGTTCTGAAGTGCTGAACTGCGGTTTAGCAGTCTGTTTCACAATCATCAGGCTCTCTTGCTTCTTTGGCAGAGCGCTCTCTGACGTGGCACGTACACGTATAATGTTATCGTTTATCACTTCAAGGCAGACCACGCGCGCACCGTCGGCGGCAGGCCGTTCGACGTCAATAGTAACGCAGTTGCCCTCTGTCTTAACCGCTGCATTGGCACTCAATGCCAACAGCATTGACATAGCAGATACTAAGAACTTCTTGATTCTCATGTCTTGTTTAGGGTTTTGTTATGTTATTATGATTGTTAGTAATTTCCTAAATTGACTGCAAATATAACACTTTTTCGGTAAACAGCATGCATATTACTGGTTTAATTTATATTTTTTATCAAAGAGATTAATAATAAGTTTATGAGTTTATGAGTTTATAAGTTTATGAGTTTATGAGTTTAAAAGTTTAGAAGATTCAATGTTCAAAGTTCAATGTTCAAAGTTCAAAGTTCAATGTTCAAAGTTCAATGTTCAAAGTTCAATGTTCAAAGTTAAGAATAGTCCGAACGTCACGTACTGGCAGTACTAAGCGTTCGGACTAACAGTACTAAGCGTTCGGACTGACAGTCCGAACGCCACGCACTACATTAAAACATCCATTTCTTGCTCAATCGTCAATCATCATAAACGAGCCATTGCGGTTGAATTTCAGGTCGAGACCGTTGGACAACTCCACTTCGTAGCCATAATGCTCCTTGTCGATCTTCACGATTGTCGCCCCTTTGAAGTTTTTATTCACGTAGTTAGCGATGTTTGCCGGGATGAGTTTCGCAGGAACGGCAGCGATATTTGCGACAAAACGCAAAATAGCCTGTGTATTTGTCGCAAAACACATAAAAAAGGGACTTGTCGCTGTGACAAGTCCCCTTCTTTATGGTATTTTAGAATGCGGGATGATTACTGGAAGAGAGCATTAGCGATGCTTTCCTCATACCATTTACCCGTCTTGCGGTCGTAGAGTCCCATCCACCAGAGTCCGCTGGTGTTGTACTGCGTAAGTTTCTGCTTCATGTACTTGGCATACTTCACGCGCTCCGAAATGTCGGGGTGTGTGCCGATGGCACCAAACTCTCCGAGGAAGTAAGGCATTCCCAGTTCGCCCAGGAAACGTGCCTCGATGCGCTGGAATATAGCATCAATCTCTGCCTGGCAACTGCTGTCGAACATGTTGATGTAGTAGTTCTCGTCCTCTTTGCTTCCATCATTGCAGAACCAGTAAGGATCATAACTATGGATTGAGGCGAGCAAGTGTGCAGCATGAATGTCGTTAGGGCACTGGAATCCAGCGAGACGTGCTGGTGTTGAGCCAGCGCTGTAAGGATTGACAACGAGGTTGCGGAACTCATTGTTTCCGCCTGTTGCGCGTACAGCGTCAACGAAGTCTTGCTCGAGTTTCGTTATTGCGCTATATGCCGAGGCATCTGCTGGGTCGCCCCATGTGTCAGCATTGTCAAGAATCTCGTTGAATGCCTCGAAGAGCAGTTTGTCATCGTAGTCGCGGAAGCGTGTGGCGATTTGTGTCCACAGCTTCTTGAACTTCACGCTTGTCTGTGCATATTCCGTCTCGCTTGCCTGCAGCCATCCTGCGCCGTCAGTACGACCGCCACGTGTGCCTGAGTCGTGCTGAACGTTAAGGATGCAGTAGCAGCCTGCGTTGATGACATAATCGACAACCTCCTGCACGCGAGTCATCCATACCTCGTTGACGTTGCCGTCAGCATCCATGTGAGGATACCATGTAACAGGAACGCGGATTACGTTGAAGCCTTTTTCGGCGATGGCGTTGATAATCTCCTGTGTTGTCTTAGGCTGTCCCCATACGGTTTCCCAGTCGAGGTCGCTTGTTGGCTTGAACCAAGAGGCAGTACTTGGGTCGTCGATGTTGGGGTTACAGTCGAGTGTGTTACCGAGGTTATATCCCATCTTCATTTCCTCCACAAACTCGAATGCGCTCATGAAGTTGTCGCCCGGGTCTTTGCTCGAGCCTTTCTGAGTGATGGTAACCGTTCGGCTTAGGCTGCCCGACTTCACGGTGAGCGTAGCAGTACGTGTCTCGCCAGTGTTCTTGCTGACAGACACTCGGGTGTAACTGTTCTGGTTGGTGAAGCCATAGCCGGCATAGTTGGAGAGTGTCACCCAGTCGGCATCAACGGTAGCGGTCCAGTCGCCATCGCTATTGATGCCCACGATGTAGTTGCTGGCACCCAGTGCGAAACTGAGATTTGAGAGTTCGTTCTCAGCGTTGTCGAGCACTGCAAGTTTCGTCGCAGCACCGCTGCGGCGTCCATTGTCCACCTTCTTTGTGGTGTCGCTGTCGCTGCATGCTCCCGCCACAAAGGCGAGGAGCAGCAGGAGTGCAACGTTGAATATATTCTTATTCTTCATTTTCATTTATTCTTTAAAAGATTATTTAGAAGGGATGTAAATGAGACGTACGTTGTCGAAGAAGATTTCCATAGACGACGGTGTGGCGTTCCAGTTCATGTGCATGAGACGTACGGTATTGATTCCTTCTGACACAACATCTGCGTAGGTCTTTCCAGCATAACCGTCGAAGTTGCTCAGTGGAACAACATGGCGATACCACTGTTGCTTAGGCTGAGTATTGTCGATGGCACGCAAAGCCTTCTCCTTATATACAACATCTGCCTGTATGAAGTTTTCAAAGACATAAGTGCTTGCGTTGTTCCTTGTTTGAATCTGATAATGCAGGAACGGATACATAGCGCCGCCGAAGTCGGTGTTGTTGTCCCACATCTCCATAGCCAGATAAACCTCACTTGTGGATGCGCTGGCAGGAATGATGTCGTAAGATGGAAGCGGGAACTCTGTGTAAACAGGATTATTGTTCACCCATTCTACATAGTGACAGAAGTAGCACATAGTTGCCCACCAGTTCCAACCACCGTCGCTCGACTTGATGTGGTAGTACTTGCTGTCGCTTACGAACGGCATGCTGCTGGCAGAGGCAGGACCAATTAACTCGCCATGCGGGTCCCAGCCGTTATCATTCTGATAGCCGTCCTCAAAGTTAAGGAGCACACCTGAGAGGTCGTAGAAGTTGTTTGCGTATGTAGCAACACCGCCAGGAGTGATGACCTTGAGTTGAACACCAGAGCCGAGAGATGGCTTCTTGTTGAACGGAACGGTAATCATGTCCTCTGTCTCTGCAACAGTGAACTCGTCAGGAGTAAGCGTCACATCACCATAGGTAATCTTTTCTACCTGAACAAACTCGCGACCAGTAATGACAAGGTCGTAGCCTGGGAATGGCATATCGGTATTGATGTTGGTAATTACCGGTTTGCCAGGAACCTTAGTGTAAGGAATATACACTATGCCTGCGGCGCACTCGATAACGAGGCATCCCTCGTCGAACGGCAGGTCAGGCGTATTGATTGCCAACTGCGATGCCACCTCATAAACCTGGTTGGAGTTGAGATAGCGGTCTTGCTTCACAACATCATAGTCGGTAATGGCGACATGGGTTCCTGGAACAGTCTCCCACTCTGTCTCGTTGAGTTCTTCCTCGGTAGCAGAGGTGAAATAGATGTCCTCGATGCTATAGAGGTTGAGACCATAGACATTCAGTATGTCGCCGGCAGCACGCGGATATGTGCCTTGGATACGAGTAATCTGCGGATATGCACCAAGCACCTTGAAGGCGTATGTTGCCGTTCCATGAGTAGTCTCAACACGTATTTCGTCTTTCAGATCAGAGTTGAAGGCTGTGAGTTGGAATCCCTTCGTCTCTGAGGGGACAGTAACAATAATGCTGTGGTCGGTGTTCATAGTGGAACTGAATCCCACTTTCTGGTCGTTGATGTAAACGGCTGTCACATTGCTCAGGTTCTTACCGATGATGGCAATCACCTGTCCCTGTGGAGACTTTGTGAATAGGCTGTCAGCCTTAGCGGGGTCGCATACACGCACTCCCGTGATTTCGGGCTGTCCGCCGCCGCTGCTGTCATCGTCGCTACAAGACGCGAAGCCGAAGGAGATGACAGCAAGAAGAACTGCCATCAGGACTTCCTTATTAATATTAAATATCTTATTCATTTTTTTGTCATCGTTAAATTGTTATTCACCAAAATCATAATTCTCGGCATCTTTGCCAAAGTAAGGATTACGGATTACGTCAGACTCAGGATAGGGCAAGAAGATGTTTGTCTCGTTGAGAGTGACGGGATCATAGCCATCGCGTTCGCTTGCGAGTTTGTCCATATCATAAACATACCCTTCCTCCTTAGTCTGGATGACGGTCTCAGAGTCGTCCTCGCGCATGCAGTCGTTCCAGTAGCAACCACGTGGAGACCTTGTGTCATCATAGAAATACCATGCAGAAGACTGGCGGTTGGGGAATGCACGGTAAGAGATGGTGCGGTCGCTGTTATAGAGCACGTCGCCCTGATTGATCATCCAAGCACGGTGCTGGCGGTTGTTGAAGTACTTCAGCATATACTGAGGCTTCCAACGGTACCATGTAACCATATCGTACCAGTTAGAGAACTCCATGCAGAACTCCTTGCGGCGTTCCTTTATGATGTCCTCGAAAGTATATGAGGTGAGCAAGTTCTTAACCTTGGCACGCTGGCGGATGGCGTTGATGGCAGCAAGTCCCTCAGCATCTGATGTGCTTTCCTGATTGCCGAGAATTGCCTCAGCCTTGATGAGATAAACATCGGCCAGACGCTGAATGTAGGTGTTCAGCGGAGAAGCCATATCTGCGAGGTGTCCCTTACAGTCGGCCTTTGTTCCTACAACCCACTTCTTCAACTGGCAGAACTTCTTTGTATAAACATATCCATAAGGATTCTTATATCCGTTGGCAGGAGTCTTATCGGCAGCCGCCACAAGATCGTTGCCAGTGTCCCAATAGTCATAATATACACCTGGCAGACAGAATGTAGCCTGGAAGCGGATAGAGTCGCTGATGTCCTCGTTATAGAGTTCGAGCATGTCAACAGAGGCATAGATACCACCCCAGACGTTTATGTCAGAAGAACCGCTCCATGCGAGGTCGGAGAAGTTAGCGTTCTTCTCGCCCCATTGTGCAGTCATAGGGTCTGCCCAGTGCATAGCAAGCAGCGTCTCAGAGTTCTGCATAGAGAAATTGTTGGTGTCATACTTGAACAGGTCGGCATAGTCGTCCAACAGTTTGTAAGGACCATTATTAATAACGTCATCACACAATGAGATGACCTCCTGAAGAGTTGATTCGTCGCGTGTACCGCCCTTGTTCCAGCCGCTCTGAGCGAGCAGTGCCTTTGCCAGCATACCCTCGGCAGCGTACTTAGTGGCGTGCATGCTGGTGCTTGCAACAGGCAGCAAATCCATAGCACGACGGAAGTCACGGATGACGAACTTCAGCACGTCTTCCTCCTTTGTGAGAGGAACAACAGGATTCTGCGTCATCTTCTCATTGTCCTCATATACGATAACATCGCCCCATGCACGAACAAGATAGAAATATGCCGTGCCGCGCATCAGGTAAGCCTCGCCCAACGCAAGGTTCTTTATCTCCTCGCTCACGTCGTTTGTACAGTACCTACTGATATCTGAGATAAGTTGGTTTGACATTGAGATTACGAGATAGAACGACTTCCACGCATTGGCGAGGTCGCCATCAAGACCAGTAACCTGGAATGTGGCATACTGAGGACCGAGATACGGGTTCCAGCCGTCATTGGCACGTGCCGAGCCGATACCGATCATAGCACGGTAGTTGTAGTTGAACCATGCATAGTTGTACAGAGGCTCCACTGCCTTCAGCACAGCCTGATCGGAAGAATAATAAGTATCTGCTGTATAATCATTATCGGGTGTTACCTCAAGGAAATCCTCTCCACAACTTGTGGTTAACATCCCCATCACCATAAGGGAAGCCCCCATCAGCAATATATTAAACTTTTTCATATTCTATTCCTATATATATTATTAGAAGTTAAGTTTAAGACCGAAGTTGTAAATGCGCTGTGAAGGATAACGTCCGTTATCAAGTCCTTGAAGAACAACGCTCTGTCCCTGGGCACCCACTTCTGGGTCGTAGCCATCGTAGCCTGTGATGGTGAATAGGTTCTGCACATTAGCATAAACCTGACACCAGTCAACACCAATCTTGCCAATCCAAGCCTTAGGAAGGTTCCAAGCAAGAGAGAGAGACTTCAGACGGATGTAAGAGCCATCCTCAACGAATGCTGAAGAGATACGGTTGTTGGTGTTCTGACCACCGCCAGAAGGCTCAATGCGCCAGCACTCTGCCGTACCTGCATTAGTGATATATACATTATTAATATCGCTAAGAGAGCCCTCTGGGTCAATCATGCCGATGTTAGCGCAGTTGGCAACGTAAGCCATCTTGTTACCCCATCCCTTCGGGTCGGTCTTTGTCTGGCGAAGCACGTTGTAAACGTCGTTGCCGTAAGAACCGCTGAGGAAGAAAGACAGTTCGAAGTCTTTCCAAGTAATGGTGTTGTTAAGACCGAAAGTGAACTTCGGGTTAGGATTGCCGATGTATGTGCGGTCAGACTCTGTAATCTTGCCGTCGCCGTTGACATCCTCATAAATATAGTCGCCCACCCAGATGCCGTTCTGCTTGATGTCGTACATAGCACCGTCTGGGTCGGTAGGACGTGCCACAGGAATGCGGTCGCCGTTCTTGTCAATCATAAACGCTCCGTTGGGGTCTTTCTGGTAGAAATCATCCGCCTTGGTGAACATTCCAATTACATTATATCCGTAGAAACGGCCTACCGGACCTCCCACTTCAGAGAGTGTGTAAGTCTCGTTGTTGATGCGTCCCTGCAAAGAAGAGTCGTCGCTGTTCAGTTTGGTCAACTTGTTGCGGTTGAACGAGAGTGTTGCACCTGTGCGCCACTGCCAGTCCTTAGTAGAGATGTTGACGGTGTTAAGTGTGAACTCGATACCCTTATTGCGAATAGAGCCGGTATTAACATAAGGTGGTTTTGCACCAAAATACCACTGATAGCCTTCCTCGTCAATAAGATAGGTAGGCAACACAGCATACATCAGCAGGTTAGATGTGTTCTTATAATAAGCATCAACGATGAACTCGATGCGGTTGTTGAAGAACGAAAGGTCGAGTCCAACGTTCCACGACTTAGTGCTCTCCCATTTCAAGCCACGGTTAGCATAGTTACCAGCATAGTAGCCGTTACCCCAAGCGGTAGCAACAGTCTTCATTGCCACGCCGTATGCGAACGAGCCTGCATTCTGGTTACCTACGAGACCCCATCCAAGACGCAACTTTGCATTACTGAGCCATGTAAGATTCTTCATGAACGGTTCCTGAGATATACGCCATGCAACAGCCACAGAAGGGAACCAGCCCCAATGATTATCAGTATAGAACGAAGAAGAACCGTCGGCACGCAGAGTAGTAGTAAGAAGATAACGGTCGAGAATATTATAGTTGAGACGTCCGTAGTATGACTCAATTCTCCACTTGTCACTCTGCTCATCGTTTTGTGCAGTGGTGGCATCGCCAACATGCAAAGAGTGGATTGCATCGGAAATGAATCCCCTACGTGAAGCAGAGAGGTTCCCCCAGTTGCCCCACTGAGCCTCGTGACCTAACATTATCTGCAAGTGCTGGTCCTTAATAGGATCGATGTCGTATGTAGCATACTGCTTGAAACTGTGATAATTGCTGGTGTTGGAGTAACGCTGGCGAAGCGACTCAACCTTAGAGTTGTTAGAGCCATAGGTATAATCAGGACGGAAATAGTAAGAGTTGTTCCAAGAGAAACTGCCGCCATACTCAACGCGAAGTGTAAGGTTCTTTACCGGAATGATGTTGGCATAGAGGTTATAGTCGAGTTGCGACTTCTTGACATAGTTGTCAATCATCTGAGCCTTAAACAGAGGGTTCTCAGTATAGTTGTACTCATTCTCTGCTCCGGAGTCGTATGTGCCGTCAGGATTACGGGCAGCCACATCGGGAGTAATTGATATGGCATCGCGGATTACGGTGCCACCCTGTCCGTCAGCATCGTCGAAGGTGATAATCTGCTTAGTGCGAGCGAAATAACCATTGGCACCAATCTTAAGCCACTTGTTCACATTGGTCTCAACATTAGCACGGAAACTTGCACGGGTGAAACCAGAACCGATACCAATACCATCCTGATCGAGGAAACCGCCAGAGAGGTTATAGTTCATATCCTTAGTACCGCCGCTGACACCAAGTTGATGCTGGTGCATAAATGCTGTCTGGAAGAGTTCGTCCTGCCAATCGGTACCATCGGTGAGCAAATACGGGTCTTTATACTGTTCAAGAGCGCCCCATCCCCACAACTCAGCACGCGCGTTGTAGAACTGGGCATACTGTTTGAGGTTCATCATTTCGAGATGCTTTGGCAGCGACTGCCATCCCATCATACCCTCATATACAACCTTAGGTTTGCCTTCCTGACCTTTCTTTGTGGTGATGAGAACGACACCGTTAGATGCACGCGAACCGTAGATGGCTGTAGCAGAAGCATCCTTCAGCACCTCAAGAGAAGTAATGTCCGAAGGGTTAAGAGTGCTAAGTACAGACGAATTGTCGCCAGTCTGACCAGACATGGCAATACCATCAATCACATAGAGAGGCTCGTTTCCGCCCAGAGTGTTGATACCACGCACCTGCACAGAGATACCACCACCAGGAGCACCAGAGTTCTGGGTCACCTGAACACCGGCGATACGTCCCTGCATTGCCTGCTCGATAGAGGTGTTGACACCCTGCTTGATTGCTTTCTCGTCAATTGAAGACACAGAACCAGTAAGGTCTGAACGCTTCATAACACCGTAACCAACGACAACGACTTCGTCCATCATAGTGGCGTTTTCAGTAAGTTTGATGTCAATGACACCTCCCTTAGTGACCTTGGCTGTAGTAGAGTTATAGCCAACGTATGAGAACTCAAGGGTAGAACCAGGAGCAACAGAGATGGAGTAGTTACCCATCGCGTCTGTTATAGTACCTCCGGTGGAACCCTTCACTTTGACCGTTGCACCGATAACTTCTTCGCCTGTGGCGCCATCGGTAACGGTTCCACGTACATTCACGTTCTGAGCCAGAGCGCAGAGCGGAATGAACATTAACAGCATGAGAGCGATGCGCCTGCCCATAGCAAGCCCATTACTCAGTTTTGAGCACGTTTCTTTCATATAGTCCACGTTTCTTTCATATAACAGTTATTAAAATATAGTAGTTTTCTTCAAAAAAGTAGTTGTATTGCTTAGAAAGGTTTTAAGTTTTCATAAAGCAAAATTAGTTTTTTTCAAAGGCAAAGTTATATTAATTTTTCAAATAATAATAGTGTTGGCGAGTTTTTAACCACAATATGTCAAAATTTGATAAGATTTTGCAAAGATAATACAATAGTGTAGGGAGACACTAATCGAATATTGACTCTTTTTGCGGTTTCATATTGTATGGCAAAAAGGGGCAGACACAAGTGCCCGCCCCTATATAATATATAATAAGGTGTAATTATATCTTGTCGCTCGACTCTCTTATCTTAAGTGTCATCGGAACAACAATTTTGCGAATTTTGTGGTCGCCGGCAATTTGATTAAGCAGCAACTCGCAGACCTTCTGTCCCTGCTCGTGTGCCTGGTCGGCAATAACACTGAGCCGAGGGGTGACATAAGCAGAGGTGTCACCGTCACTGAATCCTATTATCGCAACGTCTTGAGGAATATGAAGATTGAGTTCCTTTATGGCATCGAAGGCTGCGTAAGTAATGATGTCGTTGAAGGCGAGTATGGCGTCAGGCCGGTCTTCACGCATAAGCATCTCCCTGGCTGTTGCCTTAGCCTCTTCATAATCAATCTTGCCACAAGCCACCAAAGTGCGGTCTATTGGTATGCGGTTCTCCTTCAGAGCCTCCAGGTATCCGTGTTTCCTGCGGCGCACCATGTCAAGATGATTGGGACCTCCGAGGAAGGCTATTCGCTTGCTGCCATGGTCTATGAGATGCTGCGTTGCCTCCTGGGCAGCCTCGTCGCCGTTAGCCACAACACAGGAGAATAGTTCGGGCAGGCATGTTCGGGCGAAGAATACCAATGGGATGCCCATATCGTGAAGTTCCTTGAAATGGGTGTAGTCAACAGTGTCTTGTGCCAAGCAGGCGATAATGCCCTCAACGTGCATGCTCACGAAATTGTCTATAGCAAACTCCTCACGGTTGTGGTCCTCATGGCTATTGGCGCTTATGACCGAGTAGCCCGACCTTGTGGCATAGTCCTCAATACCGTCAAGAACGGCAGCGTAATAGTGAGTCACCATGTTTGGCAACACCACTCCGATAATTCTCGGAGCCTCTTTCCTAAGACTCTGCGCAAAGGGATTTGGTCTATAATTAAGTGTCTTGGCGAGTTCCTGAACACGCTTTTTCATGTCGTCGCTCACCTCATGCGAATTTCTCAGGGCACGCGAGACTGTGGCAATGCTCACTCCAAGTTGACTTGCCAAATCCTTTAAAGATGTTCTGCGTCGTTTCATTTCGATTTTCAATTACGTTGCTACAAATGGTGAGTTTTTCCAATTATTGTCATTTGCCAAACAAAACTGCTATGTTTTAACCTGCCGTCATGACTGCTTGTTGGATTTTGCTGCAAATATAGCAAAAAAAAACGTTTTACGAAACGAAATCATTACTTTTTTCGTGTTTTTCGTAAACGTTTGCGTAATTTTTTACCCAAAAAGTTTGTTCAATAAATATTTTTTACTAACTTTGCAAGCGGAAACAATAATGAGTAATGAATAGTTGATAATAAGTTAGTTAGAAAGAGCCGAGACAGTTGTGAAACTCTCTCGGTTTTTTTGTATATATAAAGAAAGAAATTAGAATAATTGGAATAAGTACCTGCGTATATAGTACAAAACATCCCAGTTATTCTAATTTCTTTCTTACTTCAGTATTTAGAAGGTCATGCGGAGCATGAATCTTATGCCGTGCTTGTGTGCCGTGGGCAAGTCAAGATAGTTGAGGCGGCGAACATATTCGACGTGCAGGATTTTGAAAATGTTGTGTATGCCTGCCACCAGTTCCACGTAAGGGCGGTTCTTATCCATGACAGATACTCCTTCAGGGAAGTACATAAGCCCCGGATCGCCTGCATTCTGCTCGAGGAACGGATTGTTCTTGTCTGACAACGCACCCCAGAGGCACTTCACGCCAATGTATTCTCTCCACTTCAGTTTGTTAAGAAGAGGAATGCGGTTGAATATCTTACCGTTCAAGTCCCATGAAATGTCGAGCGAAGCATAGCGGTCGTTCAGGAACTCCATATTGTTGACGAGGTTGAATGTCTCGTCCTCCACAATATACGAGAGGTTGGCAGCAGGCGCAATGAGCAATGGGAACGGTACTTTAGACCATTGCATTCCTGCCTTGAGGTGCATGTCTATCTTACCCCAACTGTTCATCCAGAAGCGCTTATATATTGTTGCCTCAGAGAAGTGGTAGGCATGCTGTCCTCCGAGGAATCCCTTCAATCCCATAGTGTGATAGAGTGTGAACACTGGCGCATCGAGGTTGATTGGACTTCTTCTCTGCTTGGTGTTGATGTATGTCTCACCTGGGGCAAACCTCACACCGAATGTCAGTTCTGTAGTGCGCAACTTGCCGTGTCCGTGGAAATACTCGGTTATGTCAGGGTCGGGCAGTTGCTGCTCAAGGTTCATCGGAGTGAAGAAGAGATTGCCTGTAGCCTCAAATTCCTCAGCCTTAAGACTCGACTCCAGTTTCAGTCCTCCCTCTATCTCGTACTCGAATGCAAGTTTCTGCCTGTTGTAGAACATCATCTTGTCAACCTTGCTCCACTTGAACGCCGTGAACACGTTATCCTTATCGGTATTCACAAACTTGTCACTGGGCGAGCATACATCGTATGTGCTTGTGAAGGTCAGTGTGCGTTTGGGGAACTCTCGCGGCAGATATTCCTTCTTGTTGAAACTATATGTGAGTTCTCCTTTATAATAGTTCTTCTTGCTCTTCCATCCATGAGCGTAGTATCCCGAGAGGAACCAGTGTTTGTTGAGGTTTGCTGTCGTCTGCGCACTGATACGAGTACGTATTCCGTCAACAAAATTCTTTGAAATCATCGTGTTGACAGGACCTATATCCACCTTGCTCGGATGTTCTTTGCTGCCTGTCTCCACAAAGTTCTCGATGAGCGCTTTCGCACCGAAGATGAGGAACTTGAATCCCTTCATGTTCTCCATTCCCTTGATGAAGTCGCCCATCGAACTCTCACTTTTAGAAAGGTCAACAGCACGGTATTGCTGCCAGAAAGCCTGGTCGCGCATCATTGCATCGGCCTCTCGCCGTTCTCGTGCCTTTCCCTTGAACAGTTTCTTCGGAATTTCATCGAAGGCATAATCGCTCAGACGGGTTGTTCGCATCACTACTGCTTTCGAAAGGAACTTCGTGAGCGACAACTCAACGAACATGTCATCAACCGTCAGCGCCCACTCGCCGTTTGGCAACTGAGTATATTCCTGAACTATCTGCAGGTTATCGACAAAGTTGACATCACTTTTCTTTGGTATCGTGAGGTTGCATTTCTTCACATGCAGAGAAGAGTCGGCAATTATGAAGATTTCGCCACGGAAACCGAAGTCTTGCTGGTTGTTGGGCAGGAATTGCAGATGATAGCACGAGTCGTTGCCAATCTTCACCGTGTCCTCGATATAGTATCTGTAGAATGCCACCGCATTCTTTCCTATAGGCGATGTGAAAGGATATTGCAACAGACGTATCTGGTCATCGTAGAGGTCAACGTCGGTGAAGATATCCTTCAACACCACGTTGAGGATATCTCCTGTCTCAATAAGGTCGTTGATACCAGTTGAACTCTGTCCTATGATAATGTCCTTTTCCGACTTAGGATTCTTCCTGTAAATCTTCTTCGTAACGGTCTCGTCAACGCTGATTGGCAGTATCAGTTTTCCCGTATATTGGCTTGGCTCCACCTGGTTGAGCAGCCATTTCTTCTTCTGGAAGAACTCACTCTCTAGTTCTGCCGGTTTGAGGTCGTTGAATGCCAGCGTGATTTTCTGATACTTATTATATTGGTAGTAATCGTGATTGGCGAGGTCGGTGCGTTTCTTTGCCTCCACCACCCTCTTCATCAGTTCCACGGCAGGATTGTTCTTTCGTGAATACTTCTTTCGCTTCGCCTTTACCGTCACTCCCTGGAGGGCATGAGCCTCTGCCGGCTGCAACTTTATCACAAGGTTTCCAATAGTTTTCGCATTGATGTTCACCTTCTGCGGTTTATATCCCACAGCGCTGAACGTTATCGCCCAGCCGTTGTGCCTTGCTATGGAGAATCGTCCGCTTCCGTCGCTCGACACCATTACGTGATGCCCCTTGTATATGGCGCTTGCATAAGGAATGCTGTCGCCTGTCGAGGCGTCAATAATCTGTCCTGTGATGTTTTGCGCCTTCACTCCTATCGCGATAATTATCGCTATGAGTGTCAATAACGTTTTCTTCATTTCCTTGTTGTTATCCTAATTATTATCCTTAAAAATATCTATCAGTTCGTCAAGTCTTTCTATCACCTTGTCGGGAACAGTCTCATCATATTGCTCGTCTGTCCATCCCATTCCCTTTATCCAAATGGTGTGGCAACCAATCTTCTTTGCGGGCAGAATGTCCTTGTAGAAACTGTCGCCCACAACAGTAACGTCATCGGCAGGAAGTCCCAGTGCCTCAACGCCAAGGCCAAAGAGTCGTGGGTCAGGTTTACGGATGCCTACCACAGCACTCTCTATAACCGCCCCGAAATAACCGTCGAGCCCGAACTCCTTGAGCACGGTAGAGATGTTGCCATAGAAGTTTGACACAAGCACCATCGGATGTGTCTCCTTCAGCACATCGAGCACACCACGGCTCTCACTCACCACCTGGCACACATCGCCATAAAGGAGGTCGAGCAACTGGTCGTGCTTAGCCTTATACTCTTCCTCGCCGACGTTCCAGTAGCCCTGAGTCATAAGATATTCCATCTCGATGCGCAATTTCATGTCGAGCGTCTTACGGAATGTGTATGACGGCTGTATTATAGGATTGCGCCCGAGGGTGCGCTCCGCATGGACGTAAGCCTCACGAAACTGCTCCTCAGTCACAGGAATATCACATCTCTCATATCCTTTCCACAGCACCTTTCCCCAGTGGTCTCCACGCGTGTCTATGGTGCCGCCGTAGTCGAATATCAGTCCTTTTGTCATAATTGTTTTGTTATCTCTGCACATAGTGCCTCGTGCTTCTTGTGCATATATATATAAAGTATGTTCAATATGATAATCTCAACGAGGAAGTACACCCACGGACAATTGAGCAGGCAAGTGATGTAAATGGTTATTGCACGCACGTTGAACGTCAGTATGTTGGTGTACTTCATCAGTGGACGACTGCCTTTTATGAATTGCTGCTTCAGTTCCTGCGGCATGTTCTCCACTCCACCGTAGCGCTCCTTTACACCTTCCATCATTTTCTGGAACTTCGGAGTGCGCTTCTCCTGGCTCTTGCAATAGTTGGCGTAGTTGAAGTAGAATAATCGGTCGAGCCACTTGCTCTTCGGCAGGTTCTCATAGATTTTCCGCTGCTGTTCATAGTTGTCCAGTTCGCTGCCCTCCTTGCCTTTAATGAAGAGCAGATGTATCTGACGGTAGTAGTCGGCAAGCGAACTCTGAGGCGAGTGGCACATCACACCTGCCACAAAGGCAAGCACAAAAATCAGCAGATGCCATGGCACCTCCGTACCTGGTATGTTCTGATTGAAAAGGCGAATGATTATCGAAATATAAATAGAAGCGAACCACAGGTCGCCGGAGAAACCGTCGAGCATTCTGCCTATCAATGTCTTCTTTCCCGTCAGACGTGCCATCTGACCGTCGGTGCTGTCACAGAAATTAGCGAACATCAGCAGTAGGACACCCAGAATGTTATGCATAAGGTCGGTATAACCGAACATTACGCCCGCTCCCACACCGAGAAAAATGGACAGTATGGTAATGGCGTTGGGATGAACGCCCAGTTTGTTCCAGAAAATGGCAAACACCAGTCCTATGGGACGGGTGAAATATACATCGAGCCATTCCTCGGTATCTTTACTTTTGAACGATGCCTGAAGCATCTCTTTGAATGTTGCCATATTAGTTATTTCAACATGTTTTTTCCAATTGTATTCTTTCAACTCTCAACACTATCGCCTTTGCCGCCTCTTCCCTGCAACGGGAGAAACTGGGCCAGTCGTTGAAGTCGATAATAGCGAAAGAACCATCGCTGCGCACTATGCAATCGCCTCCATAGACATCAAGCCCCGTGATTGCAGCAAGTCTTTCAGTATTTTCCATAAGTCGCTGGATGTCAAAGTTGTAATGACGAGCCGCGCCATTACGCTTTTCGTCGTCAAACTTATTCTCTCCATCGTCTGTTGGGTAGAAGCACTTGAAGAATCCTGTTCCTCTTACGCCATAGAACTTCACGAGATCGCCCACGACATGTGCCGTGACAACCACATCGCTGATGCCTCGCGCCTTGAAGTCGGCAAGCACACGTTCACGCTCCTCACCGTCTTTTGCATACACGACATCCGCCTTTTGCTGAGCAGCACTATCACCGCGCTTCAGCCAATAGCCGTCATCGCCTTCGAGCGGAGCGGCGGGAATATCATTCTCGCGCATCAACCGCTCTATCGTTGAGCGACTCGCATTCCCCATTCCCTTGCTGCTGTTCAACGTCACGCGTGCTTTCTTCTCCTTCCAAGCAAGCCACTCTATTGTCTCGGGCAGCCGTCCCATTGAAAGAATGACATCGGCATCGTCTTCGTCAGAGATGTTTTCCTCAGCAACGTATGTCACGTTGTGACCTTTGTTACATAGTTCGTCGCCAACAGCCTCAAGAATCTTCTTGTCCTTGTCAACGCTGTTGGGCGAGAACCGAGCAGCACGGTATATCAGTAATGCCTTCATTTACTCTCTATTTCCACATTTAGATGTGTCAACGGGATTGTTGGTTTAACAACTCCTCCGCTTTTTTGATGTCCTCACGATGGTCAATATCGAGCACCTTCGAGAAGGGGTGAGCCTTTATGGTGAGTCCGGCAGCCACGAGTGCCCGCTGGAAGTTGCGCATGCGACTTGTGCCCTGCTCTATCTGTTGCCTGGCAATGTCCTTTGCAGAAGAGCAAAGCCCATAGATGCCAGCACTTATATAACGGCAGCCATGCGGCTCGTCATAGAACCCGCCGATGGTCATGTCGTCGCCCACTCCCACGTAAAGTGGTTTCTCGTCGTCGATAAAGTCGGTAACGGGGAAACATCCGTCGGCGTCACTTGCCTCGAAGTCTCTCACAAAACGCGCGAACTCGTCCTCGCGGAAGATGGTATCGACGGTAGTAAGCACAAACTTGCCATCGCCCAGGAGTGACGTCAGTTCATAGAAACTATGCAGACTGCTGGGTGTCGATTTCACGATATAGCGCAGAGGCACCTGCCTTCCGCCTAGCCCTTGCTGCCTAATCTCTTCGAGATGTTTGCTCACAAGGGTTGTCATGTCGTTGCATATCACCGCTATCTCTTCTGCTCCGTTGTCCATGAAGATGCGTAGCAGACGGTCGATGAGCGTTTCCTCCCCCACCTTTACCAGCGGCTTCGGCTCACGAACCCCTTCTTGGACAAGTCTCGAGCCTTCGCCAGCCGCTATTATCGCGTATCTCATAATTCTCTATCTTGTTGCTTTCATTTATGGGTGTCAACATACTTTTGCATGTAGTCCCATATTCCAGTGTGATTCTCAATGTCGGTAATGAAGTCATGAACCATCCACTTGCCGTCCTCCAGATAGAGCACGAAGCCCAAGGGAAATTTTTCCTCGCTATTCTCTTCCGACAAATTGAATGTCACCTCTGCCTGGTCGCCAGTGAGCAGTTTAGGACGTATGTCACTCACCTGTATGGGTGCACGCAGCCCTTGGTCGAATGGCTGGTACTCAATGAAACAGAGGTCATCGAATTTCCTGCCCTCTTCAGCCTTCACCGCTTTGCTGAAAAGTTCTTTATAGTCCTTTGAGCAGAACTCATCGTCGAGCGCCTTGAAACTTATTTCCTGCTTACTGAGTTCCTCGTTCACACGAGCGTAAATCTCCTTAACACGCTTTACGACAGCATCCTCAGTCCATTGGTCCTCTTCTACCTCTGCCTCTGCCTTGACCTCAGCCTTGGCCTCCACAGGTTCAGCCACAGCCGTAGTGTCCTCCTCGCCCAGCATCTGCGCCAGTTTCTCGCCAATGTTAAACTTATTTCCACAAGAGGAGAAGACAACTACCAGTCCTGCTGCTATTAAATACAAATACTTTTTCATATCTATGCATTAATAATCAATTTCCCTGCAAAGTTATTAATAATTCGCTTAAGGAGGAAACTTTTTATAATATTTTTGGTTTTCATTATCATTATTACGACTATTAAAGGGCTATTCGTCATCACCGATAGTTCATCTGCACGCATTCACCATCCAGAAGAGCACATATCGGCATGCGAAACATGCCCTTTCGCATCTTCATTAAGCATCAATGAGAATGCGAAACATGCCTCTTCGCATTGCCATTTATATATAATTGAGAGACAGGCGACATGTTTTTTCACTCTTTTATTTTGAATTGTCAAATAAAAGAGGTAACTTTGCACACTATTTTTATTTATTGACACACTAAGAGATGAGCACTGACAGAATAAATCAGACTCTAACGCAGGCGATAGAACAACTATCGGCGGGCGAATCGCTGGAAGGATTGTTCCATCAACACCGCGAGGGCGACCCACTGCCATCAAGCAAAGCACTCGGAGAGATTATCGAACTCTCCCGTTCTATCCTTTTCCCCGGTTATTTCGGGAAGTCCACCGTTAATAGCCAAACAATAAAATACCACATCGGAGTAAATATCGAGCGGCTGCACAAACTGCTCACCGACCAGATTATGGCGGGACTGTGCTTCAACCGTTGCGACTGCAACGTGCTGGACAGCGACCAGGAGCAGTGCCGCACAGCAGCAAGAAGCCTCTCCACCCTACTCATCGACCGCATGCCGAAGATACGCAAGATTCTCGCCACCGACGTGGAGGCTGCTTATAACGGTGACCCGGCGGCAGAGAGTTTTGGCGAGATAATATCGTGCTACCCCGTAATCAAGGCTCTCACCAACTACCGCATAGCACACGAACTGGTGGAACTGGGAGTGCCACTCATTCCGAGAATAATCACAGAGATGGCCCACTCGGAAACGGGCATCGACATTCATCCAGCCGCCACCATCGGCGACCACTTCACCATTGACCACGGAACGGGTGTGGTGATAGGCGCCACATGCATCATCGGCAACAACGTGAAACTGTATCAGGGTGTTACGCTCGGAGCCAAGAGTTTCCCTCTCGACGAAAACGGCAACCCCATCAAGGGCATTCCAAGACATCCTATCCTCGAAGACAATGTCGTAATCTATGCCAATGCAACCATCCTCGGCCGCATCACTATCGGCAAGAACAGTGTGGTGGGTGCCAACGTATGGGTAACACAAAGCCTTGCCCCGAACACTAAAAAATACAAGCAGGTGAAGTCGGACAGCACCGAGTTTGAATTCCTCGGAGGCGGAGGGATATAGGGAGTTGAGAGATGAGAGATGAGGGTTGAGGGTTGAGGGTTGAAGGTTGAGCGAAGGGTGCAAATTCTAAACTCTAAACTCTAAGTTCTAAACTCAAAACTCTAAACTCTAAACTCTAAGTTCTAAACTCAAAAAAAATAATTTGCAAACTAAATATAATCACAATATGAACGAAAAATTTGAACTCATTGCCAAAACATTCATGGGATTGGAACCCGTGCTGGCAGAAGAGTTAACCAACATGGGCGCTAACAATGTAGAGATTGGTCGCCGAATGGTGTCATTCACCGGCAACAAGGAGATGATGTATCGCGCCAACTTCCAGTTGCACACAGCAATTAGGATACTTAAACCGATAAAGAAATTCAAGGCACGCAGCGCCGATGATGTATATGACAAGGTGAAGGAGATTGACTGGAGCACGCTGATGGACAACAAGATGACCTTCGCCGTTGACTCGGTGGTGTTCTCCGAGGAGTTCCGCCACTCTAAGTTCGTGGCATACAAGGTGAAGGACGCCATCGTTGACCAGTTCCGCGAGAACACGGGAGTGAGGCCTAACGTCTCGGTAACGAACCCAGACCTGCGCCTGCACATCCATATTGCTGACGAGGACGCGACGCTGTGTCTCGACTCTTCAGGCGAGAGCCTGCACCGCAGAGGCTACCGCCAAGAGTCGGTAGAGGCACCGCTCAACGAGGTTCTTGCCGCAGGAATGATTCTCATGACGGGATGGAGGGGCGAGTCAGACTTCATCGACCCGATGTGTGGTTCGGGCACTCTGCTCATCGAGGCAGCACTCATAGCACGCAACATCTCCCCTGGTGTGTTCCGCAAGGAATATGCTTTTGAGAAATGGGCCGACTTCGACAAAGACCTGTTCGACAGCATATATAATGACGACTCGGCAGAGCGCGAGTTTGAGCATCACATCTACGGCTACGACATCGACATGAAGTCGGTAAACACAGCACGATTGAACGTTAAGGCGGCTGGTCTGACCAGCGACATCACCATAGAGCAGCAAGACTTCAAGGACTTCACACAGCCCGAAAATCCTGCTATAATGGTTACCAACCCGCCTTACGGCGAGCGCATCAGCACACCTAACCTGCTGGCTACATACAAGATGATTGGCGAGCGACTGAAGAACGCTTTCAAGGGAAACACTGCATGGGTGCTATCGTATAGGGAGGAATGTTTCGACCAGATAGGACTGAAACCGTCTATCAAGATTCCCGTATTCAACGGCTCGTTGGAATGTGAGTTCCGCAAGTACCAGATGTTCGAGGGCAAGTTCCGTGACTTCCGCAGGGAGGGCAACGAGATAAAGACCGAGGAGGAAAAGGCCGCTATGGCTGAGAAACGACGCTTCAAGGAGCATCGCGAGTTTAAGAAGAGAATTGACGAGGATGCAGCACTCGACTCTGGCGACATCCGTTCGTTCACCTTCAAGCACCACCCGGCATACGAGATAGCCCAGCAACGCCGTGAAAGAATAGATCGTGAAAGGGAGCGCGAGCGTCAAGCACGCGACCGTGAAAGAGAGAGAAGCCGCGACAACCGTGGCCGACGCTCAGGATGGGATGACGACCGTCGAGACGGCAAACGACGTGATGACAAACGCAGTGGCGGCTTCCGCCGGGGAGATGGCGACTCGCGTCGTGGCGACAAACCATTCCGCGGTGGTGACAAGCCGTTCAGAGGAGGCGACAGACCGTTCAGAGGAAAAGGGAAACGTGACTTTAGAGACAGAGGAGGACGCTATGATGACGAGGATTAACAAATCATTCTTGCTTCTTTCATTCCTTTTATCAGCAATGACAGCAATGGCACAAGACAAACTCTTCACACTCGAAGACCTAAACTACGGCGGCACCAACTATCACAACATGACGCCGGAGAACAAGTGGTTCGCGTGGTGGGGAGACGAACTGGTGCGACTCGACTATGACGGATGTTATATCATTGATAAAAAGACGAATAACGAGGAACTGCTCATAGGCATAGAGGACATCAACCAGTGGGCAGGAACAACCGACTCGCTGATGTTCCGCCATTTCTATTATGCCACATTCCCTTACGGCGACAAGCCATACGTGCTGATGCAGAACGTCAACGAGCGAATGCTCATCGACTTCAAGGAGCACAGCGTGGTGTGGCGGCAATCGTGCCGCAACGAGAGCAACGAGGAATGGAACATGGACAGCCGTGCTGTGGCATACGTAAAAGACGACCAACTGTTTGTGCGCGATGCCGACAACAACGAGCGTCAACTGACTACTGACGGCTCACGCGAGATAGTGTATGGACAGAGCGTTCACCGCGACGAGTTCGGCATCACCAAAGGAACATTCTGGAGCAACGACGGTTCTAAGTTGGCATTCTACCGCATGGACCAGTCGATGGTGACAGACTACCCTCAAGTGAACATCGACCCGAGAATTGCCGCCTGTGAGCCCGACAAATACCCCATGGCTGGCGAGACATCTCACAAGGTGACCGTAGGCGTTTACGACATTAACACCAAAAACATCGTTTACCTCCAGGCTGGCGACCCCACCGACCGTTATTTCACTAACATCTCATGGTCGCCAGACAACAAGACCATTTATATCTTTGAACTGAACCGCGACCAGAACGACTGCCGTCTGGTAAGTTATGATGCAGCCACTGGCGAGCGCATTGCAGAGATTTATCGCGAGACATCAGAGAAATATGTTGAGCCCCAGAACCCCATCGTTTTCCTGCCATGGGACGACTCAAAGTTCATCATGCAGAGCCAGAAAGACGGCTACAACCATCTTTATCTCTTTGACAAGAAGGGAAAGCAAATCAGACAACTCACCAAAGGCAACTGGGTGGTGATGGAGATGTGCGGCTTCGACAAGAAGAACAAGTCTGTTATTATTGCAGCAAACGAGGCGAACCCAATACAGCAAAACATCTACAGCGTGAGCGTAAGCAACGGTAAGATGACACGCCTCGACAACGGACGCGGATGGCACAATGCCGTGACATCTGAGTCGGGAGCATGGTTCTATGACAACTATTCTGAGCCCGATGTCCCAAGAGTAATAACTATCAGTCCATCATCCAACACCAAACGCCTAACACCTACCGCACCCTACTTCACCGCAGCCAACCCTTGGGAGGGCTATCAGGTGCCGCAATTCACATCGGGAACGATAAAGGCTGCTGATGGTGTAACCGACCTTTATTACCGAATGGTGAAGCCCGCGAACTTCGACGCCACAAAGAAATACCCCACCGTGGTTTATGTCTATGGCGGTCCGCATGCGCACAACGTCGATGCACGCTGGCACTGGTGCAGCCGTTCATGGGAAACATATATGGCACAGAAGGGATATGTTCTCTTCATTCTCGACAACCGTGGCAGCGAGAACCGTGGACGCGACTTCGAGCAAGCCACATTCCGTCAATTAGGACAAACAGAGATGGCAGACCAGATGAAAGGCGTGGACTATCTGAAGTCTCTTCCCTTTGTTGACCAAGACCGCATTGGTGTTCACGGATGGAGTTTCGGAGGATTCATGACCATAACACTCATGGTTAATCATCCCGAGGTGTTCAAGGTGGGCGTTGCTGGCGGTCCTGTAATCGACTGGAAATGGTACGAAGTGATGTACGGCGAGCGTTACATGGACACCCCGCAGACCAATCCCGAGGGATATGAGAAGACTTCTCTCATACCAAGAGCGAAAGACCTGAAGGGCAAACTACAGATAATTACTGGATATAATGACAAGACTGTGGTGCCGCAACATTGTCTCTCGTTCCTGAAGGCATGCATCGAGGCTGGCACACAGCCCGACTTCTTCGTTTATCCTGGTGAACCACATAACATGAGAGGTCATCAGAGCGTACATCTTCACGAGCGAATAACGCAGTATTTCGAAGACTATCTGAAATAGATGCCTCAAAGAATAGCAGTTATAGGAGGTGGCGCAGCGGGCTTTTTCGCTGCAATAAGGGCAAAGGAAGTGAATGCTGATGCCATCGTTACGATTTACGAGAAAGGTGAGAAACCGCTGGCAAAGGTTGCTGTTACTGGCGGCGGGCGGTGCAATCTCACCAACTCGTTTGCTGATGTCAGCGACCTCAAGAGGGTTTATCCGCGTGGCGATAAACTAATGAAACGGCTATTCAAAACCTTCGATTACAGAGACACATTCCGTTGGTTTGAGAGTCATGGAGTGCCTTTGGTAACACAAGACGACCAATGTGTCTTTCCCCGTTCACAAGACGCGATGACCGTAGTGAGATGTCTCATCAACGAGGCACGCCGTTTGGGTGTAAGCATCCTCACAAGACATGCCTTGACGAGTATAGAAAGGAGTGACAACAATACCTTTCTTTTGTTTAACAACAGCAGCGAACGCATTGAAACAGACTGTGTTATCGTCACTACAGGCGGTCATCCCAAGTCGTCCGCCTTCGATTATCTTGCACGGTTAGGGCATGACATTTCCATGCCTGTGCCATCACTCTTCACATTCAACATCAACGACAATGCTCTGCGCAGTCTTATGGGTACAGTTGTAGAAGACGCCACCATCAGCATCGTCGGCGAGAAGATGCGCAGCGCAGGACCTCTTCTCATAACCCACTGGGGCATGAGCGGACCAGCAGTGCTCAAACTATCGTCCTACGCAGCACGCTATGCCTGCGAACGACAATACCGCTTCGACGTTTCAGTAAACTGGTTAAGAGAAAGCAACACCTCACTCGTGGCGGAAACCATAAGGAAAACAGCAGAAACAAACGCTGCGAAACTAATAACAAATGCGCCACCACTCATGTTCCAAAGTGGAGACAAGAGAGGACGGGTAGATTCTTCTCCCCACGGGGAGATTAAGAGGGGGTCTCTCCCTACCCGACTATGGGAATATATTATTCAGAAAATAGGAGTCCCAGCAGACAAGAGATGGAACGAGACTGGCAAGAAATGGCAGAACAAAATTGTAGAAGTGCTCGCCAACGACATTTATCACGTTGAGGGAAAGAGCAGTTGGCGCGAGGAATTCGTTACATGTGGAGGGGTCTCTCTCTCATCCATCAATCCTAGCACACTCGAAAGCAAGCATCTACCTGGTCTATATTTCGCTGGCGAAGTGACCGATGTAGATGCCATTACAGGGGGCTTTAACCTACAGGCAGCCTGGACAATGGGATACATTGCAGGCGAGAATGCAGCCCGCCCCCACTCCTAAGACACAATATTCGGATAATATGTGAGCATGTCAGGAAGCATACCTGAGAAGGTCAGGAAGCATACCTAAGAAGGTCAGGAAGCATACCTGAAAAGGTCAGGAAGCATACCTGAGAATGCCAGGAAGCATACCTGAGAAGGTCAGGAAGCATACCTGAGAAGGTCAGGAAGCACAAATGAGGTGGTCAGAAAGCACTCAGATTACTATTCACCACTTCGTCGAAGCGCTCACTCACGTCAACCATCCATTCAGGCAGTTTCTTCAGTGCCTGATAGACCAACGTGTCGGGCATCGACCTATAATAGGCGTATGCCATAGGACCGGCAATGGCTGCCAGAGTGTCGGCGTCGCCGCCAAGAGAAATGGCAAGTTTAATGCAGTCAACATAGTCATCCGACTCCAAGAAACAAATCATAGCGGGACCAACGGTGCCGGCACAAGTGGAATAGAAAGAATACTCGTCATGGAACTCATCATATTTCTTATTCGCCCACTCAGGATAATACTCGTTAAGTACATGTTCACTAACGAAGTCCTTGTCCTTGCCACACTTCAGATGGAATATCGCGAGTGCCGTAGCCACCGCACCCTTGATGCTCTCGGGGTGGTTATGCGTAGGCATCGCCGTTTCCGTTGCCATTCTCACGCACTCCTCTTCTGTCTGCGCCAACCATCCTGCCGACGAGCAACGCATGGCAGAGCCGTTGCCAAGACTGCGATACGGTTGCGGCTTATGGCTCGCCATCCACTCCTTAAATTTCTTGCTAAATCCAGCATGACGGTGCTCGTTAGCACATTTCCACAGGTTCATCGTCATGTCGAGATGGTCAATGAACGCCTCAGCACAGGCGAATGTCAGCACCGTATCATCTGTGAAATGTGCATCAGAGCCAAACAACTTCACCTTGTTGTAATCCTTGATGCGTTTCGTCTTCCCCTCGTAAATGCTTCCCGCAATGTCTCCTATAGCCTCGCTAATCAAATAATGCTTCATATTTCATGTATTCTTCTATATAACAAAAGTCTTTGTTTGTTTTGCGGTAGGAGGTGACGTGTTCCACGTCACAATCCGTGATTTCGTGACGTGGGACACGTCACCTCCTACTTGTACGCTACGAAGATACGATATTTTTGAACATCCTCCAACCGTATGCCTTTTTATATTTCTGGATCGCATCGCGAGGCACATACAGTACAAGAGAGTCAAGGTCTGCATTACCGAAGACGATACGGAAACTATACATCTCATCCTCTTCATACTCCTCAACCACAGGAGGCACCTCACTCGCAATGTAAATCTCCCTCAGATTGTCGCAACCATTCAGTAGTCGATAAGGCATTGTGTCCAAACGGGCATATAGGAACACCTGCCTCAAGTCCTCACATCCGTTGAACGCCGCCATTTCTATATGCCTCACCGTTTCAGGAACAACCACCTTCTTCAGGTTTCTGCATCCCTGAAATGCCCTGTCATAAATGCACTTCACCGAGGCAGGAACCGTATATTCGTCCACCTCCACATCATGCGGATAACGCAATAACGTATCCCCACTCTCCGAGAACGTCACCTCCCTCTGGTTCTTGTCATACCAATAAGGACTCAAGGAATCCATCTCAACCTCATCACTCGTTGTCACGACTACCCTATCATTTGATGCTGTGTTGTCCTTACAACTAAGCAACGCAAAGAACGGCAACAACATGCAAAGTACAGTATTTTTCATATCTCACCTCTATCTATATCCATCAGTCACACCTTCCTTTTTTACGTTAAAATGGTATTTCTTCTTCGAGATCAAAAGCCTTGATTAACTTTTTCACACCTTCATTATCTGAATTAAAATCCTTCAGACTGATTGGCTTTAAAGTACTTTTACTATTCTTCCGTACGCAAACAGCACCAGGTTTTATGATGTCAAAATTTTCATCATTAGTACTTTTTCTTTTCTTCCGTACGCAAACTACACCCGTTTTATCATTATATTTCAGGAAAATGCTGTTCAAAGGCTTTAAGGCATTCTTTTTCACAATGATTTCTATCCGCCCACACAGGTCTCGTCCTTTTTCATCTTGATAGAAGTGATAATACTCGGGACGATGCACCATCAAAATAACATCTGCAAGCCCCTCAATAAAACTGGAGTTCATTAAATCCATCAACTGAGGCCGCTTGCCTTCAAACCCTTCCCGGTATTCTATTCCTCTACTCAACATAGATCCTACTATAATAGGCACTTTGTTTAGATGAGCAAATTGCTTTAACGAAAGCATCACCTTTGCTACTCTATCAAAATCAAAAGGATCATCACCTTCATTGGTAAAATCTATCATTTGCAGACAATCTATGAAGATGATATGTACATCCTTTTCTCTGATACAATTCAGTGCAGTTTCAGTCAATTCGTTAAGTGGCAAATCCAAACTGTCATGCATAAAAAGCGGTGCATCAAGCAAATCACCTAATCGCTTATCCAGCCTTTTCCACTCTTGGATTTCCAAATTGCCTTGAAACAAGTGCATAACTGGTATGTCACAGTACATGGCCAAAAGTCTTTGTACATAGTCAGACTTCATGTGATTCGTAGAGAAAGCCAATACGGGCAATTTGCTTTCTAAAATGATGTTTATCATCATTGACAGCATGAATTCTTCCTTTCCCATGCAAGGTCTTCCACCAATCACATATACTTTTCCTTTCTCGAAGCCACCTATCAAATCGTCTAAAGGCTGAAAACCCGTGGGGATTCCCATCGCACCTTTTTTTGCAGCCCTTACCCGTACATCAGATAAGCAATCACTCAACATCTCCCGTATGTTGATATAGTCGTCATTCATCATCTCATTCATCTTTGCAGTTATTAGGTATCAATATATATTACAATACAAAATCAATGGCAAAGATACGAATTTGAACCTTTGCCTCCAAGCAATTCTGCTCCGCAAGGCTTGTGAAAAGAAATTCTATTCCCAGATAACAAGTTTCCTATCCAAGGAGATTTTCTTTTCAAATCCTCTCCATCCATAGATATAATAGTTCTTTGCCAGATTGTCGTCAAACCTCGAAACGAACGCACTTCTAATCCTCGCACATTTTTCATTTATCGAGTTCAAGCACGGATTAGTCACATCTTCAATACTCTTCAGGGCGCGCTCGTTCAGTCCCAGCGGTTTTATCTTCTGATATATCTCCGCCAACTCTTTTCGGTAATCAGGCAGATGCTTAAACAAGATACCCTCTGGATGGCGCAAGAACAACAGATAAACCGCCTTGTTTATCGGTTCCATCGGTATCTCCATATTCTGATAATCAGGAAGGACGATACGCAAGTCCTTTGTGATGACAAGCCTGCTTAATCGAGGCTTTTCTTCTATATATTTCTCTAATATCTTAATCGGCACCCCTCGTTGCTTTAGTATTTCTACTCTTTCGCGCACTTCTTCCAATAGTTTGGTCACCTCTTCGCCAAATTGTATGTCTGCGGTATCCTCTTTCTCCTGTTTATCTTTGAATCTTTTATCGACACTGTAAAGTCCCGCAGTGTTGCTCATAAATACCTCTTTCGCGACATCCTCAATTTGCAACAGCAGATTGTCATCATCTGCCACCTCCAGAGGGAAATAATAAGCGCACAATGTTTCTGCACCATATCTACGAGTATTACCATAACCCGAAATGAGACCGTGCTTCATCTTAGCGAAGTCATCGGGGTGGCATAGTTCTTTCAACAAAAGGTCAGAAGTTTCTATATCTGGAATGTCAAAAGCGCCAATGTTCACATCAATACAGGGATTCCAATATTTTATGACGTCTTTGTTTCTTATATCCTTCAACTTCTGAGGAAGATAAACCACTCTGATGCCATGTTTAAATTGTATAACAGGATGTCTTCTGAAGAAATTATTCAGTTCCTCATTATACTCATTCTCCACATATACTAAATCTTCCCATGTTTTATCTACGAACAAGCCTTTTAATTCAAATCTATCTTCACCATCCAAGAATCTTGGAAGTTCTTCACGTCGCAGTTCGCCGTTCTCGTATGCCTCAGCAATGCGTTTCTCTTCTTTCTCCCTTCTAATCCATTCCTTTTTCTTTTCTCTTTCCTTTCTGTAATGCTTAATGACACCACCATCTTCCTTCGACTCAGATATATAATCACCCAAATCGACAAAAAACCATATCACCAATATTGGGAGTATCAAAAAGCCCACCAATAAGTATAACCATTTTAACTCTTTATTGGTGTGCCATTCATAAAAGAAAAGATACACGCATACAATAACAGAAAAGAGTGTGATTAATCCGCATACAAGCAGAATTATTTGCCATATAGTCATTTCATTATTTCTTTTTATTTAAACATTCACTCACATAAAAAACTCTCTGTAAGTTTCATAAGTGCATAATCATAGATTCAGTATCTGACTGCAAATATACGATATAATTCTAAAAAGACCATGACCTATATGTTTAAATTCGTTTTCACAAGCCTTGCGGTCATTTCAGTCATTGAAATAAAAAGGCGAATCAACACCTATCTTATTAACATTTTCCACATAGAGGCACGTACCCCTATTCCGGATGGGGCCTGTCAAAGATTCAATAGATATCTGGATTATACGGCGTGACCCAGTCCGTACTAACATAATTATTATTTGAGATGGTTTCCATGAATCGTCGTTGAGCATTCTTGAACGAAGAAGATACTATTATCTGTGGCTTCTGAAATTTAAAAAAATGATTATTATAATAATGCCGTAGTCTTATCATTTCACCTAAGGCATCAAACTGGGTAGAAGACAATATCTGTCCTGGTAAAGAGTGCAGATAATACATATCTTTACGAATTTCTTGTCGTTCTCGTGCATATTCTTCGCTTAATATGTAAAAAGCCGCATCATCAAGGCGACTGACCACCTGCATGAAATACAAGTATTCTTTTTCGTAAATTTCGAAGAAGTCTGTGCTGACACCACCTTTCATTTCTTCTTCACTAAAAAGTTCAAGTTCTTTAGCGTGGGTATTACTCCTCCGGTAGTGTATGCCATAACTATAGCCTATGTGGAACATCAGTTTCATGCATAGTCTTACGATTTTCTTTAAAGACTGCACATTTATAGGATATCCATATTGCTTATAACGCAGCAAAAACTGATGCAAGACATCCCTTACGTCTATTCGCGACAAATTGTCGTAATATGTTACCAGCATCTCCTTGCAGTCTTGATCTTCCTCTTGATAGAAAAGTTCAAAATCATCTTCATATCGAGACTGCAGATCAAACCCCATAAATATAGTGTCCGTTATTGCCCTATATAGAATTTCCATTGGGCGCTTTTCTGGCGTTTGTTTAAGCCAAAATCTTATATGGTGTTCTATCAGTGCATGACACGATTCTCCAACATTGTTTACAATCCCATGCCTACCCGTCTGGAGAAAATCGCTTCCCGACAGAGCATCGCCAATGATTTCTTCGTACAGGCGATCCCTAACTTGCTGGTAAATCCCTCGCAAATTTTCAGCCTCCTTCTCAGCATCTGCTTCCGTAAGTTCTCCCACCATATACTCATGCTGTAGGTGGTCCATGATAGCCATCCTGTATAACTCATCTTCGTCAACATATACGGGCAGTCCATCGAGTTCGTCCCAACCTTCTAAGCGGTCAAGATCATCCATAGTGAATCCACATTCTTCATAGCACGACTCCGAAACGAATTGAGGTGTCAAAAAAGTGAATTTCAGATATGCTTCTATCGGAATAATGGCATTTATGTTCAGATTGTAAAAAGGTTTTCCTTTAACCGAATTGGTGAATGCAAGCGGGCTTATATATTCTATGTTAAAAGGGAAATGAACATCTATGAGGTTTTCGCAATCGCAGAAAGCAAAGTCATCTATTCCAAGCACCGTCTCCGGTAAGCGCACCTCTCTCAGGTTCGAACAACCAGCAAAAGCCATTTTGCCAATATAGCACACACCCCTCTGCATCCCATCCAGCGACGTGATGTCTTTTTCTACAGCAATAACCGTAGTCAAGTCTGGGCTATATGTGAAGCCGTTGATGGTTATAAAGTCTTTCATTATCCAATTATACTTTCACTCTCATCGTTATGCTTGTCTTTGTTCCTAAGCACAGCCTCTTTACTTGTGTTTGCATAGCAATACACGAATAAATGGATATATTCCAAGAATAATCACTTATTTAAAATAAAGAACACAATAAAACCTATCGCAGCAATAGAAATCACATTTATCGCAGCAATAGAAATCACATTTATAATTATATTGTATTTCCATTTTGTCTGGATTTCTAACAATGAATCCTTCAACTCTTCCGACGCATTCGAAAGTTTCTCGGTTGCTACATTTGAAGCCTTGATAACGGTATCCCTATCTTTCTCAAATGCTTTGACTTTTTGATCGTAGTCTTTACCTATACTATCAACAAGTTCCTGCACTTTGATTGTTATGTTTTCTAATTTTGTCACATAATCACCAGTTGTCTTGGTAAGACCGTCATATGAACCAACAGTCTTTTCTACTTGTTTTCGAGCAGATTCAATGTCTCTGAGTCCTTGCTCTAACTCTCTAAGAGAGTTGTTTATTTTCTCGTCGATCATATTTCTTGGTATTTTTGATTAATACTATTGAGTTCTGCAACATGCTCTTCCAGTTGAATGGCAAGCTGTATCTTTTCTATATATGTTTTGTCTTCTGGAAGTATGGCTGTATGTTGTAATAACAAATCCGTATATTCATTGAGGAGTCCTAGCTTTCCCTGGGACGCATACAATCTCATAACTGCTTTATAGTCATCATATAGTTCTTGCTCCAGCATCTCATTCTCCTGTTGGCCAAGGAACAAAATGCAGAATATATTCAGAAGGTTCAGCACAGGGTTCATTTCTGGGATAGCACGTCTGATTAGACGCACAGCACCTTGCAAGTGCTTGATATTGTCTACTTGCGCATCATTGTTGACGATATCAGGGTCAACCACTCTCATGTATTTTTTCACCAAGCAGAAATCAGATATTTCACTCTCGCTATGAATATCATGGTTGGTATCGTCTTTCAGTGAGAATGGAACCTCCTGACCTACGTTAGAGTCATATGTAACGAAGCCTTCTCTTGCATATTTCGAGTTGAAATAATAATAGATGAAGTCCTTTAGGTCCTCATTAGTCTCTTTCCAATCTTTACCTGAGTTAATGGCCATATTGCAGAACTGCTCCATATCCAATATGCCTCTGGCTCTCTTGTCAGCAATGCTCCTATATATAAAAGATGTAAGGTGCTTTAAGCATGCCATAATAACACCTTCAGTAACGGCCATATGCTTAGCTTCATCAATCATGATGTCCACCCTGTCTTCGGAATAATATTTCCGATAATAGGAGCGAAGATAATCATAATATTTATATTCTTCTTGACATACAGAAACTATACGAAATTCTTCTTTCTTATAATTCTCTGTAAAGTCATCAATGAGGCCAATTACGCACATCCGATATATGGCTTTTTGAATAGCATCTTTGTATTGAGCATATCCATAACCATATTTATTAGAATTCCTATTCCTTCGTACTGAAGGTGTTTCAAATATTGGCAATAAACGTGCTTGTAATTGCTGATTATAGTGATTCAGCAATTGTACATCCTCATGGTATGATATGTAATAAGTAAGGCGTTCGTTCGGATACTTCTCTATACACTTTTGCAAGGTCTTTAACATTCCTTGAGAATTCCCATATCCAGATGTTTTATGATTAATTCCCCAAAATTCTTCATTAGTAAATCTCATTGGTAAGCAAGAAAGTAACATTTGCATTACAAATAATTCAAAATCCTCCCCTAAAAAATTTGCATCGTAGAAAAATTTGTTTACCTCATAATCTGCGGAATGCTGTTGAATTAATCTCGTCCTGATATTTTGAATTTGAAATTGCTTGTCAGCATACATTATAGTAGCCAATGCCACTTTTTTATCTCGTCCTGCACGTCCTGCCTCTTGGACAAACGACTCTAATGATCCTGGGTAATTCATATGGATAGTTAGACGGATATCTGATTTGTCTATGCCCATACCAAAAGCCTTTGTCGCAACCATTAAATTTGTCTCACCAGAGAGAAATTCATCCTGACAAGAAGTATCATCACCACCTTTATAAGTAGAAATTCTTTCTTTTTCAATACCTTTTTCTATTAGTTTTTTTGCAACCGATGGAACGCTTAAGGTAACGGGGGGATTATTATCTTTTCCTGCTCTGGGACAAAATACGATACCTGCGGTATCAGTACCTTTGACCGAATACCATTTTTCATTAACATTAATAGATATATCTGTCGAATTAATTTCTTCTATTTTCTCAACATCTGTTATATTTTCTCTTTCATAGAATCGCTTCTTAATGGCTCTTACGCAATTATCATCTTGTATTTCCTTTATTTTCTCTGTTACTTCATTAATGATGTCAAGCAACAAATTCTCTTTTATGTCACCAACCTCCCATGTATTGTGGGCAGCAGATGCATCTACAGGATATACATAGTACTGTAATTCCAGTCTATTCGTGTTCTCGTACCTGACGGTAGCGTCGTCTTCTAATGAATAAGAGTTGCTGCCAGACAATTCACGTTCAACATCTGCGAGTACGTCAAACGAGGCCGTTGCTGTTAGTCCAAACAGGGAAATATGGTTGTCTGCACCTTCAACTTCTTTCGGAAGCACGTAGTTGTAAAGGTTCCTTCCCAAATGGAGATAAGCCAATCTGAAGTCATGTCCCCACTCAGAAACACAGTGTACCTCGTCAATCACCCCATAGGCAAAGAATATGTCTGATTCACGCATGGAGCGTAGAACCTCCCTGAACCTGTGTATGCTCAGTCGCTCCGGCGACAAGAACATGATTTGTATTTGAGATCCTGTAAGTGCATTTTCTCTTCGTTCCCTTTCCTCTCTATCCTTGGTAATGTCGCCGTTGATGTACGAAATACAGTCCACACCCGTTTTGAGCAAACCGTCATATTGGTCTTTCATCAATCCTTTCAATGGATCAACGACCAAGGTAACTCCTGGCTGTAGCATTGCAGCCAACTGATAAGTAAGAGATTTACCTCCTCCCGTAGGCAACAGACCAATGACACTCTTCAGTTGCAATGCACGGCTAAGAATAGGAAGCTGGCCTGGTCTGAAGTCTTTCTTTCTGAATATAAGGTTAAGGAAATATCTCAGATGTTCACAAACCTCTTCGATATTGTGATAATTGCCCTGCACGTCCCTATCAACGAGAGGCTTATACTTAATTCTTTCAGTTGTATAGAGAAACCTCTCCGCATATACAGTCTTCGATGACCGGACAATGAAGTAGCAGTCGTTTTCTGCCTTGTATTTCGAGAATACAACCTCTTCTGGATTGCAGATCTGGTCAATAGAGACATCAATGATGGCGTCATAAGTTATCTCAGTCCTTGCCTCCTTTTGGCCATGAATGTTAATGGCGGGCAGTGTCATTCCACCGTAATCCTGTGTCATGGCAATGATATGATGATATAATTCAGCAAAATCGTTAAGGGCAAGTTTGGCCACCGATGTATCATCTTCAATGATGAGAATCTCCCATGCATCCTTCTTCAAATCCAAGCGATCTGATATGATTGCTTCTACGAAAGTCTTCTGAATACGTGCCACAGCGCTAAGACTCTTTGTCTTATTCTTGGGACTGACAGCATCGAGCACTTTCTGGCTTGCTATTGTTGGACAGCCACGTGAGATAAGGTTGCTGACAAGAGCATAAACAGGACAGAGGTTTTTGTGCGCCGTCATGTCAAACGGAGCTAGAACCTCAAATGCACTATGTATTAATGACCCCTGTAAGTCTGTATCTGAATATGAGGCAAACAACTGGACAGGGGCAAAGTAACTGTACTTGTGGAGAATGTCCCTATTGCGTGTCAGACTATACGTGAAGTTCTTTATCAGGCAACCATACGCCTTTCCGTTAGGATGACGGCCAAAGTTTACATCCCGAAATTCAGTAAATATGCGAAGTCCGTCTTTTATGAAATAGTTACAAAAAGCATTGATTCGGCTCTCATTTAGATTTGCTGGGCCAATGCAGAGTGTAATATGATGAGTTCCTGAAGATGTGATAAGTTTAGAAACGCCTTTTAAGCTGACGGCTTCTATATCAAGGATATTTGAAAAGATATGGATAGCGCATGGTTCTTCAACATCAATTTCGGTTATTGAATTACTGTTGTCACCACTATCTGATGGAAGATAATATGGTATATCTTCTATTTCAACGTCAAAATCACCTAATGCTTGTGTAACATGTAGAACTGCTCTTTGACGTGCAATATTGGAAGGTTCTTCAAGCGTTACCTTCTTCAACTTAGACAACAAACCATATTGACGCAGTTTCTCAATAATAGCTACTGTACCAATGCCTTGGCCACAGCCCCAATCATAGATTTCCACACCATTGTTTAATGCCCTATATGGAAATTCACCATCTTCCAAGGCCCTTGACAGCTTTTTATAGTGCATTTTACCGTAGGCGGCCATGTATGCGCAACATTGTTCTTCTGTTTCCAGAATAGCTGTTCCACGTCCTAATGTCCTGCCTTCGTTGTCTTTGTACGCATAAGGTCGTAGTTTATATTCATTAGGGACATATTGATATGAAACCCTAATGATGTCTGCTATAGTAAGATTATCTATTCGTTGTATGTCGTTTATATAACTCATTTTTTTCAGATTATAAGTAAAACTTTTAATTATACAACTATAAGTTCTACCATTGGGACAACGGTCAAAATTGGTTTCACAAATGTCAGTGAACATTTCCATTCCTTTGTTTTTGAAAATGTCACAGAAATAGTTAATTCTATTTATATTTAAATTTACTGAACCTATACACAAGACTATATGCTGAGAACCAGAAGAAGTAATCAACTTTGAAACACCTTTTAAGCTGACGGCTTCTATATCAAGGATATTTGAAAAGATATGGATAGCGCATGGTTCTTCAACATCAATTTCGGTTATTGAATTACTGTTGTCACCACTATCTGATGGAAGATAATATGGTATATCTTCTATTTCAACGTCAAAATCACCTAATGCTTGTGTAACATGTAGAACTGCTCTTTGACGTGCAATATCGGAAGGCTCTTCAAGTGTGACTTTCTTCAGTTTAGAAAGAAGACCATATTGGCGCAGTTTCTCAATGACAGCAACCGTACCTATGCCTTGACCACAGCCCCAATCATAGATTTCAACACCTTTATCAAGGTCTTTATAAGGAAATTCATTCTCGTCTAACGCGCGAATTAGCTTATGTTGAATCATCGAACCAAAAGCAGCCATGTATGCGCAGCACTGTTCCTCGGTTTCAAGAACAGCCTGATTCAAACCTAGATATTCCCAAGGGCGATTGGAGTATTGCAGGGGTAAGACTTCTCTTGATATTCTTATTATATCATCTATTGTTAAGTTGCCCGTAAGTCTAATTTTAGTCTCATATAAAGAAAGAGCCTCCCCGTTATAATTGAACAGTTTCCCGCCTTGATTCATTTGATATCTCTCTCCTTTAAGGATAACAGGACAAAAACCTTTAGCAACGGGAATCTCATTTTTCGCAAAAGGATAGTCATCCACATCAGCATCGTTAAGTTCCGATGAATCCCAGTAGTATTCATGACAATTTTCACTATGGGGTAAAAAGATCTCTACTCCGACGTTATCGAACTTGCATTCTATCTGGATTTCAAGTCGATTATTGACAAACCCCCATAAACCTTGAATTTTAATTGGGCATAATGCATACTTTTCAAAGTCCCAAAAACTATACACCATAAACAAGCCACTGACATGGTTATACCATTGATGTACACCAACCACTTCACAATCTAACGGAAAGCGGTCGAAGGACGCTGACGTACCATCCCGGAATGAGAAAATCCACGATTCTCCTTCTTTATAGGAAAATGATTTGATTGTCTTCATGTTACCTTCCAGTAATTGTTTCTGACTTATGATTGTTGAAGTGCCTCTTATAGTTATCGATTGCTAATTTTTTACTTGAGTTAGCATAGCAATACTCGCACAGATGAGGGCAAGTATTGTATTCCCCCACATCTTTGCTCACCATACACCCGCAAAACAGTCGCTGCCCTTTGTCGCGATTATCACCATGTGTGGCATACGTATTATTGGGAAGAATAATAGCATCAGCGGGAAGTGGATCAGGATTACCGAAGAGGTCGGATGTTGGCATTGGGAATGTCTTGACTTTAAGAAAGTCCATTAGTTTCTTGTCTTCGTAAGCGAATCTGATAATAAGTGCATCATCAACACAGTGGTTGTGCTCTATGCCAAACTGCTGTAAATCCACTTTTTCACCACAGGTAGCGAGAGTATAGCCCCATTTCTTATTCAATTTGGCAAGTCGCTCTGCCAACTCCAGCATCTGCGGCTCAGTCCATTCATGATATGGGATACGGTTCTTTTCAAGATTGGCCTTAACCTTCCGGTAACTCAGAATGTCGGCATAACTGAATACAAGTTTCTCCGTATAGCCTAATAACTGGTCTCCAATATGTTCTATCTTATACAGCAATGCATCAATTGAAATATCATCTGTCAAAATCAATGGGTCAAAGCGCCAGATTACTCGCCCCTTTCCTAATTTATCGACTAACAACTTAAACGTGTCTATGCGTTCTGATAGTTTTGGAACTCCACGTTCTAAACCTTCCTGTTCGTAATCATTAAGCGTGTATTGGACATAACAGCCAATATTCCTTTCTCTTAGATAGTCAAGATGCTGTAACAGTGGACGAGGATTTTTCGACCAAAAAACGATGAATCGAGTATTCTTATATGATATATAACTCTTAACTCCATTGAAAGGATTCGTCCAAGCGGAATAGCCTACCTTCAAACGATGGAAAAACCAGTCTGAATAGAAAGCCGGGATATCAGTACTTCTGCTGGCAGAGACAATGATGGGAGCCTGAGCTTTTACAGTCTCTCCATTTGCCAGTTGCATTTGAATCGGTTGCCATTGAGCCATATATCTTTCATTTTAGGTGTCCTTGTTCAGTATTGCCTATATTTGTTTTCATAGATAACTCGTGCAAATATACAAATTATTCATGAAACTGCGTCATTTCATTAAAAAAATATTTTTCACAAGCCTTGCGATTGTTTTTTCCTTGGATGGGTCGGAAAGAGTGGTTATTTTTGCGAGCAACAAATAAACATTACGACTATGAGAAAGATTATATTGACAGCGGCACTGATGTGCACGATGGCGGTGAACTGCAATGCGCAGTATTGGCAGGGACTGGAGTACCCTACGATGGACCTGTATGACACTAACCTGATGATAGCACACATTCAGGCAGTTAGGGAGACGGCAGCGCAAAGGCTGGAATACTACAGATATTTCAGTAATCTTGCTATCGACGCTTATAACAACGGGAGATGGAGTGACGTGATTGACAATGTCAACAATGCGTTTAGCACCGATTATGTCAACGGAGATTTGTATTTCATTCGGGGGTATGCTTACGAGCAACTGGGCTATACATCTTATGCGAAGAAGGACTATAAAAGGGGAAGAAAGGAAGGCAGTGACTTGGCTGCAAGGGCTCTGGAAGCACTGAAGGCGAGAATGAAAAAGAAATAATATTAATAACATTAAAACACACAGCATCATGAAAAAAGTAATAATGACACTCGCGGCAATAGCAGTTGCCATCACGGCAAACGCTCAGTACAACGTGGGAACATCCTCACTTTACACCGACAGTTATGGTAATTCTATCAGCACTCACCGAGACAGGAGTGGAATGACAACTGGAACATCCTCGTCGTACACCGACAGTTACGGCAATACGATAACCACTCATCGCGACAGAAACGGACAGGTGATAGGCACGTCAAGCACCTACACCGACAGTTTCGGAAACACTATGACCACACATAGGGACAAGAACGGGAAAGTAACGGGTACGGCCAGCAGTCAAACCGATAGTTTTGGCAACACCTCGACAACCTATTCTGACTATAATGGCAGGAAAACAGGCACTTCGAGCACCTATACCGACAGTTTCAGGAACACGTCAACAACCTACCGTGACGATCACGGACAAAGCATCGGCTCGTCATCGAGTTACACAGACTCTTTTGGCAATACCTCAACACAGCAGAACAGCAACAATCCGAACACCAGTATCTGGACGTGGTGAGTTGTAACTAAAACCGTAAAACAAAGCATCGATACGATGTTTGGCAGCCATTTGGCATGCGGGTTGTATCGTGTCGTTTTTCAAAAGATGCCAAAACGCGGAGTGATTAGGGTCTAATCACTCTGCGAAAAGGCACAAAACGGGGAGTGATTAGGGCCTAATCACTCCCCGTTTTGATATCTATTGCGAAACGTATTGACTAAAGTGCCTCTGCCATCAGGTCTTTACGACCGATGGATAAAGGACTTTGACATTGTAAATGACGAAATTACATGCACTCTGAATAAAAAACAAACGATATTGTTTTGTTCTTCACTCGTTTATTCGTAACTTTGCAGGCAATAAAAAATAGAATATGGGTATTAACGCTGTAATACCGAGGTATCCGGTAAAGAAAAAGACTATATATTTTCCTGAAGTGGAGATGATGAAAGCAATGAAAATTTTACTTTTAGGCTCAGGCGGACGTGAACACGCACTGGCATGGAAAATCGCGCAGAGCGATAAGTGTGAGAAACTGTATATTGCTCCCGGCAATGCCGGCACTGGCAATGTGGGCGAGAACGTGCCTATAGGCGTTAACGAGTTCGACAAGTTGAAGGACTTCGTGGTGGACAATGGCATCAGCATGGTGGTTGTCGGTCCTGAAGACCCACTGGTGAAGGGCATCTACGACGAGTTCAAGAACGACGAACGGACAAAGAACATTCCCGTAATCGGTCCCTCAAAGAAGGGTGCCGTGCTGGAGGGCTCGAAAGACTTTGCCAAGGGTTTCATGCAGAGACACAACATCCCCACTGCAAAATACCGCACGTTCGACGGCACTACACTTGAGGAAGGTCTGAAATTCCTTGAGACGCTGAATGCTCCCTACGTGCTGAAGGCCGACGGTCTGTGTGCCGGCAAGGGTGTGTTGATACTCCCCACGCTGGACGAGGCGAAGAAGGAACTGAAGGAAATGCTCGGTGGCATGTTCGGCAATGCTTCGGCACAGGTGGTTATCGAGGAGTTCCTGAGCGGCATAGAGTGCTCGGTGTTTGTGCTTACCGACGGAAAGAACTATAAGATTCTGCCCGAGGCAAAGGACTACAAGCGCATCGGCGAGCACGACACTGGTCTGAACACCGGAGGCATGGGCAGCGTTACACCAGTGCCTTTCGCTACTAAGGAGTGGATGAAGAAGGTTGAAGACCGCATCATTCGTCCTACCGTTGACGGACTGGCAGCCGAGGACATCGACTATAAGGGCTTTATCTTCTTCGGACTAATCAACGTTGAGGGCGAGCCGATGGTTATAGAGTATAACTGTCGCATGGGCGACCCAGAGACAGAGAGTGTGATGCTGCGCCTGAAGAGCGACATCGTTGACCTGTTCCTCGGTGTTGCCAACGGCAATCTCGACAAGCGCTCGATAGAGTTCGACGAGCGTTCGGCAGTGTGCGTGATGCTTGTCAGCGGCGGTTATCCCGAGGCTTACAAGAAGGGCTACCCCATCGAGGGCATCGACGACGTGGAGGGCAGCATCGTGTTCCACTCTGGCACGGCAATGAAAGACGGTCAGGTGGTTACCAATGGCGGCCGTGTCATCGCCGTATCGTCTTACGGAAAGGACAAGGAAGAGGCTCTTGCCAAATCGTTCAAGGAGGCTCAGAAGATACGTTTCACCGACAAGTACTTCCGTTCGGACATCGGACAGGATCTTTAGAGTTACGAATGATGGATGTTGAATGACGAATGAGGAGTGTGGAATGACGAGTTATTCTCGCTACACTGCGATGAAAAATTAATAATGACG
>DGTS01000013.1:48117-48246 GCA_002394385.1 Prevotella sp. UBA4330
TGACGAATGAGGAATGTGGAATGACGAGTTATTCTCGCTACGCTGCGATGAAAAATTAATAATGACGAATGAGGAGTGTGGAATGACGAGTTATTCTCGCTACGCTGCGATGAAAAATTAATAATGACG
>DGTS01000013.1:48333-79329 GCA_002394385.1 Prevotella sp. UBA4330
TGACGAATGAGGAATGTGGAATGACAAGTTATTCTCGCTACGCTGCGATGAAAAATTAATAATTAGTAATTAACAATCGCCGGGGCGACAACTCGTAATTCGTAATTCAACATTCGTAATTCATAATCGCCAAAGGCGACAACTTGTAATTCGTAATTCAACATTTGTAATTAGCAATCGCCAAAGGCGACAACTCGTAATTCGTAATTCAACATTCGTAATTAGCAATATGATAAAGCGGTTTCAGAATAGGATTACAGAGAGCAGGAAAACGCTGCCGGTGGCAAGTGTAATTGCCGCGGCGGTATGGCTGCTATGCGGACTGATGCAGCAACACCTGTGGTTGCCGTTCGCATGCTTTGCTGTTGCCACGTTCCTGATGGTGGAACTGAACAACGCCAATTCGCTGATACGCATTTACAGCCGCATGGTGTCATGCTCTTTTATTGCATTCACATGTAGTTCCGTCTATCTATTCCCGTCCGTAAAAGGCGGAATGATAGCGGTTTGCGCTGTTTTGTTCTATGTTTTGTTTCTTCACTCGTTTCAAGACCGCGATGCCACAGGACGAGTGTTCTATGCTTTCTTTTGCGTTGGTCTTGCGAGTGTTCTTTTTGTCCAGTCGCTATTCTATGTGCCGTTGCTATGGGTGCTGCTTGCCACGAATATGGTAGCACTTAGTTGGCGCACGTTCTTCGCATCAGTATTCGGTCTGATACTACCCTACTGGTTTCTTGCTGGGTATTATGCCTACATAGGCAATTTCTCCGACTTTGTTGCCCACTTCACCGCCATCGCCGAGTTCGGCAAAATAGCCGACATCTTCTGCGTGAACACCTACCAGATTATTACGTTTGCCTTTGTGGTGTTGTGCGCACTTATCGGTACGGTTCATTTCCTGCGAAACAGCAGTAAGGACAAGATACGCACCCGAATGATTTACGAGATGTTCATCACCGTGAACATCGCCACCATAGTGTTCATCGTGCTGCAACCGCAACATTTCGACATCCTCATACGCATTGCCATCGTAAACACCAGTCCGCTCATTGGTCATTTCATCTCACTCACCAACACGAAACTGACCAATATCACTTCGATAGTGCTTATGATTGTTGCGCTGTTAATACCTGTAGCAACATATTTCTTAGGCCTGTGGACGCCATCACTGACATTCTGATATGTTATGGCTACTGGGGCATGCTCATCGCGGCATTTCTTGCCGGCAGCGTGTTCCCCTTCAGCAGCGAGGCCATTATGCTTGCCTTGCTGGCAGCGGGGCTCGACCCAGTGCAGTTGATTGTCTATGGCAGCATCGGCAACGTTGCGGGCAGCATGTTCAACTATAGCGTTGGGCGCATGGGAAAGACCGAGTGGTTCACGCGTTATCTGCACATCAGCGAGAAGAACATGGACCGTGCCCGCAGGTTTATGGGCAACCGCGGTGCCCTGATGGGTTTCTTCGCTTTCCTGCCCGTACTGGGCAGTGCAATAACAGTATTGCTGGGACTGATGCGTGCCAACATGTTACTGTCTATACTCAGCATCACCGTAGGCAAGGTGCTGCGCTACGTGCTGCTTGTATATGGAGCGGAGTTGATTGGGAGTTGAGAGTTGAGAGATGAGAGTAAACTTAAAAAAATAAAAAAGACAGTGTGTTATAGTTATACTCTCTATTAATTATTGTACCTTTGCACTTTGAAATTTAAACCTAAGCGAGTTAATGAAAAAATTTAGACTGGTTGACAACGTGTTTGGCTGGGTGGCTTTTGTCATTGCAGCCATTACGTATTGTATGACCATTGAACCGACAGCCAGTTTCTGGGACTGTCCCGAGTTTATCACTACTGGATATAAACTTGAAATCGGTCACCCGCCTGGCGCACCGTTCTTCATGCTCACCGCTAATCTCTTCTCGCAGTTTGTGAGCGACGTGACACAGGTGGCACGCATGGTGAACACCATGAGCGCGCTGCTCTCCGCCACATGTATTCTGTTCCTCTTCTGGAGCATCACCCATCTGGTGAGGAAACTCCTTGTGACGAACATCGGCGAGATGACGCTGGCTCAGATGATTACCATCGAGGCAAGCGGTATGGTGGGCGCACTTATCTACACTTTCAGCGACACGTTCTGGTTCTCTGCCGTCGAGGGCGAGGTTTACGCCTATTCATCGGCATTCACGGCTATCGTGTTCTGGCTCATACTGAAATGGGAAGACCATGCCGACGAGCCGCACAGCGACCGCTGGCTGGTGCTCATAACATACATGACAGGTCTGTCTATAGGTGTTCACTTGCTGAACCTTCTCTGCGTGCCTGCCATCGTGCTGGTTTACTACTACCGCCGTTTCCCCAACGCCAACCTCAAGGGCTCGCTCATAGCGTTGGGCATCTCGTTTGTCATTGTGGCAGCGATACTCTACGGCGTGGTGCCTGGCATCATCACCGTTGGCGGATGGTTCGAACTCTTCTTCGTGAACACTCTCGGCATGCCGTTCAACTCGGGCACAATAGTCTATTTCATACTGCTCATCGCCATTGTGCTCTGGGCTATATGGGAGACATATACCGACCGCAGCAAGAAACGTCAGAACATTGCTTACATAGCATCTGTCGGTATGCTCGGAATCCCTTTCTACAGTTATGGATGGAAGGCATTCTTCATTGGTATTATCGTTCTTGCCATCCTCGCCTTCATACTTAATTTCAAACGCGAGGGCAAACCATTTGTCACCACACGTTTCAAGAACACCACCCTGCTGTGCATGCTGATGCTGATGATTGGCTACAGCACTTACGCAGTAATCGTGATACGCTCGGCAGCCAACCCGCCAATGGACCAGAACTCGCCGGAGGACATCTTCACACTGGGTTCTTATCTTAGCCGCGACCAGTATGGCTACCGTCCGCTGTTCTACGGACAGGCATACACCTCAGAGGTAAAGCGCGACGACAAAGGCTATGCCGTACAGAGCGACGGCGCGCCTATCTATCAGCGCAAGGAGAAGGCATCTGCTGACGAGAAAGACAAGTATTTCATTGTTTCGTACAAGACAAATTACCTGTTCGAGCAGAACATGTTCTTCCCGAGAATGTACGATGCCGGCCATACCGAGGCTTATGAGAGTTGGATGGGTGGAGTTGACGGCAGAATAGTGTCAGGACAATATGGCGACAACATAAAGATTCCAACACAGGCGGAGAACATCCAGTTCTTCCTGTCATATCAGTGCAACTTCATGTACTGGCGCTACTTCATGTGGAACTTCGCTGGACGACAGAACGACGTGCAGGGCAACGGAGAACTGGAGCATGGCAACTGGATTACCGGTTTCAAGGCCTTCGACGACATGCGTCTGGGAGACCAGAACCTGCTGCCCGACGAGTTGAAGGCAAACAAGGGACACAATGTTTACTACTGTCTGCCTCTGCTGCTCGGTCTCATAGGTCTGTTCTGGCAGGCATTCTATCAGCGCAAGCGCAAGATTACCGTGGATGGAAAGACAAAAGAAAAAATAGACCCCGTTGGCATCCGTCAGTTCTGGGTGGTATTCTTCCTCTTCTTCATGACTGGTCTTGCAATCGTAATCTACCTCAACCAGACACCGTTGCAGCCGCGTGAGCGCGACTATGCATACGCCGGCTCGTTCTATGCCTTCGCCATGTGGTGCGGCATCGGAGTGGCTGCCATCGTTGACTTGCTCGGCAGAGTGAAACTCAAGGGCATCATTCCGGCAGCCGCTGTAGGACTCGCATCACTCTGCGTGCCTATACTCATGGCATGCCAGAACTGGGACGACCACGACCGCTCGGGCCGTTACACATGTCGCGACTTCGGTCAGAACTACTTGATGTCACTCGACGAGAAAAACTACCCGATAATATTCACCAACGGAGACAACGACACCTTCCCACTCTGGTACGACCAAGAGACCGAAGGAATAAGAACCGACGCCCGCGTCTGCAACCTCAGTTATCTGCAGACTGACTGGTACATCGACCAGATGAAGCGTCCTGCCTACGACTCGCCTGCCGTACCTATCTCGTGGTCAAGAATAAACTATGAGAGCGGCACCAACGACTGGGTGCTCATCGACCCGAACGGCAAGGAGCAGATACGCGAGTTCTTCAGGAAGAACCCTGAGGCGGCACGCCAGCAACTGGGCGACGACCCGTTCGACGTTAAGAACATCTTCAGAGTGTGGCTGCACAACGAAGACCCCGAAATGCGCATCATTCCTACCGACACCCTGCACATCAAGGTGGACAAGGAAGCAGTTCGCCGCAGCGGAATGTTCATGCCGAGCGACACCATCCCCGACGTGCTGAACATATCTCTCGCCGGACGCCGCGGCCTGTCGAAGTCAGACCTCATGATTCTGGAGATGCTGATGCAGTGCAACTGGACACGTCCTATCTATGTTGCCACCACCGTCGGCGGCGACAACTACATGAGCCTTGGCGACAACTTCGTGCAGGAGGGTCTCACCCACCGCATCACGCCGTTCCAGACAAGTCTCGGAGGAAAACCGATTGAGGGAGTGAAGGACTTCGACACCGAACGAGTATATAAGAACATCATGACTCGCTTCAAGTTCGGTGGTGTCAGCAAGAAGGGCATCTATCTCGACGAGACAGTGATGCGCATGTGTTACACCCACCGCCGGCTCTTCGGCCAGTTGGCTGTCAATCTTATAGCAGAAGGCAAGAAAGAGAAGGCTATCGAAGTGCTCGACCGCGGAGCAAAAGAAATTCCGCCATACAATGTGCCAATAAACTACATGGGTGGTGGCTACGAGTTCGCAAGGGCTTACATCCTCGCTGGCCAGCCGTCGAAGGGCAAGCCTTGGCTCGAGGAGACGTTCAAGAATGCAGAGCAATACGTCAAGTGGTATCTCTCACTCAACGACAACCGTTTCAATCAGTCAACACAAGACTGCATGAACAATCTCTTCATTATGAACAAGTGTATCGAAATAGCCGATGTATATGGTGAGAAATACTCCATGGACCTTCAGGAACGCTATCTGAGATACGGAGAAGAGTTCAAGAAAAGAAGCGGATATGAATAATTCGTAATTGACAATCGCCTGCGGCGACCACTCGTAATTCGTAACTCAACATTCGTAATTAGATATGTTCATAGAACAGCCTGCCAAGTGGCTTAGATGGCTTTATCCTAAAGCGATATGGCGAATGGACAAGAATGTGAAGGCAGTATATCTGACCTTCGACGACGGTCCTATACCCGAAGCCACACCGTTCATCCTTGAGACACTCAAGGAATACGGGGCAAAGGCTACGTTCTTCATGGTGGGCGACAATGTAAGAAAGCACCCCGAACTCTTCGAGAGAATAGTGAGCGAGGGGCATCAGGTGGGCAACCACACGATGAATCACATCGGTGGTTTCAGGCACTGGACCACCACTTACATCATCAACACCTACCAGGCTAACGAACTGATTCACGCTCACCTCTTCCGTCCGCCCCACGGATGGATGCGGCACAGTCCCTACTACTGGCTGAGCAAATACTACAAAGTGGTGATGTGGGATGTCGTGACGCGCGACTACTCGAAGCGACTCACAGCCGAGGATGTGCTGCAGAACGTGATACGATACACACGCAACGGTTCTATCATAACTTTCCACGACTCGCTGAAGAGCATCGACAAACTGCACTATGCACTGCCCGAGGCGCTGAAGTGGCTTAAAGAACAGGGGTATGAATTCCGAACTTTCGAATAAGATAAAAGCCGAGGCTCTGAGTCTCGGCTTTTCTGCTTGCGGAATAGCACGCGCCGAGGCGGTAAGCCGCGACGTGGCAGAGGGATTCATGTCTTGGCTCAACCATGGCGGGCATGCCACCATGGCTTATATGGAGAACCATCTGGAGAAACGACTCGACCCGCGATTGCTCGTTCCCGGCACAAAGAGCATTGTAAGTGTGGCGCTCAACTATGCACCGGCACAACGGCTGCCCGAAGGGGAATACCAGATAGCAGCATACGCCCTGGGAAAAGACTACCACGACATTGTGAAGAATAAGTTACGGCAACTGGCACAGGTAATTACCCAGTATTTAAACCCCCACCAACTCCCCCGAGGGGGAGAGCACGATGGCGCAAGCCTAAAAGCCTCGACTCGGGAAGATTTGGAGGGGCGGGCTTCCAAAAGTGGTTTAGATGGGGATTCCTATCGCGTTTTCTCAGACAGTGCTCCTGTGCTCGAACGCTACTGGGCGGTAAAGGCTGGGCTCGGATGGGTGGGCCGCAACCACCAACTCATAATACCACGTGCTGGCAGCATGTTCTTTCTCGGTGAATTGTTCTTGCCCATCGAACTTGAATATGATACACCGATGGAGTCCCGATGCGGCAACTGCCACAACTGCATTGACGCATGCCCTACAGGGGCATTAACCCCTCACCAACTCCCCCGAGGGGAAGAGCAGGAAGCCTCCACTCGGGGAGGTTTGGAGGGGGTCTTCAACTGTTCCAAATGTCTCTCATACCTTACAATAGAAAACCGCGGTGAGATTCCGGACGACATGGCGGAGGCGATGGGTGACACCATCTACGGCTGCGACAGGTGTCAGCAGGCATGTCCGTGGAACCGTTTCGCCCACCCCACCGACGACCCACTGCTGCAACCAAGCGAGGAACTGCTCGCCATGACACGCGAGCAGTGGCAGAACCTCACGGAAGAAGACTTCCGTCGCCTATTCAAGGGCAGCGCGGTGAAAAGGGCGAAATATGAGGGACTGATGAGAAATATCAATAGAGTTAGGAGTTAGAAGTTAGGAGTTAGGAGTTTAGGAGTGCAGGAGTTTGTAGGGGCTTACCCCCGTGCGAGCCCGTAAAAAAGTAAGAAATCAGAATGACAAAAGAGGAACATATCAAGGACATCGTAAACACGTTCTTTCGTGATTACACAAGACAGGTGACACTTGCCGAGACAGGCAAGACACCAGAGCAACTGGAGCCCCGAATGCTGAAGCAGGCAATGCTTGAGCACTATGAAGAGGTGGCTGCTGCATTCCATAGTGCTGTATTTTTGAAGATTGCGGCGGCGAACGGACTGTCATTAAGCACCGTCCCAGATGACATAACGCCAGAGATGATGCGTACCGTATGTGTCACCGAGTCGCTTTTCAGCACTATGGTGGAAGCCTATCGCCAGAACTTCTTCGCACTCCTTCAAGGGAAAACCATTTAGCATTCATACAAATCATTATTCAACTGACATCCGTTATATATGATTAGGATGCCAGGGAATATTTATTGATTCAGCAATATAGGCTATTTTGGAAAGTAAAATAGGCTATTTTACTGACCAATATAGCCTATTTTACTTTGCGAGAAACACTTGTCCCACCCCCACATCATCACTTCGCGGACTTTGAAAACATGCGGAACGCGACCCTTATGTCATTATGTTTATGTCCTTATGTCTTTATGTCTAACTCCTTTTTGTCTTTATGTCTACTTTATGTCTAAAAATCAAACGAGGAGAAGGATTTCCTCAGGTGACGCAAGAAGGCGGGTGGCACCATGATCAAGCAAGAACTGTCGGTCGCGGAATCCCCAGAGCACACTGGCACAAGGCATCATGGCGGCGCGTGCCGTGGCAATATCCACATCGCTGTCGCCCACATAGATTGCCTCGTTATGGCTGATGCCGAGTCGTCGCAGCGCCTCGTTGACGGTGTCTGGCGCAGGTTTTCTCCTAATGCCGGCACTCTCGCCGATGGCAACATCAATATACTGTGAGAAGAAATGCTGCCGCAACTCTTCTGTTGCCGCCTGCATTTTGTTGCTGACAATGGCGAGGGTCATGCCTTTTTCCTTTAGTTGTGCAAGCGCCTCCATAATGCCTGGATAAGGACGGGTGGTGTCGAGGCAGTGCTGCATGTAGTGCTGTCGGAACACCGAGAAAGCCTCCTCGAAGCGTGGGTTGCTCTCGCCGTTGGGCACTGCCCTCGCCATGAGCATCCTAACACCGTTGCCCACGAAGCGACGCACGTCGTCGGTGCTGTGCTCGGGCATACCACAATAGCGCAGAGCATAGTTGGCGCTTGCCGCAAGGTCGGTGAGAGTGTCGAGCAACGTGCCGTCGAGGTCGAAAACGATAGCCATTGTCATTATTGTAGGAGTTTGGGAGTTCAGGAGTTTAGGATATGATTTGTCTGGCCTTCATTTCCAGGTATTTGTTTATGATGTTGACAGACAGTTTGTCGGGCGTTGTCAAGAGGCTGTAGATGCCGTTCTGTCGAAGTGTTGTGACGATGAGTCGTTTCTCGAATGAGAATTTCTCGGCTATGACGTGGCGGTAATAGTCCTCAACGTCAGTTGCCGGTGTTTCTATGAACTCCTGCTGTTCCTTGTCGATGAAGAACACCACGAGCACGACGTGGCGGCGTGCCAACTGCTGCAGATAGGACATCTGTCGCCGCATGGACACCATGTCTGAGAAATTGGTGTATAGCACGAGCAGACTTCTGCGGTTGATGTGCTTATCGACATGCACGCAAAGCGAGAAATAGTCGGTCTCGCCGAACGATGTCTTCTGAGAATAGAGACTGTCCATGAGTGTCTCCATCTGCCCAGTCTGCTTGGATGCGGGTATGAATGTCTGGAACTGCTGGTCGAAGGTGATTAGTCCTGCCTTGTCGTCCTTGCGTATGGCAACGTAGGAGAGCACGAGCGAGGCGTTGATGGCATAGTCGAGAAGAGTCATGCCGTCGAAGGCCTGTTGCATGACACGCCCGCGGTCGATGACGTTATAGATGTTCTGGGAGCGTTCGTCTTGATAGACATTCACCATGAGTGCATGACGGCGGGCGCTTGCTTTCCAGTTGATGGTACGGTAGTCGTCGCCCTGCACATATTCCTTTATCTGCTCGAAGTCGGTGTTATGCCCCACACGGCGTATCCTCTTTATTCCCAGTTCCTGCAGGTTGTTGCTCATGGCGAGCAGTTCATACTGCCGCAGCATGAGGTAGGAAGGATACACCTTGATGTCACGGGCTGCCTTATCGGTGAACCTGCGGCTGACAAGTCCCAGTCCCACGAAGGCGAAGGTGCGTATGTCTCCGAACCCATACACGCCGCGCTCCTTCGGTTGCAGTTGGTACTCTATAGTGGTGTTTCCACGTGCTTCCATCGAAGCCTTGAAACAGATGTCGCGACGCTGGAACACGAACGGTATCTCGTCGATAACCTCTACGCGCACCTTATAAGGGAACGTGTTGTCAAGATGCAGCCTCACCACATTGTCGTCGCCGTTGGAGAAGCGGTCGCTGCACGTGCGTCTCGCCGTGATTCCGCGTCGCCAGTAGAGCAATGCCGTCTCGGTGAGCACAAGAGCCAGGAAGAGCGCAAGCAGCACCTTGCCCACCACGAAGAGCGGCGGCATCCAATAGCCTGCGGCAATTACCGCGATGATGGCTATTATGGCGATATAGAATCTGCGGGTTAAGAACATAATCTAATTTTGAATTACGAAGGTTGAATTACGATGGGTCGCCAAAGGCGAGTACTTCAACCTTATTTCGGAACCTCTACTTTGTCGATGAGTCGCTGTGTAACCTTCAGCGGAGTGAATCCCTCCATCTCAGCCTCGGCAGTGATTATCATGCGGTGCTGGAGGATGCTTGGCGTAACGAAGCGCACATCCTCGGGGATGACGAAGTCGCGTCCCTGCAGCACAGCGTATGCCTTTGCCGACTGCATCATGGCAATAGAGGCACGCGGCGAAGCACCCAGCAACACTCGCTTGCTGGTGCGCGTCTGCTGCACGATGTTCACAATATAGTTAACCAGCGTCGGGTCGATATATACATTATTTATATTACGGCGGAGGTAAGTGAGTTCCTCCTTAGTGATTACCGGCTCGATGTCACTGAGTTTCACGAAGTCGAGGTTTCCCTGGTGCAGTTGCATTATCTGTTCCTCTTCTGTTACCGACGGATAGCCCATGGTTATCTTCATGAGGAAGCGGTCGAGTTGAGCCTCGGGCAGTTTGTATGTACCCTCCTGCTCCACAGGGTTCTGTGTGGCGATGATGGTGAAGAGGTCGTCCATCTTATATGTTACGCCATCGATGCTCACCTGTTTTTCTTCCATCACCTCGAAGAGCGCCGCCTGCGTCTTTGCCGGTGCGCGGTTTATCTCGTCAACGAGCACAATGTCAGAAAAGATGGGTCCCTCGTGGAAGTGGAACTCAGAGTCCTTCATGTTGAACACCGTCGTTCCGAGCACGTCGCTCGGCATGAGGTCGGGAGTGAACTGTATTCGGCTGAAGCCGGCGTTCACCAGTCGCGCCACCAATCGTGCCGTGAGTGTCTTTGCCACTCCTGGCACTCCCTCGATGAGCACATGACCGTTGGCAAGCACCGCGGTGAGGATGAGGTCAACCGCCTGGTGCTGTCCTATAATCACTCGTCTTATCTGTTCTCTCAACTGCTGTATTTTCTCTGAAAATGCAGTCAGGTCCATTCTTGTTTGCTCTTCCATTATGTGAGTTTATGAGTTTGTGAGTTTATGAGTTTGTGAGTTATGAGTTTGTGAGTTATGAGTTATGTGTTTACGAGTTTTTTCTCTATCTCGTTCATATAGTCGATGTACATCATCATCTCGTCAACTGTCATGTCAAGACCGCTGCGGCATGCCTTGCGCGTTGCCTTGATGCGGTAGCCGATGTCTTTGACCGGCATGCCCGTATGTCTTGCCAACATGTTGAAATTCTCTTCGTCATCGGCATCCTCGTCAATGTCTATCTGCACTTCACGTCGCAGGAACTCTGTGAAATAAGAGTATTTCTTCCTTACCAAATCGGCGTGTGCACCGTCTTGATAATAGAGTGTTCCTATCAGTTTGGTGAACTCCAACTGATGGTTCTCTGGTTTCTTCACAATAGGAATTGCCCTCTGACGGCGACGCGCGGTGAAGATGAAGAACAGCAACAGGGTGAGCAATGCCAGATAGACAGCCCACCTGAGCGGCGGATTGGCGATGAAATAGCGCATCGGCGACTGGCTGATATGCTCCTCAGCCAACGGCTTTTCTGCTATTCTCATTATAGGATTGTCGCTCACGGTGTTCAGCACGCGATAGACAAAAGAGACGTTATCTCCGTTCATTATGCCGTAGTTGGTGAAGAGCAGCGGTGTGGTGCAAATCACTATCTCTCCCCTGCCCCACTTGCGTTTCATCACTACGGGGTATTCCTTTTTCTTATCCACATATTTCCACGCCAGCGGTTTCCACTCGGGACTTGTCCTGCGAATGACTTTTAGCCTTTTCGTGTAGGTACCGTCGACAACCGTCGCCAGCGTACTGTCTATCATTTCCACAACTGCCCTATCCAAAGAGTCTTCCTCAACCACTTCCGACTCCTCGTCTTCATTATCATATTCATAAATGGTGTCTGGCTTTAGCACGAAGTTGGCGTTGATGAAGTCGGAATATGCCATATAGACATGCTCCGGATAAAGGTTGTCCTTTTCCCACACAAGACTATCGGTGCTTCTGAGCAGTCCTCTCGATGCAGCGCGCTTGAGTGAACTGACGCTGAAATAGCCGTTGTCTGACAGGAACTGCAGCGTATCTTCCATAGAAGACTGGAACTTGTCGTTGCAAATAAGCAACTTATTTCCTTTAGAAACTAAGTCGAGCATCGACTTAATTTCCAAATCGGAATACTTTCCATAGTCGGAATAGATGTCAACAACACTCAGTGGAGTCTTCAACGATGAGTCGTTAAGCAACTGATAGAACGTGGTGTGCTTCACGCTGTAGCCATTCTTCATGCTCTTCTTGGCAAGACTGTCGAAGAGGGCGCACCCGAACGGCTGTTTGCTGTCATGACTGAATGTGGGCTCCCACACGAAACGCTTGGGAACGGAGAGTTCTATCAGTACAGCAACAACGAGCAACACGGCAATAGCCACAACAAATACCTTGCTGTTATTCATGCTGACCTCCTTTCTCTGCTGATTTGAGAGAAGACTTGAGCGAACGCTGCCACTCCTCCATGTCATTGACGTTCTCCTCGCTTGCCTCGTAGTTGCCGTATCTCACCTTTATGAACTGCCTCGTCATGTCACGGAAAGCATCGTTGGGCATCTCTGATGTGTATTGCATTGGCGGTTTCCACGGCTGCCATGTTATCTTGCCGTTGTCCGAAAGGAAACGCAACGTGTCGAGATAGATGAGTCTGACGGCCTCGAACCAGTCCTTGCGGTCCTTCGCCGCACTTATCTGACTGTCGAAATCGATGCCGTAGATGGTGTCCTCCACCTCCTTGTATTCCAGTTCCGACTTCTCCTCACGGCGGAAGAGTTTTGGCTTCAACTTCACCACAAGGAAAATAATGAAGAACAACAGCAACAGCGCACCTATAACATATAATGTGTATTTCACATCAGAGGAAATGCCAGAGAAGAGTTCTTCCATGAAGTCATCAATCTTTCTCATAATCCACTCCAGCAGATTCATCTGCGACCCAACCAACTCACGGTTGTAGTCGTAGTCTCCGCTCTCCTGCCAAACGGCAATCTGCTGGGCGTTATATGTCAGGGTATCTGTCTGCATCGCTTACTCCAGGTTTTCAAAGTTATCAATGTCTGCGTCCATTGTGATGCTGTCCTTGCGCTCTGTGGCATGGGCATAATGGTAGGCGGTGGACAACGGCTGCAACATCATGGCGAGGTATGTGACGAACATCATCATCACTCCGAAGAGGAACGAAAGAACATGCACCGTCGTATCAAGCCACGGGGAGACATCGTCTATCTCGCCGAATATCATTCCCATTACAGCACATATCGCCCAAGGAATGGACACCGCCTGACTGATGATGTTCATAATGAAACTGAACACCATATTGATGACGAACAATCCCACCCATGTGCCAAAGCCGAGACGCAACGCCTTAGAAACGGCTTCTTTCATGTTTATGTTCTCGAAGGTATAGATGCAGGGGAACATCAACATTGGTATGGCAAGGACAATCATAGCGGGAATGAAAAGTATCAATGCCAGCGGGTTGAGCAAAGAGAGTACAAGCATGACAATGACGGCACCGGTGCAAGCCAGCGTTGACTTCATCACGCGCTTCATGTTGCGCCACAGGTGGTTCCACACCATGCCGAACGTAACACCCTCGAGACCGCCCTCGCGCTCATTGTACTCCTGAACCATAGTGAACGTGAGTGATTGCAGCAGTATGCCACCAAGCAAGAGGCATAGCAGCAGGATGCCATAACTGGAGAGCATGCGCACGATATAACCCAGTTCGCTATCCGAGACATCAATAGAGTCGAGACCGATAGTGAACCCGAAATAGTCGCCAAAGAAACTGTTCATAGCCACCGACTGCACAATGCTCAGGGGCAACAACATATAGATTGCTGCTCTGAACATCACCGGCCAGTTCTCGCGCATGAAGTCGATGGCGGCGGTCATTCGTTCTCCTATCGTCCGTTCCTTATAAAACGGTATCTTGTCAAAATCTTCCAACTCTAATCTCTTAATTCAAAACTTTCAATCGCCTCCTCCCAAGTATCTGCGGCCACACCACGAAATAGAACAGCACGAAGAGGAGCGAACAGATGATGACACCTGCCCTTATCGCATCGGGAATCTCAGTGTGACGGGTGACGAATCCCTCAATGAATCCCGCTGTTATGAAGACAGGGACGGTGCCCACGATTATCTTTAGTCCTCGGCGGGCGCCTTGACGGAACGCCACACCTCTTTTGTATGTACCGGGGAACAGCCAGCCGCGACCGAGTGCAAAGCCAGCAGCACCGCTGATGATGATGGCCGAAATCTCGAGTGTGCCGTGAAGCCAGATAGCAAGTGCCGACTCCACAAGCAGTCCCTGACTGAAGAAGAATGTCTGGAATGCTCCCAGCATGATGCCGTTCTGCATCAATATAAAGCCTGTGCCAACACATGCGAAGATGCCCATGACAAACGCCATGAACGACACCATCACATTGTTTATGGTTATCTGGAGGAACATCGGTGTCTCGCTGCCGCCGTTATACACAGCCATAGGAGTGCCGTTCTTGATGTTCTCAAGAGTCATATCTACATAATAGTCGCCGAGAATAAGACGCGAGAAATCGGGGTCATTCAACTGTGAGAGCACACCCACAAAGACAAAGAAAGCGAAAACAAGGAACGAGGCAAGCAACTCTTTGCGCGCATCAAACATCGTCAATGGCACCTCGTGTGTCCAATATGTGAAAATCCTCGTCCACTTCTCTTTCTTATTCTTATATATAGTATTGTGCAGAGCCGAAGCAAGGTCATTCAGGTAGAGCGTAATCCTCGACCTGCGATAGTGGGTCTGCGCAAAGGCGAGGTCGGCAGTGAGTTCCGTATATGCCTCCGCCAACTCGTCAGGAGAAGAAAGCAGAGGGTCGGACACCATCGCCTCGGTCTTGCGCCACTTGTCGATATTGCTTCTTATGAATGATGCTTCTTTCATTGTTTTTACATGGTCTCCTTTCCTGAAAGGAAAAGGAATTATCCGAATTGTTTGCAAAGATAACTAAAATCGAGTACAAGACAAAGAAAATGATTTCTTTTTATATCAAAACGCCAATAACTTCGTGTTTTTTTCGCATAGTTAAGAAAAAAACATTACTTTTGCAACAAAATAGAAGAAATGTCACAAACAAATATCATAACAGGACAGTATGTGCGCATCAGTCAGGTACCGGCAAGCCTGGCGGCAAGAATAGGTGCATGGGGCATTGACCTTATAGCCATCATCATCTATTTCACAGGAATAACGTACCTCCTGACTAAGATATTGCCCGACTTCGACAGCCCTGCCCTGCTGATATTATTTATATCGGTGGTCTATCTGCCCACCTACGCCTATCCCCTGCTTTGCGAAGTGTTCTTCAACGGGCAGAGCATCGGGAAGCACATACTGAAGATTCGCGTGGTTAAGAAAGACGGCTCGGTGCCCACGCTGGGCGACTATGTCATGCGGTGGCTGCTCTTCATTGTCGATGGTCCCACGATGGGATGTCTCGGCATTGTTTTTATCCTGCTTTCTAAAAACAGTCAGCGGCTGGGCGATATGGCTGCCGGCACAATGGTGATAAAGACCAACAACTATACGCACAGCCGAGTACTGCTAAGCGAGTTCGGATATGTTTCAAAAAACTATAAGCCTCTATTCCCGCAGGCGGCAGACCTCACGCTGAAGCAGGCAGAGGTAATTCAGAGATGCCTCTTGTCGGAAGAGCGCCAGCGAGTGATGCGCATCTCCCGCCTGTCACAGAAGGTGCGCAACACACTGGGCATTTCACAGATGCACATGGGCGACGAGCAATTCCTGCAAGTCGTTCTTCACGACTTCCAATATTATGCGATTTACGAAATATAGTTTATTGTAAATCCCTTATTTCGCCATTTTATATATCTTCACCATTTCTTCTCTGCCCAGTCGCTCAAGAGTGCCCACGGTGATGGTGTTGCCACGGCTGCACTTGTCAGCCATCAACTCTATTTCCTCGTCGGTGATGTCACGACCGAGCAACTCCTTGATGGTTGTCGGCATACCTATTTCTTTATAGAAGCGTTCCATTGCCCTGATGCCCTTCTCGGCTGTCTGCTCGGGCGAGGTGAAGTCGTTCTCCACTCCCATCACGTTAACAGCAAACTGGACGAAGCGCGAGGTGTGGCGCGGCAGCATGTAACGTGCCCAACTGGGCCATATAGCGGCAAGGCCTGCTCCATGCGTGACACCGAAAAGCGCGCTCAGTTCGTGCTCAAGGCGGTGTGTGGCGAAGTCCTTCTCAAGACCGCACTCCATGAGATTGTTGTGAGACAAACTGCCAGCCCACATTATCTGAGCCCTCGCGCGATAGTCCTCGGGATTGCGGAGCACATCTATGGTACAGTCCTTCACCGTGCGGAGCAATGCCTCGGCAAGCGAGTCGGTGAGCGTCATATCCTGGTATTTGCAGAAATAGCGCTCCATGGTGTGCATCATAATGTCTGTAGCACCTGCCGCCGTCTGATAAGGGGGCAACGTGAACGTGCGCTCGGGATTCATTATCGCGAAACGACAACGGCACAGGTCGCTGTTCACACCACGCTTCAGCAGTCCGTCGTCCTTCGTTATTACGCAACTGTCGCTCAACTCACTGCCCGCAGCAGGAATGGTGAGCACCGTGCCTATAGGGAGTGCTGCCTGCGGAACAGCCTTGCCGTCCCAGAAGTCCCACACGTCACCGTCATATTTCACACCGTATGCTATCGCCTTTGACGAGTCGATGACACTGCCTCCACCAACGGCAAGAATAAAATCAACATTCTCCTTGCGGCACAGTTCGATGCCTTTATACACCATCGAGAGCAGCGGGTTGGGCACCACACCGCCAAGTTCCACATGCTGGACGCCACCCTCGTCGAGCAGGCGCAGCATCTTGTCGAGCAGACCGCTACGCTTGGCGCTGCCACCACCATAATGTACCAGCACCTTGGTGCCGCCATATTTCTTTACCAGGTCGGCAACAGCCTCCTCCGACTGTCGCCCGAACACCACCTGAGTGGGTGAATAGTAATTAAAGTCCTTCATATTGCATTCTTCATAAGTTACTCGGCAAAGATACAAATTAAATCTTAATTACACAAGATTACAATCAGTTTTTGAAATAATAAATCTTGAGGAGGGAGGAGAGAGTAATGTCGTGACTCCCCTCCCAAATCCGCAAGTATAAAGCATGTTTATGCGGGAACAAAAAAAAGTGTATAAAAATCGTCGAAACTGCATCACTATTTCAGCATTTTTTTATAACTTTGCACGCGGTTTTTGAACAAAGGAGAAAATTTTATAAAAGATTCCGATTGTTGATAGGTAAACAAAATCTCTGTAAATGCAGAGATACAGGTAGGAAGAAATCAAAGAACGTTTAACATAATAAAGTGATGAAGAAAAAACTAAAGAAGGTGCTCGTGCTTGGCTCGGGCGCGCTGAAAATCGGACAGGCAGGCGAGTTCGACTACTCAGGCTCGCAGGCGTTGAAGGCGTTGAGGGAAGAAGGCATCAGCTCGGTGCTCGTCAATCCAAACATCGCCACGATACAAACCAGTGAGGGCATTGCCGACAAGGTTTATTTCCAACCCGTGAACACTCACTTCGTGACGGAGATAATCAAGAAGGAACGACCCGACGGAATATTGCTCGCCTTCGGAGGTCAGACAGCATTAAACTGCGGAACAGAGCTTTATCAAAACGGCACGCTTAAGGAATATGGCGTTGAGGTTCTCGGCACCAGTGTTGAAGCAATTATGAACACTGAAGACCGAGACCTTTTTGTGAAGAAGCTGGACGAGATAAGTCTGAAGACTCCTGTAAGCCACGCCGTAGAGAACATGGAGGACGCGCTGAAGGCAGCACGCGAGATAGGCTTCCCTATCATGATTCGCTCGGCTTACGCCCTCGGCGGACTCGGCTCGGGCATCTGCCCCGACGAGAAAGCGTTCACCGAACTGGCAGAGAGCGCATTCACCTTCGCGCCACAGATTCTCGTTGAGGAGAGCCTGAAGGGATGGAAGGAGATTGAGTTCGAGTGCATCCGCGACGCCAACGACCATTGCTTCACCGTTGCATCTATGGAGAACTTCGACCCGCTCGGAATACACACGGGCGAGAGCATCGTGGTGGCTCCTACTTGCTCGCTCAACGAGGAGCAGGTGAAGATGCTGCAGGAAATCACCATCCAATGTGTGCGCCACCTCAACATCGTGGGCGAGTGCAACATACAGTTCGCGTTCAACGCCAAGACAAACGACTACCGCATCATCGAGATAAACGCTCGTCTGAGCCGCTCCTCTGCCCTCGCATCGAAGGCAACAGGTTATCCGCTCGCTTTCGTGGCTGCTAAAATAGCCCTGGGATACACCCTCGACCAGGTGGGCGAGATGGGAACTCCTAACTCGGCATACGTAGCGCCACAGCTCGACTACATGATATGTAAGATACCGCGCTGGGACCTCACCAAGTTCGCCGGCGTGAGCCGTCTCATCGGCTCCAGCATGAAGTCTGTGGGCGAGATAATGAGCATCGGACGCTCGTTCGAGGAGATGATTCAGAAGGGTCTCCGCATGATTGGACAGGGAATGCACGGATTCGTGGGCAACGACCACACGCGCTTCGAGGACCTCGAGAAGGAACTGCAGAACCCTACCGACCTGCGTATCTTCGCTATCGCACAGGCTCTCGAGGAGGGCTACACCGTGGAGCGCATAGAAGACCTTACCAAGATTGACGCGTGGTTCATCACACGACTGAAGAATATCGTAGACCTGAAACACGAGTTGCAGAAGTACAACACCCTCGAGGAACTGCCCAACGAACTGCTCCGTACCGTGAAGCAGGCAGGATTCTCCGACTTCCAGATTGCACGCTTCGTGCTGAAAGACGCCGACGGCAACATGGAGAAAGAGAACCTCATGGTGCGCAACCACCGCAAGGAGCGCGGCATAATGCCGTCGGTGAAGAGAATAAACACCGTGGCAAGCGAGCATCCAGAACTGACAAACTACCTGTATTTCACATATCTTCCAAAGGTAGAGCCTACCAAGGCCGACAAGACAACCACCGAGGAATGGAAAGAGGCTGTGGCAAGTGCCAACAACAAGGCACAGCACGACGTTCCTTACTACAAGAACGAGAAGTCGGTGGTGGTGCTCGGTTCTGGTGCCTACCGCATCGGCTCAAGCGTGGAGTTCGACTGGTGCTCGGTTAACGCCATCAACACCGCACGCAAACTGGGGTACAAGTCCATCATGATAAACTACAACCCCGAGACCGTGTCAACAGACTACGACATGTGCGACCGCCTCTACTTCGACGAACTGTCTATGGAGCGCGTGCTCGACGTCATCGACCTTGAGGAGCCGCGCGGAGTGATTGTCAGCGTGGGCGGACAGATACCTAACAACCTCGCGATGAAGCTCCACCGCCAGAGCATTCCTGTGCTCGGCACAAGCCCTGTAGATATCGACCGTGCAGAGAACCGCGACAAGTTCTCCGCTATGCTCGACAAACTGGGCATCGACCAGCCCGCATGGCGCGCCCTCACCTCTCTCGAGGACATCAAGGAGTTTGTAAGCGAGGTGGGATTCCCCGTGCTCGTGCGTCCTTCATACGTCCTCTCCGGCGCTGCCATGAACGTATGTTACGACAACGAAGAGCTGGAGCGCTTCCTGAAGATGGCCACCGAGGTGTCTAAGGACTTCCCCGTTGTTGTGAGCCAGTTCATGCAGGAGACCAAGGAGATAGAGTTCGACGCCGTTGCCGACAAGGGCGAGGTGGTCGAGTACGCCATCTCAGAGCACGTGGAGTATGCCGGAGTACACTCTGGCGACGCCACTATGGTGTTCCCCGCACAGCACATCTACTTCTCTACCATACGCCAGATAAAGAAGATAGCACACAAGATAGCAAAGGAACTCAACATCTCAGGACCTTTCAACATACAGTTCCTCGCCAAGAACCGCGAGGTGAAGGTCATCGAGTGCAACCTGCGCGCGTCACGCTCGTTCCCATTCGTGTCTAAGATACTGAAGCGCAACTTCATCGAGACAGCCACGAAGATAATGCTCGACGCACCATATCAGCGTCCTGACAAGAGCGAGTTCGACATCGACCGCATCGGAGTGAAAGCATCACAGTTCTCTTTCGCCCGTCTGCAGAACGCCGACCCGGTTCTCGGAGTCGACATGTCATCAACAGGCGAGGTGGGATGTCTTGGCGACGACCTCCACGAGGCATTGCTCAACGCACTCATCGCCACCGGCTATCGTCTGCCAGAACCAGGCAAGGGCGCAGTACTCATCTCTTCAGGTGCCGCCAAAGGCAAGGTGTCACTCCTTGAGCCTGCACGCCAGCTGGTGAAGAACGGCTATAAGATTTACGCCACACGAGGCACAGCGAAGTTCTTCGAGGACAACAACATCCCCGCAACGGCAGTATCATGGCCCGACGAGGACGGCGAGAACAAGGTGATGGACATGATTGCCGAGCATAAGTTCGACCTCATCATCAACGAGCCTAAGAACCACACCAGCCGAGAGCTCACAAACGGCTATCGCATCCGTCGTGGAGCCATAGACCACAACATCCCGTTGATGACCAACGTGCGCCTCGCAAAGGCCTTCATCGAAGCCTTCTGCGCCCTGAGAGTCGACGACATCAAGATAAAGAGCTGGCAAGAGTACAACTCATAAGAAACTCATACCTCCCCCATAGGGGAGGCTTAGTATAAAAACAAAGAAGGCATCACCACATGGCGATGCCCTCTTTATTTTTGGGGAGTTTTCTATTGTTCAACTCTCAGCCACACACCCTCTCCCCTGTTCTTCGCCTCCACAATCAAGTTCTTCACACGTTTCAGCCACAGGCGTGAGTTCAGCACCATACCTTTCTTAAGGTTCTCGCCCACGAGGATGCAGCCGGCCGTGTCCCTGGCCGTGTTGCCCGCGTGAATCCTGATGCCCTCGAACATCGGCACTCCAAGCAGCAGGGGCAGCCATTGCTTCATCTTAGGCGACCATGTGATGACCACCGCATATCTGCCCTCGGGAATGGCGAAGGGCTTCAGCGCCCTTGCTTTCTCTGGCGACCTCATCACCGCCTCCATTCCCACCGTCGTCTTCATCTCCACCACAGGTGGCTCCAGCGTGTCGCAGAAATAAGCCCCCTCCAAACCTCCCCGAGGGGAGGCTTCATTTGTGTCTTGCGGTTGAGGGCGGGTATTGCAGACCATGAGTCTGCCTATAGTATATGTATTGCGCTTCGCAATTCTTTTCAGTATTAGTTCCATCAGTGATTCTTGTATTTGAGTTTTAAAAAACAGAAACTGTTCAACTGTTCGTTTGTTCGCTCCACAATATAACCACGGTTGCGCCACATACGAATCATGTCCTGAGCACCCTGACTGGGAAGACCCTGTTCACGACGAACACGAAGAGCATCTTCCATGGTGAACTCGTCGGGCAACAATTCCAAAAGATTACGAGGACCATGACGACCTGACGACGAAGAGCCGTTGTTGGCCTGTTCAATGGCCTCACCGAAGAAGTGCATCTTGCACCAGAGGTCATATTGCAAAGACCAGCGGATAAAGTCTTCCATCGTCTTGTCCCACTTATAGTCGTGAGCCACGAAGAGCACACAGGCTTTCAGGTAGGCAATAACGAGGGCACGGAACGAAAGATTCTCATAGGTGCGACTCTGCGACAGGCGCGAGAAGTCGGCACACTCATCCTTCAACTTCATCACCAGCTTGTAGGCTTGCGGACAGTCGATGGTGCCCCGGGCACTACAAAGCCGCTCAATATAAGGTCTGAGTTCCTCGTCGAACTGAGCATCGTAGGTTCCATAGACAGGCATCTCGGCTCCTATCTCCCGTTCGGGAATCGTGCAGAAGTTGATGCGCGAGATTGGTCCATCTGTCAATACCCGTTCAAAGTACCTCTGACCCTTTCTCACCGTTGTGGCAGCATTCCAGTTGAATCGGATACACACCTTCTCGGTCACGCTCTGAGTACCCACACGCGTTTGACCATAACGGTTGTCAGGATCGAAGGCCAGGCACATTATCTGGAACTGCTGACCGCCGCGCCCATTACCTCGAAGAGCATCAAACTGGTCAATCTCGTTCATCTTCGTGTAGAGGAAATGCTCATCGGCTTCTGCCATACGCATCACGAAGGCAGGTCCCGTCATGTCGGCGTCAATCTCTTGAATCACCAGTCCCTCGGGACGCTGGCGTTTGTCCTTATTGGCTCCCTTGCGGTTAACCTCGTCCTTCCACTCCTTCTCACGTGCAAGGTTCTCTGCGTCGCGCCTCCTGATGTCTGCCATGATGTGGTTGATGGGACCACTGATGCAGTCCTTGCCTGCACCAGTCTCAGCCATCAGCACATTCATCAGCGTTGCCTCATGCTCCACGTTGTCAATGTAGCGGAAGCGTGTCTTGTGCAAGTGAGCGCCCAAGGCAGGAAACACCGCATGACTCACAGCAGGCATGTAGATTTCGGGTGTCCTAGAGACAAGCAGTTTTATGAGTCTCGGCAGTTTCTTCGGCATTTCGGGCGGCATGTTCCCCGTGCCCACCGTCGTTTCTCTGTCCTCTGTGGACAATGTCTTGATAATATCCTGCATCAACTTGGGCATTGAGTAGAACCGCGACGAGCAAGCCGAATGTATAAGTCCTCGCATCTCCTCTTCCGACAATCCGTATCGGGGCATGATAGCCAGCAACTGTGCCTCGTCGTTATCGGTGATGTAACGCAGATGAGCAGCCAGACGGTGCAGACGGTCGTTCCTCTCACCCTTCTGCGGCTCCCCTCCAGTACGACGGAACCACTCCTGAATGATGTCCTTGTATGGAATACCCTTAAAGGTTTCAGGTCGTGAAGTTTTAAGGTTATCAGGCGATATCACCTTATCACCTTCAGGCGAAGTGACCTCTGATGATACCTCTGTTCTCTCCGTCTTCTCCACGTTCTCTGTGCTTTTTCTATCAAGAAAAAGTTCCTCCTCATCCAAATACAAAATATAGTCCCTCGGAACCACGAATGAGCACCGTGCCAGGTCCTTCACACAACCGTCGTAGTTCTCATCGCCCAGTTGCTCACTCATCCACCGCTGAGCCTCCTCCAGAGTCATGCCCTCCGGCATCACGAAGAACAATCTGAATCCCTCCGTCGAAGGCGTTACATGCATAAGGCAGATGCCCAGACGCTTCAACTCGGCAATCATCCCCTCGTCAGAAATGGTTTTCTTTGCCAGCGTATGCTCCACCAACCGTTGGTAAAGAGAGCCTCCCCTACGGGGGGAGGTTTGGAGGGGGCCGATATGATCCACATCATACATACTCAGTCCGCTTGGCACGGCATCCTCGCTCAAACGTCTGCCCTTGGGGAACATCGCGTGAGGGGTGAATATCGCCAAACGTTTCTTCTGCTCACCCTTGTAGGTCTCGAAGTCCTCGCGCGACATCTCGCCACGCTTCACCCTCTCCAGTGCGTCCTCAATCTCGGCACACACACGAGCCGTCTGCTCGCCGTCAACCACCTGGTTGAAGAGAGCGGGTGTGCACTCGCGCACCCTGCTCCTTACTGATAAAGCTATTCCGAATGCCATAGTCCTTTATATATTAGCATAAACAAAATCACTTGCCTGGCACGACTCATTGTCAATTACCTCGTATGGCACCACGTCGCACTCCTTGCGGTCTATCCTCAGGGTGAGATTCACCCGTTCTTCAGTGATACTTGCACGTCCGTGTGCCAACTTGATGTACTTTGTCTCTGGGCGCACGTAGTCAGAACGACGATGCGCATTGAAGTTACCCTCTTCGGGGTTCACCAGTCCAATCGAGCCCTTAATGCGGTTTCCACTTGCCACAAGGGCCTTGTAAACATTGTCAGATAATTGAAGTTTAATTTCCATATATTACTCTTTTACCTCCAGTTTTAAATTTATAATTCTATAATTTTTACAACATCGTTCGCCAAAACATCTTGGTAAAACGAGCCGTTCGCCTCATGCGTCTGGAACCTCAGCGTTGCCACCACCAAATCACCTTCAGCAAATCTGCAGAGAGCGAGGTTTCCGAACATCGCACAGATGTATTCGTCCTCGTAATCACCACCCAGCTCCTTGAGCCGAATCATACACTTGGCCACTAGGCCACTTTCAGTTTTCTTACTCGGCACATTGATGGGTGTCCCCTGTGCCACTACTTTCAAAATTTTTGTTACCATTGTCTTACATTGCCAACGCCGCTAGTGGTCGATTGACAATGCAAAGGAAAATAAGCGGTGAAGCGGTGCAAATCTGAACGAATAATCTCAGATTATTATAATAAGCATCAATTAACACGCTGAAAAACAATGGGAAACAAAAAAGTGCCCGATTCTCAAAATCAAGAATCGAGCACCCTTATTTCGTGTTCAGATTACGCTGGATCACTTTTCTGGGGCCTCCCAATAGATCTTATCAGAGAAAAACAAACCTATATTGTCGTTTTCATCAGCAAAACTCATCTGATAATCCTGTATGATAGCTCTTCTTTTAGGAAAACGCTGGGATACCACCACATGACAACTCAGGGTTACAGCATCTTCAAATACGATGTCAACCTTCTGTAGCCTGTCTTTAAAAACACGAATTGTTTCCTTAAGTTGTTCTGTCGCTTTGTCGAACGTGTCTCTGACGGATTGTTCAGAATTCCCGTAGGCATTTGTTTTAAATTCTACGAACCGGAATTGTTTGTCATCAAATAAAGCACAGTCGCATATACCACCTACGTGTTCCTTGATGAGTTTATGGTCTATAGAAAGCAAAATAATCTGTCTGTTATTGGCATTGATGACCATCAATGCTCTTTGTACATCATCAGGGTCATCAGTAAAACGGGAATACTTCTCGTCATCATCATCTATCACCATCAGTTCACTATTCATCCTTACCGTCCAACACTCATTAAACGGCTTGTAGGTGTCTGTAGCAAAAGCCTCGTCCAGTCGTATTCGGTCGATGGCTGGTTGTTTTACTGCCATAGTTTGCTACTTCTTTTTATTAACCTTACGATAGAGATCATATAGACGGTCGAAATCATCTCCTATCACTTCAGACACCGAATCCAGTTCGTTCACAGACACCAGTCCCGTCTTCTCAGATATCAGGCTCTTACAGTATTCCTCGCTTTCAGGATCAAGTGAATACACAACTACATCATCAGGATTAACTGTATAGCTTGGCTTGATAATCTTCTCTGCTTCCTCACGAACTTCTTCTATGTGCTGGAGTTTATAAGCCAACATCAGCACATTCAGGCTCGAAAGCATGTAGGGGCTGTGGGTGGTAATAATAAACTGCCTGCGCTGATTGGTCCATAACCTTGTTGTGACAAATCCCAGCATCTCAAATTGGTTCTTTGGGAAAAGGTTCTGCTCAGGCTCCTCAATGACAAAAGAATCAAAACAATTCGTTTTTAACGCAAAATCTATCACCATTAGCATGGGTATTGCAGACTGAAGTCCTGATGAAGAAGCACTAAGTGAAATCAATTTGTCCTTTCCACTTAATTCAATCATGTTCTTATTATCCTTCTTCACAAAATCGACCTTAAAAATAGGTATTTCATATCTAGGAAAGAGTTTTGTAGCCCTTTCGAAGAGACCCATATATTCAAGCAAAGGTTTGGGGAGGGGAATACCCGCACTCCACAAAGAAGCTGTTGCCTCTGAAAGATTTCCAACTAAATTACGTTCAGCTGGATTGTAAAGTATCATTCGAGCATTTGCCTCCATAAAAGCCTGTTCCACATCATCTGTTTCAGAAGAAGAACTTGAATCCTGACTATATCCGAATTTTTTATTCAGGTATTCGAAATATACACTAATTTCATCCTTGCCAATATCATTAGAAACAATGCTAAATACCCCCTCTTCATATTTGATTACAAGTCCTCCCATGGAATACTTGATATAAGAATCATCCATGAAGTATTCGTTGATGCCGAAATTAAAGAAGGGTTTTCTTATCTCGTCACTCTCAGGATTCTCTAGGAGTTGCAGCCACCATCTCATATCTCTGCATATCGTCAGAAGTTTCGATAACGTACTCTTGCCGCTACCTTGATCGCCAATGAAAAGCGTTAGCCTACGAAATTCAATATCTAGATTGGTTATCGGACCAAAATTTCTGATTACCAGTCTCTCGCCATACATTCCTGCCATATATTTATATGTTTTATTTTTTGCAAAATTACATTTTTTTCTTTATGTTTACTGCCGATTTCACTGCCTTTTATGTTTTTTTATCTTATCACTGGGCAGTATTTGTCCAACAAGGGTATCACTTCACGAAATCCGTTTGACATACTATTACGGCTTGGACGACCCTTATCGATGTTCGTATATCCATCATCATTATTAAAGAAATCTCTATTTAAAGCTGGTGAGCCTTTTGTTTTCAGCAGTTTATGGTCATCTAAATAGCCAACAATATTTTGCCAAATAATTTTAACACGGTCGCCACTTCCCCTTTCCAATAACGCCCATAGCTTTTCTGAAAGTACAGCATCCTCGCCGTCCAGTTTTACGTCGTTTGCATCAAGAATCGTTCGTATAAAGCTGTTGATGTTTTCAACAGACACACCTCTTGCCCAATCACCTTTTTCTGTATAAGATAATAATTGTTGAAGAATTGACTGATGCGATTCATTGGGTAACGAGACGATGGTTTCCGGATGCACTATTCTATTGTATTCCAACCATAAATGTTCGCATAAGCAGAGCGTATAAAAGCATCGTCCGAGGCAGTTCTTACACGGATATTGCTTGTTATCTATGATGCTTTTGCGGTTTTGGAATATGAATCGAGCAAAACCCTCCTTGTCTATTTCTCTTCCCTCAAAGTTGAAGCAATCGCTCCACGTATCTTGCCAGAATTTGACTTCAAGCATATTCGAAGAAACGGTTTTTGTTTTCGACAAAATTAGGTCTGGCAGACGCTTGGGGTTTTTTGAAGCTTTCCAACGTTCATATGGAGTTGGAATTCCGTTTTCTTCAATCTGATAAGGTTCGACATTCTCGCTCATATAAATATTGACCATATCTTCATAGAACTGCTCATAAAGCTCTGGTTCAACATTGTAGAGCATTGTTTCTGTTTCTTGAAAAAGGCTTGACAAATCCCGACCTATGTCAATGATGACCTTCTTCAATTCCGTGTTCTTCTCCAAAAGAAAATCCATAAGTTCTTTCAGGGGAATAGTGCCAGAAAGACAAGCATTGGCTTTTCCAATAAAAGTCTGATAATCTTCTTCACACAATTGTTGCCAGTCTTTATAAACAGATTCCTCTGTGAAACTCGACACGTTGTTGACAAGTGTCCATATTTCCGTTTTCCATTGCGAGAAGTCTACGTCCCACGCCTCGGAAAACGGAAGCCTTGCTGACCATTTTTCCTTCAGTTGGCTGAACAGAATGTAGCAATCATGAAGATGAAGTGCAAACGTCAATGCAGAAAGACGCCACGTATGTGGATTGTGGGTCGCCTGAAGAGCATGGCCCTGCTCTACAAGACTTTCCAGAACTTCCTTGTATTTCGTTTTCTTACTATTGTCTATATCGAATGTTGTCATTCCGTTTGAAGCGATTTTAGTCGATAGTCAATGTAGCGGTTTAATATCCGGCTCTCAATTTTACGCATATAGTTTTCCATATACTCATAATCAGGTTTTTCGTCAGCAGTCGCTGGTAGCATAATACTTTGTTTCTTTAACCTGTCTGTTCCCAATTTTAAACCATAACCATATTTGTCTTTTTGTTCAGTTATTGCACGAGCAATAAAAAAATTGACCCAGTAATTATTTCGATATGGCACTATTCTTCGCGTATCATTGCCAAACAAAGCTTTATAAGGATGATAGAAAGCATAACCTACAGAGCCGTTCCTGTTTACAGAAATACAACCCTCGGAAAGTGTTTCATTAGTATTTCCAACAAAATATCCAATACCATTCTGCAAAGCAGTGGCCGTGACATAAGGGTTATTCCCTTCTGTTCTTTCACGGTCATAAATGTCATGACCAGATTTGATCTCTCCAATATCGTTGATAAGAAAGTCTTTCCAATTGTGTGCAGCCAAGTTACCACAATCTTCATTTTGAGTTCTTATGACTTTCGTTTGTAGATATTTCTTGTACCTCGTAAGTAATTTTTTTTCAATCAGTTTCATGTATTCTTCCATGAAAGCATAGTCGGGAGTACCATCATTTGTGGATGGAAGCAAAATTATCTGCTCTTTCATTCTTTCACCATTAAACTTATACCCATACTCAAATTTTGGTTTTTGTTTGAGGATACATTGCTTAATAAAAAGATAAATGTATTTATTCCCTTCAACATTTTTTAAATGCAGCCTTTTAACATCATCTGAAAATAAAGCAGAATATGGATGGTAGAAATTCTCAACAACACTACCATTATAATTAACTCCCAACACATTACTATCTTTTGAAGAATTATCATTTCCACAAAAAGCAGTTATTCCATTATTAGAGTCTGTTGCTCCAACAAAGGGTGTACATCCTTCTATCATATCTGCCTTTGTTAGTCTTATGCCTGGGGATATGGAGAATATATCCAAAATTCTATATTCGCCCCACTTTACTTCCTCAATCTTCTTCATAACCAAATAAATAACCTCGTCCGTCTGCAATCATTTTAAATTCAAAGGTGAGATAGTCGGCCATGGTTTGCTCAAAATCATTTTCCGATGGTATCTCATCATTGAAATAGTAGAAGGAGTGCAGCCACTCGTCTGTAGGCTCCACTCTTGCCTTCACCATAAACGACGAATGGGCAGGAGCATTATGCAGCCAGCAGTCTAAAAGTTGACGGCGTTTTTGTTCGTGCGTTCCATTATCAAGCAAACCGATATGGGGTGATATTTCATAGCCGTCATCTTTGAAGTTGATAAATTTGCTATAGTGGCGTTTCGAGTGTTTTACATGGGCGGTAAAGATGGCTATCACTGGATTTGTTCCCACCTTGTAGAATGTCTGCGGATTCAATGTTATAACGCCTTCTAACGTATGCTTTTCCAGTATCAGAGCCTTAATGGCTGCATCAAATTTTGTTTTTCCCACCATAGTAGATTGAGGAACGATTACGGCACAACGTGCTCCGTCACCAAGGCCATCAAGAAGATGTTGTATGAATCGCAGTTCCGATAGGTGAGCCGTCTGTTTGTTTTTTGCCTGAGAATAAGGCGGGTTCATAATACCAATGCGGAAATTCTCTTTTCGCAATCTTTCAACGGGCAATTTGAAGAAATCATCACACACCAGATTGCTCTTTCCGTCGCCACGAAGAATCATATTGGTAGTTGCCACAGAGAACATGCGATCGTTCATTTCAACACCATACAACAGATTTTGCCTGATGTTCATTTTTGCAGCTTCCTGCTCTCTGCGCATCTTTGCAGGATTTTCTGCCTGCTTGAACATTTTCGACATCGCAGCGATTAAAAAGCCACCTGTTCCACAACAAGGGTCAAGCACTTTTTCCGACATCTTGATGTCAAGCAAATCCACCATCAACTCTGTGATATGTGACGGAGTCAATACTATGCCTAATCCCTTTCCATCTCCACCACTATAACTCAAAAACTCACCATAGAAACGCCCCAATACATCGTCTGGCGAATTGTTGCAAATGGCTGAAAGAATCTTTGAGTGAATATACTCCGCAAAATAGCGTAAGGGCGATTTTCCAAGTGCAGGATGCCGTGTACTGAGCTGAGGACGAAGTTTTATGAACTCAAACTGATTAAGCACCACCTCGATTTTCATCTTGTGTGTATCGTCCACCTGGCGAATATGCTCCTTGATTGCATCAAATATCTTTTCTCCGTCACGTCTGCGCTCTTCACGGGTTTCACCAATACCACAGGTCAATTGTTCAGAGGAAAAATGTTTATTGCATAAAGCCAATAATATTCCAGATACTATAACAGGCTTGTCTTGCTCGCTCAATGAACCGTAATTGCGTAAATCCTCATGAAGTTGCTTGGCCCGACTAAGAATCTCTTCCAATTCAGCAGCCCGCTCACTCTTATTTCCTAAAACTTTTGTACGATAGTAGGTTTCAATATTCTCGTGTCTGAAATCGGAAAAATCGCGAACAACGGGTAACACTTTGTAGCTTTTGTCCGTCACAAAGATGGGACGGATTTTCAACTGCTCCTTCTCTGTTCCTGAACAACCGAAGGCAAAAACTTTCTTAAATGAGGTATAATAGGTGATATGCTGAGCATAATGCAATGCACCGTTTTCTGCAAATTTCTCTACAGATGAAGTATCCATTAACAGCGTGTCGTTTTTGTCTGTCATGTAATTGGCTTGGTACATTGTTTCCGCCTTGTCTTCAACAATTATCAAGTAGTTTCCTGACATGGCAATAAACTCGGGTTTTCCAGTTTTGCCAGTCATACGCTTTGAGGCAGTTTTAAGTGCTTCTTGTACCTCACGTATCTGCGTCTTTTCTGGTTCAGGATTTAGTCCAGCACTTGTCATCAATCCAAAGATGATGTGGTCAGTCATTTTCTCGGTTGCAGGCATAACATGTTTTTCTTTGTGAATTTGTTTTATAACGTAAAAAAAATGATTTTAGTATTACTAAATTATAACAAAAACAAATATTTAGCTTGATTCATCATGGAAAACAACCTTTGCGGTCCGTCTAATTCACCCGAACGAACAGTTGAACAGTTCATGTATTTTGTGTGTAGTACTTTTTATTATTATATATATTTATAAATATATATAATAATAACTCTATACGCTGATGCTTTTGTTACTGTTCAACTGTTCGTTCGTTCACTTCAACACAAACACAAACATTTGAACGAAAAACTGTCTTTTCCTGAATATGGTTGACTCCTTTCACCCCTTGTTTTTTAACATTTGCCTATCCATACGGAAAAAGTTGACTCGCCCTACTGGAAGAAGTTGACGACCTTCCCTGAGTTGGTTGACTCTTTTGCTAAGAACGTTGACTTCGTACGGATATTGTTGACTCTTCATACTATTTTCGTTTACTTCGTACTGTCTTGGTTGACTCGCCTGCTTTCCCGGCGCCAGCCCCTAACCATGAAAAACACTCGGGGGGTGCCCTGCGGCAGGGGGCAGACAGCCCCCGAGAGCCTTCTTCCTGTCAACCCCACATGCGCTGCTGGATGCCATGCTCTTGATGGGCCTGCGAGGGTGCCTTCATGCCAATGCTGGCGTGTGGGCGGCGGTCGTTGTAGAAGCCGATGAAGCCGGAGATCCGCTCCCGTGCGTCACCGATTGTCTTGAAGCGCCGCTCACGGTAGACGACTTCCGTCTTGAGGATGCCGTTCACGCGTTCTGCAATGGCGTTGTCCGTGG
>DGTS01000016.1 GCA_002394385.1 Prevotella sp. UBA4330
CCAACCGAGTAAATCCGCTGAGCCAGAAGTTTTCTGCTCAACTTCTGGGGTTCACTTCGTTTTGACACACCAACATTGTTTTGCGCGTGTTGGTGCTCAACATCCTAATACTGGCGTTTAGTCCTCAATAATCTCCTTTGCTCTTGCGAGGGCGATGTCAATATGGTTGCAGATGTTTTCGCGGCCGAGTAGTTCCACGAAACCATTCTTCACCAGAACAGCCTCCACCTTAGGATTGACGCCCGACAACACTATTTGCACGTTTTCCTTCTTGCTCATAAGGCATAGGTTCTCGAGATTGTGCAAACCAGTAGAGTCGATGAATGGTACCTTGCGCATGCGTATGATGCGCACTTTGGGATCGTTGCCAAAGCGTTGCATCATCTCCTCGGCACGGTTGCCTGCTCCGAAGAAGTACGGACCGTTTATCTCGTACACCTCAACATCCTTTGGTATGGTGAGGTTCTCGAGATTGCCAGCCTGCATGTCAGCATCCTCGCTGATGTCAATCTCGTTATAGATAACGCTTACGTCTGACGTCTCGCTCATGCGGCGCATGAAGAGGAGGCAAGCGCATACGAGTCCCACCTCGATAGCGATGGTAAGGTCGAAGATTATGGTGAGGAAGAAGGTGAGCAGCAGAACGGTGATGTCGCTTTTAGGGTTCTTGAGCATGGCGAGGCATGAGCGCCAGCCGCTCATGCCGTAGGATACCACCACCAAGACACCAGCAAGGCATGCCATGGGGATGTATCGAGCCAAAGGCATGAGGAACAAGAAGATGAGAAGCAGCACTACAGCATGAACTATTCCTGCTATAGGCGTGCGTCCACCGTTGTTGATGTTGGTCATGGTGCGCGCAATGGCTCCCGTTGCCGGTATTCCTCCGAAAAGAGGTGTCGCGAGGTTGGCGATGCCCTGTCCGATGAGTTCGGTGTTCGAGTTGTGATGGTCGCCCGTCACACCGTCGGCAACCGTTGCCGAGAGCAAACTCTCGATTGCTCCAAGTATGGCAATGGTGAATGCTGGACCTGCCAGCCCTTTTATTGTATCCCATGTCATCTGAGGCATTTGCGCTTCAGGAATCTTGGCATTGATACTGAAGCGGTCGCCTATGGTCTCGATAGAGTTTACTCCACAATACTCTTTCAGCAGTATGGCCACAATAGTGACTATTATTATCGCGATCAGCGAGCCAGGAATCTTCTTGCTTATCTTGGGCATCATGGTTATTATCAGAATGCTCAGCAGTCCCATCGCCGTGCTCCACAGATCGATATTTCCGATGTTATGGAAGTAGGCAATCCATTTCTCGATGAAGTCAGCAGGGTTGCTGCTCATCTGCATTCCCGTGAGATCTTTTATCTGAGTGGTGAAAATGGTGACGGCGATACCGCTGGTGAATCCCACAACGATGGGGTATGGAATATATTTTATAATGGTTCCGAGCCTGAGCACGCCCATCAGTATGAGGAATACTCCAGCCATGAGTGTGGCGATTGTAAGCCCCTGGATGCCATACTGGCTGATAATGCCCGAGATGATAATGATGAAAGCCCCGGTAGGTCCTCCTATCTGAACTTTCGAACCTCCAAGTGCTGATATTATGAAACCTGCCACTATAGCGGTGATTATTCCCTTTTCGGGGCTCACGCCTGATGCTATGCCGAATGCTATAGCCAATGGCAGGGCCACTATACCCACGATTATGCCCGCCATGAGGTCGGACGAGAATGTTTTTTTGTCGTAACTGCGAATTGCCGAAACTATTTTCGGCTTAAAGTCCAATGTCTTCATCTGAATACTGTTATCCTGAAAAATGAGGTGCAAAGGTAGTTATAATATTCGATATTTAAATGTAGAACGCTTAAAGAATTATAAAAAATGTGCTTTTCATGCTTAATATCAATTGATGTTGATTAAATTTGCAGCCATACATGTAAACTTTGGTCTTTTAAAAAAGTAGTAACTAAAAGAACATTAAACTTAAAACAAGAATATGAAAACAAGAAAAATTATTAATGCGTTAGTGGTGCTGGCCTTCGGACTGGTGATGCTTTCCTCGTGCACAACTAAGCAGGGAGCAATAAACAACTTGCGCAGTCTTTCATACGAGTTGCGTGACCATAGTCAGTATTATGACGTGAACGACTGGGACAAGGCAATAAACAAATTCGTGAAACTGCGCGATGAGATAAACAAGCACGAATATACTGCCGACGAGCGTCGAACAATAGGACAGATAGAGGGTGAGTGTGCAAGTTATATGATGAATGGTGCGAAAGATGGCATCATCAATCGTGTCAGCACTTACACTAATGAACTTCAGGGAATACTTGAGGGCATTCTCGGAGGAATGGGCAACGAGTAGTGTATGCGCAGACTATTGCTTTTTGCAGCACTACTTGTCTTAATTAGTGCCAGTTCGCTCTTTGCCCAACGCTCGTCAGGCAAGTCCCAACGGTTGAACCGTCCTAAAGTGGGACTCGTTCTTGGAGGAGGTGGCGCAAAAGGAGCCACGCATGTGGGTGTGCTCAAGGTGATTGAAGATGTTGGTGTACCCATTGACTATATCGCGGGCACCAGCATCGGTTCTATTGTTGGAGGACTCTATTCGGTAGGTTATTCGGTGGAGCAACTCGACTCTCTTTTCCGTAACGAAGATTGGGTTGACCTTTTTGCTACGGGAAGCGTGCTTAATCTGCTGGAGAACATGGTGGGTCCTAACGATTCTATTGATTTCGACCAACTGCCAATACCCTTCCGTTGTGTGGCATACGATGTGAAAGCACATAAGGAGGTGGTGTTGCGTAGCGGTCGCCTGGCGCAGGCTATGCGCGCCAGCATGGCGATACCGGGCGCTTTCAAGCCTGTGAGAGTCAACGGCATGCTGCTTGTTGACGGAGGTATGATGAACAATCTTCCTGTTGATGTGGTCAGGGATATGGGTGCCGATATTGTGATTGCCGTTGACCTGCAGCAGAAGAAGCATGAGACGCGCGACTTCTCTCTAAAAGAGTCTTTTGGCATTGGCGGTTTGCTCGACTGGCTTGTTTCTCGTCCCGACTGGAAGAAATATAACGACAATTGTGCAGATGCCGACATTTATATAAATCCAAATCTTGACGGTTACGATGCCGCCAGTTTCAATAAGAAAGACATTACCCGTATGCTGGAAATAGGTACAGATGCAGGTAATGCCTTCCGCGAAGATCTTGAGCGAGTCAAGAAGAGGGTTCTTCAAGGTAATCGTTTGTAATCAGCCCATAGAAGCCTCATGAACGATTTCTGATAGAGTGGGGTGGATATGCACGATATCGGCAAGTTGCGAGAGGGTGGTGTCGCGGCACATCAGTGCGCTCACCTCCTGCACGATGTCTGCAGCATGAGGACCGAAGACGTGACAGCCCACTATTCTCTCGTTGCAGTCGGCAAGCAGTTTCAGCATCCCTTCGGTCTCGTTCATGGCCACAGCCTTGCCGTTAGCACGGAAGAAAGACTTGCGGCAGATGTATTCTGCACCATTCTCTTTGCACATATCTTCGCTCATTCCAACGCTTGCCGCCTCGGGACGTGTGAATATGGCTGCTGGCATGATGTTGAGACGTATGTCGCAATGCTTTCCGATGATTTCGTTCACCACTTTTATTCCCTGCATTGTGGCGGCATGAGCCAGCATCTGACGGCCGTTGACATCGCCGATGGCAAAGATTCCTTCTACGTTGGTGTGCATATTGTCGTCTGTGGTGATGCCTTTGGGCGTATATTCCACACCTGCAGCCTCAAGCGAGAGCCCATCTACGTTCGGCATTCTGCCTGTTGCCACAAGAATTGTTTCTGCATTTATAGTTTCTTCCTTGCCTTTGCGCTCGAATGTAACACCGTCTGACGAGATGCGCTTGACGGCCGATTGCATGTGGAATGTTATGCCTTGCTTCTCCATAGTCTTGCGCAGACGTTTCGCTATGTCGCTGTCTAAGGTGGGCAGACATTCCTTCAGAAACTCCACAACCGTCACTTTGCTTCCGAAACTGTTGAAGATGGAGGCGAACTCCATTCCTATCACTCCTGCTCCAACAATCAGTATGCTCTCGGGGACATGATCAAGGCGAAGCATGTCGGTGGATGTTGACACCACGTTCATGTCTATCTCGCAATGTGGAGGCATCTTTGGCTTTGAGCCCGTGGCGATGATAATTCGCTCGGCAGTATATTCCTCGCCGTTCACTACTACGGTATGAGCATCCTTGAAGGCTGCATGACCGTTCACCATATTGATTCCTGGCATCTTCATCAGTTGCTCGACACCTGCGCGCAATTGCGTGATTACGTCCTCAAGGCGTTGAGCCACGTGTATGTAATCAACCGTAGCAGATGGAACAGCAGTTCGCAACGTTTCCAGAACGTCAACCTCATGGCATAAAGTCTTCGTGGGTATGCACCCCTCGTTGAGACATGTGCCGCCAGCGTGCCGCTCCTCGATGATGGTTACTTGCAAACCGTTCTTTGCTGCATAGGCAGCGGCTTGGTATCCACCAGGTCCGCTGCCTATTATGATAAGGTCACTCTTCATTCTTCATTTGTTTATATGTGACAACAGGATGTTTTGCCGCCAGCACGTCATCTACACGTCCTATAGGGGTGTCGTGAGGTGCGCTTTTCACGATGTCGGGATTCTCTTTTGCCTCTTGTGCTATCTTACGCATCACGCTGATGAATCCGTCGAGCGTCTCCTTGCTTTCGTTCTCTGGTGGTTCAATCATAAGGCTCTCGTGGAAGAGCAGCGGGAAATAGATGGTAGGCGCATGATATCCGTAGTCGAGCAGGCGCTTCGCTACATCCATAGTGGTGACGCCAGTTGACTTGTCTTTGAGTCCGTTGAACACAAACTCGTGTTTGCAAACGCTATCTATGGGCAGGTCGTAAACGTCCTTCAGGCTTTCCTTTATGTAGTTGGCGTTGAGGGTAGCGAGTGGTCCCACCATCTTTATGTTCTCTCTTCCGAGAGTCAGAATATAGCAGAATGCACGAAGAATGATGCCGAAGTTGCCGAAGAAAGCGCCCACAGAACCGAGCGACTTGACATCATCGCCATCACCTTTGGTCCTGAGATATGTTGGGAGCGCGGTCTTCACCATAAGGCTACCGTCCTCTTTCAGCACTACGCGAGGCGTGGGGAGAAACTCCTCGAGTCCCTTGCGCACTCCAATGGGACCGTCACCTGGACCACCACCGCCATGAGGTGTCGAGAATGTTTTGTGCAGGTTGATGTGCATAACATCGAATCCCATGTCGCCAGGACGTGCAACGCCGAGCATCGGGTTGAAGTTGGCACCGTCGTAGTACATCATTCCGCCGCACTCGTGGACGAGGGCTGCAATCTCATGCGCATGCTTCTCATAGAGTCCGAGGGTGTTGGGATTGGTCATCATCATCGCTGCCACGGTATCATCGAGTTTTGTCTTGAGGTCTTCCATATCTACTGTGCCGTCCTGAAGACTTTTTACCTCGACCACTTCAAGCCCGCAGACCGCAGCCGAAGCGGGATTTGTGCCGTGGGCAGAGTCAGGAATGATTACCTTGGTGCGTTTCTCGTCGCCTCTGCTTCTGTGGTATGCGCGTATCACCATGAGTCCTGTGAGTTCGCCGTGAGCACCAGCGAAGGGGTTCAGCGTGAACTCGCTCATGCCCGTCAGTTCGCTCAGCATGCCCTGAAGACCGTAGTAAACTTCCAGCGCTCCCTGGCATGTCTCTGCCGGCTGCAGCGGATGTAGAGCCGTGAACTCGTGCATGGCGGCTATTTCCTCGTTTATGATGGGGTTGTATTTCATTGTGCATGACCCCAGAGGATAGAATCCGTTGTTTACACCGAAGTTGTTGCCGCTCAGGTTGGTGTAGTGGCGCACCACCGTCAGTTCATCGCATTCGGGCATCCCTGCGTCTTCTTTGCGGCGCATGGCTTCTGGCAGTTCGCTTGTTGCGTGCTGGCCGAACTCATTCTTTGGAAGAGAATATCCCTTTCGTCCCTGATGTGACAATTCGAATATCAGGTTACCGTATAACTTGTCGTTCATAGTGCATCCTCCTTCATTAGTTCTACAAGTTCGTCTATCTCATGCTTCTGTCGTTTCTCCGTGACTGCCAGCATTAGAGTGTTCTCGTTGATTTTCACTCCTGCCAGATATCCGGCGGCAATGCAACGGTTCTGCAAGGCGTCGATGTCTCCGTCGTATCTCAAGCAGAACTCATTGAAGAACGGCTTGTCGTAGGCAAGGGTGAAACGTCCAGTCTTCAGCAGTTCGTCGCACAGATAGTGTGCTCCTGCATACGACAGTTCGGCCGCCTCTTTCATGCCTTGCTTGCCCATCAGCGACATGTAAATTGTCACATATAGCGCCATCAGACTTTCGTTTGAGCATATATTAGAGGTGGCTTTTTGTCTTCTGATGTGCTGCTCACGTGCCTGTAGCGTGAGGACGAATGCCCGTTGTCCGCGGTTGTCCTGAGTCAGTCCTACGATACGTCCCGGCATCTTGCGTATAAGTTTCTCCTTGCAGCACATATAACCTACAGAAGGACCTCCGAACGACATCGGAATGCCGAGGCTCTGACAGTCGCCGACAGCAATGTCTGCACCCCATTCGCCTGGAGTTTTCAGCACGGCGAGGTCGGCAGCCACGCTGTTCATTATCATCAGAGCCTTGCTCTCGTGGATGTCTTCGGCAAAGCCGGTATAGTCTTCAACGATTCCGTAGTAGTTGGGCATCTGCAATATAACGCCAGCAACGCCACCTTCGGCGAGGCGGCGGCGCATGTCATCGCGGTCGGTAGTGCCGTCTTTCTCGTCTATCATCTCGATGTCGAAGCCGTGATACTTGGCGTATGTCTCCACTACTTGCATCGTCTTGGGGTCAACGGTACGGCTGGCGAGCACCTTGGTGCATTTCTTTCCTGCGCTCATCGCCATGATGGCGGCCTCGGCCGTTGCTGTGGTGCCGTCGTACATTGAGGCGTTAGAGATGTCCATGCCCGTCAGTTCGGCCATCATCGACTGGTACTCGAAGATGTAGTGTAGCGTTCCTTGCGAGATTTCTGCCTGATATGGTGTGTAACTTGTGAGGAATTCCGAGCGCGAAATGATGTTGGGAATCACGGCTGGAGTGTAATGGTCGTAAACGCCAGCGCCTGCGAAGGAGGTCAACTGGTCGTTGAGCAAACCGAAACTCTCGAGCAGTTGGCGCAACTCTATCTCGCTCTTTGCCTCGGGAATGTCATAGTCGCCTTTGAAGCGTATGCTTTCGGGCACGTCAGCGTACAACTCTTCGAGAGAGTTGACACCTGCCACTCTGAGCATCTCCTTGACTTCTTCCTCTGTATGAGGGAAATACTTGAACATAGTTTTATTGTTTAAGGTGTTCTGTTTTAAAGTCTTACGGCATTTGCCTTCAGGCTTTCTTTGTCATAAACAACAAGCCTTAGCCCTGTTCTTCGCAGAACTTTGCATACTCGTCGGCACCCATCAGGTTGTCAAGTTCGGTGGTGTCGGTAATATCCACCTTGATAATCCAGTTGGCGTATGCGTCTTCGTTCAGCAGTTCGGGTTTGTCCTCGAGAGCCTCGTTCACCTCAACGACAACGCCGCTGACGGGTGAGTTGAGGTCGCTGGCAGCCTTAACACTCTCCACAGCGCCAAACTCGTCGCCTGCCTCCACCTCGTCGTCAACCTCAGGCATGTCAACATAAACCACGTTTCCAAGTGCATGCTGGGCATAGTCGGTAATGCCGATGATGCCGATGTTGCCTTCTACCTTCACATACTCATGACTCTCAGAATAGTAGAGTCCTTCAATTACTTTTGCCATAACGTAGCCCTTCTCTTATTCCGTTTTTTTGCGGAGGACCAAACAAGGGCATGGGTCCGGTTGTTGTTATATTTGTATTTTTATTTCTTATAGTGTTTGTCATAGAATTTCTTCTTTACGACAACGCCAGGGAAGGTCTTTTTGCGTATTTGGATTGCCACCTCGGTTCCCAGTTTTGCGTGAGCGGCATCTACCAGAGCCATGCAGACGCTTTTGCCTGTGCTTATAGAGTTGTATCCTGTGGTCACCTCGCCAATCTTCTCGCCCTCGAAGAGCACGTCATATCCGTGTCTCGGGATGGCGCGGTCGGCCAGTTCGATGCCCACAACGCGTTTCTTTGGTCCTTCGGTCTTTTGTTTTAACAGTGCCTCTTTGCCGATGAACTCTGGCTTGTCGAACTTGCAGAACATGCTGAGTCCTGCCATTACTGGTGTTATCTCGTCGCTCAGTTCGTCTCCATAGAGCGGCAGTCCCACCTCGAAGCGCAGAGTGTCGCGGCAGCCAAGACCGCAAGGCAGGCATCGCTTGCTCTCCATCAGTTTGTCCCAAGCACGGCGGATGTAGTCGTGAGAGCCGTAAATCTCGAATCCGTCTTCGCCTGTATATCCTGTGCGGCTTACGATAAGAGTCTCGCCCTCGGTATCTATTGTCTTTACGGTGTAGAACACCAGTTCTTTGCATCCTAACCCGAGCACTTCCTCAACCACGCTCTCTGCCTCAGGTCCTTGCACTGCCAACTGTCCGTAGTAGTCTGAGCGGTGGTTCAACTCGATGTCGAAGCCCTCTGCCTGTTGCTGAATCCACGCCCAGTCTTTGTCGATGTTGGCGGCATTAATAACGAGGAAGAAGTCGTTCTCGCCCATTTTGTACACCAGCAGGTCGTCAACGGTGCCGCCATTCTCATAGCACATCATGCCGTAGTATATCTGTCCTACGGGCGCGTTGGTCACATCGTTGGTGAAGATGTGGTTGACATAGCGCTCGGCATCCTTTCCTTTGACGCTCACCTCGCCCATGTGCGACACGTCGAAAACGCCGCAATGCTGGCGCACGGCATTGTGCTCCTCGATGATAGAGGAATACTGGATTGGCATGTCGAAGCCTCCGAAAGGCGACATCAGCGCCCCCAGAGCCACGTGTTTGTCATAAAGACATGTTTTCTTATTTTCCATATTATATTTAGGTTAATGGTTTTCAAGCAACACTTCTGCTATATGCTCTTTTCTCAGGTTCATTATTATGTCTCCGATGTTGCAGGGTAGGGCAGCGATGATGTCCTCCCGGCGGAGCCGTTTGCCGCGAAGCGACTTTCTTATTGTGTCAATGTCGCCTGTCAGGAAGAAGTCTCCTTTCAGGTCGATGTCTTTTATAATAGAGTTCTTCACCTCCATCCGCGCCTCTATCGTTCCCACTCCTTCTATTCGGCGCTTGCGCGTCAGGGTGTATCGCGGGTTGTTTCCGTAGATGAACTCTTCCGTCAGGTACTCCTTTTCTATTTCTTCTATTTTCCTGATGGCCTCTTCGTCAAGCGTCAATGACGAGTCGCAGATGCTCTGGATGATAGTCTTCCTTATCTCGTCGAGACTCATCGTGGTGTAGTCTTTCAGCAGGGCTATGTGCTGGCGAACACTTTTCACTCCTTTGCTCAGCAGTTTCTCGTTGTCGGGAGTGATGCATGCGGTCATGTTGCGCATGTCGGTGTCGTAGAGCATGGTGCCGTGAACGATGCTGCGCCCTGGTATGTGATAGAACGCGTTGCCGCTCACCTTGCGCCCGTCAATCATGATGTCGTTCCTGCCGTTGGCCTCTGCCTTGATGCCTATTTGCCTAAGGGCCTCCACAACCATCATTATATACCGGTTGTAGGTGAGGCACACATAGTCGCTGCTGGTGACGAACGAGAGCATCATGTTGCTCTTGTCGGCATAGACACATCCGCCACCGCTCTTCCTGCGGTACATTTTCACCCCGTTTCGTCGGCAGTAGTTGATGTTCACCTCGTTTTCTATGAGTTGGTTTCTGCCGAATATCACCGACGGTTCCACCTGCCAGATGAAGAAAGCGTCGCTTACCTCAGTCTCACGCGCCACATATTCCTCCATAGCGAGGTAGAAACTCAGCCGACGCTCCTCGTCTCGAGGGAGTTTTATGTAAACCATCTGCTTTCAGGATAGTTGTTTTTCGTAATCATAGATTTCGCTTGCAAATATACGAAAAATATTTCTTATGCGCACTATAATTTATATGAAAAAAATATAAGAAATAACTATCGCCTACAGAAAGCATGTCTTCGGGATTCTCAGAAGGCACTTCTGGCACTCTCACTTGTGCTTCCTGACCATCTCACTTGTATATATTTGACCACCTCAGGAATGCCTCCTGACCACCTCACTTATATATAACTGGCGCGCCACTAACCATTAATCAAAAACGGGAACCAGTCTGCCGACCAGTTCCCGCATGGTTTCGTCCGAAACCATTAATGATTATTTGTTCTTCAGGACATCGCGAATCTCGGTGAGAAGTTTCTCCTCTGCAGATGGTTCTGGTGCAGCCTCTGGCTCTGGATCCTTCTTTCTCGACAACTTGTTCATCGCCTTAATCATGAAGAAGATACAGAGAGCGATGATGAGGAAGTCGATGATGCTCTGGATGAAAGCGCCATAGGCGAACACGGCAACGCCCTTCTCTGTAGCCTCTGCCAAAGAAGCAACAGGAGTGTCGCTGAAGTTTACGAACATGTCGTTGAAGTTCACACCACCGGTGCAGAGACCTACGAGCGGCATGATGACGTGATCAACGAGAGATGTGACAATCTTTCCGAACGCACCGCCGATGATTACACCGACAGCCATGTCCATTACGTTGCCCTTCATGGCAAACTCTTTAAACTCTTTAATAAATCCCATAGTTTAAATTATTATGTTAATAAATGAGGTAAATCCTTTCCTTGTGTTTTGCTATCTTTAGTTTGCAATCTAAGTCAAGCCCACACGATTTCTCCTAAACAATTTCCTTCTTAATCAATTTTTTAATTTTATTAATACAGAAATCTGATGCAAATTTAAAGAAAAAATTGTAACTTTGCATGCGAAATAAGAAAAAAGTTTCTTATGAGGGGCCTTTTTTTTGATTTCAGGTCACTAAAAGCCCTCTGAAACATATAAAAATAGGTATAGAGAAGTTTAATTTAAGGATTTTGTTTTAACCCTAATAAAATTTTAAAAGAAATGACAAAAGTAGCAATTAACGGTTTCGGCCGTATTGGTCGTCTCGCATTCCGTCAGATGTTCGAGGCTGAAGGTTATGAAGTAGTAGCAATCAACGACTTGACAAGTCCTAAGATGCTCGCTCACCTGCTGAAGTATGACACCGCTCAGGGTGGCTTCTGCGGCAAGATCGGTGAGAACAAGCACACTGTAGAGGCTGGCGAGGACTACATCGTAGTTGATGGCAAGAAGATCACTATCTATGCTAAGCCAAACGCTGCAGAACTGCCTTGGGGTGAACTCGATGTTGACGTAGTTCTCGAGTGCACTGGTTTCTACACATCTAAGGAGAAGGCTTCTGCTCACCTCACTGCTGGTGCTAAGAAGGTTGTTATCTCTGCTCCTGCTGGCAACGACCTGCCTACTATCGTTTACAACGTAAACCACAAGACTCTGACTCCTGCTGACACCGTTATCTCGGCTGCATCTTGCACAACTAACTGTCTGGCTCCAATGACAAAGGCGCTGAACGACTTCGCTCCTATCCAGAGCGGTATCATGACAACTGTTCACGCTTACACTGGCGACCAGATGATTCTCGACGGTCCTCAGCGCAAGGGTGATGTTCAGCGTGCTCGCGCAGGTGCTCAGAACATCGTTCCTAACT
>DGTS01000038.1 GCA_002394385.1 Prevotella sp. UBA4330
GATTACAAATCCGCCCGAGCGGAAATCTTCAATCATTTATTTAGCATGTAACAATTAATATGGGAAGAGTAATAAATAAAATAATAATTATCATATTATGCAGTTTCGCCCTATTTGGTGCTACAATGAAAGCTGTTATCATATGTGCATTTTCATTACAGCATCTACTTGCATGTATTTTTCATTTTTATCCCTCTTTTGTTTTTAAAAACCTGTTTGTCGTTATTACTATGTTGATAGTTCTTGGAATAGAATTTAAAATTAAAAGCAAAAGCAGTATTCTTTTTTATATTGTATTATTTGTAATTTGTGGGTACTATCTCATTGAAAATGTTAAATACGTGATTTACGAGATTGGTATATACGGTATTGACCATAGTTATTTTGTTTGTTTGGATTTCTTGCCATGTATAATTCGTGTTATATGCTATATTCTCTGTATGAATGAAATAATTAAGGAATCAAGAAGAACATGGGATTCTTTCAAACTTGGAGATTCAAGTTCTGAATGACATGCGTTTTGATGAATAAAACCTATGGATAGGTCATTGATTGATTGTTTATAAAGAAGAAGGTAAAATTATACGACATACGATATACTTCACCAATGGCAGTGTGAAGAAGTACGTCTATTCCGCTACGGGCGAGAAACTGCGCGTCATTTATCTTACTGCCGTTCAGAACATAAGTGTTGCCATAGGCAGCGCAAGGGAACTGAGCAAGCATCTTTAAACATGCCTGCCCCAATGATACAATCCTCAGACATTTACGTCCCATTTACGGCAATTTGCGTTTAGAAGCATCGCCTTGCATTAAATGATGCAATTATATTTGCAGCATCCAAATAGGAGGTGACGTGTCTCACGTCACGAAATGAGGGATTGTGACGTGGGACACGTCACCTCCTATGAGTGGAGAGATAAAGCATACCGATAATGCATTTTTCTGAGTTTTAAAAAGCGAAAATCAATTTCACAATTTCACATTCGTTGTAACATTTTGGAATACAAGGAGTTGCGTGTGAAGGTGCAATTTCACCCAATTTCACGCAATATCACGCAGGCAGAAATGACTTCTTGTGGTGCCACTTGTGCCTTTTGGGGGAGTGATTAGGGTCTAATCACTCTCTCACTTGTGCCTTTTGAGGAAGTGATTAGGGCCTAATCACTCTCTCACTTGTGCTTCCTGACCACCTCACTTGTATATATCTGACCTACTCAGGAGATACACCTGACATGCTCAGGAGTATCTCCTGACAAAGACTCCAAGTGTTATATGGGTTATTGCAAACTAAAAGTCAGCCACATGTAGGGGCGTACCTCCGTGTGCGCCCGAACCGCTATCAGGCGGTATGTGTCGTCGTGTTTCCGATTTCTGGTGACGACATGCTGTGGATGCAGGCGGGCGCACACAGAGGTACGCCCCTACTACTTCTTCCTGCCGGGTATATAAAACTTGCCATAGTGGATGCAGGCGGGCGCACACGGAGGTACGCCCCTACAATTTAAATGGCGGCATGCAGGAATATTGTTTCCTTTATGTCTTTTTGTCCAATAATAATATGTCTTTATGTCTAAAAAGTCCGTAGAGCCTCCATGCAGGGGCAAAAACAAATGAGGCACCATTCCGCACGAACGATGCCTCTTCTTTCTTACTTTAGTATGTTATGAAAAATTTGAGAGAATGAAACTTCACAGTTTCGTGTTGTTTTACTTAAACATGATTATTTTATAGAGAAAGCATAGAAAATTATCTTATTTGATGATGACTGAGGAGACTTCCTGCTGCACCTTTTTGATGGAATCGAGGCGTATGGAGTCTGCCTTTGCCATTGATGGACCTTCTGCATGCTTGGTGAAGCCTGTTGCTGTTGCTGGCTGCTGTCTGTCGCTGTCGCTGAAAGCCACCTGTGCTGCGTTGCCGAGTGTGAGGAATATTGCCACCACTGCTGCTGCCTTGAACATCGGCATGAGCCGTTGTGTCAGACTTATGGTGCGTGCCTTCACCGGTTTCTGCTCTCCAACCATCTCAAGCATGCGTTCGTCGAAATCGTCGCCGAGTCGGTCGGTACGCGTCTCTTCTCTCTCATAGGTGAAGAGTGGCGCGTACTGCTGCATGTCAGCGGGGATGTCTTTCTGGCAGAAGAAGGTTCTCAGAATCTCCTCTTCTTCGAGCGTTGTCTCGGCCTGCCAGTAGCGCTCAAGTAGTTGTTCGATGTATCTATAGTCCATAATTGTCTGCTTTGCTAAACTGTTGCTTTATCGTCTGGCGTGCCCTGAAGATGTTTACTTTGACTTGTTCTTCGGTGATGCCAAGGATTTGTGCAATGTCTTTGTATGCTTTTCCCTCGAAGTCGCGCAGTTGCATGCAACTGCGCTGTTTCTCCGGGAGTTGGTTTACGAGTCTTCTGACCATTTCGATTCGGTCTTTCTGTATCATCAACTCGTGAGGATTGGATGTTCGGTCGGGTGTGTCGATTTGTTCTTGTTCGAGGCTTTCGTTGTTGTTGCCTTTTTTTTTCAGTGCGTCGAGCGCGAGGTTTCTGCATATTGTCATGCTGTATGCCTCGATGTTGTCGAGCGACTGCCAGTCGTCACGTTTGTTCCAGACCTTTATCAGTGTGTCCTGCACGATGTCTTGTGCCTCTTCGTGGCTGAGAGTTATTCTCAACGCAAGGCGGTAGAGCACGTCTTTCAACGGCAATACATCGTTACGGAAACTGATATTTTTCATCTTCTCTCTATTATGACGACGATTGAGGTTATGGAAAAGTTACAAAAAAAGAAAAAAAATTTAGGAGTTTGGAAGTTCGGGAGTTTGGAAGTTCGGGAGTTTTTGAAGTTTAGGAGTTTTTGAAGTTTAGGAGTTTTTGAAGTTTAGGAGTTTTTGAAGTTTAGGAGTTTGGAAGTGTAGGGAAATCATCAGATTAATCAGAAATTATCTTAATTATTCCTATTTCTTTCCCTAAAAAGAATCTTTCGGAACTCCGAACATCTAACTCAATATCACGGTGCCGCTCTTTCCGTCGATTGCTGTCGCCTTGGTGATTATCACCCGTGCCACTCCTGCATCTATGGCAGCGAGTGCGTTCTGAATTTTGGGTATCATGCCGCCTGCCACTGTGCCGTCTGCCACAAGATTGCTGAAGTCGGCATGCGTGATGAGTGGTATCACGGAGTTGTCGTCGTCGGGATTGGCGAGCACACCGTTTTTCTCGAAGCAGTAGATGAGTGTCACGTCATAGTATGGTGCCAGTGCCTTGGCCGTCTCTGCCGCTATGGTGTCGGCGTTGGTATTGAGGATATGCCCCATTCCATCGTGTGTCAGCGGTGCCATGATGGGTGTGATGCCTTGTTGGATGAGTGTCGCGAGAGCCTTTCCGTCGGCGCTCTGCACATCGCCCACGAAACCATAGTCGATGCCGTCCTTTACGGGTCGCTTGCGCGAGAGCAGGCAGTTGATGTCTGCTCCGGTAAGCCCCAGGGCGTTGATGCCAAGTGCCTGCAGGCGTGCCACGAGGTTTTTGTTCACCAGTCCGCCATATACCATTGTCACCACTTCGAGCATTGGTGCGTCGGTGATGCGGCGTCCGTTCACCATCTGACTCTCGATGCCCAGTTTCGCAGCCACTGCCGTGGCACGGCGGCCGCCGCCGTGGACGAGCACTTTTGGGCCCTGTATTGCGGAGAAGTCGGCAAGGAGTTGCGCCAGTTGCGCCTCATCCTCTACTATTGCCCCTCCTACTTTTATTAAGGTAAGGCCCACCCTGTGTCCCTCCCGAGGGGAGGGATCTCCTATGTTTTCTATATTACTTGAGGCCGATCTGTTTTGTTCCATCTTCTATATATTATGCTTAACTCCCATCCCCTTAAAATTACCCTCGCCCCTTGGAGAGGGGATAGGAGTGAAGTCTTGGGGGCGTTTTTTTATTCAAGATAGGTGTAGCCATAGAGTCCCGAGCGGTAGTTGCTGAGGAACTCCTTGCCCTCTTCGAGAGATATCTTGCCCTGCTTTACGCTCTTTGCCACCCATATTTCCAACTGTCGCACAAGTTTCTTAGGTGCATACTGCACATACTCTAAAACCTCTGCTACTGTCTCGCCATCAATAATCTGGTCGATGTGGTAATGCCCGTCTTTCACTGAGATATGCACCGCCGTGGTGTCGCCGAACAGGTTGTGCATGTCGCCAAGTATTTCCTGATATGCACCCACAAGGAATACGCCCAGATAGTAAGGCTCGTTCTTCTTCAGGGCATGAACGGGCAGAGAGTGGGAGTTGTGTCGGTTGGTGACGAAGTTGGCAATCTTACCGTCAGAGTCGCAGGTGATGTCCTGCAACGTGGCGTTGCGCGTGGGTCGCTCGTTGAGTCTCTGAATAGGGAGTATGGGGAAGAGTTGGTCGATGGCCCAGGAGTCGCTGAGACTCTGGAAGAGCGAGAAGTTGCAGAAATACTTGTCTGCCAGCAACTTGTCGATGTTCATCAGTTCCTCGGGTATGTGCTTGAGGTTCTTCGCCAGCGCGTTGATTTCGTGGCAAACACTCCAGTACATGGCCTCTATCTCGGCACGTGTCTTCAGGTCAACGATGCCGTGAGCGAACAGGTCGAGCACCTCTTCACGGATTTGCTCGGCGTCGTGCCAGTCTTCCAGCACGTTACGAGGCGAGAGGTTGTCCCATATCTCATAGAGGTCTTTCACCAACTGATGGGAGTTCTCGTCGGGCTCGAATTCATCGGGCATCTCGGGCAGTGAGACAGTCTCAAGCACATCAATTACAAGCACAGAGTGGTGGGCAGCGAGCGAGCGTCCACTCTCGGTGATGATATTGGGGTGAGGCATTTCGTTCTTGTTTGCAGCCTCAACGAAGGTATAAATACAGTCGTTGACATACTCCTGAATGGAATAGTTGACAGAACTCTCGCTGGAAGGCGACCGTGTGCCGTCGTAGTCAACTCCGAGTCCGCCACCGCAATCGACGAAATCAACGTTATATCCCATCTTATGCAGTTGGATATAGAACTGTGATGCCTCGCGAAGAGCAGTCTGTATGCGGCGTATCTTTGTTATCTGCGAGCCAATGTGGAAGTGGATGAGCCGCAGGCAGTCGCGCATGTTCTTCTTGTCGAGCAGTTCGAGTGCCTCGAGCAACTGTGCGCTTGTCAGTCCGAACTTCGAAGCATCGCCGCCGCTTTCCTCCCATTTTCCGCTGCCACTGGATGCCAGTTTTATGCGTATGCCTATATTTGGGCGCACATCGAGTTTCTTTGCGACCTTGGCAATGAGTTCCAGTTCGTTCATCTTCTCCACAACGATGAATATCTGCTTGCCCATCTTCTGTGCAAGTAGAGCCAGTTCTATGTAACTCTGGTCCTTATATCCGTTGCAGATAATGATTGAGTCGCTCTGGCACTGCATGGCGATAACGGCATGCAGTTCCGGCTTTGAGCCAGCCTCCAATCCCAGGTTGAATTTGCGTCCGTGCGAGATTATCTCCTCCACAACGGGCTGCATCTGATTCACCTTTATGGGATAAACCACATAGTTCTCGCCTTTGTAGTCGTACTCCTTGGAAGCCTTCTTGAAGCAACTCCACGTCTTCTCGATGCGGTTGTCGAGGATGTCGGGGAATCGCAGTAAGACAGGCGACTGAACATCGCGCAGCGACAGTTCGTCCATCACCTCCCGGAGGTCGATTTGCACCTCGTTCTTACAAGGGGTTACAAACACGTTTCCTTCTTCATTGATTCCGAAATAGGAAGTGCCCCATCCATTGATATTGTACAGTTCCTTGGAATCCTCAATCGTCCATTTTTTCATTTATTGCTGTTTTTATTGTTGACAAGTATTCACCGCCCAAGCAGTTTCTTCACTTCTTCGACGCTGATTTTTATCTTCTCGTAGTTGTCCATCAGCGACACGTCGAGATGGTGCTTCGCCTTATTGTAGTAAGGCTCGCGCTTCTCCAGTTGCTCGATGATGAACTGCTGCAACTCTTCGGGGCTTTTCCCTTTGATGAGCGGGCGCTCCACCTTGCCCATCCTCAGATGGCTGCATAGCACCTCGGGGCGTGCCTTGAGATATATCGTCTCGCCCTGCTCGTTCAGATAATCCATATTGTCGAAGAAACAGGGTGTGCCGCCGCCGCAACTGATTATCACGTTCTCGAACTCAGCCACCTCGTGCAGCATGTTGTGCTCTATCTTGCGGAATCCCTCCTCGCCTTTCTCAGCGAAGATTTGCGCCACGGTGCGGTGCATGCGCGTCTCGATGTACCAGTCGAGGTCGTAGAACATCATGTCGAGTTCTTTTGACAGTGCCTTGCCAATGGTGGTCTTGCCGGCACCCATATATCCTATGAGGATTATCCTATTCATCGCAGAGTGTGAGAGGTTGGATTCTCGATACGTTTAGTCTTTATTCGATTTGTTCACTATCTCCATGCACTGCTCCAGCGAGAGTTCTGCTGCCTTGGCGTGCATTGCCTTCGGCAGACGGTAGTTCTTGCCGTCGTAGGCGATGTAAGGACCGAAACGACCGTTCATCACCTCCAGTTTGGGGTCTTCATCGAACTTCTTCAAGTGACGTTTGTCGTCCTCGTCGCGTTTTGCTCCGATGAGGGCAACTGCCTCGTCGAGGGTTATCGAGAGCGGGTCGGTGCCTTTAGGGATAGACACATACTTGCGGTTGTGGAGCACGTATGGTCCGAAACGGCCCGCGCCTACAGTAACCTCCTTGCCTTCGAACTCGCCGAGTATGCGCGGCAACTTGAACAGTTCGAGCGCCTCGTCGAGGCTTATTGTCTCAATACTCTTGTCCGATGGCAACTGTGCGAAGCGCGGTTTCTCGTTGTCGTCGGCAGTTCCTATCTGCACCACAGGACCGAAGCGTCCTATCTTAACAAACACTGGCTTTCCGCTCTTCGGGTCGGTACCCAGTTCGCGCTCGCCAGCCTTATGGTCCTCGCGCTTCTTCATTGCCTTCTCTACGGTTGGCTCGAAGTTGCCGTAGAAGTCTTTCATCATCTTCTTCCATTCCTCGCCGCCCTCGGCAATCTTATCGAACTCCTGCTCCACGCGGGCTGTGAAGTTATAGTCCATGATGCCTGGGAAGTTCTTCTGCAGGAAGTCGTTCACCACGATTCCGATGTCAGTTGGGAGCAGTTTGCCTTTCTCGTTGCCCACCATCTCCTTGCGTGTTGACTTCGTCACCTTGATGCCCTTCAGTGTGAGTACGCTATACTGGCGCTCTTCGCCTTTCTTGTCGCCTTTCTGCACATATTCGCGCTGCTGAATGGTCGAGATTGTCGGGGCGTATGTTGAAGGACGGCCAATGCCAAGTTCCTCGAGTTTGTGCACCAGCGATGCCTCAGTGTATCTCATCGGACCCTGGCTGAAACGCTCGGTAGCCACAATCTCGCGACGCTGCAGCGCCTCGCCGGTAGCCATTGCAGGCAGTGTGTGTGCGAACTCCTCCTGACTGTTGTCGTCGTCGCCATTGCTCTCACGGTAAACCTTGAGGAAACCGTCGAACTTCACCACCTCGCCAGTGGCGATGAAAGCGGGGTTCGGGGTGTTGCCTCCCTTGACTTCTATGGTCACCTGCGTCTTCTCTATCTGTGCGTCGGCCATCTGCGATGCTGCCGTGCGTTTCCAGATGAGTTCGTAGAGGCGGCGCTCCTGTGCCGTTCCCTCAATGGTCTGGTTGCTCATATATGTAGGACGTATTGCCTCGTGAGCCTCCTGTGCGCCCTTGGCACTGGTGTGATACTGTCGTGTATGACTGTATTCCGCTCCCCACATCTTCTCTATCTCTTCCTTGCTGGTGTTCAGACAGAGCGAAGAGAGGTTTACAGAGTCGGTACGCATGTATGTTATGAGTCCGTGTTCATAGAGATGCTGTGCCACCATCATGGTCTGGCTCACGGTGAAACCGAGTTTTCTTGCTGCCTCCTGCTGCAATGTCGATGTGGTGAATGGTGGTGCCGGCATGCGGCGAACAGGCTTTTTCTGTATGTCACTGACGATGAAATCGGCATTTTTGCACACTTCGAGGAATTGCTCCACCTCCTCAACGGTCTTGAAACGGGTGTCCAGTTCGGCCTTCACCTCGTTTTGCGAGCCATCGGCATTCTGATGACCGAAGATGGCGTTCACCCTGAAGTACTCCTCGCTCTTGAACGCCTGTATCTCGCGCTCGCGCTCAACAATAAGTCTTACGGCAACGCTCTGCACACGTCCTGCCGACAGTGCAGGCTTCACCTTGCGCCAGAGCAGCGGCGAAAGAGAGAAGCCAACGAGGCGGTCGAGCACGCGACGTGCCTGCTGGGCATTAACAAGATTCATATCGAGATGTCGCGGACTCTCGATGGCTGCAAGGATGGCGGGCTTTGTTATCTCGTGGAACACGATGCGGTTGGTTTTCTCCTCGTCCAGCCCGAGCACCTCACACAGGTGCCATGAGATGGCCTCTCCCTCGCGGTCCTCATCGGAAGCGAGCCATACCTTCTCGGCCTTCTTTGCGTTACTCTTCAGTTCGCTAACCAGTTTCTTCTTCTCATCAGGTATCTCGTAGTCGGGCTCCAGCGTCGTCGTGTCAATGCTCAGTTCCTTTTTTTTCAAGTCGCGGATATGACCATAACTCGACATCACCTTGAAGTCTTTTCCCAAAAACTTCTCAATTGTTTTCGCCTTCGCGGGGCTCTCAACTATTACCAAATTCTTCTGCATAATGTTTAAAACTTTAATTTTGGGCGACAAAATTAGAACAAAAAGTTCGCATATACCTTATTATATATACTCTTTTTAAGTTTTTTAACCATTTATACCCGGCAATACTGGATAATTCTTGAAATTTTTCCTTATCTTTGCACAAACTTTATTGACGTGCTTCAAACGTGAACATTAAGTCACGTGATGTCTTGAGGCCAACAGTAGAGACATCACTGAATCTATAATATGTTATTGTTATCATTAAGTAATAGATTAACTTTTTCTTAATAAAAATGCCTGAAAGTTCGAGAATGAATGACAGGGCAAAAAGAAAAAACCGCTATGTTGAGAAACACAGCGGTTTTTTTCATTTTATGATTAAACTTTCAACAATTTTATTTATCTTTGTACACAGAAAACATTAAAAAATAAAGATATGAAAAGATTATTTGGTATTGCATGCGCTTTAATATTCCTTGCTGCATGCACAAACATCAACGGTGCAGGAAAGAACGACAACGGCGGAACGCTGAAAAGAGACAGTGTGACCGACTCAATGCGCATTAACTTGAACGGACATGACATCTCATCTACAGTAAAGATTGTGGTGCCCGTAGGCAACGAGGCTCTTAACAAGAGCATCAGGCGTTTTCTCGTGGAAAGTGTCGAGGGCGACGACAAACTCAACAGTCTCCAGTCGATGGCACATCACTTTGTGGCACTGAAGACAAACGAACTGAAAGAGGACGCGTTCTGCGACGGCACACAGGATTTCTGCCCTCCCCTATCTTTCGACATGGAGATTGGCGTGATTTATGAGAACGAGAAGATTGTCACGCTATGCACCATACAAGACATTTATCTCGGTGGTGCCCATGGCTCTTACCTTTACGGAGGGACGACATTCAGGAAGTCAGACGGTGTGATACTCGATGATGGTATTCTGAAGAAAAGCAAAATAGGGGAAGTGAAGAAAGAGGTGAGCCGACGGCTGGCGGAAGAATATTTCAAACGCGACAACGACGAGGACTCGCCGATGATGGAGAACGGAGTGCTGAAAACCGTTGATTTACCTGGAGCAGGAGTCTATATCGACAACGACAGCATGGTGTTCACCTATCAGCAGTACGAGATTGCAGCCTATGTTTTCGGCCTCCCCACCGTATCTATTCCACTTAAGGAAATGAAAGAAAAGGGATGGCTGAACGACAATGCAAACTGGTGATGACAGAACATTATAGCGACAAAAAACGCCCATTTCATCGAGACAACTATACTTGTTAGACCTCTTTGAGAGCAAATAAAGTGTGGACTTTTATCTAAAAATGAAAAAGTCCACACTTTATCTTTTGCGACATAATCCACTATTGATTATTTTTGCAATGATAATTTATCGGAATCTGAAATTTAATTATCAATAGTTTAAAACTTTACAATTATGAAAAAGTACACCATGATTATGATTGCTGTGGCGGCGTTCGTTTTCGCAGCCTGCCAACCAAAACAACCAGCAAACCAAGAGACTGCAAAAACAACGGAAACAGCGGCAGCAGCAAGTGTGACACCCGAAAAGATAAAGGCCTTAGTGGATGCCGAGTGGGACTCTGTGCCACAGGCTGTGCTCGACGATTTGGGCTTCAAGGCTCTGAAATTGTTCAAGCAGGAAGTAAAAGACGCCCAGTGCGACAACCTGCAGTACTACTTTGGAAAGGGCGCTTCAGTTGAACTCGACAACGAGGGACAACTCACAAAGGCTACTGCTGACGATGAAAACGCAATAATAGTACATCTCACCGCTGAATCGGTGGCTTATGGACACATCGCCTTCCGCAACGAGGCTGACTACAACGAATTCGCGAAAAAAGTTAAGGATATCAAGCCAAACGAAGACGGAGAGGGAATGGAATTTGAGGCTATAGGCAAAGACCCTGAGATGAGCGGCTATGAAAAAGACAAATGGTTCTTTGTAAACTTCACCAACGACAAGTAAGAAACAGCCTGAGACGGTTTGAATTTTTGAATTAATTAATAATGCAATTAAAAATCTGCCAAATGAAAAAAGCATATTATTTCTTGCTGATGTCTCTTGTGGCATTCCCACTGACTATCTTGTCATGCACTTCTTCCGCAAAAAAAGGCGCGTCAAGCGAAGCACCTGCCGACAGCACCTCAAAAGAGAATACAACTGATGAAGAGAAGGTATCGTTCACCGTGAAAGGTGTCACTTTCAATATGATTCTTGTAAAGGGAGGTACATTCGATATGGGAGCAACCGCTGAGCAGGGAACAGACGCAAAGGCTGACGAAAAGCCCGTTCACAGCGTGACACTATCCGACTACTACATCGCTGAGACAGAGGTGACACAGGCTCTCTACGAGGCTGTCATTGGCTCGAATCCTGCAGACAGTGTGGGAGCAGAACTTCCCGTGGTATTAGTAGAATGGGGCGATGCCGATTTATTTGCCAGCAAACTCAGCGAGCTCACCGGTCGCAAGTTCCGCCTGCCCACCGAGGCAGAATGGGAATATGCCGCACGCGGAGGCAATAAGAGTAAAGGCTACAAGTATGCTGGTTCAAACAACCTTTCTGACGTTGCATGGTATAACGACATCGAAGGCGGAAGCCATGCGGTGAAGGGGAAGGCTCCCAACGAACTGGGCATCTACGACATGAGTGGCAATGTGGATGAATATTGCGCTGACGACTATGCTCCCTACAGCAAGGACAGCCAGACCGACCCGAAGTGCGAACTGAAGGACGGCGGTGATGTTACCGTGCGTGGCGGTAGCTTCGTGAGTGAAGCCAGCGACTGCCGTGTATCAAGGCGCGGTTCTTCTCGCGGATATGTCTTTGGCAGTCTCGGATTCCGCATCGCTATGTCTGTAGATAAATAGATAATGGTTCCCTGCCCCTAGGGGCGGGGATTCAATAGGGACAATCAAAAATATATAATTCAAAAAACAGCAAAATCTTAGTTATGAAGAAGATCGCTATTTTTGTATGCATGATTTGCCTAATGGCAATTTGGGGCACGAACAAAGCATTTGCACAACTGGGCAAGGGTTATTATTATGTGCATGTGGCTTTAGACACTAATTATTGTCTTGACTTGCAAAAAGCAATAGTTCAGGATGGAAGAAACATCCAACTTTATCGGTCGAACGGAACAAAAGCACAACATTGGTATTTTCAACCTAACAGCGACGGCACTTATTTCATCCGCTCGGCGATGAACACAGACTATGTTCTCGATGTTCAGAAAGGTATCGTGCAGGACGGCACAAACATCCAACTTTACCACTACAACGGGACGAAAGCTCAGCGCTGGTATCTTAAACCTGCTGGCAAGGACTATTTCTACATCCAATCGGCTCTTAATCCCGACTATGTAATTGACTTAAGAAAGGGCTCAGTCGCCAACGGCAATAACATTCAGCTCTACCATTATAATGGCACAAAAGCCCAAAGGTGGAAGATTAACAAGTGATGGGCATTTACGACATGAGCGGCAACGTCACAGAGTATTGCGCCGACGATTATGCCACCTATAGTAAAGACAACCTGACGAACCCGATGGTGGAGAACGAAGAATCCGAAGGTCAGGTTGTCCGTGGTGGTAGTTTCGCCGATGATATAGACGGAAGTTGCCGCGTTTCGGCTCGCTCCGCTACTCGTGGATACAAGTTCGGGAGCCTTGGCTTCCGTATCGTACTTGAAGCGAAATGAAATCATTCAATATACAACAACATAAACTTACAACGATGAACAAAACACTATTAGCGATAGCCATGCTTCTTGTTACTTTGACAGTGACAGCACAGACATACAATAACCCACGCCAAAAAACGAACGATAAGAGAATTAAAGTAATAAAGGTGGAAAGAAAATCCAATTCTACAGTGCTCTATTTGAAGTACACCTTACCTGAAGGTTCTAAAGATCGGAGCAGGATTGTAGCCTATCCTACACTAACCGATGAAGCCACTGGTAAAAGATATCAGGCCACAGATGCGTTGAATTTCAAATGGGGCACGCTGTATTCAGGAAATGCCACATATAAAATTGAATTTCCACCGCTGCCTAAAAGCACCTCTGTGGTAACGTTTAGGGAAACTACAAAAGTAAAAAATCCGTGGATTGTCAGCAATATCGCATTACCCATCCAAAGCAATTCGACTACAACCAACAAACCTGCAGTAAACAAGCCTGCTGCAAATAGGCCTGCTGCAAATAGACCTGCTGTTTATGACAAGAAAAAACTGCTGGCAGAAGGATACAAATTCTCATGGAATTCTCCCAGCCAGAGCATTATCAACAGAAATTTCAAGGTAACTAAGGTCATACGGTCAAACACCAACACCATTGTTCACTTGCAGTATATTGGTAAAAATGAAATAAAATTAGGTCTTTATGCCTTATCATGCGCTTTAATAGATTATGATACTGAAAAAGAATGGGAAGCAAAGAAACCATTAAACTTCAATGCGGGAGGTCCCTATAGCGGACCTTTCACCTTCAAGATAGAATATCCTGCTATTCCCCTGAGCGTTTCCACACTTGCCATCAAAGTAAACTATAAAACTGTAGTCGAAGACATTAGAGTTCCCATCAGAACCAGATGACAATAATGACACATCATAATTCCGCCCGTTATATTGTGGCCAAAGTCGTGGTTTTCGCCATAGTTATAGGTCTGCTGTGTTAACGATGCAGAACAGTTTGGCGAATATGATGTGAACGCACCTTATACTATCAAGGACGGACAAGGAAAAACAATCGCCACATTCAATAAAACCGATAACTATCCAGTTAATGGAAGGCAGTGGTGGAAAAATAAAAAACTAAATGTATGACAATGAAAAAGAATTTATTAACAGCGATGTTCATCGCGGCAAGTATGGGACTGGCAAATGCCCAGGCGGACCAGAGACAAGTAGTGGAAGGTGGTGGCACGGGACCGTTCAAGTCGGAAGTGGTGGGCGATGCTTCGTGTCCGCGCTTTACGGTGTATCGCCCGCAGAACCTGAAAGAGGTGGTGGCCAGTCAGGGGAAACTGCCCGTGATAGTCTATGCCAACGGTGCTTGTTACGACAACAACGTGGAGATGCGCCTGCTACTGAGCGAAGTTGCATCCCACGGTTATGTTGCCGCCGCCATAGGTCCGTATGATGAAGAGGATGTGATGGCGCAATGGAGAGAAGTGTTGTTGTTTAATTATCCCGAAACCAAAGGTGAGGTAATCATGGCCAACGGCGAGAGAATTGAGCGCCTGACAGAAGAGCAGTTGAAGGCCCGCCATGAGCAGCAGTTAAAGGAGAGAGAGAAGGCCGCCAAAAAGGAGAAGAAAAGCAAGAAGAAGCAGGAAGCGCCACCTACGTTCTTCACCACTTATCCCAGGATGTTGCTGGAGGTGCTCGACTGGCTGACCGACCAGAATGCCACCTCCGATTCGGAATATTACCATTGTCTGGATCTGGACCATGTGGCAGCAATGGGGCAGTCGTGCGGGGGCGCTCAGGTGCTGGGTGTGGCCCACGATCCGCGCATCAAGACCTGCGTGATGCTGAATTCGGGTATCGGCGACATGAGTATGATGGGCTCCACCGTAGAGACGCTTAAGGATCTTCACCAGCCAATGTTCTATATGATTGGAGGTCCTGCCGACATCGCTTACGAAAACGCCCGTCTTGACTACGAGCGCATTGCCGACAATATCCCCGTGGTGATGCTGAACTCTAAGGACGGCCACAGCGGCACTTATTACGAGAAGTATGGCGGCAACTACGCCAAGGCCGTGGTGAAGTGGATGGACTGGCAACTGAAAGGACAGGTGGGTCAGTCGGCACTGTTCCTCGATGATGAGTACCTGAAGATGAAGTTCCCCGAATGGCAGGGTGTCCGCAAAAATTTCTGATTTATGGAAAGTGGCAGATTGCTTTTTCAGCCTACTCTGCCTCTTTCTTTTCTGTACTCTGATACCGAAACACCGACAAGTTTCTGGAAGATGCGGTAGAAATAAGGACGGTCGTTGAAGCCCGTGAGACTTATCAAATCGCTTATCTTTATCGACGGATTCTCGTCAATAAGTCGTTTCGCCTCTTCTATGCGCATGCTTATGCGCCAACTGCGGAAATCCGCACCTACATAGTTGTGAAAATACTTGCGCAGGGTGGCACTGGTGGTACCCAGTTGACATGCTATCTCTTCCACCGAACAATCAGACTCTACAAACTTCTTTTCGCTCACCCATTCGTTGATTCTCGACCTTAATTTCTCTACATCGACCTGAGAAAACTTCTCCTTCTCCTCGTTCGGCTTATTGACGCACGGTTCTTTTTCATAGGCACGCGTTATGAGTTGCGCATACTGCTGATAATTTATGAATGAAACTGTGATAAAAAGGAAGTAAAGAGTGAATAGAGGGGTGAGTATTATGTTTATCATGTGATTGTCATATATGAGAAGCAAGGCCAGAATACCGACAGCCAGAGCCGACCAAAAGGTCCACTTTATCCATCGCATGCGATAGAGAAGTTCTTCTTCCTCATAGAAATCCATCATCTGCCTCTTGAACACCTTATAACTCCTCACGAAAAGCCATGTATATGCAGCCATCAGCGCAACATAGCCGAGAATGCACACATAATAGGCAACATAGAAGGCATCCTGGGGTAAGATAAAACGCGCGACGAAAAGAAAAGCAGAAACCAGAAAGATGACTGAAACCTGTAACAAAACCCTGCGTGCGGTGACTATAGCAGGACGGATGAAAATGAGAGCCACCATAGTGAACATCATTGCCTGAATACCACCGATAAATATCGTCAGCACACCCGTGAGCGCCTCTTGCTTACCGTCATACTCCATACCAGCCTGTAGCATGTTGGCGACGCCAAAAACAACAAATGCCGCACACAAGCACCATCGGGCAGAACGGTACTTCTCCAGCGACTCATTCTGGCGTATCGTAACACCCATCAGGACCAAAGAAAGGACTATCGACGTGACGGCGCACATAAAGAGCGTAAAGGAATAATATACTGGCATAGGGAACTCTCTGTTTGGATTGCAAAGGTAAAGAAAAAATCCCAAAAAAAGAAAACATTACATAAGAAATAACCTCGATAGTGCCATCTTCGACATTTATAGTGCCATCTTCGACATTTATTGATATTCTTTTCTGCTCCCCGATTGTGGACTTTTTGTTTTTATTAAAAACTCCACACTATTTTGTTTGGGCGACACTCCGTTTTTATCTATTTTTGCAAAGGTAAATATCGTATCTTCTATAAAACATTAATAATTCACATTTGACATGATTATGAGAAAAAAGACTTTATTGACATGCCTCATCATTGCAGCAATCGCTCTTGCTGCCTGCCAGGCTCAGGGAAATAAAATCAACGAAACCGCTACAGACATCGGCGGCAAGACATGGACCGACGGCTTCGAGTTCTTTACAGCAACGAAATGCGACAGCGGATTCAACTGCGAGGGCGGCACTTTGCATGAGGGTGGCCTATTGTTCATGCTTGTGCCGACAGAAGAGGGATTCGTCTCTGCCAACGGGTTCAGAGGTGTTGACAAGAACGATTCAGACTATTGGGAAGGATATGTCTTTAACGGTGAAGTGGGTGAGAAATATCTTCCAAAGAACTACGACGACAAGACGATGCTCGTTAGATACGACAAAAACGGCAAGGCTATCGGCGTTTATTATGAAACTAAAAACATGGTTGAAACAATGAATGCTGACCTGATACGTTATATGTTTAGCGGGGAGTTCACTAAAGATGACGGTACCAAGGTGGTGTTCAGTGCCAAGAAAGCCGTGGTGACAGGACTAAGCGCAGAAACCACCACATACAAGATACCCACAGTATATGACATGCCCAGCGCATATATAACATTAGGAAAAGAAACGTATCAAATAATACGCATCGATGAAGGGATAAAGGTACAGCCAGTTAAGCACGACCCGCAAGACGAGGAACTATGGGAAGAGTCGGGAACGCCCGTGACGCTGAAACGTGTGGCTGGCTCAGACGACCAGACAGGCATTCTTTCAAAACAACTGATGACCACCTCACAACTGGAGTACTTCACCGAGGGAGAGCGCCAGAAAATGCTCGATGCTTTAAAGGTTAAGGGAGACAAGGCAAGTGAGATAGAAGTCATCAATATGCAACTGTTAGAGGAAATCGCTGCCAAAGAGGTGGAAAACGCAACAGAATAACAACTCCATAAAAAAGACTGTAATGAAAAAGACTTTTGTTAGTATTGTCATTTTAACTATGATGACGTTAGGAACTGTTCTGGTTTCTTGTACAAGTAAGACATCTGATAACACACGACAGGAGGATACCTCTGCTGTCACAGACAGCACCATCTTCGTGACAGCCGAGAGCAATATCAAGGCACACCAAGAGGATATCCAGGCATTGTGGAAGTTATCTTTCGGTGAAGAGAAGAAAATCGCCTACTACCATCTTGCCAAAGACTATGCTTTCATCAGTACCGAAGACGGCAAAGACGGACTTCTACTGTCTTTCTACAAAGACATGAAAGACATCGACAATTTTGATGGTGTCCCCGTCAGCGAAGGGCAGGAACTGTTTTTTCAGGGCAACGCACTGATCGTCAAGGACAAAAACAAGACCACCTATTTCGAGAAGACCGAAAAAGAGGGCTTTAACGAACTCTTCACAGTAACCGAGAAGGACGGCAAGAAAGTCTATACAGACGACCTCGGCAAACCATATCAGGAGAAAGAAGCACAAAAGTTCTTAGAAGGGATAAACAAGGAAACAGCAATATCACTCAACGAAATCATGGGAGAAAAGAAAATCTATAAGAAATGAAAAAAATATTGTGTTTCGCTAGTGTATTGATTGCACTGATGGCATGCGCCAACATCGATGGAACGGGCAAAAATGATACTTCTCTGAAGAAAGACAGCATCACCGACTCCATCAGTTTACGTGAAGGAAAGCATGACATCACGGCAATAGTAAAGATTGTAGTGCCTGTAGGCAATGAGGCTCTTAACAAGGGCGTTTGCGACTTCATAATGAATGCCATAAGATATAACGACAGTACAAAAATAACCGTTATCGCTCCAGACGTTAAGTCGTTGGCACAGAGCATGCTCGACAGTATTTCCAGTATGCTGAAAGGTGCAACATTCTATGAGGGGGAAGAGTCAAGTGGTCCACCTCTATGGCATAATGTTGAAGCAAGCATATTAGACGAGACCGCAAAGACAATAACCATCGGTATCATGCAAGATATTTATCTTGGCGGTCCTCATGGTTCGGCGTTGGTCGAGGGAGCCACATTCAACAAGGCAGACGGCAAAAGACTCGATGCAAGCATCTTTGCGCAGGACAAACTCACCGACATAAAGAAGGAGGTGACCGAAGGACTGAAGGAGTTCTTCGGCCCACTCGGCAATGAGGAAGACTCGCCATTAAAAGACGAGAACGGAAAAGACAAAATAGTGGAACTGCCAGAAAAGGGCATTTACATCAACAAAGACAGTGTAGTGTTCATCTATCAACAATACGAGATTGCACCATACGCCTATGGAATTCCCTCCACAGCCCTCTCACTGAAAGACATGAAGAAGAAAGGTTTGCTCGAGCCTGAGTTCGCTAAAAATGTTGAGTAGTGAGGGTTGATGGTTCTTTCTCCGCTTTGAAGGAATCCTCAACGCTCATTAATAAAACGCGCTACGCCTTTACTGATACTTTGGAGTCCGAACTTCTCGGGCTCCAAATCTTTTATATACACCCACTGGGCATCGGCAGCATCATCGTGAGCCACAACATTGTCAGCATTCTCGACGGTACAGAGGTAGAACGAGTCGATGGTGGGAATGTTCAAGCCACTGTAAAGATAGGTGTTGGGCAACGAGAAAAGGAAACGGACGGAGGTGACGGTGAGTCCCGTCTCTTCCTTCACCTCGCGCTTTACGCCCTCCTCCGATGTCTCGCCGATGTCGCAAAAACCACCGGGGAGGTCGAGAGAGCCCTTCGCCGGCTCGTTCCTGCGGCGCACCACGAGCACCCTGCCCTGCCCATCAACGATAAACGCCGCAGTGGCGGCAGAGGGGTTCATGAACATCTCGAACCCACACTCCCGACACTTCTTGCTCTTGAAAGAGTTCTCCCCGAACTCACTCGACCCACATACAGGGCAATAACTGAACTTCTCTAACGGATGTTTTGACATAAAGACATATTGTTTAGACAGAAAGACAAAAAGATTTTGGACTGGAAGACATTGAGGTCTGTTATTTGAATGGACAGCGGTATTGGCGATACTTCCTTTTACATTGAAGAGTTTCACCGCCGAAATTAATCAATAGACCGTTGTCTATACGCAGAGCATTGAGATAATTAACCAGTTGAACTTCGTTAGCAGCACAAAGTGATTGATTGGCTTTTAATTCAACTATAACATTGTCATTAACAATTATATCTGCTCTATACTGCCCCACTATCGTATCGTCATAAAAAACATTGATGGGAACTTCGGTCTTCACGTCAAGTCCACGTTTCTTCATTTCTATAAACATGGCATTCTTGTATATTTTCTCCTCGAATCCTTGCTTTAGTTGTCCGCGAACATGATAAGCGCAGTCGATAATGGTCTTTATCGTCTCTTCTACTTCAACATTCTTTGATTGGACTTCGGTTCCCATATTCTATTAAATACTTTATGTCTTTCTGTCTAAAACTTTATGTCTTTCTGTCTGCATTACCAGTTGTCCGTACGGAACGGGAAGAGGGGCAGACCAGCAGCGTTCTTCAGGTTGCCTATCTCGAAGTTGCGGAAACAGTAGCGGATGGCAACGGGGTTGGGAACATCGGGCGACCATATCTTTATCGTCTCGTCCCAGTATCCGCCGCCCGGCTGCCAGAAGTGCTCGGCAATGGCCATGTGGAACTGGCGGTCCTCACCTGCAATCTCAAAGCCTGAGATTTCGTCGAAACGCGATATTGCACCGTAATCGTTGTTGAGGTGTATGTGAATGGCACCGTCAATCACCTTCATGTCCTTGAACGAAGGGCTTTGGCACCACATCTCCTTCATACCGTAAGTGCCGTTCAGCGCGAGCAGTGCCAGTCGCTGACCCACCTGGCGCTTCTGTGCCGGGTGTATCTGCTTGCTCTCGTATGTATAGGCAAGGTCATTGGTGCACACCAAGCCGCAGTTAGGGATTATCTGGGAAGCGCGGAACTGCTGCTCGCGTAGCAAGGCACCGGCGGTGCCGTTGGAGTCGTCATACCAATAAGGAGCGATTTCAACGAAATAGAAAGGTATCTCGCCCAGTCCGAACTGGCTGCGCCATTGTTCAGCGAGAATCTTCATGCGGTCAGAATACTGGTTGCCTGGATCGCCCACATTAGAGCAACCTTGATAGTAGATGATGCCCTTTACGGTATATTTCAATATGGGATTGAACGTTCCGTTGCCCCATACCAGTGCACGGTGATAGTCCCATTCGCGCTTAAAAGCAACGATTCCATCGGAGTCTGTCGGCTCAGTGGTGTATTTCTCAAGGTTCTCCTTGGTGAGCCAACTCTCCACTCTCGTGCCACCCTTGTTCGCCATGATGAGTCCCACAGGAATGTCAAGAGCCTTGTTCAGTGTCTTGGCGAAGAAATAGCCCGTTGCCGATGCCTCGCTGATGGTTTGCGAACCTATTTCCTTCCACTCGCAGTTGGCATCCTCAAGGGGTGTCATGCTCATCACGCTCGGTATCTTAACGTAGTGTATTCCCTTATAGTTGCGTGCGTCAATCACCTCGTCCATATAACCCTCCACAGGGCATTGTCCGAAGCCCTTCATCGGCATTTCCATGTTGCTCTGTCCCGCGCATACCCATACCTCGCCTGCAAGGACATTGTTCAATGTCACTTTTTCTCCATCGTCGAAGGTGATGCTCAGCGGCGTGTAACTGGCGGCAGGAGTGCGCACCGTAAGTAAAAATTTGCCCATTTCATCGGCCTTTGCCTCATACTTGGCGTTGCTCCAACTCACCGTGACCTTCACTCGTTCTCCAGGTTTTGCCTCTCCCCACAAGCGGGCGTCACTATTCTGTTGAAGAATCATGTTGTCGCCGAGCACATGCGGCAACTTCACCTTGGCTTGTGCGCCGGCCACAACAAATGCCAGCGCAGCAGTAAACAGTAATTTTTTCATTATTCTAATAGGTTTTGAAATAAATTTGTGCAATATTACAAAAAAAATGGTATCTTTGCAAATGTTTAATTCAATTTAATGAAAAATCAACACCTATGAATATCAGGACAATATTGCTTACAATCGGAATTATGACTATCTCTGCAACAGCATCGGCTCAGAAAGTGTTCGACATCGACCTGTGGCCAAACGGACCGAAAGAGAAGAGCGTGGACAGGGAAGACACCGCGCGCGTTCGTGTCTTTCTGCCCGAAGAGAACAGGAACACGCGCCGTGCCGTGGTAATATGTCCGGGCGGAGGATACTCGCATCTGGCAATGCAGCACGAAGGATACGACTGGGCAACGTTCTTCAACAAGGAGGGCATCGCAGCCATAGTGCTGAAGTACCGCATGCCTCACGGCAAGTACGAGGTGCCCATCAGCGATGCCGAGGAGGCTATGCGACTGGTGAGACAGCATTCGGCAGAATGGCGCATCAACCCCGATGACGTGGGCATCATGGGCAGTTCGGCAGGCGGACATCTCGCCTCAACCATCGCCACACACTCGGTGAAAGAGGCAAAACCAAACTTCCAGATACTCTTCTATCCTGTAATCTCGATGAATCCCGAGTTCACCCATCGCGGCTCTCACGACAATCTGCTCGGCGAGAAACCACGGAAGAAACGCGAAATAGAATACAGCAACGACATGCAGGTGAGCCGCACCACGCCGAGAGCATGGATAGCACTGAGTTTCAACGACGATGTGGTGATGCCGATAAACGGCAGCAACTACTACACCGAACTTTACAAGCACGACGTTCCAGCCTGCATCCATGTCTATCCTACGGGCGGTCACGGCTGGGGATTCCGCTCCTCGTTCGACTATCACATCGAGATGCTGCTCGAACTGAAGGCCTGGCTCAAGAGTTTCTGACAACTACAAGCAGGCAAGTAACGGCAAACGAAAAGCCGTTTCATAACCTCTTGGCTTTCAAGAAGATATAAAACGGCTAACAATGTTATTAACTTTGTTGAACAAAGTTATTAAGATTGTCGAACAAAGTTATTAAGATTGTTCAACAAAGTTAATAACATTGTTTCGCAGTTTGATATAGTTTACATTCCGATTGATGTCCTCTTGCCTATTCACTCCAAAACTGAGGGAAGCGCATAAGGCGTTTATCGTAATCGTAATTCAGTTTTATCTTGCCATTCTCCGACAACTCATCGATGATGGTTTGCGGCAAGTCGCCCCTGGTTTCCGCTATTTCGAGAGCGATGTCGAGCATCTCGTCCCAGAACCATTTGGCGTACTGACTGTCTTTCTCGTCGGCAGCGATAGAGCCAGTGTAACGCACATCCTTGATATCTATGGTCACTCTGAGTTGCGTTCCACCATTCAGAGAAGTCACTATCTCATTCTCCTTGCGCTGTCTTTTCAACAGGCGAGCCCATCGCTTGTCCTCTTTCTTCTTGCGCTTAACGTCCTGCTTCAGTCTTTTGTAGATTTTGTCTATTACAGAGTCGCCCACCTCCTGTTCGTAGGAGTTGACATCTACATTCAATACTCGTTTCTGTCCCGAGCCTTTCTTTACTAAAGAAAAGGTGTTGTTGTGAGCCCTTACCCCTGAGCCGTGCTGAGACTTCATCAACTGTCCGTATTTCACGTAGAGACGAACCTCTGGTCCATAGTTGTTATATTCCACTTTGAAGAGAGTCTTAACGCCGGGATTCTTCTCCTGTGCATTCATCGTGACAAACAGGAATAGTGAAATTGTTATTATTACGAAGAATCTTCTGTTCATAGTTTGTAGGATTTAACGCTTACTGTCTCTTATATATTTTTATCTTGAATGGCAACGAGAATTTCCCGTTTTCGGTCATTTCATCGACATCTTCCTGAGAGTATCCGCGAACATAGGAGTGGATGATATCGCTGACTTGCTTCATCTTCTCCCAGAAATCGGAGTTATAGTCGGATAAAAGGTCAACAGTTCGGGAAGCATACATGTATTTCACATCCTTAATATTGATTCTCACCGACCGCATGTTACCACCTAAATGGTCGATTTCATCGGGGTGATTCTTCATATACTTCTCTCGTTTCCTCTGCAGTTTCTTTACTTCTTTCTTTTTCTTAGCGACTGCTTTCTTCAGAATAGGATAGATTACATCAATTACCGAGTCGGACACGACAGGCTTATAATCGCTTAGATACACCGAGCGTTTTTCTCCCGCCGAGTTTTCAACTGTATAAGCCACCCTTGATGTTTTGTGCGTGAAAATCCTTAAATATCCATTGTCCTCATAAAGCGTGCCATAAGAGTTACTCTCTATTCCTTCACCTTCTGCAAGTGAGAACATCGTGTTTGTTTCATTTGGCAGCAGGGTCATCTTCTGAGCCATAGCCGTCAAGCCCATAAGAAGAAGGGTGGAAACAACTAATAGTCTGGTTGTTCTCATAACTGTATTGTTTTAAGTTTTTTCAAACAAGTATGCCGCGTATTACTTCTTTCTCTTGTACTTGTAGGTCACCTCCTGGTCGAAGAGGTAGTTGTATATGTCGAACACCTCTTGTGGACCAAGTCCGTTTCTGCCGCCAGAGGAAACAGCGGGTTTCCCGGGCAGTTGCAGAGTGACATTCCACCACGAGCCACCTGTAAGTTGCTCTTCTTCCTTCGTGGTGTAGTATTTCTCCATCTCCAGCAGTTTGCCCTCCTCTATCATGGCGATTACCTTGTCGGCAATGGTTTTGTCCACCTTCGTCTCTATTCCCGGAATCATCTGTGCCCTGAAGGCTCTGCCCTCCGCGATGTCAATGTCGAAGCGTCCGCTGGCAAACATCTCGTCGGTGCGCTGTTTCGACAGAGCGATGGCCCTGTCCATATCAATCCTGATGTCGTCGGTGCGCACTGCCGTAAGCATATAGTCGTTGCCTATCTTGCGCAGTCGAACGCCAGTGGTTTCGCGTCCGTGTTCCTCGAGATAAGAGAAGATATTCAGTGTGTCCACGGGCACTTTCTTCTTCTTCGCCACTCTTTTCTGTGTCGATTTCGCTTTGTAAGACTTGCGTTTTTGTGCATCTGCCGTTACCACTCCCACAACGAGCAGGCATAGGATAATGATCATTAGTTTCTTCATAGTTGTCGTTTTTTGATGGTTATTACGTTTTAAAACATTTGTGGCTTGCCTCACCTTATATTATAATAGGTGGAGCAAGCCACAATAGATAGTGTCGTTAGAGAAGGTTTTGCAGTTCAGCCTCGAAGTCCTTCACCTGAATGTCTCGCTTGTATAGCGTGTTGGTGCGGTCGATAAGGAAATACGTCGGTATTGCCTGCACGTTATACTTCATCAGTATGTCGTCGGCGTTGGCCTCAGATGCCCTCACGCTAATCCATGGTAGTGCCGCCGTCTGCTGTTTCCAGAAGTGTTCGTCGGCATCAAGACTTACCTGGAAAATCTCCAGTCCGCGCTCGTGATACTTATTATATATATCGCGCAGCATCATAATCCTCTCCATGCTGTTGTCGGAAGCAAAGACATGGAAGTCGAGTATCACCACCTTGCCCTGCAGGTCGGTGAGTTGCCTCATCACACCCTTGTTGTCGGGCAACTGTATGTTTATCAAGTTGCTTGCCACCAGTTTAGAGGGGTCTATCTGTATGCCACTGTTCTGCATTATCCTCTGGTTCTTCATTCCCTCGATGGTGATGTTATGAAGGTTCTGACCGCGCAGAGAATTGGGGTGATAGGTGTCCCAACTGGTTGCCACGGCACCGAACACCTTCACGTCATCGGGGTCTTGGCGCGGGTTGAAGATGAATGTGTTGCCCAATGTCTGGAACAGCGCGAAATATGCATACGACTTCATCGGCTCCTTATAGATGTAGTTGTCCCTGATTTCCTGCTTATAAGCATACACCACCTTTCGTATCGAGTCTTCGGTTGCGTTGACTCCCATCGTCGGGTTGCGGCTAATCTCTATTGCCTTCTGCTGCAATGCCATCTGCTTCAGCGTCAGTTCCTTTATCTTGGAGCAGTTCTCCGAACCCTCCACAGTGTAGTTAGAAGCCATGCCGGGATACTCAGCCTTCACGGTTACCGTCTCTGTAGAGTCGATGCTGATATTGATTATCTGTGCCGCTATGCGCAGGCGATAGAACTCAGGTGCGTCGGGCTTGGCACCGCTGAAACTGAAAGCACCGTCCTCGCCGAGTTTCACCGAGTCGGTCTTCACCGGACCGTCGAGACTCATGTTCTCAAGATAGAGCACCGAGTCCTTGGCGTTAGAAATGTTACCGTTTATCTGGAATTTCCCCTCCGTACACGCTGTGAACGCCACTACCGCCGCAGCGCAAGTGACAGTTTTTATAATGTTAAGTTTCATATCGTTGTTTAAGTTTCTCGTTTTCTGATTGCAAAATTAGTGGAAAATGATGGCATTACAAAACAAAAAGTCATTTTTTTCACAATCAGCCATCATCCAACTCCCCTTATCCAACACCCAAACTTACAAATACCAAAATATGAGTATTGCAGGGATTGCTGGATATGCGTACCTTTGCATGTTGGATTATATGAGAGGGAAACAGGAAAAGAACGTGAATAAGATAACAACCTAAGTATTTTAACATGAGAAAAATCTACTATGTACTGACTGCGTTGCTGGCAATGGCGTGCTTGGCAAATGCACAAGTGAGAAAAGAAATGCGCAAAACCGATGCGCAGCAACTGGGAAAACCCGTGGCAAAGCCCGCCACAGCAATCACCAGCAAGGGATTCACCGCCAACTGGGAACCAGTGACTGGTGCCGAGGGGTATGCCGTATGCGTGTATGAGAAACAGGAAATAACATCATCGGGCGACTACACCATCATTGACGAAGATTTCGCCGGAATCACACAAGGGTCGCTGATAGAGCCACTCGGTGGCGATGAAGAATACGTCAACCTCGACGATTACGGCTATGCCTTTTCTGCCGGATGGTCGGCATACGGATTCCCCAACTTCGTGCCAAGCATGGTGGCAGGACTCGTCTATTCGCCTTACATCAACCTTGAGCACAACGGTGGAAAGTATAAAGTGATTATCACCACCTACAGCAATGACAAAGACATCATACGCGTGGAGAGTCACGGCAGTGGCGAGAAGCAGCGTGTGGAGTACGAGGTGTCTATACCCGGCGGCGGAGCAGGCATCTACGAAAAAGAATTGGAGTTTGAGAACGGCTGTGAAGACCTTTTCTTCACAGTCATCAACAACACCGCAGAGGTGGGACAGGCCGACTATCTCGACCGCGTGCAGGTGATTCAGCACCTTGAGGCTGGCGACACTTTCTATTCGCTTGTTGCCATCGACGAGGGCATTGACGCTGAGACATCGGCAGGAAACACCGTGACTTCAAAGACTTTCGACGATGCCACGAAATATGCCTCCAATGGAGTGAAACAACTATACTACACCATTCAGGCCGGTGCCTATAATTTCGGGTACGACGAGAACGGACAGATGACATACAACTATGTGCAGTCGCCAAAGTCCGACCGAGTAATGGTTGACCTCGAGAACAAAACTTCTGAGGTGGAGACTGCCATCGACGACACCCCAGGAAGACTCTCGCTGGGCAACTATGCCGACCTTGAAGAGTATGGCGACGAACCAGAAAACCTCTATCCCGACGGCAGTTACTGGGAAATGGCACCAATGAACTTCTACGTGAGCAACAGTGGTTCGCAGACCGTATTGCCAAAAGCCGACATCGCACAGATGGCGGGGAAGAACATCACAGCACTCAACCTGAGGATGTTCAACATGGCCGATTACAACGACTATACACGCGAAGTGACCATATACATCGGCGAAACAAACAAGGAGGGATTCAGCAAGAACAGCGGGAAATATCGCTACTTCGACCACAATGGACAGCAACCTGTGTTCAGCGGCACGCTCTCGGTGGAGGAGACATACAACTGGTACGGCATGATGGGACCAGAATACACCCTCACCTTCGACCGTCCCTTCTATTATTCGGGAAAAAACAACCTCGTGGTTACGGTGATAGCAAAGGGCGACAACTGCTCCGACGGAGGGTTCTACATCAACTTCCCACGTGTAGAAGGCACCTCCTCGAGCACTATCAACTTTGAGGAGACCATCGACCCAATGGAGACTCTCGGCGGCAGCCTGCTCTCGTCGGGCTCGGGCGTCTCTTCTATCGACATGCCTGCTGTGGCATACGATTATGTTGGTGCAGCCGCGCCCGACAGCACCTGGACAGCATTCACAGCAAGATACGACACCGACCTCAACATCGCAGGACTCGATGCCTTCAAGGTGACTTCGGCAACAAACGGCAATATCACCTATGCCAAAGTGACCGAAGCGCCCGCAGGAACGAGCCTCGTCATTCGCTCTCTCGTCAGCCCCGCACTCTATTCCACAGCACAGGCAGCAGAGACAATCACCGACAACATCATTCTGAAGAGCGACGGTACGGCAGAAAACAACGACAACACATACATCTTCTGCGAGAAAGACGGCACTTGGGGATTCTATCATGACAGCAGCGTCACTATCATTCCAGAGGGAATACTCTACGTCACAGCAGAAAACAGCGAGGAGCCAGAAGACGACCCGCAGCCAGAAGACGACAGCGTGCTGACACTCGGAAACTTCAACGGCAACCAGAACGACGCTGTGGCATACGATGGTTTCAACAACTATAACTCGCCCCTGACCTTCAACTATCGCAACAGCGGCACACAGACCATCTATCCCGCTGCATGGCTCACAAAACTTAACGGCAAAGCCATCACTTCAATGACATTCTCTGGCATATCATCAGCATACACCGAGTCGGCTTACCAGAGCACTGTGAAGGCTTACATCACCGAAATAGACGACGAGACGTTCCCGTACAACGGCGAGTCGGAGCACTACGAATGGATTCAGACAGAATATGCCGAGCCACAGACAACACTCGAGATGACTGCCGACTTCCAGGAGGCATACTACAACGGCGAAGACTTCCACCTCGTGCTGAACTTCGAGGACAAGCCTTTTGTGTATAACGGAAAGTCGTTGCTCGTTACCATCACTAACGAAAGCGACAACTATTTCGACTTCTCCACCGACCTCTTCCAGTTCTACTTCGTGTCACGCACAGCGGGAGAACCTTACCGCACAGCGATATTTGCAAGCGACAGCGACACATTCCTTGCCAACTACGGCAAAGACCACGCCATAAAGTCAACAGACAACGAGATGCGTCTTGCCGAGGCTCCCGCAGTACAGTTCACACTTATCAATGCCGACGACGTACCTACAGGAATAACAGAGCATAACGCAGCACTGCACCCATCACACAACGCCTGCTATAACCTGCAAGGACAGCGCGTAAGTCCCAACACCAAGGGCTTCGTGATACAGAACGGAAAGAAACGTATTAATAAGTAAAAAATGCTTTCTTGACTAACGACACATGCCATTCCGCGATGCAGAATGGCATGTGTCGTATTCTCGCTAAGCATGAACGGGAACATTATTTACATATAAGATATGTGTTAGAAGGCAAGCATCGGACGCGCATAGCAGTCGCCGTTGTACCATGCTGCCATGCACTCGATGAGTCCCTTGTTCTTATACAGTCCTTCGGTGTGTTTCTTTCCCACTTCGAAGATGTCCATAGCGCTCTCGTCGTAACGTGTGCTTGTCCACATCGAGCAGTAGTTATGCAGTTCGTCATCGGTTTCCAACAGTTCCTTGTCGCTGTCGGCAACAAGGGCAAGGGTGCTGTTGAATATCTCCATCGGGTCGTCATAGACATAAGCCGAGCAGTAGTAGGTGGCATCATTCTCGTTGGAGCGCCATCCCTTCATCTGCTGTGCCACGCGGTTCCCGCAGAGGTTAGCCAGCGCGTCCCACATCTGTCCTGTGGCGGGGATGAACCATTCGCTTGAGGTTGAAGGGTGGCTCATGATATTGGTGTAGTAGATTGTAGGACACATTGTCACGAGCATGTTGCCGTAATAGTCAACGGCATTGTTGCAATGATTGCGTCCGTCAATGTCAGCATACCATGAAACGCCCGATACCTTCACACCTATGTTGCATGTGAACTCTTCATCCCATGTGAACTTAGTGGTCGGGAAAGGCTCGCCAGTCTTAGTGTTCCTGTTATTTGGGTCGTGCACGAACTTGCTGCAGATGACATATCCATGAGTGTATCCTGCATCTTTGTCGCTTTGAGCCATACGTTCATGATCGGTCATTGCCACGATACCTATAACGGTTTTCCCTGGCAGTGGTGCCGGTTTCACCGTAGCCCATACGGGGTTGGTGCCGTCGCTGTTGATGCTTACGAGTCCGCCGTCGCTCCATGTGCCGTCGCTATAATAGTAGTCGCCCACCTTCGGAGCCTCTGTTGGGAGTTCTGTCGGTTCGGTAACCTTCTTGAACACAATGTTCTTGACGTCGGAGAGATAGATGCGCGCATCAGCCCCCGACTTTCTTTTCAGGTTCAGGTATTTGTAAACCGGCGTGGTGGTCACAGTGCTGTCAATCACCGCATATTCCAATTCGTCGATGTAGAACTTGGTGGAATCTTCATTCTGGTCAACAAAGACCACCTGCCTCCGCTCCACGCTCTGTGCCGTTGCCTGTGTGGCGAAAGCCATCAGCAGGCAGCAGACGCCCATCATCCAACACCTATTCATCAGATTTCTCATCGCTTAATGAATTTGGTTACCTTATTACCTTTCTTAATAATATATACACCGTCAGGAAGTGCGTTGGGGTTCATCTTGTGTCCCGAGATGCTATACACCTCGCAGCCCTCTGCCTCCAGCGGAAGCACATCGGGAAGCGACACTTCCTGAATGCCTGTTGACACATAGTCGAAAGTGATTTCGCTTATCGCGTCATAGTTGAAAGGTGTCTCGGTGCCCGATTTCTCCTTCACGACAATTGCGTCCTCGCCAAAAACGATTTTCTCTATCTCGTTAATAGCGAACTGACTGGTCTCGGAACCTGTATTAACAGTAATGACATCGTCTGCAAAAACAGCCACTACGGATAATAACAAACAAAAAGCAGATAGTAGTATTCTCTTCATAATAATGTTAGTTTATTTTCAGTGCAAATTTAATAGAATAAAAACAAAAAGGGAACGTTTCCTTTAAAAAAATGACCTTTTTATACTATTTTTATTGTTTTTCATTGAAAAAAGTCTCTCTGTTTGAGATTAAATTTATAATTTTGCACTCATAAAAAATGATTGCTATATCAGAAATTCTATTGAATAATCTAACAACAATATCTCAAATAATTATTATTAATTTTTCTATGGAAAAACTTAAACTACTTTTCTTTGTGCTTCTTGGTCTGCTGACTGGCACTTCAGTCATGGCACAAGAAGAAGTTGTCGAGAACTACTCGGTTGACTTCGAGACTGCCATTGAGACCAACACGAGCAGTCGTGGCGACACAAACCGCGACTTCGCGGTAAGTTCGGGGTGGAACCACCTCGTAGGCGTTGTGAACATTGGATACAATTCGACACCGACCTACGTCGCTTACACCTACAACGCAACAGGAGGCGTTGACAACGGCGGCTGTCTGCAGGCTGGCCAAACATCTGTTTACGACAGTTATGAAGAAGACTATGTGAACATCTTCGACTATCTGGTGACACCTGCCGTAAAGGGCACCGTCACCCTCGATATGAAGAAAGTGAACGCCAACGGCTTCGTGGAATTCTACGTTATGCAGAAGGACGGTGACTCATGGGTTGCAGGAGAGCAAATCGCTGCCACCGCATCATCGACGGCAAACACCGAGTCGTTCGTCACTTTCACTCTGCCCGAGATGTCAAGTTACACCTACGTGGGCATAAGAATGTCGCAGTGCTACATTGACAACTTCACTGCATCGTCTGCCAACTTCACAAGAATGGCAAGTCTGAAGGTGAACGACATCACACCGAACACTGACCAGACAATCGACGCCGACGCTGAAGGCAACTTCACCGTGACATTCACCACAACAGTTACCAACAACGGAGACATTGACCTCACAACAGGAACCGAAAACTACAGCGTGTCGCTGTATAAGTTTGTTTCGGGAGGTGGCACCGACAAGGCCGACCACGTGCTTGTGGCAACCACAAACATCACTGAAGACCTGGCACAGAGCGCCACATCGGGAGAACTCACACTGACTGCCACACTGAACACTGCCGACTATGAGGCAGCACTGACCAACGGCATCAGTTTCCGCATCTATGAGAATATTTCCGGCTCATTCAAGTCAACAAAAAGCGTGAAAGTAGTGCCTTATGCACCGCTGCTAACGCTGCAGACAAAGTCGGGCAACAATACCAAAACATACGCAGACGGCGAGGAGATGTACCTCGGAACATCGCTCTCGGCCATCTCTCAGGAAGTGACCATCAAGAACGATGGTGGCGCGCCGCTGCAAATCACTGGCATCACAGTGCCCGCAGGCTTTACCTCAACACTGACAGCACAGGAGATTGCCGCTCACGAGAGCGCCACATTCAGCATCGCCACCGACGAGAACACTGGCGTGAAGGAAGGCGACTTCGTGATAAGCAGCAACGCTGGCAACTTCACACTGAAACTGAAAGCAGTGGTTGCTGAGGCCGACAAGTACTTTGTTGACTTCGAGACCGACGCTTCTACAACAGGAATGATTGTAGAGAACGTGGTTGACGGATGGTACACCTATGGATGGAAAACCAACAACTCGAGCGATGCCGGCTATCCTGGCAACACCCGAAACGCTTATATGAACACTGGCTCAAGCGCAAAGGCAATGGGTCCGTTCAAACTCATCACTCCACTGTTGGAGGCTACCGCAGGCGAGACATTCAGTTTCGAGGCTGCATGCTACTCTTCATCTAACGGAGAACTGAAGGTTTACTACTCTGCCGACCGCAAGGAGTGGACACTGCTGCGCACACTGAGCACTGAGGAAGGCACCGCCGAAGAGGACCAGTTCTCTGACGAGGCAGCACCTAAGTACGGCAAAGCATTCAAGCGCTACACCATCAACAGCATCCCTGCCGGACAGTGGTACATCGCTTTCGAGGCAGGAAACAACAAGCCTGTTTATCTGGACAACATCCTCGGTTTCAAGAAGGTTGACGTGGCACACGACGTTAACGTCACAGCAATAATCCCCGAGACAGGCATCGTTAACAGCGCATTGAATGTGCCCGTGACAGCCACCAACCAACTCGGCAAGGCAGAAGCAGGCTCCGACTATGTGGCCCAGTTCATTATGGGCGACGAGGTTGTGAAAGAGATTGCCGGCTCTACCATCGCAGCAAGCGGCAACGTAAGTTTCAACATCGATGCAACGCCTCACAAAGCAGGTACTTTCGACTCTTATGTTAAGTTCGTGTTCAATGACGGCTTCGAGACCTCTTCCGAGGTTAAGAGCGTAACCATCAGCGAGGAATTGTTCTCTAAGGAGGTTATCGCCGGCGGAACAGCAGACGGACAAGGCTATCTGACTCCTTTCGGAACATACGACAAGAAGAGCGAGACACAGAGCATCTATCTCCCTACTGACGTTGAGGGACTCACTGCTGGTGCGAAGATTACAAGCATCGCATTCCGTGGATACAACACTAAGGGCGAAAACATCACATACGACACACAGGCATGGATAGGCGAGACAGAACTCACAGGCTTTGAGTCTCCTATCACCCCTATCGAGACGTCAACCCTCACCAAGATTTACGACGGCAGCATCACACCGGCGCTTACAGCAACCAAGAACGAGCATGAGGACATTATCGTATTCAACCTCACCGAGCCATACACCTATACTGGCAAGAACCTCGTGATAGCAGTGCGCAACGTGGCCGACGCATACAACATGCAACTCGGTCTCGACTACCATATAACAGAGGGAGTGCAGTCTATCCGCCGTTCTTCTGACAGCGGAGAATTTGACGGCATGACATGGAAGGCTGCCACACCAAGTTCTTATGCAAGTTCTCCACTGACACTTCCTATAGCATATCTCGGCGTTGAGGCTGAGGCACCAGTAGTAAGTGGTACAGTGACCGACAAGGAGACAAGCCAGCCAATCAGCGGTGCCGAGGTTAGAGCAACATCGGGCGATGTGTTCTACACCACAACGACAGACGCTGAAGGCAAGTATAGCCTTGATATTCTCAAGGACAATCTCGACTACGAACTGAAGGCCTCTGCCGAGGGCTACGCTCCTTCAAAAGAGACAATCAACGTGAGCGAGGGTTCTATTGCAGACAAGAACATACAACTCGAAGTGGCAAAGGGCCTCTATATCGAGAGTTCTGACATCCCGGAGAACGGTATGGTGAACATGCAGTACACCGCAACAGCAAAGGCAACCAACTACACCGCTGACAACTTCGCAGCAGGCAGTTACACCGCTAAACTCTATGTTGACAGCAAGGCAGTGGCAGAGGCAGAGGCAGTAGAGGTGGCAAGTGGCGCAAGTGCCGACTTCTCGTTCACATTCACACCGCACAGCAACGGTACATTCCCTGCATACATCGAGTTTGTTCAGGGCGAGAACGTTGCCGCTACCGAAGCAGTTGACATCATCATCGCTGAGGAAAGCGCAGGTGGAGAGATTCAGGTGGGCGACAGTCTGAACATCTTTGTCAATGCACCTCTCAATGCTTTCTATTCTAATTCTGCTGGCGACATCTACTACACACCGGCAATGCTCGAGGCATTCGGCGTTACCAAGGGCGCACAAATCACGAAGATTACCTTCAAGATGTGGGCAAAGTCTGAGAAACCATCGCTCAATCTCACCCTTAACGCATGGGTAGGAACTGGCGACGGCGACGCTGCTAACCTCAGAGGAATGTCTGCTACAGAAAAGGCTGCCGTGAAGGACGAACTCACTCAGGTGATGTTCGACCAGATTTACGAGGGTGTGGCACCGGCAGGAGCAAGTTCTTCGGCTCCACATCTCACCAACTTCGAGATAGACCTCTCTGAGAATCCTATCACATACGATGGAGAACACAGCGTACGTGTGCTCATCGAGAAGTCTGGAACTACATGGTGCAACAACCTGGTATTTGCTTACGACAGCAACTACAAGACCGCTTTCATGGGCTTCAGCGACACTTCGGCACCTGAGGCGCTGGGTACGGACAACTCTAACAATCCTTATGCTACTCCTGTGGCTTACTTCACCGTCTCTGCCGGCAAGAATGTGGCAGGCACCGTGACCGATGCCGAGACATCGGCTCCTATCGAGGGTGCTTCTGTTAGCGTGAAGAGCGGAGACGTTCTCTACTCTGGCACAACAGATGCAGAGGGTAAGTACAGCATCGTGGTTAAGCAGGTGCAACTCGAAGACTATGTCATTGAGGCTTCTGCAACCGAGGAATATGAGGTTAAGACCGAGGCTATCGGCAAGATAGAGAATGACATCACAAAGGACATTGCTCTGCGCAAGGCAGCCGAAATCACAGGTGTCATCACCTCTGCACGCGACGGCAGCGTCATCGAGGGTGCCGAGGTAACTCTGCTTGATGCCGACGAGAACATCGTTAGCACAGCAACAGCAGACGAGAATGGTATTTACAGCATCAAGGTTCAGTTGCTCGATGCCGACTATAAACTCACTGTCAAGGCAGAGGGATATGTTGACGGCGAGGAAGAAATTGCCAACCTCACCGAGAGCATCAACAAGGACATCGCTCTGGAGACTATCGCTAAGCAAATTAGCGGTTTCGTAAAGGATGCCGAGACTGGCGCTCCTATATCAGCAGTGACGCTCACCCTGAAAGACGGCGAGGAGGAAGTGGTTACCGCTACTACCGATGCCGACGGCAAGTACGAACTGCTCATTGAGGACCTGACGAAGACCTACACCATGGAGGCTGTTGTTGAGGGTTACAAGCCAGCAACTGTTGACGTGCCAGCAATCACTGAAGACACTGTGATCGACGACATTCTGCTTGAGAAAGAGGTAATCGACGGCATCGACAGCATCAGCGCTGACCAACTGAAGAATGCTAAGATTTACGACCTCAGCGGTCGCATCGTAAGCATCGACGGCGACATGAGCAACCTCAAGCGCGGCGAGGTTTACATCATCAACGGCAAGAAGATGGTGGTGAAATAATCCGCCTACAGCGTGAAGGCTATTCCTTCACCGGAATACAAACAATCAAGTCCCGCTGGTTTCATCACCGGCGGGACTTCTTTTATTATAAGGTGATGGTTGATACTGTTATTCCCTGTTCTGCCACTTGTGCCTTTTGAGGAAGTGATTAGACCCTAATCACTCCCCCACTTGTGCTTTCTGACCACCTCACTTATATATACCTGAGCGAGCCAGGAGGCTCTCCTGGCTCGCTCAAGTGTTTCTCCTTGCAGGGACATAGGGCAACAAACACGGGTAGAGTGCCCCTATGCTTGCTCTGATTCTCGGTGAGTGAGAAAGATTTAGAATGCTATTACAGGGCGCACATGGCTCGAGAGAGGCTTTATGTACTTGAACTGCGACTCAAGGTCGATGGCCCATTCGTCTGACGTAAACGACAGGTAGTAGGCTTTCTGCGAACTATACTCGGTGGAACTCCAGAACCAGTTGTATTCAGAAGAGAACGGAGTATAGAGCGAACTGTCAAGAGCAGCGAAATGACTGTTGATGTTGTTCACGGTGGCAGGAATGATATTGGTCATGTTGTTGCCCCAATATCCGGTGTTGTCAGACGATTTCTTGTCGAGACTCTCGCTCAGTGAGCCCATGTTAACGCAGAACTGGTACCACTGTCCGATGCTTGGCAGATACCATCCACTTGACGACAGCGGTGCCTCGGCAGCATAAGCGGCGGCAGCCTCGGCAGCAGGGAATTTGTGATTGCCTGTCTTTCCGTTGTGCAAGAGCATTGATGTCTCGGTGAAACCGTCGAAATCTGACAGGTAAGCGTCCTCGGTATCGCTGACATAACTGTCCTCATAGAGTTGGTAAGGAGCATCCTCAAAGGCCTCAACATCCGACCAAGGGGTCATAGATGCGGCATCGTTCAGAGCCACAGCATAGCCATGTGTCCATCCCATTGCCTTGTCCTTGGCGCTCGTTTCGGTCGAGAACACCACTCCGATAACGGTCTTCGACGCATCGAGCGAAGTGCTCCACGTGCCGTCGGCATAGTAGAAGTCGCCCACATGAGCCTTCTGCTGAGCCGCCGTTGCGGTGGTTCCGTCGCCGGTTGCAGTGCCGCATGCCATGTCATACTTGTCGAACGCCAGTGTTGCAACGGTATATTCCACACCGCTGTTCAGCCCGTTTATTGTGCTGCTGCCGCCCTCTGTCATTTCCATGATATGCTTTTCAGCAATATATTCGGCAACGTCATACACGGTCATCGCCTTGGGATAACATGCCACGAGGAACCTGCTGCACTGCTCCGGCATATCGAACTGCACGGTAAGTGATGTGCTCTCGCTCTGCGTAACGCTTACAGGCACCACCACGTTCTTCACGCTGTCGAAGGTGATGCAGTCGAGCGACTGCACGATGTACGGGTGCTGTGTGCCGTCGGTCTCGGTGATAATCATTCTGTTGGGCTTATGCTGTGCCGTCATGCTGCATGCAGCGGCGAGCACCAATGCTGTAGTAAGTATATGTCTTCTCATTGTTTTCCCTCCTTTTTTAGAACGCCAGTACCGAACGTACTGCAAATTCACTGTCTTTATAGTAACCATAGAATGCCAGATTGTAGAAGATGTAAGCATAGTAGGCGGTGCTCATGCCAACCTCGGAGGACGACCAGAAGTAGCCGTTGCCGAAAAGGTCAGCCTTGCCTTCGCCCACTGCGGAGAGCAGAGTGTTCACTCTCTCCTTGAAGTCGGCAGCCTTTGACGATATTGATGTGCCGTTGATGTCGCTGCGGTCCAGTTGTCCCAGTCCCACGAAAATCTCGGTCCACTGTCCCGAACTGGGCAGGAACCATCCGCTGGTGCCGTCGGGTGCCGCCACGGTGTTGCCGTAATCCACTGCCGCCTGGGCAGCATTGAAGGTTAGTGTCGCGGTCTGCTTCGCCAGCATGTGCTGCGTTTTTGAATATCCTTCCATGTCAGTTGTGGAGGTGGCTGCCGTGGTGTATGTGTCACCAGCATCATACTCGCTCCACTGGCTGCTGCCCCACATGGCTCCTACCGATGCCTGCTTCAGTGCCATCACATATCCTTTGTTCCATCCCTTAGCCTTGTCTGCCGCAGATGTTGTGGTGCAGAAGACGATACCTATCGCTGTTTTCTGGGTGTTAAGGTCGGTGCTCCATGTGCCGTCGGCATAATAGTAGTCGCCCACTTTTGGCATCGAGATTACCGATGCATCGGCAGTGGTGGCGCTTGCCGTCGCCGTACTGCACACAAAACCATAGCGGTCGCTCGCCGATACGGCAATGGTGTACTGTGTCTCGGGCTCCAGACCGCTTATCTCGAACGTGCCCGCACCACTCTTCTCCATCGTATAGTTTGCCTCGATGTAGTCTTGCAGTTCGTCGGCGGGCACCGTCACCGATGCCGGAATGCATGCCACACGATATGTGGCGCAGTCTTCTGTAGGCGTGAATGTTGCCGAGATGGTGGTGCCTGTGCTGCCTTCCACGCTGATGCTCACGGCAACATCGCCCACCACAGCAAACTGTATGTTTTGCACTTTTTTTACATCAAAAACCTGCTGCGCCCCGTCTTTGGGATGCAGGATAAGGCGCTTGCCTCCGTCGTCACCCTGCTGTGCCATGACAGCAAGCGAAAAGACAAGAAATAAAGGGAACAAAATCTTTCTCATATTCTCATTGTTAGTGACTGCAAAAGTACAAAAAAGAGAATTATCATACAACTTATATTCCTCCCATTTTTCAAAAAAGGCATTTTTTCTTTGTAAATATGTTCTTTTTTGTTGTTTCTTTCGGGTAAATAAAATAAAATAACTACATTTGCAAACACTAACAACTAATATTCTCACTTTAAGAAAAAACCATTATATTAACGTATTATGAAAAGAATAGCATCTACTCTTTTACTCCTCCTTACAATAACTATTGCATGGGGACAAACGGAGCAACGACAAATGATACTGAACATGAAGGACGGCACAAAACGCACCTTCAACACCGAGGACATCGACTTTGTGAACTTCATCAAAGTGGAAGTAAGTCCTGAGGGAGAACTGAACATCGACGGAACGCTGAGCATAGCCATACCAACAGAGTTCTACGACAGTTATGTAATGGACGTGAAGCAGGGCGATGACAAGATTGCCGAGATTTGCCTTGAGTACATCAAACCGTTGCAGGAACAGCGAGTGGTGGTATATCCCGTGAACAGGACATCCCACAAAGTGGACCTCACAGCGGGCATCTCAGCCAATGACGGCGGCACCGTGGTATGGGACGAGGCGGCCAACACCGTTACTTATACCGCTGGCTCGGCACCGCTCACCACGCTCTACATCAGCAACGACGGACTCAGCGTAGAGGCTCCCGCCAGCGTTTCGGGCGAGGCAACCGTGTCACCGTCGCTCATCGAGGACATCAGAGGCACCGAGACCACATACTACAAGATTGTGAAGATAGGCACACAGTACTGGATGGCAGAGAATCTCGCCACACAGTATTTCCTCGACGGCACCGAGATACCGCAATATGGCTCGTCAGAAACAGCCACATGGAACGCCAACACCACTGGCGCATGCCACGTCTATGCCAACAACATCGACGACATGCTGCCCCTTTACGGCCGTCTCTACAATGGCTATGCACTGGAGAACGAGAAAGGACTGGCTCCCGAGGGATGGGAAGTGCCCACCATCGACCAGTGGCAAATGCTGAAGACATACGCTGGCTCGAGCGCCGCGCTGTATAAGGACGACACCATGCTGTCGTGGAGCAACGACGGCGAGGGCAACAACCTCACTGGATTCTCGGCTCTGCCTGGCGGCTATTTCTCGTCTGCCACAAGCGACGCGCAGGAGGGAGCAGACGCTTACTTCTGGAGCACCACCATATATTATGACGCTCTTCTCAAGCAAAACACACTCAACACCGTGCGACTGAACAACGCGGCAACGGGTTTTGTTATCTATAAGACAAGCGGACACGCCTACAACTTCGGACATAGCGTGCGCTGCGTAAGGAAATAATAAAAAACCAAATAACATGAAAAAGTATTTACTATCATTGCTCACTTTGGTGAGCATCAGTGCTTCGGCACAAGAGTTCACCGACGGCGATTTCAAGTTTAACGTTCTCGACGAGAACTCTGTCGAAATAACAGGATTTGCAAACAGCAACAACTCTGCCACCACTCTTGTAGTGCCATCGACAGCAACCGACGGAACAAAGACCTACAACGTGACGGCAGTGGGGAAAAGCGCATTCACAGCATCCTACTCTAGCGGTCTGACAGAGGTGACCATACCATCGTCGGTGAAGCGCATAGAGGCAAGCGCATTCTTCGGTTCCACGTCAAAGTTCTGGCTCAAGACGCTCAATCTCTCCGAAGGTCTGGAGTATATCGGGCAAAGTGCGTTCTACGGCAACGGCATCGAAAACCTGGTAATACCAGCATCGGTTGACTCAATCGGCAACTCTGCATTCATTTATAGTCCCAAGATGAAGACAATCACCTTCAACGAAGGACTGACATTCATTGGCAACGGAGCATTCGCATCGGGAACATGGGCTTACAATACCAACAACGTACTAACCTCCGTCACACTGCCCTCCACCTTGAAGCACCTCGGCGACGAGGCTTTCCTCAACAATGCGGCGCTTGCCTCCATCAACATCCCCAAGAGTCTGGAAACGCTCGGAGAGAGTGTCATCGCCGGAACGGTGGTAAGCACGCTGACCGTTGACGAGGGGTGCGAGAACTTCCAGAAAGTGGGCGACGTGGTGTACAACAGCGACAAAACCCTTCTTTGCATCGCTCCTATCAAGGGTATCACATCACTAACAGTGCCCGAAGGCACACTCGGCATCAACGGCGGCGCGTTCTGGGACAGCGATATCGAAGAGATTACACTGCCCGAAGGACTTCTCGCCATCGGCTACGGCGCCTTCGAGAACTCACAACTCAAGTCCATCAACTTCCCAAAATCACTCGTTTTCATCGACGAACAGGCGTTCGCTCAGACAAAACTCACCGAGGTGACACTGCCCGAGAACGCTCCATACGTCAACGATGCCGAGTTCTACGGATGCACTCTGCTGACAAAAGTGGTTTTCCCGTCAAGCATCAATGAGATTTACAACCATGCCTTCACCGGCTGCACCAACCTCAAGAACATCGTGTGCCACTCTGCCACAGCACCGGTAATCATGGACTACTACGAGGATTACGACCATCCATTCAACGGTTTCTCGTCATCCACCACAACAATCACCGTACCAGCAGGTGCAAAGGCGTCTTACCAGAGCGAGGGATTTGGCGACTACATGAAGATTGTGGAGGACTCTAAGGGAACCATACTGCCCGAGACCATCGTTCCCGCAGATAAGAGTGAACTGTACGCCGAGGGCAACGAGATGGTTTACAAGTTCACTTTCGACCAGGACGTGACACTCACAAGCACCACACCCGATGTCCACATCCGTGTGGGCTACAACTGGAGCACCGTGCAAATCGCTCCCGAAGGCGGCTGGACAGCGGCTCTCGACGGCAGGACACTCACCATCACAGGCACCAACGAAAGCGGAAACGTTGCTAAGTACAACAGCGAGGAAGGTCTGGAATACCACATCATCGTGCCAGAAGGACTCGTTACCAACGCCGCTGACGAGAAGAGCGAGTGGATTGACCTCACACTTATCGGAACCAGCAATGTTAATGCCATCGACAATATCCACTCTGACGGCATCACCACCGTTAACGACGGCACCGACTCACCGGCATACAACATTGCGGGACAGCGCGTGAGTCCCAACACCAAGGGCATCGTAATACAGAACGGAAAGAAGCGAATAAATAAGTAAACTGAATCTTATCGAAAAATAAAATAGGCTATTTTGGTCACCAAAATAGCCTATTTTAGTCGGTAATATCGCCTATTTTACTTCACAGCATAGTCTTTCCCTCTTTTCTGTTTGGTGCCTTCTGCCCATGCAGAGACTAAGAGTATAATAGTGTATCATTACCAAAAGTTTTTGGTGTGTATTGTTCGCATTTGTCATTTCTTTTTATAACTTTGCACCATCATTATCCATTATCATAACTACTAAAAATAAGATAAGCAACGATGAAAAGGGTTTTTCTTTCGGCTTTATTCACTTTATGCACCATGATTGCCAGTGCACAGGCAAACTATATGTTCATCGACCTGCGGGGCGAATGGGCCTTCTCCACCACCGAGGGAGACATACCGAAGTCTGGGCGCAACATGCCTGAGGACCATGTAATGCTGCCCGGAACCACAGACACCAACCATAAGGGCACAACGACGCAGCCCACAGAGGAGACGACTCATCTGGCGCGGCGATACACATTCACTGGAAAGGCATACTATTCTAAAGAGGTGGAAATTCCGAAACAATGGAAGAAAAAGCCCATAATGCTCACCATGGAACGCACCAAGCCAACAACGGTTTACATCGACGGCAAGAAAGCGGGAACTAACAACAAAATCTCTACCAGTCAGAAATACGACCTCACGGGCATCCTAACACCTGGCAAGCATGTGCTTACGATAGAGGTGGACAACTCTAAGAACGCCGTGCCAGAGCAGATTCTCACCAACAGTCACGCTTGTACCGAGGACACACAGACCAACTGGAACGGCATTCTCGGCATGATTTACCTTGAGGCGCTGCCACAACTGTACATCGAGGACATGACTATCGAGACCTCTGCGGCAGAGAAGAGTTTCACGGTGACGGTGACTATGAACGGAGAGGTTCAAGGAAATGACGAACTGCAGTTGATTCTCGCCTCTATGGGCGATGAATTCGGCAATATTGTGGCTCGGCAACCCATAAAGAAGACCGACGGCACGCACCACCGCATGACCATAAAATACCAAGACAAAGGACTGAAACTGTGGAGCGAGTTCAGCCCTCACACCTACCGGCTCATTGCACAACTTGGAAACGGGCATGCCGTAGAGAGGGTTTTCGGCATCGTTGACTTCAAGACAAGCGGCACACAGTTCACTGTCAACGGCCAGCCCACCTTCCTCCGCGGAAAGCATGACGCCTGCGTGTTCCCATATACCGCCCATGTGCCAATGGACATCCAGTCGTGGCGACGCTACATGCAGGTGTGCAAGGGCTACGGCATCAACCATATCAGATTCCATTCGTGGTGCCCTCCCGAGGCGGCTTTCATGGCTGCCGACATCGAAGGGATATACCTGCAACCCGAACTGCCGTTCTGGGGCGACTTCAACAAGGACAACACCGCGCTCCTTACATTCCTGCACAACGAAGGAGTGGACATCCTGCGCCAGTACGGTCATCATCCCTCGTTCGTGATGATGGCTCTGGGCAATGAGTTGTGGGGCGACATTCCGTCGATGAAACTGTTCGTGGACCACTTCCGCCGCATTGACCCCGACAAGTTATACACCTTCGGTTCCAACTATTATCTTGGTTACCAAGGGGCCAAGGAGGGTATGGACTACTTCACCACCTGCCGTGTTGGGGGCGAGGCATGGGGCAGTTACGACACCCATACACGCGGTTCGTTCTCCTTTGCCGATGCCTATGACGGTGGCGTGATTAATCATTTTTACCCCAATTCATCGAGAAATTTCGACGAGGCAGTGGCTAAATGCACCGTTCCCATCATCAGCCATGAGACAGGACAGTTCCAGACCTATCCCGACTTCCGCGAGATACAGAAATACACCAGCGTGCTAAGACCAGACAACATGGAGGTGTTCAGGAAACGACTCGAGAAGGCTGGCATGGCCGACCAGGCTGAAGCATTCCACCGCGCCAGCGGACTCTGGAGCGTGCAACTATATAAAGCGGATATAGAAATGGACCTGCGCACCCGTGGAATGGCAGGATTCCAACTGCTCGACATACAGGACTACCCTGGACAAGGCTCGGCATACGTGGGCATTCTGGACGCTTTCATGGACTCGAAAGGCATCACCACACCGCAGGAGTGGCGCCAGTGGTGCTCGCCAGTAGTGCCGCTGCTGGTGACAGATAAGTTCTGCTATACTGCCGATGAGCAAGTGTCGGGGAGGATTCAAATAGCGAACTACGGCAACGAAGACCTCGCAGGCAAGACCATAGCATGGAAAATGGGCGACGAGAGCGGAAAAATGACCATTCCATCGGGCAAAGGACTGCTCGATGTGGGCACCATCAGCGTGAAGGCTCCAGCAACAGTGCCGCAAAAAACGATGCTCACATTAGCGATAGAAGGCACCGACTATCGCAACACATACCCGCTATGGTTCTACCCATCGGCAGAGAAGACGCGCGACATTTTCAAGAAAACGACAGCCTCATCGTCAGTAATCATTGCGCACAAAATGACCGATGAAATGGGGAAAAATCTCGAAAAAGGAGCCACGGTGCTGCTCATGCCCGACTCTGCAGGCACAATATACGAAGGTGTTGACATGAAAGCGCTGACCGTGCCGGGACTGTTCCAAACCGACTACTGGAACTACCGCATGTTTAAAACCATCTGCGAGAACAACAAGAAGAGTGTAAGTCCCGGCACACTGGGCATACTTACCAATCCCGAACACCCTATTTTCGCGCTCTTCCCCACCGACGGGCACACGTCATGGCAGTGGTTCCCAATGGTGAAAGCATCGCGCCCGTTCGTTCTCGACAACACTCCGGCGCAGTACCGGCCTGTGGTTCAGGTGATTGACAACGTTGAGCGCAACCACAAACTGGGTCTTGTCTTCGAGTTCTCGGTAGGAAAGGGCAAACTGCTGGTATGCATGTCGCCCCTGCATCAACTGCAGGAGTACCCCGAGGCACGCCAACTCTACGCCAGCATCACGGCATACATGGGCTCTGCCGACTTCAACCCCTCCACCCGCATCACGCCCAGCGAACTGCGCCTGTTGCTCACCACACCTGTGGAAGAAGGCAAGATAAAACAACTCTTCAACATTTCGCAGTATTGAGAGCGGTTCGTTCAGGCACCCCTTTCATCCCCATTTCACTCATGCTCCCAATGTTCTTGGGGGCATGTTTTGTAGAAAAAGAGTGCATTTTTTTGTATTTTGAGTAAAAAAAGATACTTTTTTGTTGCGTTGTTAAAATTTTTCATTACATTTGCACCACAAAATCGTCCACGACGTGATGTCGTTGCATGCTTTTAGGTTTTGTTCCTAAAGCATACATAGTATAATGTACGATTAGTAGATAGTTATTTGGGTTTTATTACATTCTTAATAACCATTTTTGTGGACTCGTCGAGAGACGCGTCCACTTTTTTTTATAATATGCAAGTTTTTCAACACTTTGTAAGGTGTTATCTCAAAAAAAATGCCTACTTTTGCAGCCGTTATGGTACTGAATTACATTTGGATAGCATTTTTCCTCATTGCTTTCGTCGTAGGATTGGTGAAACTGATATTCTTCGGCGACGTGGAAGTGTTCCCCGCGATGATGGATTCCACGTTCACGTCCTCAAAGACAGCGTTTGAGATTAGTCTGGGTCTGACGGGAGTATTGTCTCTATGGCTCGGCGTGATGAAGATTGGCGAACAGGGCGGTGTTGTGAATGCCTTTGCCCGTGTGCTGTCGCCTGTCTTCACGAAACTGTTCCCCGACATCCCTAAGGGTCATCCCGTGACGGGCAGCATATTCATGAATATCGCAGCCAACATGCTGGGACTCGACAACGCTGCCACTCCGCTGGGTCTGCGTGCAATGGAACAGTTGCAGGAACTGAACCCTAAGAAGGACACGGCGAGCAACCCGATGATAATGTTCCTGGTGCTGAACACCTCGGGACTGACCATAATTCCCGTCTCGGTGATGGTCTATCGCGCACAGTTGGGAGCAGCCCAGCCCTCCGACATCTTCATTCCGATACTCCTTGCCACGTTCTTCTCAACGCTGGCAGGTGTCATCGTGACATCGCTGTTCCAAAAGATAAACCTGCTGAACCGCACCCTGCTGCTCACTCTGGGCGGTGTGTCGCTGGCCGTTGCGGGCGTCATCTGGGGCTTCTCCTCGATGGACAAGGCGATGATGAACACCGTGAGCACCTCTGTTGCCAACATTCTGCTGATGCTGATTATCATCGGCTTCATCATAGCGGGCATCATAAAGAAAGCCAATGTTTATGACGCTTTCATCGAAGGTGCCAAGGACGGTTTCACCACAGCCGTTAGAATAATACCTTATCTGGTGGCAATCCTCGTTGGAATCGGTGTTTTCCGCGCATCGGGAGCGATGGACCTGCTCATCAGCGGCGTGGGATGGTTGGTTGACCTTTGCGGTATCAACAGCGACTTCGTGGCAGCCCTGCCCACAGCACTTATGAAACCACTTTCGGGAAGCGGTGCCCGCGGACTGATGGTTGACGCTATGACAACATACGGTGCCGACTCCTTCGTGGGCCGTCTGGCATGTATTTTCCAAGGTTCCACCGACACCACGTTCTACATCCTTGCCGTCTATTTCGGCAGCGTGGCAGTGAAGAACACCCGACATGCGGTAACCTGCGGCCTGATAGCCGACCTTGCTGGTATCATCGCGGCAATATTCATCGGATATATGTTCTTTGGATAGGGAGTCCCCGCCCTGCCTGCCCTCTATGGGTTGTAAGATGTAAAGAAGACAGATGTGAACAATTAAAAGGGGGATGATAATTTAGAAACAAATGGCAAATTTAAAATCGTTAGCAAAAGACACTGCTATTTACGGGCTGTCGAGCATCGTCGCCCGTTTCATAAACTACCTGCTGGTACCCATCCAGACTGCACGCTTTGCCGCTTCGGGCGGTGAATACGGCATCATCACCAATGTCTATGCTTACGTTTCGCTGCTTATCATACTGCTCACATTCGGCATGGAGACCACCTTCTTCCGTTATATGACCAAGGAAGGGGAGAATCCGCAACGCATCTACTCCACCTCACTGCGCATGGTGGGCTTCACCTCGCTCATCTCCATAATACTGGTGATGCTCTTCCTGAACCCCATAGCACGGGCAGCAGGCTATGCCGACCATCCAGAATACATCGCAGTGATGTACACCACGGTGGCCATCGACGCCTTCACTGCAATACCCTTTGCATTCCTCCGCATTAAGAACAGGCCGGTGAAGTTCGCAACACTGAAGATAGCGAACATCCTGCTGAACATCATTCTCAACCTCCTCTACCTCGTAGTGCTGCCCGAACTGAAAATCAACCTGTTCGGCATCTACGACGACAACTTCACTCTCGATGTGGCATTTGTGTTCTACATCAACTTGATATGCACACTTTTCACCCTGCTGATGCTCTACAAGGAGTTGAGAGGCATAACCTTCGGCTTTGACATGTCGGCCTGCAAGCGCATGCTGGTTTACACATGGCCGCTGCTGGTGATGGGCTTGGCAGGGCAACTCAACCAGGCAGCATCGCAGATATTGTTCCCATATTTCTATGATGGCGACCTCACCGAGGCTCGCGGACAGTTGGGCATCTACGGCGCATGCATCAAGATTGCTATGATAATGGTGATGATTACCCAGGCGTTCCGCTTCGCCTACGAGCCTTTTGTGTTCAACAACAAGGACGCAGACAAGCGCGAGACCTACGCCAAGGCGATGAAATACTACCTCATCTTCACCCTTCTGGCATTCCTTGCCGTGATGGGGTATATGGACATACTGCGCTTCCTGGTAGGCAAGAGTTACTGGGAGGGTCTGCGCGTGGTGCCCATCGTGATGGCAGCCGAGATAATGTTCGGCGTGTTCTTCAACCTCTCGTTCTGGTATAAACTCACCGACCGCACCATCTGGGGAGCCTATTTCTCGGGCATCGGCGCCGTGGTGCTCATCATCATCGACATCCTTCTCATCCCGCGTTTCAGTTACATGGCATGCGCATGGGCTGGTTTCGCCGCCTACGGTGTGTCTATGCTGCTGTCGTATTTCGTCGGACAGCGCTACTACCCCATCAACTACCCCATCCGCGAGATGCTTTTCTACGTGGGCATTGCCATGATATTCTTCGTGGCAATAAACATTAGCAACCAGCAACTGCCTATGTGGGCGGCGCTGAGCGTGAACACCTTGATAGTGGTTTTCTTCGCTGCTATCGTGGTGAAACGCGACTTCCCTCTGCAGAATCTGCCGGTTATAGGAAAGAGATTTAACAAAACAAAATAAACATAACATGAAGAAACTATTTTTATTCTTATCCGTTGTTACCATGTTCTCGGTGCAGCAGGCAAAGGCCGACGAGGGAATGTGGACAATGTACAACCTGCCCTATGCCGTATATGAGCAGATGAAGGCAGAGGGCTTTGACATGCCTTACGACGCACTCTACCAGGGCGAAGGGGCACTGAAAGGCTGCGTGGTGAACTTCTCGGGCTATTGCTCGGGCGTGGTGGTAAGTCCCGACGGACTGGTGTTCACCAACCACCACTGCGGTTTCGAGTCCATCAGAAGCCACTCCACCGTGGAGCACGACTACATGCTGAACGGTTTCATCGCCAAGTCGTACGAGGAGGAACTGCCCAACGAGAACATGTACGTCAGTTTCATGATAGACCAGCGCGACATCACCGACCAACTGCAGGCCATAGCAGCAAAGAACGGCATTGCCGACAACGCATGGGACAGCCTGATTGACTCGGTGCAGACAGCGATGAACGACTCGGTGAAGAACATCGACAAGACCTATCATCTGGAGATTGACGCCTTCTACGAGGGCAACAAGTACTATGCCACAACCTACCAGATGTTCACAGACTTGCGACTGGTGTTCGCCATCCCAAAGTCTATGGGTAAGTTTGGCGGCGAGACAGACAACTGGATGTGGCCGCGACAGACATGCGACTTCTCGGTGTTCCGCATCTATGCCGACCCCGAGACCAACGGACCGGCAGCATACAGCGAGAAGAACGTACCCTACCACCCCAAGCGCTACGCACAGGTGTCAATGCAGGGATATAAGGAAGGCGACTTCGCCATGACCGTGGGCTATCCCGGCAGCACCAGCCGTTACCTCTCGAGTTACGGCATACAGGAGATGCGCGATGCCGAGAACTCTGTTCGCGCCCAGGTTCGCGGCGTGAAGCAGGAGATAATGAAGCGACACATGGATGCCTCAGAGGCAGTGCGCATCAAGTATGACTCGAAATACGCCCAGAGTTCCAATTACTGGAAAAACTCCATCGGCATGAACAAATGCATCGACTCTGTAGGAATAGTGCAACTCAAGCAGCAGCATGAGGCACGCATCCGTGCATATCAGGACAGCACCAGATTCCTGAAGGGCAAACTCGACCTCGACGAACTGGGCAAACTATACAAGAGCCGATTCGAGGCAACACGCGCCATGAACTATTTCTTCGAGACCTTCTACCGCTCCAACGAACTGGTGACACGCGCACTGAAGATAAACACACAGCAGGTAGAGGTGCAGGGACCTGCCGACAACCCCAAGAAGCAGTACTGCGTGTTCAAGGACAACAGCAACGAGTGGGACGCACCGCTCGACAAGGAGGTGCTGGCAGCACTGCTGAAGAACTATCGCGACAATGTGCCCGCAGAGTATGTGCCCGACTTCTACAACATCATCGACCAGAAATTCAAGGGCAACTACAAGAAATATGTTGACTACCTATACAAGAAGTCGGTTCTGATGAAGAGCGGAAAGAAACTCTACTTCAACAAGAAAGGCTTCGAGAAAGACCCAGGCGTTGACATGGGAATAGACCTTATGTCGCAAATCGCACTGATGTACATCTCTGTAAACGAGGCAAGCGAGAAGATAACGGAACAGGAGAAGATGCTGTGCGCCGCAAAACTGCGCATGGAGGAGGACATGCCCCACTACTCTGACGCCAACTTCACCATGCGACTGAGTTACGGACAGGTGGGCGGATACCTGCTCAACGGCTCGCCATCGGGCTACTACACCACTGCCGAGAGTCTGCTGGCAAAGATGAAGCGCAGCAACGAGAACGAGGAATACTTCGCCGAGCCCGTGATGCACGACCTCTTCAGCAAGACCAACTACGAGCCATACACCGACAAGACCACAGGCAAGATGCAACTATGCTTCCTCACCAACAACGACATCACCGGCGGCAACAGCGGCTCACCGATGTTCAACGGCAAGGGAGAACTCATAGGACTCGCCTTCGACGGCAACTGGGACAGCCTCTCGAGCGACATCTTCTTCGACACCAAACTGGCTCGCTGCATCGGTGTTGACATTCGTTTCGTGCTCTATATGATTGACCGTTGGGGTCACTCCGACCGTCTGATGCGCGAAATCAACGCTAAGTAAGCACCGCTTCATAAAGCAATATAGGCTGTTTTGAAAAGTAATATAGGCTATTTTACCGACCAATATAGGCTATTTTACTTTCCAAAACAGCCTATATTGCTTTTATAAATGATATACTTTTTTGACCCTATCAGCCCGTAAGTACATAAGAACTCAGCCCGCATTATCCTGTTAAGTCAAATTATTGAAGTTTCGGAAATGTTTTAACCAACTACGAAGAAACGCCCTGTAGGGGCAGCAAGTACATAGCCCAGGGCAACACCCTGGGTAACAAACGACCCATTATATTCGCCCTGAAAGGGCAAAAGATTGGGTGCATACGGAAAAAGAAATGCTTTTGCCCTTACAGGGCGTGTATATAGGGGGTGCACCTAAACCCAGGGCGTTGCCCTGGGCTAAGTACTTACTGCCACTTCGGGGCGCTTAAATTCAGTGTGTTCATAACTTCCTAAACTTAAGTCAAATTATATATAGAAAGTTGAATTACCCTTATTTTCCCATTCAACGGCGTAAATAATGGCTTATTTCATTGCAGTGTAACAATTAATTATTATATTTGCAAGCGAAAACAACATACAAAAGCAAGGAACCTATGAGAAAAAGAGAAGCATCCTTTTTGGCCGTCACGGCACTCACCCTTGTGGCATTCTTCGCCGCAATGTCATTGTCATCGTGCAACTTCAGACTGCGCGGAGGCAACGAAGGCGATGAAGGACAAGCAGAATATACGGCAGAACTGGACACCGTGAAGCCCGTGGCTCTGGAGCCGGGAGTATGGAGCAACGGCTCGCTAGAACTGAAGGTGAGCGACAACGGCACGGGCAAGAAAATCCAGGTGACCGCTATCTACGACGTGCAGGGAATGGTCTATCTGAAGGAATACACCGACGAGGAAGGCAATCTGGCATATATCAACGACGAACTGCCGCCGGCAAAGGACAAGACCGTGACCTATCTTGACAACAGTTTCCTTGAGGAGGACGATGCCGTGCTGCGCTATGTCATCGGCGACAATGATGTGCTGGTGATTAGTCCGAAGAACGGAGTGGTTTATAACAACGCCCGCCAACTCTTCGTGAGGGTTGACAACAAGGACGGAAAGGAACGCGACTCTATGGAGAAGGCACAGGCAAAGGCAAACAACACCATCATCGAGGGCACATATATCGACCAGGACGGCAACGACTGGACGTTTAAGAACAACGAGGTGAGCATGCCCGGGGGCAAGAAGTCGGCTTACACCACGGTATGGCACATGCTGAACATCGGCGAGACAAACATGTTCTTCAGCGTCACCAACGAGGGACTGCACATCTATAAGGCAGTGAGAAAGCAGGAACCGCTGGTTGAGGTGCTCGACGAGATGTGGAAACAAGGCGACCTGCTCTACACGCTGCGCCGCAAGGATGCTTCGAATGCCGATGTCATGAACAAGGCAGTGCTCACAGAGTCGCTGATGGAGAACATCCCGCAAGATGTTATCAACATACTGATACGCAGCATCTACGACCAGCACGAGATGACAACCATGCAAAGGCTCAACCTGCGTGCAATGGAAAACAAGTAAACATATAAACACAAAACCTATGAAAAAGATAATGTTTCTCGCCATCACACTGCTAATGACACAGTGGGCTATGGCACAATCGGTGGACACGAAAGTGAACAAAATCCGCGAAGAATATAACGCGGCACAAGAGATCGCAAAGTGGAAGAACACCGAAGAATGGATGGAGCATGGCTGCTATTCCTTCGACTTCAATTCGAGAATCAACTATGCCGCCGCCGGAGTGATTGAAACAAACACCGAGGTGTTTATCACCGTCAGCGACGACTATGAAAGTGACAGATTCAACACGCCCTCACCATGGTTTGTGCGCGAAAAGAGCAGCAGGGCAAGCGAACTCTACCGAGAGTTGCTTTTCGACCAAGAGACGGGCGACCTGATATTCTGCTATCAGCGATGCAGGGGCGAAAGCGATAACATGATAGAGCAGCGTCTATACTATGAAAAGGGCAAACTGCTGAAGGCTGTTCCTGCAAAGATTGAAAACACCATGTACGAGTTATTAGACCCTAAAGATGCAGCCACAACTATAAAAGAAATGGTAAATTCTTTATATGGTCTTGGCTATTGATTCTAATATAGTTAAATAAGATTACAAGTCATAAAAAAGCGGAACAAACCTTTCTTTTGTTCCGCTTTTTTTGCTAACTTTGCAACCATAAAATATAATACTAACTTAAAACATACACATTATGAAAAAAACTTTACGCTTACTGGCTTTTGCCATGTTATCAATTTTCAGTCTGGGCGCATCTGCTGCAGCATATAAGACACTGACTTTCCCTGAGGGGAATAGTGAAAGTATCACTGCCTATAACAAGACTTGGACAGCGACTATAGATGGGTTCACCTGGACTCTTGTAAACTTTAACAACAATGCCAACAAATGGGCATACGTAAAATGTGGTCCTAAGACTGGCGGTACCGGTACAATAACTTCTGCCGCTATCGACAAAAAGATTGGCATGGTTGTTGTCACAATCGACAAGATTATCGCCACCTATGCAGAGTCTGCAAAACTTGAGGTTTCTACCGATGCCAACTTCTCTACTATCAGCGAGACTGTTGATTTCGGAACAATCACAGCCGGCGAAAAGCAACTTAGCATCAGCACTCCAGTGGCAAACGCTTATTATCGTTTGTCATTTGTAGCAACGAGTGGTTCTTCGTCTCATGGTGTTTTTCAGATTTCAAAGGTAGAATACTATCAGGAAGGAACAGGCCCTGAGGAAGAGGTGTATCCAGAGGTTGCAAACATCGCAGCACTTAAGGAAATGGAGTCTGGCAGCAAGGCTGTGCTCACCTTCAACAATGTGCAGGTGAACTTCACAAGTGGTAAGGACATGTATATTCAGGATGCCACTGGCGGTATCGACATCTACGACTGCGGCCTTTCTTACACCGCAGGTCAGGTGCTTAACGGCAAGGCTACTGTTGAGTATAAATTGTACAACGAAATGCCAGAGATTACCTCTGTTACTAATGCTGAAATCACTGCCACCGACGGCGAGGTTACTCCTAACACAGTGTCTGTAGAGGCTGTGACGAAGGCTAAGATTTGCCAACTGGTGAAGGTTGTTGGAACCGTTCACATCGAGAAGGAGACAGTAACTCCATCTGAAGGCGACCCATACGAGCGCAACAACTACTTCCTCGTTGACGAGGACGATAACTCAGTGCAGTTCTACCAGAAGTGGAAGGACGTTGAGGGAACCGACCTGTCGGGACTCACCGAAGGCGCACAGGCTACCATCACCGGTATCGTGGTTATCCTGAACGGCACCGCAGCCATTGGCGTTACAAAGGCAGAGTATGAGGGCACAATACCAGAGGGACCGAAGGCTGAAAACATCGCTGCATTTAAGGCTCTCGAAAACAATACCGAGGCTGAGTTGACACTCACCGACGCTGTTGTGACATTCGTTAACGTCAAGGACATGTATATTACCGATGCTACTGGTTCTATCGACTTCTACAACACCGGTCTTTCTTACACAGCAGGTCAGAAACTGAACGGAACCATCAAGGTTAAGTTCTCAGTATATAGGAACACTCCACAGGCAACAGAGCCATCAGAGAACAACCTTACCGCTACCGACGGCGAGGCTACTCCACAGGAAGTGGCTATCAGCGACGTCAGCCTCGCCAAGGTTTGCGACTATGTAAAGGTTTCTGGTAAGGTGAAGATTCTGGAAGAGACTTCTGGCGACAAGACATACACCAACTACTACATTACCGACGAGAGCGACAACAAGGTTATGATATTCAACAAGTTCAAGGGCGTTCCCGGAACAGACATCACCATACTTAACGACGGTGACGAGGCTACAATCACTGGTATCATTGTTCCATTCAACGACACCGTTGAGATTGCAGTTACCGCAATGGAGAGCACATCGACAGGCATCGATAACATCAATGCCGAACTCACAAACGACGCTCCTATCTACAACCTCGCCGGCCAGCGCGTTGAGAAGGCTGTGAAGGGCATCAACATCCAGAACGGAAAGAAGTTCATCGTTAAGTAATCAACCCAAACTTCTTATAAAGTTTGAATAAAATAGTCAAAGCAGTTAAGCCGAATATCAAATATTATTCATGGCTTAACTGCTTTGCTTTATTTAAATATTATCAAAACATCGAATATGAAAAGAACACTGAGAACACTATTGACACTGCTGCTGTTGGCTACATGCGCTGCGGGATATGCTGAAGACCAGACATGGAGCCATGTATGGGACACTAGCCAAAGTAACGGAGGCGAAGGATTCTATCACACCTCAGGAAACGAGACGACACTGACAACGACAATGAAGGGCATAGAATGGACCCTGACATCAGAGTCTCCATCAGTTGCCTACACTGCATCGGCAGGACAAATGATAGGCACTACCGCAAAGCCCGCTTCCAACGTGTCGCTGTTCACCAACGGCATCGAGGGCGTCATCAAGTCGGTTGAGGTGGAAGTGAAGGTTAAGGACGCTGTACAGGTGGCCGATGTGGCTGTGGTTGTTGACGAGGCATCATACCTTTGCGACGGAAGTGCCACCAAGCAGATGACTGCCGAATACGTGAAATATAAGTTCGTGCCCGCTGCCGATGGCGCACAAGGCAAGATAGACATCAAGATGACACAGACAGGCGAGACAAAGGGAGCGCTCTTCATCAAGAGCATCACCATCGTCTATGACCCCGACGTGAAGGAATATACCACAGGAAACTACACCCACATCTGGGATAAGAGCAGGGCTGACGGCGGCGAAGGATTTTACAACTTCGGCACCTCGTTCGTTGACACCAATACTCTTACTGCATCTCTCAACAACGTTAGTTGGACCGTTACAACCGTGGGCTCGAAGAAAATGGCATTTACTGCGAATGGAGGACAATCTTTCGGAGTAGGCACCAGCGACCCATGCAGCCACATCGAACTGATAACCAACGGCATTGCAGGCGAGATAACCGAGGTGATAGTGGCTGCGAAGAAAGGAACTACATCTGCAAGTCTGTCCGACGCTGCAATGAAGGTGTCGGTGGGCGGCACCGCTTATAAATGCGATGATAATGTTTCCGCTCCATTGACAGCCGACTTTGTGGAGTATCACTTCACTCCCGCTGCCGAGCCTGTTGAGGGCGAGATAAAGATTGAGATTGACCAGACCTCTGAGACGCAGGTGGTGATTTTCTTGAAGAGCATCGTGGTGAACTATCGCGAGGAGATTACTCCTATCGACGCACCGACAGCAACACCTGCGGCTGGCAGTTACGACGAGGCACAGACAGTGGAACTGACTGCTGGTGAGGGCACAAAGATATACTACACCACCGATGGCTCGAACCCCAGAACATCGGAGACAACACAGGAATACACTGATGCCATAAACATCACCGAGACAACCACAGTGAAGGCCATTGCCAAGATGGGCGACCGCCTCAGCAGTGTGGCAGAGTTCAAATATACCATCCGCAAAGACCCGGAACTGTCTTTCGAGGAGGCAGTGAAAGAGGTTGACTACTCAGACGGCTATTACATGGGCGTATATCTCAACAACCCATACGACGTTTCGCCTATTCGCTATGAGAGTTCTGACGAGAGCGTGGTGAAACTCGACGGTTATGCCGACCTCTGGCCTATAGCACCGGGCGAGGCTACCATCACCGCATATTTCGACGGTAACGAGGAATACAAACCGGCAACAGCGTCATATAAGGTTATCGTTAATGCCCTTTTGCCACTCGAAACGCCAACAGTGACTCCGTCAGGAGGCACATTTGAGGGTCCCGTTGATGTAACAATCACCGCCGGAAGCGACTGGGGCACACGTGCAGTGACGATATGGTACTCCACCGAGGCTGCTTCAGTGGAGGAGATGGAAGACGACATGGACAAGCGAACAGTATGGCCCGACGCTCCTGGTTTCGACTACAGCGTGAATACAAAGACCATCACCATCGACCACTCGTGCACCCTTATCGTAGAGGCAAGAGGTTACGACTCGCTGTCGAGCGAACCTCTCGTGCTGGAGTTCACTATCGAGCCTACTAACGGCATCAACTCTGTCAATGCCGACAACGCAAACAATGATGCTGTTTACAACCTGCAAGGACAGCGCGTTGAGAAGACCGTGAAGGGCATCTACATCCAGAACGGCAAGAAACATATTGTGAAATAATCATCACTTTATAAACAACCAGAGGAAGATGTGTTCTAATTGGAATTTGAACACATCTTCTTCTTTTTGGGAATTATAAAAGTTGCCCTTATTGCTAATGTCTCCCCTACAGGGGCGGGGAGACTTCGCACACTGCATCATTCGGAACACAATCCCACTTATAGGAACCAATAGTATATGATTATTTCTTATTTTTGCCTGGTAATGTGAAAGATAAGTGGAGCGTGGCGTTAGTTTATTGGGAAAAAAGATGTAATTTTGCAGGCGCAATGGAATATAACACCTTTACTTTAGACAACGGACTACGCGTCATTCAACTGCCATCAGACTCGAATGTGGTTTACTGCGGTTTCCAGATAGCCGCGGGCACTCGCGACGAGGAGGCTGGCGAGGAAGGACTGGCACACTTCTGCGAGCACATGACGTTCAAGGGAACGCAACGGCGCAACGCACTGAGAATACTCAACGAACTGGAGCGCGTGGGCGGCGACATCAACGCCTTTACGAACAAGGAAGACACCGTGTTCTATGCCGCCGTGCTGCGCGAGCATCTGCCCAAGGCTGTTGACCTTCTCACCGACATCGTGTTCCACAGCACCTACCCACAGCATGAGATTGACAAGGAAGTGGAGGTGATTTGCGACGAGATAGAGAGTTACAACGACTCGCCTGCGGAACTTATCTACGACGAGTTTGAGAACCTGCTGTTCAAAGGACATCCCTTGGGACATAACATCCTTGGAACGGCAGAACAGGTGAGACGCTTCACCACCGACGATGCGCTGCGCTTCACGCGCCGCCACTATAGGCCCGACAACGCGATATTCTTTGTGTATGGAAACCCCATCACCTCGCGAAAAGAATGGGGACTGAACATATTAAAGTCAATAGGAAAAAGTGACCTGCCACTGAAGACAAGACACGACGAGAACCTCTCCCATCGTATTGGGCACAGCAAGGGTTCCACTGTTTGTCTGTCACAGGGCACTCACCAAGCACATGTGATGACCGGCAACATCGCATACGCTGCCACTGACAACCGCCGCTGGACACTCTATCTGCTTAACAACATGATAGGCGGTCCGGCAATGAACACACGACTGAACATCGCCCTGCGCGAAAGGCGCGGACTGGTATATACCGTTGAGAGTTCAATGGTGGCTTACGGTGACACTGGAATGTGGTGCACATACTTCGGGTGCGACCCTGCCGATGCCAGCAAGTGTCTGCGCATAGTGAGGCGCGAACTGAACCGCTTCATGGAGAAACCCTTGTCGGCAACGCAACTGGCTAACGCCAAGAGACAACTGAAGGGACAGTTGGGTGTGGCATGCGACAACCGCGAGAGTTTCGCCCTGTCGTTCGGCAAGAGTTTCCTGCACTATGGCGACGAGCGTCACCTGTCGCGCATCTATAAACACATCGACGAAATAACTGCCGACGAGATAAAACAGGTGGCACGGGAGGTGTTTGCCCCCGAGACAATGACCACACTGATGATTAAGTAGGACAAATGTACGGCATGTCTTGCTTATCACTGTTTTTTTTCGTATTTTTGCAACCATAAACAGAGAAATGCTATGAGAAAAGTAATAGGTATCGGCGAGACAGTGCTCGACATCATCTTCCGCGACAATCATCCTGTGGATGCTGTGCCTGGCGGCAGTGCATACAACGCACTGGTGTCGCTGGGGCGCATGGGGATTCCCGGAATGTTCATCAGCGAGACAGGTGCCGACCACGTGGGCGAGATGATAGTGTCGTTCCTGCGCAGCAATGGCATCGACACCAGCGGCGTGAAGATGTACAAAGACACGAAGTCGCCACTCTCCCTGGCTTTTCTCAATGAGCGCAACGACGCAGATTATGTGTTCTACAAGGACCATCCCAACGACAAGTTGGAGATGACGCTGCCCGAGATTGCGCCCGACGACATAGTGCTGATAAGTTCGTACTATGCCGTCAATCCCGTCATCCGTCCGCAGATGAAGCGCGTGCTTGACCATGCGCGGCAGTCGGGTGCCATAATCTATTACGATGTCAATTTCCGCCCGTCTCATCGCGACGAGGTAGAAGAGTTGCTTCCCAATATTCTTGACAACTTCGCCTATGCCGACATCGTGCGCGGCAGCGACGAGGACTTCCAGGTGATGTTCTCAAAGGGTGATGCCCGCCAGGTGTATCAAGAGAACATAATGCCACGATGCGACACATTCATCTATACCCGCGGTGCACAGCCGACAGACATCTTCACCGCCGACGGCAAATGCCGCACCTACAACGTGCCGCCAATAGAGGGCGAGATAGTGAGCACCATCGGTGCCGGCGACAACTTCAACGCTGGTTTCGTGTACGGTCTCATTCGCGAGGGCATCACGCGCGACATGCTGCGTCAGGGCATCAGAGACAGTCAGTTGCAGCATATCGTCGATTATGCTATGGCATTCAGCGGCAACTGCTGCCGCAGTGTGCAGAACTATATTAACGCTGAGAGTTTAGTGTTGAGCGATGAATGTTTAGCGAATACACTATTGCCATAAAGTCAAAGAACAAACAAACTTATAAAACATATAAAGCAATGAAAGAAATCAAAAGCAAAATCTATTACGTAGGTGTGAACGACCGCAACAAGGCTCTTTTCGAAGGACTGTGGCCGCTGCCTAACGGCGTAAGTTATAACTCTTACATCATCAACGATGACAAGGTGTGCCTCATCGACACCGTTGAAGTGGACTTTTTCACCCAATTCATCGAGAATATCCGCGAGGTGATAGGCGACAAGAAGATAGACTATCTGGTGGTGAACCACATGGAGCCTGACCATAGCGGCAGCATCGCACTGATAAAGAAATACTATCCCGAGGTGAAGGTAATCGGAAACAAGAAGACCTTCGGCATGATGGCTGGCTTCTATGGTCTGCAAGACGAAAACGATGTTGAGGTGAAGAACGGCGACTCGCTCGACCTCGGCACATATAAACTGCAGTTCGTGCTCACCCCGATGGTTCACTGGCCAGAGACAATGGTGACGCTGTGCAGCGACGGCGAGGGAAAACCGAGAACACTGTTCAGCGGCGATGCCTTCGGATGCTTTGGAGCACTGAATGGTGGCATCATCGACGCAGAGATCAACTGCGATACCTTCTGGCTCGAGATGGTACGCTACTACAGTAACATCGTGGGCAAGTACGGTGTTCCTGTTCAGGGAGCATTGAAGAAACTCGCCGGTGTGGAACTCGACTACATCTGCTCTACCCACGGTCCGGTATGGCACGAGCACATCAAACGTGTCATTGCAGAGTACGACCGCATGAGCCGTTACGAGACAGAGAGCGGCCTTGTAATCTGCTACGGCACCATGTACGGCAACACCGAGCGCATGGCTGAGTGCATCGCGGCGGCAGCATCGAAGGCAGGCGTGAAGAACATCGTGATGTATAACGTGTCGAAGACCCACCACTCGTACATCATCCGCGACGTGTTCCGTTACAAAGGACTCATCGTAGGTGCTCCCACCTATAACACCGCGCTTTATCACGAGATGGAGGTGCTCCTCTCTGAACTGGCAGGCAAGGACATCAAGAACCACTATCTGGGATGGTTCGGGTCGCACGGTTGGGCATCGAAGGCTGTTGGCAAGATTCAGGAATGGAACGACAACGCCCTGAAGTTCGAGGCTGTCGGCACTCCTGTTGACATGAAGCAGGCAATGACTCCAGAGGTGAAAGAGCAGTGCGAGGCTCTTGGCAAGGCAATGGCAGAGAAACTGCTCGGCGCATAATACCATTTATCATACATAAAAAAGCGGCTGCAGAGAACGTTCTGCAGCCGCTTTTCTATTGATCGAGTGAATTTATTTCACAAGCAGTTTACGTGTAGCGGTATCACTGCCACTCTGCATTGTCACGACATAGATGCCAGCAGGCAGGCTCACCGTAGTGTCAGACGAGAGAATCTCAGAGAAGAGCACCTTGCCGTTGGCACCGAGGATTGTCACCTTCACCTCGTTGTTCGTGAAGATATTCACCTCATGCTTGCCACCTTCTGCTGTTGCTGTCACCTGCTGCACACCGTCTATGGCGGTGCTGAGAGCGAACTTCACTGCGATGTCTGTGGCTCTCGTGATAGTGAACTTATTGTTGCTGATGTTCTCACCATTGGCTTTCATCGACGATACAGCATAGCCGGCATCTGGTGTTGCCATAACGGTTATCTCGCTGTTCTTCTGCACCTTCGCTCCTGTCTCCACAACATTATTCTCAGCATCCATAACCATTACATCGCCGTTGCTGTATGGCAGAATGGTGATATATGCCTCGTTACATCCTGTGCCGTCACCGTTCTCGGTATAGTTCATCACCCACAGTTTCGACTTCGCGATGAGTGTCTCCGAGTGCTCCACGTCGTTGGCATTGCTGCCCAAAGCCACCCACAGTTTCGTCTGTGTAGTGCTTCCCGACACGTCCTCGCCTGGATCGACATATTCTGGCAAGTTATAGAAGAAGTCGTTGGTCTGGCAAGCATCCCATCCGTTGCCTCTCACGTCGATGTACCACAACTGCGTGTTCTTCGAGAGGTCGAGAGCGGCGAGAGTGTTGTCTGCAGCATCGAGTTTCTCGAGCAGAGTGTTATTCGAGAGGTCGAGTTGACTGAGTTTATTGCCTCCCACTGACAGCGCAAGCAGGTTACTGTTGCTGCTCACGTTGATATTGTTCAGAATGTTGCCATTCAGGTAGAGTTGTTGCAGTTGTGGCATGTTCTCTACATTTATTTCGTCGAGCAATGCGTTTGAGACATTGAGGTAAACCATTTCGTTATTATTCGTAAGGTCTAACTCCTCAAGGAACGTGTTCTTCAAATCAACATACTGCAGCATCGGGTTGTTGGTGATGTCTATCTCCTCGAGCCATTCCAGTCCGTATGCTCTCAGTTGCACCAGTTTCGGGCACTGCGACACATCCACGTTGTCCAGTTCTTCGTTCATCGACACGTCGAGGTAGAGCAGTTCTGGCTCATTGCTCAGGTCTATGCTTGTCAGTTGGTTGAAGTAGAGGTCGAGATATTTCAGAGAGTTGTTCTGACTGAGGTCTATGGCCGATATCTGGTTGTCTGTAGCATAGTCGGGGTAACTCTCGCAGTTGAGGTAAGTCACGTCACCATAGATTTTCACCTGTGTTCCTTCTGTGGTGCCGTCAATCCATGTCCATGTATTGCCGTTGATGGTGTATGGCTTCAGTTCTCCGTCACCCCAGTCGATGTTCACTGTGGTGTTGTTGCTGTCAGCACCAAGAGCGTATGCGCTCACCTGGCCTGCTGGCACCGTAAGCGTGATGCACTTCTCGCCGCCTACATCGCCGAACACCGCCTGCACGTCGGCGTCTGCCGTAACCACGAACAGTGTGTCCTGAACGAGTGTGCCATTCACCATGATTCCTTTATATTCCTTACCTTCCTCTGCTTCGTAACGCACACAAAGAATCGAGCCTGGCACCACCTTGCCGTCGCTGCCCACCTCGTCGTAATAGCGCGAGAAGGCATCGCGGTCTGCGCTCCATGTCATGTCGCGCTTCATCACCTTGTATGTGCCGCCAGTGGTGGGCTGCTGCGTGAGCACAACGTCGCTCATCGAGCAAGAGCCGTCGCCCTCAACATCAATTATCCAGTGTGTGTCGGCACTATACTGCATGAGATACTTCTCGGCATCGGCAGTTTCGCCGTTACAACCCTCAACGTATATACGGCCTGTGCGGTCAGGGTCGCTGATGGTCTGATACATGAAGTTGAGCGACTGGGGAGTGAAGTTCTCGTTTCCCTGCAGATAGAGGTAGCGCAGCATGAAATAGTTGGCTGTAAAGTCGAGGAACTCAAGGTCGCAATCCTTTGCCGACAGTGTCTGCAACCATTTCAGTCCGCTCACTTCCAGGCGGTTAATGTGCAGCGAGTCGCAGTAAAGACTTCTCAACGACGCCATCTTCGACACGTCGAGTTTAGTCAGTTTGGTATTGCTTACATTCAGGCTTGTCAGTTTTGTGTTATTGCTGAGATTCAGTTTCTCTATTTCGTTGTTGTTCACTGCCAGTCCTGTCAACTGCGTGTTGGCTGCGACATTCAGTTCTGTCAGTTTGTTGCCACTCACGCTGAGGTCTTCGAGTGTTGTCAGTCCAGTCACGTCGAGTTCAGATATCTGATTGTTCGCCAAGTTCAGTGAGCGCAGCGCGGGGTAGTGAGCAGGGTCGAAGGTGATGTCCCACAGTGAGTTGTTGCTCAGGTTGAGACTCGTGAGTTGCGGGAATGAGTATGTGTCATAGAAGTGCACGATGTCGCAGTTGTTCATCGTTATCATCTTCATGTTAGGATTGCTGTCTGCAAAAGCCACCGTGCCCAGTTCGGGGTTATTATATAGGTCGAGGTACTCCAGTTTCGAGAAGTTGCGCAGGTTGAGCATGTGTATGTTGTTGTCGCCCAGTTGCAGCATCTCCAGGTTTGTGGCATCGCCCAGATCAAGGGTGGAGTACGTCAGTTGGTTCTTGTTGGCACTGAGTTTCTTCAGAGCCGACTGTCCCTCCAGCGTGAGACCTGTCACGCCCTGCTCATAGAATGTGATTTCTGTCAGCACACCGTATATCTTAACGGTGTTGCCCTTCAGCACACCCTCTTTGCGCAACAGGTAGGGCATGTCCGAGGGGTTGACATCATATTCCACCAGTTCTCCGTCACCCCAGTCAACAGAAATCTTGCCTGCCTCCAGAGGCACGGGGTTGAACACGAACGTGTCGCCATAAGCCTTGCTCGTGGTAACTGTGATAACGCTCTCTGCCGAAACACTGGTAGCGACACAAAGCAGCATTGTTAAAAAGAGATAAAGTTTTTTCATACTATTATTATTTGTATTATTTGTTACTATTAATGTCATTTGAATCCTACTGCATGCTGTCTTTTAACAAGATAGTGGCTAGAGACTATTCATTTGGATTTATGCTGCAAAATTAAATAAAAAAACGAAACATTGTGTATAAAAACACAAGAATGTTTCGTTTTCAACTCAAAAATATCACTTGCTTAAGGAGTTCAGGAGTTTGGGTGTTCAGTAGTTCAGACATTTGAGCGTTCCCGCCAAACGGGAGTCTGCTTAAGCCTAAGGGCAGTAACTAATGTCTGTACTCCAGCGTCTGAAAGCAGCGAAAACTCCTAAGTTCCAGTGCTCCTTCAACACGAGAAACTTTAATCACTATTTCCTCCAGAACCTTTCCGTGATGTCAACGAAGGTGTCGGGAGAGGTCTTCTTGTAAAGCCGTTGATTGGTGGTACGCTCTTTCAGACTGCCCAGATGCGCGATATACGGACCGAGTTTAAAGTAGTCGAAGGAGTTGCGGTCAAGATGGTGCGGGAAATACTGCTTTCCGCTATACCACCCCACCTTCAGTTGTGGGTAACGCTGATGCACATACAATGCCAGACGCTCCACCTCGGCAGGGTCGTTGTCGCCGCCCATAAAACAGATGCAGGTGAAGTCGCCGTTGAATTCTTTCACGAAAGAGTCTATGGCATCGGTGCTCAACGGCTCGCCGATGTCAGCCCACAGATACTTGCTATGGCATCCCGGACAGCGGTTGGGACATCCCGAGATGTTTATTGAAAGCGTGGTCTCGTCAGGTATCTCCTGAAAGACCACGCCGGTATTTACATATTTAAGCATTGCTTAATATAGTTACGAATGTTGAATTACGAATTACGAGTTGTTGCGCAAGCGCAATTGAGAATTGGGAATTATGAGTTACGAGTGTTGAGTTACAAATTACCGCAGGCGACAATTCGTAATTCAACATTCGTAACTCGTCATTCCATTTCTATACCTCCACGAGTTCCTGTGGTGTTGCCTCGTAGTAGAAGCGGCGGCTTGCCTCCTTCTGTCGCGGCTCACTGAAGTTGCTCACGCGCTTCAGGTAACCGATGATACGTGTCATATAGTCCACGTTACGGCTGTGGCAGTGAGGACACTCCTTCAGATAACGCTTGTCTATCGTGCCGCACTCATTGCAGATAGTGTTCGGGATGTTGAATGTGAAGTAGTTGCATCCTTCCTTGGCAGCCACCTTCAGCAAGTTGCGATACTGCTGCTTCGAGAGGTGCTCCTCAAGGTTCATGTGCAGTGCCGAGCCACCAGTGAGGTGCTCAATGTATGGTGCTCCGTGCAGTTTGAACTTGTCGATGATGTTCAGCGAGTCGTCCTCAACGATGTAGAAATAACTGTTGTAGCAGTCGCGCGGCACGAAGTAGCCGTCTTCACGGTCCCACTTAGCATGCTTCACACCCACGTTCTCGGCAGGAATCATCTCGCAGTTGAACAGCAGGTCCTTAGTGCGATACTGCTTGTTGTACTTCTCCACCAGTCCCAGCACCGTCTGCACATAGCGCAGATAGTCGGGGTTATCATTAATCTTGAGACCCAGGAACTCGGCAGCCTCCACCAGACCGTTCACTCCGATGGTGAGATACTGGCGGCCGATGTTGATATATCCTGCGTCGAACAGTGGCAGCATGCCCGACTTCTGCAGTTCTTTCAGGTTCTCGTTGTATGCTATCTGCACCTTGTGGCACAGGTCTATAACATCGCTCAGGAACTCGGTGTAAACCATCTTGTGGTTAACGGCATACTGGATGCAGCGGTTCAGGTTTATGGTGAGCACGCTCTTCGAGCCGGTAGAAACACCGCCGGCACCCAAGGTATAACTGAAGCCGTTGTCCTGAATCTCGTTGCGCAGACGGCAGCAAGAACTCAGCGAGTCGGCATTGTCGCTCATATATGTGAAGAACGAGTGTCCCTCAGAATACATCTCGGCGGTGAAGTCGGCCCACTCCTTGTCCAGACAGTCGCCATCCTTGGTGAGCAGAGCCATCGTCTCAACGGGGAAGGTGAGCACTGCCTTGGTGCGCTCCTTGTTGAACCACTTCATGAAACGCTTCTGCAGCCATGACAGTCCGTCCCAATCGGGCTGACTTCCGTCGGGGAAGTAGAACTCGCCGAACAGACTCTGGAAGTAATACTTGTCATAGTATGCCACGTTCCAGAACACTGCCTGGTAGTTGCGGGCACCTGTAGGCTGGTTCAGGGTATAGACAATCTGCTCGAAACAGTCGGTAATCACCTTGTCGATGGTGCGCTGCTTCAGACTCAGGTCAACCACCTTGTCGGGGTTCTGCCAGTAGTCCTTGCCATACTCCTGACCGATGAAGTAGTTCATATACATCAGGAACTCCGGTGTGGCGCATGCGCCGCTGAGCATCGAACTAACCATGAACACCATGTTGGCGAAGCCGCCGCAGAACGACTTCAGGTTGGTGGGAGCCGTGGAGTTGCCGCCGATAGATGCCGTGCCACTGATAAGCCACGGATACATCGTTATCGAGGCGCAGTAGTTAGCCAGACTCGTCTCGTCGTTCTTATATATAAAGTGGTGGGTCAGCAAATCGATGTACTTGTCTGCCAGTTCCTTACCATACATCTTCTTGATGCGGTCGGTGAGCAGACGACGGTTCAGACGGATGAAACTTGCCTTTGGAAGTTCGCCGATAAGCGTGGCGATATTCTTGTGCTCCACATTGGCATTAGCGTCATATTTAGAACCAGTGGCAGCATTCTCAGCCTGACAGTAGTCAACCAAAAAGTTCAACTTCTCCATCGTCTCGCGGTCCTCAGTGTGACGCTGGCGGTAGAGCATAAACGACTTAGCCACCTTATAAAAGCCCTCCTTCATCAGCGACTCTTCCACCTGGTTCTGAATCTCCTCAACCTTAATCTCCTCATGGATGTCAAGGTGAGCCAATACTTTGCTAAGTACCGTCAAATCAACGGGTTCGCCAACCGACTCGAATGCCTTGATAATGGCATTCATTATCTTGTCTAATGAGAAACGGACCTTCTGTCCGTCGCGTTTGGTAATAGAGAAAAGTTTACTTTCCATCTGGTTTTTTAGATTAATATGTTGTTGTTTAGATTACTCTTTATTATGCTTCTTGCGTCAACAAAGTTTCCCGTTTTGGAAAACTTTTTCCGTTAGGTTTTAAAAAAAGTTTCCCGTTTTGGAAAAGTTTCAACGCTGCAAAGATACAACTTATTTCTAAAATACAATTAAAAACAGAGAAAAATTTTTCTTCTTTTTTTCGATTCACGCCGTTCCTCACTTCTAAAACAAAAAGCGGAGAGCAGTCGTCTGCCCTCCACTTACCAGTCTTATCAGAGCCCCTGCATAGCAGCGTTAGCACCGAAAACACCCAGCAGCGCCGTCGCCACGGCGACAATCACCTTGAGAATAATCTTCCACGTCTCCTTGTTCATGACCTGTCACAGTTTAAGGATTAACGTCGTCGCCACTCTCGTCGTCAACTATCACTGCATTCTTCGGCAGTTCCTTCACAGAGACCCCCATCAGCATGGCACGCTGGCGGTAGCCGTTCTTGTCGATGCGAGTCTCAGGCTGAAACAGAAGGTGAGTGCCCTTCACATTCTTCGAAGCACTGAACTCCTTAACGCTGTTGGCAGGAGCGGTGTTCAGACCTATCTTGAAAGTGCCCAGACGGTCTATCTTCACCGCCATGCTCTGCTGCAGTTTCTTCTGCATAGTGGTCACCAACTCCGAGATTACGGCGAGGATGTCCGAGCGCTTCACAGTACAGTTCTCCTGCATCTCGTCTGCTAGTTGGTCGGTGCCTATCACGTCGATGTGCTTGGCGCGTGCATACCATGAACCCTTGTGCTTGCTGTTCTCGCGGTTATCCTGATAAAGTTTATAAAATACTGACATAGTTTTGTTCCTTTCTTGTTTTAATGGTTAATTACTGTTGTTATCTCTGAAAACACTTCCGCGCGGTGCATCGTTGTCGCTGTGTCTCGAGCCGCAACTCCATCTCCGTGTTTGCGATTGCAAAGGTAGCACATCCTGCAAGCGAAATCAAGCATTCGCTATCTACAGCCATGGTAAAACGTTATCAGTAAGGGTGAGGGAATTTGTATATTCAAAATTTATTTGCTATCTTTGCCCTGCAAAACACAGACGATGATGAACAACGATTTCCTTGCGCGTACGCGTTTATTAATAGGTAATGACAGTGTTAGTGCTGTACAACGTCAAAAGGTGATAGTTTTTGGCGTTGGCGGCGTGGGCTCGTGGTGCGCCGAGAGTCTGGTACGCTCTGGCATCACCCACCTCACCATCGTCGATAGCGACGCGGTGTGCACGTCGAACATCAACCGCCAACTGATGGCAACGACACTCACCGTGGGACGCCCCAAGGTGGAGGCTCTGCGCGAACGGCTGCTCGCCATCAACCCCGATGCCGACATCACATGCCGGCAACAGGTGTTCTGCGCCGAGACATTAGAGGACTTCCCCCTGGACGATTACGACTATGTCATCGATGCTATCGACTCGCTGAAAGACAAAGTGCTGCTCATAGAGACGGCATGCAAGAGCAGCGCCACCCTATTCTCCTCCATGGGCGCGGCACTGAAGATGGACCCCACACGCATTCGTGTGGCGGAGTTCTGGAAGGTTGAGGGCTGTCCGCTGGCACGCGCCCTGCGCAAGCGCTTCAAGAGTCTTGGACGCCGTCCTGCGCGCAAGTTCCAGTGCGTCTATAGCGACGAACTGCTGCCCAACCTCGGCGACAATGCTGACGAGGCCATCGAGACCACCACGTTCCGCAAGGCACAAACCAACGGCACCGTAGCACACATCACAGCCATCTTCGGATTTACACTGGCAGGACTGGTGATACGCGACATCACATCTAAACAACATAAATAAACCTCTTATCTCCGCAAATTAACGCGAATTACACGCTAATTATTATCGTTTATTTACGTTCTATTTACGATAATTGGCGGAGGAAAACAACTACGAATTGCACGGATTATTATTTCTCCGACAATTAACGCGAATAACACGATAATAAATTATTAATGGTCATTTACGACCCATTTACGGACATTTACGTTAAATAACTACGAATTAAACGTATTATTCTAATTATTCTAATTCCTTTCCCTCAAAAACCACAGATTTCGCAGATTACGTTGATTTTTAGACTATGTATTTATCTTGATTTTTTCCTAACGAACGATTTCACAGATTTTTCTCCGACAATTAACGCGAATTAAACGAAAATTATATTATCGTTTATTTACGACCCATTTACGGGTATTTACGTTAAATAACTACGAATTAAACGTATTATACGAATTATTCTAATTTCTTTCCAAAAACACGCGCATACAGCCCTCCCCCTCGGGGGAGTTGGAGAGGGGTTTTTCGTGGGGGAGTTGGAGAGGGGTTTCTCCTGGGGATTGAGGAGGGGTTTCTTACTCCCACACTTCCTTGAGGTAATCGTTAGAGTGGAACGACTGCGTTGCGGCAACCTGCCCCTCCACTTCATCGTCTTCATCGTCGAAGATAAAGTCCTGCTGTCTTGCCATTGCGTCCTCTGGTTTTCCCTCGCCGCTGGCACCTATCATGATACCGTAGTTAGTTGTGATTTCCCTACCCTCTACGATAGGCTGAACATAAACCTTTTTCATAACTCTTTTTACGCGTAAATACAAAATGTTATTTGATAACTATCTTCTTTCCTTTATGAATATAGATGCCCTTCTCAGGATTAGCCACCTTCACACCCTGCAAGGTGTAGTAGTTATTGTCCTCTTGAGCCTTCTTAGCGATTGAAGAGGCAATACCGTCCTCATCGTTAACCAAGTTGCTTGTCTTTGCCTTTGCAGGAGTGAAATTCTGAATCTGGCGAGTACCCCAACTCTTTTCCCACTCTATCTTGGTGCCGTCAGAGAGATACCACAGTTTTGCCTTTTTCATCTCGTCCTCAGACATCAGATTCATGTTCTGATCCTTATACTCCCTTCTGTAGAACTCGTCATCGTTTGGATTCAGTTGCTTGTCAACATTGATAACGATTTCTCCGCCCTTGCTTACGAATGCGAACTGGCTTGCATCGAGGCTAAGGAATGCCTTGCCAGGAGCGATGAAACCGCCAGCCTCAACTGCACGGAAGAAACTTACCCAGTTGCCTTCTGGCAGACCATTGCCTGTGCCATAGTTGCCGAATGCCTGTTTGTATGCACGACCTGTCTCTGTTTCGCTGAACTTGGTGAGAAGGAAGTTGTAATATACGTGCTGTCCACCGAAGATGGTGTCTGCCTGAATGTTCTTGATGAATGTCTCATGGTCGCCAATGTTAGAAGTGGCGGTGAGATAGTTCACGTTGCCGTTGCGATTGTTCATATCGAAGGGCTCGCCGTTATATGTAACAGGAGTCATTGCGATGATTGGGTTGCCATTCTCGTTGAAAGCGTTAGAACCACCGAAGAGGATAACACCTGTTGCAGCAGGGATAACATTAACACTCTTCAAAGTAAGCACTATATTCTTGCCGTCGGCAGTAGGATTGATGCTATTCACAATGTAAGCCTTTACACCGGCAGGAACGAGGTGTGCAAGTGTCGGGTGGCTAAACGTCTTGAGGATTGGGGCACCTACAGGCTCCTCCTCTATCTCCAGTTCGCCATAGTTGATGAACTCATAGAATCCGTTATGCTCCTGCTCAGCCTTAATGTAGTGCTGAACCAACCACTCCTGGAAGAGTTTTCTGTTGCTTGCTGTTGCCTCGTCGAGTGCATGCTTAAGGTTGACATACAGTTCAACCTTGCTTGTAGGGAAGTGTAAAGTGGCATATTTTCTCTCAGGGTCGGCATGTCCGTAAGTATCCATGTGAGGGAAGGCGTTGTTATCGGCAGTGATAACACCCTCGGTCATCACGAAAACGTCAGCCAATGCATAGTTGTTGCTGAAAGCCTGACGCTCGATGTGCATGCGTACACTTGCATCCTTTCCCTCAAGTACGTCGAAATACACTGCTTTCAGATTCTTGGCGTTAGAAGCGTCGTCGATAGCCTGGCTACGTATGAACTTGATATATCCTGGAACGTGCAGTTCTTCAATACCTGTCTGCTTGAATGCGTAACTTGGGATATTGGTGATTTTCCCCTCTACAGGCCATACTACCTTTTTCAAGTTAGGGAAACTAACGAAACTCCAGACATTATTGTCACCTGACATATCTGCCTCGCTCATGTCAATCTCTGTAATCGTGGCTTTTTCTTGTGCAGATCCATTCTGCAGCCAGTAGCCTGTCCATCCCTGACGGAAGTCGCCCACAAGTTTTATCTTCTTTACCTGGCCACCGCCAATCTCATTAAGATTGTTGAATTGTACGTCGTTGGAGCCATTAATTGTGAGTACTCCTGCACCGATTGTTGCTTTAGCACTTGCGCCCATGCACACTACTGCGCACAACGCTAAGGTTGTTAACCTTGGAAAACTAATCTTCATTTTAAATTTTAAAGTTAATGTGTTAATGGAATGTTTTTCAAAAAGAGCAGACTAATACTCTCTGAATTATTATCCCGTAATGCAAAATGTTTATTGTGTTTAATTATTTTTGTGTCGTTTACAAATACTTCCACCGGGAGTAAAAGATACATTCAAGTCATTCTCTCCCATCTTTGGGGCGCAAAATTACACTTATTATTATTTCCACCATAATTTTACACAAAAAAATATTGACATCGGTGTATTTATTAACATAAATCAATTATAATGTTACACAAACTAAGGATTTCGGAGTAATTATAAATAAGCCAAGATCTTTTTATCCGCAAGTTAACGCGAATTACACACAAATATATTATTATCGTTTATTTACGTTCCATTAACGGGCATTTACGTTCAAAACCACAGATTACGCTGATGTCTCTACGGACTTTTTGGACTATTGAAACTACGAATTAAACGTATTATTCTAATTACCTTCCCCAAACCACGGATTACACTGATTACACGGATTTCTTTCTTCCCCCCTCGGGGGGATTGAGGAGGGGTTTCTTCTCGGGGGAGTTGGAGAGGGGTTTCTCCCGGGGGGATTAGAGGAGGGGTTTCTTATAATTTACATGTCAGCCTTAGACAGCAATCCGGCATGAACTCTCATCTTGTGGAATTCAGGAGTTTGGGCTACCATAGCGTTAACCTTCTCCTTAAAAGCAGCCTCGTCGTAACGGCTCTCGTCTTTCTTAACCTCATACGCCCACGCTTCTTTACGCAGAGGATCGACAACCACAAGGTCTATCTCGTTGAACCCTTTTCTGTCCCACCATTTGCCAACGATATATTTTCCTTCCTCTTGGAACTTACGCACAAAATAGCGCTCCAACATTAGTCCGGACAGTCCGTCATAGTCCCTCCTTATTATGTCACCAAGCGCCTTCATCGCCTTATTTTCCACTAAAGCCTGATACTTGAAGTAAAAGCGGAACCAGAGAATAAGGAAACAGTCATCCAACTGGTAGCGAACTTTCTTGCTGTTTTCCTTGGCAAATATAGGCTGGTATTTACTTATCAATCCGTAATAGTCCTCCAGTCGCGACAAATAACTGCTTATATTATCAATGCCCAGTTCGTTCTTTATCTCCGCACTGGTCTTCATGCCACTGGCAATACATGTCAGAATAGAAAAATATATGACATAATCAGTGCCGAACTCCTCTATAAGGATGTTCTTACCCTCATTGACAAAGGGAGAGTTCTCCTCTGTCAGTGCTGCCAGCATCTTGTTCTTCTTTGTCTTTCCACGGTCAAGCAACAAAGTAACATACCAAGCCACGCCGCCGGTAATACCGAACAATGCCAGCAAGTCCTCTGAGGTATATTCGGGATTAAAGTCTCTGAGAATTTCCTTAAGAACATCTGTCTTAAAGGGCTGGAGCGTAAGTTTTTCATCGGCACGGCCGAAAAGCGGCTCCTCGTAGTCCTCAAAAATCTTCTTCATCAACGTAAATACTGAACCACTTATAATCAGGTTCAGACGACTCTTGCGTTTACTGAGGTCCCAATCACGCTGCATGTCGCTGAAAACCGCAGGGTTCACTTTCTGGAAGTTCTGGAACTCGTCGATAATCAGCGTGAACGGTCTTTTCTCTGACAGGCGGAGGACAAACCTGAAAATATCTGAAAAGGAATTTGGGTATCCCAGAACAGGCACTCCAAGTTTGCTAGTTATCTCAGCCACAAAGTCTTGACATAACAGAGACTCGGCTTTCTTCCCCACAAAGAAATAAAGCACAGTGTCATCCCCGCAACGTAGCGAGAGTTCCGTTTTACCGATGCGCCTGCGACCCATTAAGACGGTCATGCGCGCCTCATGCCTACTTTGAACTAACACCTCTCTGAGCAACTGCTGCTCAACTTCCCTGTCATAGAACTTCATACCGATAAATGATAATGGTCATTATAATAATGACGGTTATTATTTTGCAAAGATAGACAAACTTTCGGAATAAACAAATAAATCGGCAAAAAATATTCACCACCGCTAATCACACGATAATAATTTATTATCGGTTATTTACGTTCCATTTACGGGCATTTACGTTCAAAACCACAGATTACGCTGATTGCACGGATCTTTCTCCGCAAATTAACGCTAATTACACGCTAATAAATTATTATTATCGACCATTTACGTTCCATTTACGGATATTTACGTTAAAAACTACGAATTACACGAATTATTCTAATTTCTTTCCTTCAAAAACCACAGATTTCGCAGATTACGTTGATTTTTAAACTATGTATTTATCCTGATTCTTTTCTAACGAACGATTTCACTGATTTTTTTCTCCGCAAATTAACGCGAATTAAACGAAAATTTTTATTATTGGTCATTTACGTCACATTTACGTACATTTACGTAATAAACAACAACGGGCTTACACGGAGGTAAGCCCCTACGATTATACAAGCACCATAACACTGTAGGGGCGTACCCCCGTGTACGCCCGTCAAACAAGGGAACAATTCGCGCAGCATCCTCCCCCCCTCGGGGGGATTAGAGGAGGGGTTTCATAAATAAAAGGTGCCAGTCACTATTGACCGGCACCTTTGTTATCGGGAATATCCCCTTGGGATACTGTTTCTTAGTCCCAAACCTTCTTGAGGTAGTTGTTAGAGTGGAACGCCAGAGGCTTTACTTCTTTCTCTACGAGAGAAGTTTCTTCTTCGTCTTCTTCAACTACATCGCTATTTTCCTTACCCCTTGGATTATAACCATAATTACTGGTTTCATCCATAACACTCTCTATCTTGAATGGAGTCTTCTCTGTAAAGGGGCTAACATATACCTTTTTCATTGTTTCCTTCTTATATTATTTTAAAATTACTTTCTTGCCATTCTTGATGTAAACGCCCTTCTGAGGATGAGCAACCTTCACACCCTGCAGAGTATAATAGTCATTATCCTCAACGTTCTCAGTATTTACATTGTCAATGCCTGTAGCATCTTCTATTATTTCATCACCTGCAACCTTAGATTTCAAGACGCCAAAGTTACTACGTGGTCCCCAGTTTCCTGTACTTGTAAATCTTGACCAGTCAGCAACACGGAATGCCTGCTGACCCTCCGTCTGTGGCAATACTATTCCCTCGAAGCTCTGTGGGTCATCTATCAATTCCTCATCATGAGGGATACTCAAATAAGCCTTGTTGCCACCGATAGTGAGACCTTTCTGTGTACGGAAGAATCCTACATAATTGCAAGACTTGCCTGTTGGTACGCTGCCCTCCGTGTCTGACACAACCTTATTGGCAAATGTTGTATATTTAAGGTCTGTCATGATAAAGTTACGATCGGTAACATCACCAGATCTCGTATAATATGGCTCCATTGTTGTTGGTGCTGTTTCATTCCATATAGACTTCCACTCGTTGTCTGTCATTCCCTTGTAGTAAGGATAAATCTTCGTGTTTGCTATTGCAGGTACCATATAATTAGTGATTGTTACATCCTTATTATCGGCATCTTTTACTTTCCCAGAGAAACGCGTATAAGGAGCCACATAGTCACTACTATTCTTGTCTTCCCACGAAGGAATTGTAGCCATGCTGAAAGTTGTTGCCCTCTCGTCTATCTCACCATAAAGGATTACACCAGTATTAGCAGGGATTGCAAATATCTGTACCAATGAAAGCACATAACCACCCTTGCTCTCGTCGTATGTCACTCCATTTACAAGATATGCACGGAAATCCAAAGGAACAATACGAGCATGAGTATCACTGAAGGTTCTCAATACAACCTTATCTCCCAGTGGCACTTGTATTGGAGGTTCTGAACCAGAGTTGATAAACTCCTTCCATCCGTTCTTTTGGCTTGGGTCTGTTATATCTTCCATTTCATAGTGTTTGTTCAGCCAATCCTGGAATTTACCCTTGTTAAGAGAAATAGGCTGTGTCAATACATGATTAAGATTCTTGAAATAAGCATCATGCTCGCTACCAACATCGTATGTCAGAGTAGCATAGTTTGCATAGTCAGAGGCTGTCTGTCCAACAGTTGTCATCTTGTCAAATGCGCCAGGTGCTGCTGCGGTGAAGCCCTTTACTGTCACAGAAATAAGTGCTGCAATAGCAGCATTTTGGAATCCCTGAGAATTAATGTACTCTACATTTGCAGGGATTGTGATACTCGCGATAGGAGTATTGATGACTGCCTGTTGAGCAATGTACTTAACGCTTGAAGGAATTGTGAACGTAGTTGTCAGTTGATGGTTTTCATCGAAGGTCTTCATGCAAATGCTCTCCAAGTGGTTATTTGGAAGAATTGCTTCTGTCATGCCATCGAAATAATAAAATGCCATAACATTCTTCATGTAGATCTTTGATACCTGTGATGACGTTTTAGAAGTTGGGTCATACTGATAGTAAGTCACTTGTTCCACATTGTTCAGATTCTGCTCAAAACAAGCCTCACTCATATCTACAGTCTTTACGTTCGCAAGATCCGCACGCATGTCTTGGAACGCCAACATGTTGTTAATGAAGCCTTTGAGATAAATCTTTGTTGCACCAGCAATTTGAGATTTCTCGGTTGCATTAAATGAATTGTCAAGACCAGAGCCTGTGTCACCTGTTACGACAGTGTGATAAACACCGTAAGTGTCTTGCTGTTGGGAAGTTGAATAAGTCCCTCCGTCAATCGTCACGCTACCATCACTATTTGTGGTAACGCTATAAGCATTAGCAGTCAGGATACCGAATATCCCTGCTACCATTAAAAGTAAATACTTTTTCATTTTGCAAAAAGTTTAGTTAATATTTATATCATTGTTATATCTTTTACCCCTTAAGAATTGTGTCAGTTCTCAGAGTATATTATTGGTACCTTATTTATATAAATAGAAAACATGCCATAACGCATCTCTACGGACGGTGAAGATGAAGTATTTGCGTCGTTACATCCAAATTACACCGCTGACAAATGCATATTTCGGGTGCAAAGTTAAAAATTAATAATGAAACAAACAAATATTTTTAGAAAAAAAACGAACAATAAAGCGTACTTTTTAACCAATTTGACATAATTAGTGCATGATTAGTAATAAAATGAATTAAAACGTGGTTTAGACAGAAAGACATATTATTGTTGGACAGAAAGACAAAAAGGTGATAAGACAGAAAGACATAAGCACGTTTAATTCTTGTTTTTTTTTAACGTAAATGACCGTAAATGGAACGAAATAAACGATAATAATAATTTGCGTGTAATTCGCGTAGAGAAATCCGTGCAATCAGCGTAATCTGTGGTTTTAAAACGTAAATGACCGTAAATGGAACGTTAATGACCGATAATAATTTGCGCGTAATTCGCGTTAATTTGTGGATAAATAATAATCCGTGCAATTCGTGGTTGTTTTCCTCCGCCAATTCTCGTAAATATAACGTAAATGTCCGATAATATAATTTGCGTGTAATTCGCGTTAATTTGTGGATAAATAATAATCCCCGTAATCTGCGTAATCTGTGGTTTTAAAACGTAAATGACCGTAAATGAGACGTAAATGACCATTAATAATTATTTGCGTTTAATTCGCGTTAATTTGCGGAGAAAATCTGTGAAATCGTTCGACAGAAAAAAATCAAAAAAATACATTCAGAAATCAATGTAATCCGCGTAATCTGTGGTTTTTGAAGGAAAGAAATTAGAATAATTCGTGTAATTCGTAGTTTTTAACGTAAATATCCGTAAATGGAACGTAAACAGTCGATAATCAATTTGCGTGTTATTCGCGTTAATTTGCGGAGGCAATAATCCGTGTAATCGGGGTTGTTTTCATAAAAAACGGTAAAATGTTGTTGAATATTTTTTTATTAGTATAATAATGAGTATCTTTGCGCAATTTATTTTTAGACGTATTAATTATTTGATGTTTTAACAAAAGATGAACGTAATTACAAAAACAGTTCAATTGCCTGATGGAAGAACCATCACGATTGAGACCGGGAAAGTTGCAAAACAGACCGACGGTTCGGTCATGCTCCGCATGAACAACACCGTACTGCTCGCAACTGTTTGTGCAGCAAAAGATGCAGTTCCCGGAACAGATTTTATGCCTTTGCAAGTGGATTATCGCGAGCAGTATGCTGCCGCAGGCCGTTTCCCCGGCGGTTTTACAAAGCGCGAAGGCAAGGCCTCTGACAACGAAATCCTTACCTCTCGACTGGTTGACCGTGTGCTGCGCCCGCTGTTCCCGTCAGACTATCATGCCGAGGTGTTTGTCAATGTGATGCTTTTCAGTGCCGACGGTGTTGACCAGCCCGATGCTCTTGCAGGCTTCGCTGCCTCTGCCGCTCTGGCATGTTCAGATATACCGTTCGAGTGCCCTATCTCGGAGGTTCGTGTTGCCCGCATCAACGGCGAGTATGTCATCGACCCTACCGTGGAGCAGATGAAGAATGCCGACATGGACATCATGGTGGGCGCGAGCGCCGAGAACATCATGATGGTGGAAGGCGAGATGGACGAGGTTTCTGAGCAGGATCTGCTGGGTGCGCTGAAGGCTGCCATGGCTGCCATCAAGCCGATGTGCGACCTGCAGGTGGAACTGTCGAAGGAACTGGGCAAGGACGTTAAGCGCGAGTACTGCCACGAAATCAACGACGAGTCGCTGCGCGAGCGTGTTCGCCAGGAGTGCTACCAGAAGGCTTACGACGTTGTGGGTCAGGCTCTGGAGAAGCAGGAGCGTGCCGAGGCATTTGAGAAGATTGTGGCAGACTTCAAGGAGAAGTTCTTCGCAGAGTTAGCAGAGAAGACAGAGAACACTGAGAACGCTGAGGAAGAAATCACCAAAGAGGACTATGAGGCAATGATTGATAAGTATTATCACGACGTGGAGCGCGACGCCATGCGCCGCTGCATCCTCGACGAGGGCAAGCGTCTTGACGGCCGCAAGACCGACGAGATACGTCCTATCTGGTGCGAGGTTTCTCCACTGCCTATGCCTCACGGCAGCAGCATCTTCACTCGTGGCGAGACACAGAGTCTCTCGACCTGTACCCTGGGTACGAAACTGGACGAGAAACTTGTTGACGACGTGCTGGAGAAGAGTTACATGCGATTCCTGCTCCACTATAACTTCCCTCCATTCTGCACCGGCGAGGCTAAGGCACAGCGCGGTGTGGGCCGCCGCGAGATTGGCCACGGCCATCTGGCATGGCGCGCGCTGAAGGGACAGATTCCAGCAGACTTCCCCTACACCGTACGTCTGGTGAGCCAGATTCTGGAGTCTAACGGCTCTTCGTCAATGGCTACCGTATGTGCCGGCACGCTGGCACTGATGGACGCTGGTGTTCCTATGAAGAAGCCTGTAAGCGGTATCGCTATGGGTCTTATCAAGAACCCGGGCGAGGACAAGTATGCTGTGCTTAGCGACATCCTCGGCGACGAGGACCACCTGGGCGACATGGACTTCAAGACCACCGGAACACGCGACGGTCTGACAGCCACACAGATGGACATCAAGTGCGACGGTCTGTCGTTCGAGATTCTGGAGAAGGCTCTGATGCAGGCCAAGGCTGGCCGCGAGCATATCCTGGGCAAGATGCTGGAGACGATGCCTGAGCCACGCGCCGACTTCAAGCCACAGGTGCCACGCATCGAGCAGTTTGACATTCCTAAGGAGTTCATCGGTGCTGTTATCGGTCCTGGCGGAAAGATTATCCAGCAGATGCAGGAGGACACTGGTGCCACCATCACCATCGACGAGGTTGAGGGCAAGGGCATCGTTCAGGTGTCTGCTCCTAACAAGGAGAGCATCGACGCTGCCATCGGCAAGATAAAGGCCATCGTGGCAGTGCCCGAGGTAGGCGAGGTTTACGAGGGTACGGTGCGCAGCATCATGCCTTACGGATGCTTCGTGGAGATACTGCCGGGCAAGGACGGTCTGCTGCACATCTCTGAGATTGACTGGAAACGCCTCGAGACTGTCGAGGAGGCAGGCATCAAGGAGGGTGACAAGATTACAGTGAAGTTGCTGGAGATTGACCAGAAGACTGGCAAGTATAAGTTGTCGCACCGCTGCCTCATCCCAAAACCTGAGGGATATGTTGAGCGCGAGCGCCGTCCGCGCCCAGAGCGTGGCGAGCGTCGTCCACGTCCGGAGCGTGGCGAACGTGGTGACCGTCGTCAGCCAAGGAACAACGACCGCCGCTACGACCGCAACAACGAGGGAAACAACGAGGGTCGCGACTACTTTGATCCGTCTGAGGACCGCGAGCCGAAGGGCTTCACTGATGCACTCGACCACATGGACTTCTAAAGCATTCGCTGCTTTATATATAATAAGGTGTAACTCACTGCGAGTTGCACCTTTTTATTTCTCCGTTATTTCTCCGCAAATTAACGCGAATAACACGCAAATTATTATCAAATGTTTACGTTATAAAACTACGAATTAAACGAATTATCTTTATTATTCTAATTTCTTTCCTTCAAAAACCACAGATTACGCGGATTACGTTGATTTTTAGACTATGTATTTTTCATGATTTATTTCTGACGAACGATTTCACAGATTATTCTCCGCAAATTAACGCGAATAAAACGAAAATTATTATCGGTTATTTACGTTATAAAACTACGAATTAAACGAATTACACAAATTATTCTAATTTCTTTCCCTCAAAAACCACAGATTACGAGGATTTATGCTCCGCAAATTAACGCGAATTAAACGCAAATATTATTATCGGGCATTTACGTTACATTTGCGATAATTGGCGGCGAAAAAAACAACGGATTATACGGATTTCACGGATTATTCTCCGCAAATTAACGCGAATTAAACGCGAATAAATTATTAATGGTTATTTACGTCCCATTTGCGTATATTTACGTTTTAAAAAACAACGGGCTTACACGGAGGTAAGCCCCTACGATTATACAAGCACCATAACACTGTAGGGGCGTACCCCCGTGTACGCCCGCCAAACAAGAGAACAATCCGCGCAGCATCCTCCCCCCTCGGGGAGATTAGAGGAGGGGTTATTACATGAATTATTCTAATTTCTTTCTTAATGGATAATTAGTTTAATTCGTGTAATTAGTAGTTAGTAATCCCATTTGTCATTAGACGTGTTTCTTGCAAAGGAAGAGGATGTGTTGTCCGTCTTCCTGCGTAGTGGCGAAGACATAAAGGTTGCCACCATCGCGCAAACGGAGACGGTGACGCAACTGCTCGGCACTCATGGGGAAGTTGCGCACTGCCACATTCGCCTGACTGATGCCAAAGAAGGTGGCGCGTAACTCACGCTTGTTCATCGATGAAATGGCGGTAATCTCGAACTGACGACCGGGGAAATCTTCGATGGAATGGGGAGAAATGAAGAGGTGACTATTAGCGGATATCGGTGACACGCCATAACGACGGGCAAGTTCGGGGAAACACCCTGCCTTCATTATGGAGGCGTTGGGGACGAGGAGGAAAGCACCTAAAGCCCCTTTGTTATCAACAGAGAATGCCCCTCTCTTATCCCAAGAAGAAGCCCCTCTCTTATCCCCCCAAAGGGGGGAGGATTCCTCAGTCGCTACTATATTAAGTGAGGACGGAGAGAATATGAACTGCTGGTCGTCATTGATACAATAAACGGTTAGGGCATTATCTTCGGCTTGAGGTGGCATGTCCTCCCCCTTTTGGGGGGATAAGAGAGGGGCTTCTGGTGCCACCACCACTAACAGTTCCTTGCACTCGTTCTTCACCGACACGATGTGTAGTTCACTGACGCATCCTAACTGCTGCACCACAGCGCGCCAGTCGAGCATCGGCGAGAGTTTAAGCATCAGGAAGTCGGCTTTCGCAAACAGTTCCTCCTTCATAGCGAGAACATCGGGGGTGCAGTCGGTGAGGGCGTATGTGCGTGCCCCACTGCTGTCGCGCCGCGCCGGGTCGAGGAAAATCATCGTGGCATGACCGATGTCGTGAAGCGCTTCGAGAGCATTGCTGCAACGAGCCTCAACGTTATTTAGTCGCAGGGTGCTGAAGTTATGGCGTGCCACCTCGACAAGTGGTGCCTGCTGTTCCACATAGACTGCTCTGCCGAAAAGCGGTGCGAGGAAAGAGAAATCGACTCCGAAACCACCCGTAAGGTCGTAGAGCGTGCTGTCCTTTGCCTTGTCGCCCAGCAGACGCGCCACCACACCAGCCTTATAGCGTGCCGTCTGCTCCGAAGAACACTGTTCCATGGCGAGGTGTGGCGGATAGACGATGCCGTCACAAGCCGCCCATGCAGGCAGTTTATGGCGCGCCGTCTGCCATCCCGCTATCTGTTGCAGTGCCTCGGTGAGATTGACACCAGCAGGCACCTTTGCCTTCAGCGCCAATGCCCGCGGGTCTTCGTCGCGATGCTGACGTGCATAGCACAACGTCTCGGTGGAAATCATAAAAGCCTTTAGTATTTATTGTTTAGGGCAAAGTTATCAATAATTGCCAAATAAAGCAACAACAAAGGCGTGCTTTAACAATTTTTGTTCTGTGCCTTGACCTTTTGTCCTTAAAATTACCTAACTTTGCGCCCAATATGAAAGAAAAAGGAAAAAAGGAACAGATAGTGGCTCGCATCACTGGTGTGGACCGTCCAGGACTCACCGCTTCGGTGATGAGCATTCTGGCAAAGTATGATGCCATGATTCTGGACATCGGTCAGGCAGACATCCATAACTCGCTGTCGCTTGGCGTGATGTTCAGGATTGACGAACAGAACTCTGGTCATGTGATGAAGGAACTGCTGTTCAAAGCCACCGAACTGGGGGTGAACATCGGTTTCGCACCCATCAGCGATGATGAGTATGAGGAATGGGTGAGCCGCCAGGGCAAGAACCGTTATATCCTCACCATAATAGGCCGTCATTTGGAGGCGCGGCAGATAGAGGCAGCGACGACGGTGATTGCCGAGCAGGGTTTCAACATCGACTCCATCCGCCGACTCACGGGTCGTCTCTCGATACGCAACCCACGCAAGAACGCCCGTGCCTGCATCGAGTTCTCGCTGCGCGGCAATGCCAAGGACCGCGATGCTATGCAGGGTAAATTGATGGAACTGTCACACACTATGGAGATGGACTTCTCGTTCCAGGAAGACAATATGTTCCGCAGGATGCGACGTCTCATCTGCTTCGATATGGACTCCACGCTGATACAGACCGAATGTATCGACGAACTGGCGATGCGTGCCGGTGTCGGCGACAAGGTAAAAGAAATCACCGCACGTGCCATGCGCGGCGAGATAGACTTCAAGCAGAGTTTCACCGAGCGCGTGGCACTGCTGAAAGGACTTGACGTGAGCGTGATGAAGGAGATAGCCGAAAACCTGCCCATCACCGAGGGTGCCGACCGTCTGATGACGGTGCTGAAGCGTTGCGGATATAAGATTGCCATACTGAGCGGAGGATTCACGTTCTTCGGCGAGTATCTGCAGAAGCGCTGGGGCATCGACTACGTCTATGCCAACGAACTGGAGATTGACGAGAACGGGAAACTCACCGGACATTATGTCGGCGATGTGGTGGATGGTCAGCGCAAACGCGAACTGCTGCGACTGATAGCACAGGTAGAGAAGGTGAACATAGCACAGACCATTGCCGTTGGCGACGGTGCCAACGACCTGCCGATGCTTTCTGAGTCGGGACTGGGCATCGCCTTCCATGCCAAGCCTCGCGTTGTGGCTAATGCCGAACAGAGCATCAACACCATCGGTCTTGACGGTGTGCTCTATTTCCTTGGATTTAAAGACTCGTACCTTGATTAAGGTTGAGCGTTGAAAGTTGAGCGTTGAGCGAATAATGTTCTATAAGTAGAAACTAATCTCGCTCAACGCTCAACTTTCAACTCTCAACCCCAAACGTTATTCTGAGAATATAACCTGAACCACTGTTTGTCCCACTGCTTTCAGCGTGTTGCGGTCTATATGGTCCATATCGTCGTTTACGGTATGCCATGTAGGACCGAATGAACTCTGTGCGCAGTCGGGATAGAAGGCGATGATGTCTGCCGTTGGAATCTTCGCGTTCTGGTTAACGGGCACATGGTCGTCGGTGATGGCGCCGTTGCTCTTCTCTGGGAAGAAACTGCCAAAGCCCACAACCTTAGCCGCAGTATGTATTTTCTTTACTATCATGGGAGCATACTGCATCGACATTCCCTCCTGATAGAACTGAGCACCTTGTCCTCCCACCATGTCGAGCAAGATGCCGTAGGTGGCCTCATAGCCCTGCTTGTGCGGGTTCTGCGACCAGTACTGCGCACCCAAAGCCCATGAGTCGCCGCGGTCGGGAGCATCGCTCCACTGTGGCACGCCATAGTCCTCGGCATCGAAGCACACGAAGTCAACCCCCATGTTCAGCGAGTCGGAATCGTTGATGATACGCGCCAGTTCCAAGAGCACCGCCACACCCGACGCACCGTCGTTGGCAGCCATCACAGGCTTGTGCCAGTTGGCAGAGTCGGGGTCGTTGTCAGCCCACGGGCGACTGTCCCAATGGGCGCAGAGAAGCACACGGGTGGTCATCTCCGGCTTATACGAAGCGATGATGTTGGTACATTTCAGGGTCTTGCCGTCCCATCCAATAAGGTCAATCTTCTGTTCTGTCACGGTGCATCCAAACTGCTGGAACTTCTGCACTATCCACTTTCCGCAGTCGTCGTGCGCCTTGGAGTTCATTGTTCGCGGGCCGAAGTCGCACTGTGCCTGACAGTAGTTATATGCACTGTCGGCATTGAATTCGGGACCCACGGGAGTGAGTTTCACCAGTGGTTTCTCGTCATTGCCCTGCTTGTTGGTCTTGCAACTGTTGAGGAGGGGCAGCAATATCATCGCTGCACACATTACGAGGAGGAAATGCTTTTTATTGTTCATGGGAAAGATGGTTCTCAATGTTATTTCTTTGTTGCGGCGGCTTGTATCTGAGCCATCACGCGAATCCAGTTGCCGCCCCATATTTTCTGTATGTCGCGCTCGCTGTAACGTCGTGACATGAGATGGCGTGTGAAGTTTATCATCTCTGAAGCGTCAGCCATGCCACGCACGCCGCCATCGCCGTCGAAGTCGGTGCCAATGCCCACATGGTCGATGCCCATTATCTCGATGGCATGTTCAAGATGGCGTATGGCGTCGATGATTGTTGCCTCGCCCTGAGTGCGCAGGAATCCTGGATAGAGGGTTATCTGCGCCACTCCACCCTTCTGCGCCAGAGTGCGCAACTGGTCGTCGGTGAGGTTGCGCGGATGGTCGCACAGTGCACGGCAGTTGCTATGGCTGCACACCACCGGGACACGGCTCAGTTCCACCGCATCGTAGAACGATTTCTCGCCAGCATGCGACAGGTCAATCATCAGTCCGTAGTCGTTCATCTCCTTTATCACCTCACGTCCGAACTTGCTCACGCCACCATGAGTGTTGCAGCCCTTGGCAGAGTCGCACACATCGTTGTCGCCGTTATGGCAGAGCGTGATATAAACCACGCCGCGCTGTGCGAAGTGACGCACGTTCTGCAGGTCGTGGCTCAGTGCCAGAGCATTCTCGATGCCGAACATAATAGACTTGCGCCCCTTGCGTTTGTCTTCGTAGAGGTCGCTCGCCGTGCGCGCAATGCTCAGATACTGACGGTTGTTCTTCACAATCTCCTCTATCTTGTTGAAGATAAGGTCGGCATAGTCGGTAGGTCCTTTCACGTCGAAAGCCACCTTCTGCGAGAATGCCTCGCCAATCTTAGGCTGTGGCAGATAGGCAGCCATAATCACGGCATCCTGACGTCCTTCGGTCATCTTGTGCAGGTCGTACAGGATTCTGGAGTCGCGCTGCTCGAAGTGGATGCCCTTCGGGAAGAACATCGGTGTGTCGCAGTGGGTGTCGAGAGTGAGCACACGGCGGTGCATCTGCTTGGCGAGATAGAACTTCTCTGCCTCATCGACGAGCCACTTGAACAGCGGTGCTCCTTCTGGCAACCACTCGGGATGCCACTGCACGCCGAGAATGGGCTTATACTCGCTGCTCTCCATCGCCTCGATGGTGTTGTCGGCAGCACGTGCCGCCACGCGGAACCTCTTGCCGGGGTCTGCCACCGCCTGGTGGTGGAAACTGTTTACGAGCAGTCGTTTCTGGTCTTTGAATATCTTTCGCAGCAGCGTTCCCGGCTCTATCGAGACGCTGTGTGTCAGTTCGTCGCGTGGTGCCTCCTGCGAGTGTTTTATCTCTGAAGCCACGTGTTGCTGCACCTTACCGTCGAGAGCCACCGCCAGCGTCTGTATTCCGCGGCAGATGCCGAGAATAGGCATCTGTCTGTTGTATGCCAGACGAGTGATGAGCAGTTCCGGAAGGTCGCGTGTGCTGTTGATGTTGCTGAGGTTAGCCGACGGTTCTTCTCCCGCCCATAGCGGGTTGATGTCGGCACCGCCCGTGAGCATCAGTCCGTCGAGATGCTCCAGCGTTCCAATGATGACGTCCTTATCGTTTATAGGGGGTATAAGCACAGGAGTGCCGCCCGCTTCCAACACCGAGAGGTAGTAGCGGTCGGCAATCCGTGCATCATGTTCCACGAAGTTTGTTGTGATGCCTATTATAGGCTGGTGTTTGCCCTCTGGGTATTGGGCGTAGATTTCTTCTAAATGGCGCTTCAGTTCGTATGTGCGCATGATGTTTTGTCGATATTATTTACAAGTTAGTCTGTCACGACAGGCACTTCTCTCTTTATGCTCTGTTCGAGCGAGATAAGCGTCTCTGTCGCCACCACGCCGTCGATGCTCTGCAGTTGGTTGTTGAGCAAGTCCATGAGTTGCTCGTTGTCGCGTGCATAGAGTTTCACGAGCATGGTGTAGGGACCGGTGGTGAAGTGGCACTCCACAATCTCGGGGATGTGTTGCAGTTTCTCCACCACCTTCTTATACAAGTTACCTCGGTCGAGCGTAATGCCCACGTATGTGCATGTGCTGTATCCGAGCGACTTAGGATTTACGTCAAAGCCGCTGCCTGTTATCACGCCGTCCTCAATCAGGTGTTGCACACGCTGGTGTATGGCGGCTCTGCTTACATTGCATTCGGCAGCCACGTCCTTGAAGGCGATGCGTGCATTTTTCGACAAGATGCTCAATATCTTCATATCGAGCGCATCAATCTTTTCCATTCTGTTTAGTTTTTATTCAGTTGTAGTTTCTCTTTTTACTATTTCGATAGCAAAAATAAAAACAATAATTGAATTATGCAACATTTTGAAAGGAAAAGTTGATATTTTGTCGCTTTTTGACTGCTTTTTGCTTACTTTTCGTTCTCTATCCCCACTACTTCAACATCGAAGATGAGTGCTGAGTAAGGCTTGATGTCCTTGCCTGCACCGCGCTGTCCGTAGGCCAGTTCCTGCGGGATATAGAGTTGCCACTTCGAGCCTACAGGCATCATGGTGAGTGCCTCGGTCCATCCCTTTATCACCTGTCTTGGCTGGAACACCACACCATTGTCGTCGTGCTTGGCACTGCCGTCGAACACCGTGCCGTCGATGAGTCGTCCCTCATAGATGACGCGCACCTTGTCGTCTTCCTTGGCAACGGCACCCGTTCCCTGCTTCAGCACCTTGTATTGCAGTCCGCTGGGCAGCACCACGACACCGTCTTTCTTAGCGTTCTCGGCAAGGAAGTCCTCGCCTTCTTTCTTCACCCTCATCTCTGCCGCCTTTCTGAGTTCGTTCATCTTGCTGCGCGAGAAGTTCTCTGCCTTATCTTTGGTCATGAGTGTCGGCTCTCCCTTCACGCCTCCGAGGAATGCCGAGAGGAATGCGTTGCGGTTGATGGCCATCGACTCGTCGGCAGCCTTTACCTCCGTCTCCATTGTCGGAATCATGCTCTTCACCACCTGCAAGCCGATGGAATGTCCGGCATAGCGTGCCGACTCCTCGTCGGTGATTGGCTGGTTTGCCACCTCAATAAGTCCCTCGCAGAAAGCGTCGATGAATGTGGTATCTACCTTCAGTTGGTTGGCGAGATATTTCTTCAGTCCCTGGCTCTGCGACATACCGAGAGCATAACTCAGCGAGTCGATGCCGCTGTTGAGTTGCACGGGCTGCAGTGCCGTTACTTTGTTGCCTTTCTTTTTCTTGTCTTTCTTTCCTGCCGTGGCAGTTGTCACGGTGGCACTGACAATGATGAGCAGTGCCATAAGAATGGTCTTTTTCATTATTTATATTTTAGAAATTTGTAATTAGTAGTTAAGGAGTTATGGAGTTAAGGAGTTAAGACAGCGCATGAATTGCAGATGTTTATTAGCAATACTTTTGTCTTAACTCCTTAACTCCATAACTCCTTAACTCCCAAACCACGGGAACAGCGGAATCAGTTACTTCTTTGCTCCCAGTGAAACGAGTTCAATCTTGAATACGAGGGCAGAGAATGGCTTAATCTTGCCTGCCTCGCGTGCGCCGTAAGCCTGCTCCTGTGGGATACACACTTCCCATACGCTACCTACAGGCATGTGAAGCAGAGCCTCGGTGAAGCCTGGGATAACCTGGTTGACGCGCATTGGTACTGCCTTGCCGCGCTGGTAAGAACTGTCGAACACTGTTCCGTCGATGAGTTTACCCTCATACTGCAGTGTAACCATTGAGGTGTCCTTTGGCAGCGGACCGTTGCCTTCCTTGATAACGGTGTAGAAGATGCCCTTGTCCAGTTTCTTCACGCCGTCCTTCTTGGCATAGTTAGCAACAAACTCCTCGCTCTTCTTCTTGTTGTCGCCATACTGCTTCTCCATAGCAGCAGCCTTGATTTTGTCCATCTTGGTCTGTGCTGTCTGGAGAGCCTGCTCCTGAGTCATGAGTCCCTTGCCGCCAAGCACTGCGGTAGAGAAGCCTGCCATGAAGTTCTTCAGCGAGATGGTCTGTGTAGAGTCGTTGCCGAAGAGTTCGTGGTTGATGCCCTTCACCATCTGTGTGCTTATCTGCTGACCTATCTGCAGACCTGCCATGTATGCGTTCTTCTTCTTGTCGTCGCCAGCGTTCACACCCTCATTGACACCCTTGAGGAAGTCGTCCATGTAAGCAGTGTCAACGCCGAGGCGCTGTACGAGGTAATCCTTCAGACCGTTGGTCTGTGCCATACCGATGGCATAACTCAGAGTGTCGAGGTCTGTCTTGAGGTCGGCCTTTGTAGCCGAGTTGTTGCAAGCCGTGAATGAAGCGGCTGCTATGGCAAGTGCTGCCACGATTGATAATTTTTTCATTGGTTTATAATGTTTTATTTTAAGTGTTTACAATACTTCAAGCAATTCCACGTCGAACACGAGTGTGGCAAAAGGAGGGATGCTTGCGCCTGCTCCACCTTCGCCGTAACCCAGTTTGTAGGGGATGAAGAAGCGGTACTTGCCGCCTTCGCGCATCAACTGCAGTCCCTCGGTCCAGCCCACGATGACGCCGTCGAGCGGGAACACTGCCGGCTCGCCGCGCTGAACGCTGGAGTCGAACACCGTGCCGTCGATGAGGAATCCCTCGTAGTGGCAGCGCACCTTGTCGGTGGCTTTGGGCTGCTTGCCCGTTCCTTCCTTCAGCACTTTATATTGCAGTCCGCTCGCTGTGGTGACGATGCCTTCCTTCTTGGCGTTCTCGGCGAGGTATTTCTCACCCTCCTCCTTTGCCGCCTTGCCTTTCTCGGCACGCTCTGCCTGCATCTTCTTCTCCTGTTCGGCGAAGTAGTTCTGCACTATCTGCTGTGCCTCGCGGTGCTCCACCTTGAGTTTGTTGCCGTTGATTACATCTCTGATTGCGTCTGCGAAATCATCAATGTTCAGGCCCTCGATGTTCATCTGCGCCAACTGCTGGCCGATGCCGAGACCCAAACCATAACTAAGTTTGTCCATCTTTCTCTATAAAATATTAGTACTAATAAAATTTGCTTGCAAAAGTAGTGATAATTTTCTTTACATGCAAACAAAAGAAAGAAAATCGGGCATCAAGACGTTAAATGGAGTTAAGGAGACAAGGAGTTAGGAATTTTATACTTATTTTTGCAAACAGAAAACTCTAAAAACCATTTATTATGAAGAAGATAGTTGTACTTACTGGTGCAGGAATGTCCGTGGAAAGCGGTCTGAGCACCTTCCGCGATGCCGACGGACTATGGGAGAACTATCCCGTCTCGCGCGTGGCAACCCACGAGGCATGGGAGGCTGACCCCGAGTATGTTAACGCCTTCTACAACATGCTGCGCACCAAATACACCGACGTGAAGCCTAACAATGGGCATCTGCTCGTGGCCGAACTCGAGAAACACTACGACGTGACGGTGGTGACGCAGAATGTGGACAACCTGCACGAGGTGGCTGGCAGCACCAAAGTTATACATCTGCACGGCGAACTGATGAAGGCATGCTCAAGCCGCGACGTAGATAACCCGCGCTATCATGTGCAACTGGGGCCCGACAAACTGACAATAGAACCAGGAGAACTTGCCGGCGACGGCTCACTTCTGCGCCCCTTCATCGTCTTCTTCGGCGAGGGAGTGCCCAACATCAGCGTTGCTGCCGAGGCTGTTGCCGATGCCGACATCATGATAATCATAGGAACTTCGATGGTGGTCTATCCCGCAGCAGGCCTCATTCAGTATGCCCGCCGCGACGTGCCCGTCTATCTCATCGACCCCAACGACGTGATGGGCAGCGGACGCTACAACGTCACGCACATCAAGAAGGGTGCTTCGGCTGGAATGGAAGAACTCTTCGGGAAACTCACCGCGAAGTAATCACCATCTCTGGAAACCCTTTCTACAAAGGCATTCCCAACGTTTGAAAACACTGGGAATAAAATTCCCAAGAGTTACAAAAGTCTGGGAATCTTTTTACCAGCGGTCGGTAATGGTATTACCAGAAGTCGGTAAAAACATTACCAAGCACTGGTAATCTCTTTACCAGATGCTGGTAACAACCGGGAAAAATACGAACTAAAAATTAACAAACAATAAACGATGAAAGAAAAAGAAACAATGCAACTGCCCGAAAACGCGTTTCGGGAACTGAAGGAGGGTGAGGAATATAAACCATTGATGAGCCCCGACCGCCAATATCCGGAGGTCAACGCATGGAGCGTGGCGTGGGGCATCGTCATGGCGGTGCTCTTCTCGGCAGCCGCTGCCTACCTGGGACTGAAGGTGGGACAGGTGTTCGAGGCTGCAATCCCCATTGCCATCATCGCCGTAGGTGTGTCAACGGCGGCAAAACGCAAGCAGGGATTGGGCGAGAACGTCATCATTCAGAGCATCGGAGCATGCTCGGGAGCAGTGGTGGCGGGAGCCATCTTCACGCTGCCTGCCATCTACATCCTGCAGGCTAAGTACGGCGAGGCGATGAGCGCGTCGTTCCTCAACATCTTCCTGGCGTCGCTTCTGGGCGGCATTCTGGGCATCCTGTTCCTCATACCGTTCCGCAAATACTTCGTCAAGGACATGCACGGCAAGTATCCTTTCCCCGAGGCGACAGCCACAACACAGGTTCTGGTGAGCGGCGAGAAGGGCGGTTCGCAGGCCAAGCCACTGCTCATTGCGGGCATCGTGGGCGGTCTTTACGACTTCATCGTGAGCACCTTCGGCTGGTGGAACGAGAACTTCACCACGCGTGTGGTGGGCTTCGGCGAGACACTTGCCGAGAAGGCGAAACTGGTGTTCAAGGTGAACACCGGCGCTGCGGTGCTCGGTCTGGGCTACATCGTGGGTCTGAAGTATGCGTTCATCATCTGTCTGGGCTCACTGGCGGTGTGGTGGATCATCGTGCCAGGCATGGCACTGCTCTTCCCTGGCGACGTGCTGAACCAGTGGGACCCCTCGATAACCACCGCCGTTGGCGACATGTCGCCCGAACAGATATTCAAGGCATACGGCAAGTCGATAGGTATCGGCGGCATAGCAATGGCTGGCGTGATAGGAATCATCAAGAGTTGGCCCATCATCAAGGGTGCCATAACGCGACTGAAACCCGCTCCTGCGGCTGAACAGAAAGCAAGCGAGGGCGAGGAGAAGCGCACCGACAAGGACCTGGCGTTCAAAATCATCGCCATAGGCACGGCAGTAACGCTCGTGGTGACGTTCATCTTCTTCTGGCTCGGCGTGATGGACAATCTGCTCTTCGCCGTTGTGGGCATCCTGCTGGTGGCCGTCATAGCCTTCCTCTTCACTACTGTTGCAGCCAACGCCATTGCCATTGTGGGCTCAAACCCCGTCAGCGGCATGACGCTGATGACGCTCATCCTGGCCTCGGTGGTAATGGTTGCTGTCGGACTGAAGGGTCCTGGCGGCATGCTTGCAGCACTCATCATGGGCGGTGTGGTATGTACCGCGCTCTCCGTAGCGGGTTCTTTCATCACCGACCTTAAGATAGGCTACTGGCTTGGCACCACACCCAAGAAGCAGGAGACGTGGAAGTTCCTCGGCACTCTGGTGTCGGCAGCCACCGTGGGCGGCGTGATGATAGTGCTCAACCAGACCTACGACTTCGCGTCGGGCGAACTGGCAGCACCGCAGGCCAACGCCATGGCAGCCGTGATTGAGCCGCTGATGAGCGGTGTGGGCGCGCCGTGGGTTCTCTATGCCATCGGTGCCGTGATTGCCATCGTGCTCACCTTCTTCAAGATTCCTGCCCTGGCGTTCGCCCTGGGCATGTTCATACCTCTGGAACTGAACATCCCGCTGCTCGTGGGCGGTGCCATAAACTGGTACGTCACATCGCGCTCTAAGGACGCCGAGGTGAACAAGGAACGCGGCGACAAGGGCACGCTGATTGCCTCGGGATTCATTGCCGGCGGCGCACTGATGGGTGTTGTCAGCGCTCTGATGCGCTTCGGAGGCATCAACCTGATAAACGACGCATGGCTGCAGAACTCACTCTCCGAGGTGCTTTCGCTCGCGGCATACATCTGCCTGATAGTTTACTTCATCAAGGCAACGAAAGTTAGCAAGAAGAACGGATAATTAATATTCTCAACTTTCGCAAGTTGAAGGAGTTAAGGAGTTATGGAGTTAAGGAGTTAAGACAACACCCTACTATCCAATCGCTCCAAATGAAAAAAGAGAAGATTACTAATGTCATAACTCCTTAACTCCTTAACTCCATAACTCCAAAAAAGTTGAGTTTACGAAACTTTAGAATATAAGTCATGTCAAGCACCGACAACACTTTCTTCTCGCACACCCTGCTCCACCGGGGCATAAAACCGACGGCGACGCGCATACTCATCCTGCGGGAGATGTTCCGTGGAGACGAGATGGTATCGCTGCCCGAACTGGAGCGGCTGCTGCCCACTGTCGATAAAAGCACTATCTCGCGTGCGCTGACTTTGTTCTTGGCGCACGGACTGATACATGCTGTTGACGATGGCAGCGGAACGATGAAATACAACGTTTGCGATGACGACTGCGACTGCGAAGAACTTGTTGAGGACGAACACACACACTTCTTCTGCACTCAGTGCCACCGCACGTTCTGCCTGAAGAACATACGTGTGCCAGTGGTTGAACTGCCCGACGGCTTCCAGTTGTCAAGCATCAACTACGTGCTGAAGGGCATTTGTCCCGAGTGCAGCATGAAAACATTCATCACTTAACCCACATTTTCTACCAAAGTAATTTCATTTTGTTTCAGTACGCAAGAAAGTTCTTAGAGGCACTTGCATGAAACGAATAATAGTCTTACCTTTGCGAAGAAATCAATACTTAACCAATTATATGAGAACTCCAACATCTGTGAAACGCTGCATCACAGCAGTAACATTATCATTAGTGACATTAGCGGCAGTGGCTGCACAGCAGTTCGTATCATTTGACAACGGAGACATTCAGGTGGCAGGCAACGGCGAGACGACAATTCTCGTTGACCAGCAAGACCAGAAGGGTGTCATGATTGCCGCAAGAAACCTTGCCGAGGACTTCGGAAGAGTGACGGGAACCAACGCAACAATAGTTTCTGAAGGCGAAGCACGCATCATCGTGGGAACGATAGGACACTCCAAGGAGATTGACAAACTCGTCAAACAGGGTGTCATTGACCGCAAGCAACTGCAAGGAAAGAATGAGAAATTCATCATTCAGACGACAAGTGACGGGCGTATTGCTATCGCCGGAAGCGACCGCCGAGGCACCATCTACGGCATTTACGAACTGTCGCGCCAGATAGGTGTGTCGCCCTGGTACTGGTGGGCTGATGTCCCAACGCCACACCATAATAATATATATGTGCGCAAAGGAACCTACACCGACGGCGAACCGGCAGTGCGCTACCGCGGACTGTTCCTCAACGACGAGGCGCCATGCCTCACCTCGTGGGTGAAAAACACATGGGGAACCAACTACGGCGACCACCGTTTCTACGCCAAGGTGTTCGAACTGATACTGCGTCTGCGCGGAAACTTCATGTGGCCTGCCATGTGGAGTTGGGCCTTCTATGCCGACGACCCTGAGAACAGCCGCACAGCAGACGAGATGGGTGTCATCATGAGCACCAGCCATCACGAGCCAATGGCACGCAACCATCAGGAGTATGCACGCCACAGGAAAGAATACGGAGCATGGAACTACGCCACCAACAAGGAGAATCTCGACAAGTTCTTCCGCGACGGCATAGAACGCATGAAGGGAACCGAGGACGTGGTGACCATCGGTATGCGCGGCGACGGCGACGAGGCAATGTCGGAGGATGCCGACACACGCCTGTTGCAGACCATCGTGGAGAACCAGCGGCGCATCATAAAGGAAGTGACGGGCAAGCCGGCAAACAAGACCCCACAGGTGTGGGCGCTCTATAAAGAGGTGCTCGACTATTATGACAAGGGGATGAAAGTGCCCGACGACGTCATTATGTTGCTCTGCGACGACAACTGGGGCAATGTGCGCAGAGTGCCTACAGCACAGGAACGCAAGCACCCGGGCGGCTGGGGACTATACTATCACGTTGACTATGTGGGCGCACCGCGCAACACCAAGTGGCTCAACGTCACCCCGACGCAGAACATGTGGGAACAACTGACGCTGGCATACGACTACGGTCTCGACCGCATGTGGATTCTCAACGTGGGCGACCTCAAGCCGATGGAATACCCCATCACGCTGTTCATGGACATGGCTTGGCAGCCGCATGAGTATAATGCGCAAAACCTCACCGACCATACTCTTAACTTCTGCCAGATGTTCGGCAAGGAAGAGGCGCAAGAGGCAGCAGAGATACTGAACCTATACTGTAAGTATGCCGGCCGCTCTACCGCCGAAATGCTGGACAAGAGGACATATAACCTGGAGACAGGAGAATGGGAAGAGGTGACGCGCGAGTGGATAGAACTGGAGAACCGCGCACTTCTGCAATATGCAAACATAAGCAAAGAGGCACGCGATGCTTACTACCAACTGGTGCTGTTCCCCGTAGAGGCGATGTCGAACGTTTACCAGATGTACTATGCACAGGCAATGAACAATGCGCTGGCGGCACAGAACGACCCCGCAGCAAACCAGTGGGCAGAGCGCTGCAAGAAGGCTTTCCGCCGCGACTCGCTGCTGTGCAACGAATATAACACACAACTGGCAGGAGGCAAATGGAACGGCATGATGACGCAGAAGCACATAGGATACACATCGTGGAACGATGACTTCCCTGCCGACCGACTGCCCGAACTGAAGTATGTGAGCGCGAATGGCGAGGGCGGAAACATCTTCTGCGAGAGCAACGGATATGTTTCCATCGAGGCAGAGCACTACTACAGCAAGACCGACGCACAGAACGCTAAGTGGACGGTGATACCGTTCATGGGCAGAACACTGAGCGCTATGGAACTGATGCCGCAAACGGCAAGTGTCGAGGGAGCAAGTCTGGAGTATCGCTTCACTCTGCCCGACGACGTGAAAGACGTTAAGGTGCATGTCATCTTGAAGTCAACACTCGACTTCCTCAACAAGGGAGGATTGCAGTATAGCGTGTCGCTCGACGGAAGCGATGCCGTGAAGGTGAACTTCAACAGCAACCTCAATGAGAAACCAGAGAACATCTACTCTATCTACTACCCCACCGTGGCGCGCCGCGTGATTGAAACTGTGACACCGTTCGCCGTCGGCAAGGCCGACGTTCACAGTCTTGTGTTCAGACCACTCGACCCAGGCGTGGTGATAGAGAAGATTGTCATCGACTGCGGAGGTTATAAACCGTCTTATCTCTTCGGCAAAGAAAGCCCGAAGAAATAACCCTTCTGGAACGCAAATTAGCACCATCCATCAAGCCGTTTGTAACTTCCTGTAATACAAGAGGATACAAACGGCTTAACAATGTTAATAACTTTGTTCGACAATCCTATTAACATTGTTTCCCCATTTGATATCATTTAGAATGCCATAGCATATCTTCTGAACAGCAGAATCTGCGCTTTTAAGGAAAGAAATTGGAATAATTAAAATAATTTGCGTAATAACCCCTCCTCTAATCCCCCCGAGGGGGGAATAAATAAATCCGTGCAATCAGTGTAATCCGTGGTTTTGAACGTAAATGCCCGTAAATGGAACGTAAATAACCATTAATATTTATTTGCGTGTAATTGGCGTTAATATGCGGAGAAAATCTGTGAAATCGTTCGTCAGAAATAAATCAAGAAAATACATAGTCTAAAAATCAACGTAATCCGCGTAATCTGTGGTTTTTAAAGGAAAGAAATTAGAATAATTAAAATAATTTGTGTAATTCGTTTAATTCGTAGTTTTTAACGTAAATGCCCGTAAATATAATTTGCGTGTAATTAGCGTTAATTTGCGGAGAAGCGAGGGGGAACTTCAAAGGGCGGGGAGTCCTTAGCAATAGATTACCTGAATTAACGCTGTGCAACATGTGGCATTCGACAATCTGGTCGAATAAAGGACGGGAAGTGGTCGAAAGATGTTTGGGGTGTGATTGCTATTGTTTTATCTTTGCATCATAATTAAATCATAACATCATCATGAAGAAAGCATTTGGAATATCGTTGCTGGTAATCGCCTTATTGGCAGTTGTCGTTGGTGTTTGTGCATGGAACATGTTCGGTCCGATGGTTAAAGGGGCGCAGTCGGTGAAGAAACTCGACGAGGGACTTTACTACATGGAGTACAAGGGCGACGACGGTCTTGACGAACTGATAAAGCAAGGCGGTGCCGAGAGTGCTGAGAAAATGCAACACTATGTCATAAACTTCCTGTCGAAAGGCTACTACACTCCCGACGTAAATCCGCAGAAGAACAGTTACGGATGCTCTACGCTGACAGCGAAAAACACGGAAGGGCACGTGATGATGGGGCGCAACTTCGACTACCCGTCGGGCACAGCCATGATTCTGCACACCATTCCCGACAGAGGATATGAGTCGATAGCAACATTCAACATCGAGTTTTACGGCTTCGGGAAAGACTGGTTGCCCGAAGGGTTCGCCAACCAATACATGGCGCTGTCGGGACTTTTCTTCGCCCTCGACGGCATCAACGAGAAGGGGTTTGCCATTGCCGACCTCATGGCTGGCGACAATGTGGAGACTCACCAACGCACAGGGAAACCTGCACTCACCACATCTACGGCTATACGCTACCTGCTGAACAATGCCACCAACGTTGAAGAGGCGCTGGAACTGCTCAAAGGCATAGACATGCACTCAGACATCGGCTCGGCACACCACTATGCAATGTCTGACGCTACGGGCAGGAGTGTCGTGGTGGAATATGTAGAAAACAAAATGGTGGTAACCGAGACAAAGGCCGTGACCAACCATTATCTGTGCGACGCTAAGCATAATGTAGGACTGATAGAGGGCGACAAACGATATGAGCAATTATGCCAACGATATGAGCAGAGCAATGGAATGATGAGCGAAAAAGAGATTACCAAAGCCATAGAGTCGGTATCGCAAGCGGGCAACAACGAAGGATTCATGGGCACACTCTGGACAATGGTGATGAATCTTGACGACCACTCGGTGACCTACTACTCACGCCGCCATTTCGATAAACCATTCCATTTCGAGATGACAAGAAAGAAGTGACATCACATAACTTGCTTTTTCCTTTGATTATTTCGAATAAATTCATATCTTTGCACCTATAATATCAAAGATATGTTCAACAAATTGCTAGCAACTATTATGCTCGCTGCCTTGTCGATGGTAGCCAGCGCGCAGTCGTGGACTGCCGATAACGGAAACGGAACCTATACCAACCCCTTGTTTTATGACGAGTTCTCCGACCCTGACATCATACGAGTGGGCGACGATTATTACCTTGCCGGCACCACGATGCATTGCCTTCCAGGACTTGTAATACTACATTCGCGCGACCTAGTGAACTGGGATTTCGCCAGTTATTGCCTGCCTCGGTTCGATATGGGGGATGAGTTCCGCCTTGAAAATCATAAAGAGGCATACGGCCAAGGCATCTGGGCACCATGCATCCGCTATCATAACGGGAAATTCTATATCTTCTCTAACATCAACGGTCATGGCCTTCAGGTTTTCATAAGCGAAAAGGCGACAGGACCATGGAAGCACATCAACATGAAAGGAGCAATCTATGACCTTAGCGTTCTCTTTGATGACGACAAGATATATTGCGTATATGGCTACGGCAACGTTAAGATTATAGAGTTGAAACCCGACTTCAGCGGTTTCGTGGAAGGCTCAGAACGCACTATTATTCCTGAGGGTTCGGCAATGGGCGAAGGGCATCACATATATAAAATAAACGGGAAATACTATATCCTAAGTGCCGACTATGCTCCCATGGGACGCATGATGTGTGCACGAGCAGACAACATCGACGGTCCTTATGAGGTGCGCACGATAAGCAGCAAGGAGTCGATGGGCATCAGAAAGAACTCTATGGTGGACAACCCTACTGACGATAGACAACTGCCAGGAGAGGGTTATGAGTTCCGCATAAGCCGCAATACAGGCAACGGACTGGGCAATGCAACCATTCATCAGGGCGGTATCGTCAGCCTGCCCAACGGCGACTGGTGGGGCGTGTCGATGCAAGACTTCGCGGGAGTGGGACGCACCACAAGCCTCTCTCCTGTGACGTGGCACGACGGATGGCCATATTTCGGCATCGAGGGAAACCTCGGACGCTCACCTAAAACATGGACAAAGCCCGCCACAGGAGCGACTGTTGAACCGCATGCTCCTTACGACCGCAACGACGACTTCACACAAAAGACGCTGAAACCAATATGGCAATGGAACCACGAACCTGTGGACAAACAATGGACTACCGGGAAAGGGGAATTGCAACTGCAGACAATGCCCGCCGAGAACTTGCTGTGGGCAAAGAACACCTTGACGCAACGCATCATAGGACCTGTGGCCTCTGCCACCACCGTTCTTGACTTCAGTCAGTTGAAAGACGGTGACCGCGCAGGACTCGGACTGCTTAACATTCCGTTCGCTTGGCTCGGAGTGAACGTGGAAGGCGATGACAAGACTCTTCGTTTCTACAACCAAAATGGCAACATAACACAAGAAATGCCAATAAAGGGGAAGCAAGTGACTTTGCGCATCACGGCAAATCTCGACGATGAAATGGCACAATTCAGTTATAGCAACGACGGAACGACATTCCAGAACGTCGGCGACAGCGTGCTGTTACCCTATCAACTGAAGACTTTCCAAGGCGCACGCTATGCTTTGTTCGCTTACAACACCAAGCAGCGACAAGGCGGAAAGGCACGTTTCTGCTCGTTCCGCGTAGACGAACCGATGGCCGACCGCTCGAAGAACATTCCCTACAATAAGATTATAACATTAAGAAACATTGGCAACGGCGAACTCCTTTGGGCTAATCCTCATGGCGTTGTGCATGGCACAAACTCAAAAAACGCCGAATTCATCGTTAATTACTGTTTGTTCCGCGTGCTCGACCGAGGCGACGGAAAGGTAGTTCTGCAAACCTCGGATGGTAGCGGTTATCTCACCGTTGTTGGCTTAGGGCTTTGTGGTGATGTGCGTATCACGAAGGAAGAAACCGCTGGTTCTCTTTTCATGTGGCAAGACATGCTGCGCTCTCAATGCATGCTGCTATCGCTTTTCACCAACCGTTATGTGGGCGTTGACCCTACAACAGGCGAGTCATACTCTGCAACATGGGAGGGGACGACACCCGACCGCAAGAATGGAACGGTGTTCTCGTTTAGCGAAGAGTAATGAGTGGAGAGCGTGGAACTATGATTGCACGATGAGACATGCTACGCTTTAGAGGTTAAAAGAACTGCGTTAATATTTCAAAATCACTTTGCCACATCAGCCATATTTAGTAATTTTGCAACTCAATACGCAAAGAATGTTGTCTAACAATTTAACAAACAGGAAATGAAAAGGAAATACATGAACATCGCCTTGGCAGCAGTTGTGCTGCTGTCATCGCTGACACTGCTGCAGCAGACACGTGCTGCGGTCAACCAGGATAACGTGATGACGAAGATGGCTGACGGCACCGTGATAGTGAACACCACAACACTGGCAAAGGATGTCAGGGGATACGCTTCAACAACACCACTGAAAATACATATCAAGAACAAGAAAGTGGTGAAGGTGGAGGCACTGCGCAACCGTGAGTCTCCTAAATACTTCGCCGTGGTGAAGCGCCAGGTGCTGGTGAAATGGGAGGGCAAAACGGTAGCGAAAGCCCGCAAGATGAAGGTTGACACCACTACAGGTGCCACAATGTCTGGCAACGCTGTGGTGGAGAACATGCACCGCGGACTCGACTACTATAATTCGCACAAGTAAAGAGCGAGGAGTAAAGACAAATACTATGAAATGGACAAAGAAGACACGCCTGGTATTTGCAGCCATTGCTCTGTGTTTATGGGCTGCGGCATGTTTCGTGTTCTTCCAGTATTTCTATCCCGACCATCTGTTCTATCAGGAGCAGAACCAGTTATTCCTGATGTCGGGGGAGTATGTCAACTCCTATTTTGACAAGCCTGCATGGCTGGCATGTCTCATTGGCGACTTCCTAACACAGTTTTTCTATTATGTCTATGCCGGTGCCACCATAGTTACACTGGCAATTCTTGTGACAGGCATGCTGATGTGGCATGCACTGAGGCGCTGCGGTGCTGGGCGCATCGCTTTCATTGCGGCGCTGGTGCTGATGACTGTGCTCGCCGTGTTCCACTTCGACATTTTCTATAAGTTGTCTTCCGACATCGCTGTTGCCGGAGGCATCGTGGTTTTCACTGTCTTCGATGCCATAAGTCGGCATATCAGGCGCTGGCGCAACTCGTCATGCCTGCTTCTTCTCGCCGTTTGTCTGTGCCTGTCATACTGGATGTTCGGCAATGGATGCTGGCTGACGGCACTGCTTGCCATAGTCGGCGCGTTCTTGCAGAAGTCGTCCTTCCACTGGATGTCTCTGCTGTCGTTGCCAATGATTGTTGCTGTCGCTGTGGTGTTCGGCAACAGTCACTATCGTCTGCACACGGCAGACAACCTGAAATATCCCGGCATAGGAAGGTTCACCGCACCCGACTTTATGCTGGAACGCGAACTGCACGTTGATAACGAATACTATTTCGGCAACTATAACCGCGTGGTGAACTTCGTGAGAAGTCAGGAGCAGCCCACTGCTGGCATGTCGTTCTTCTACAACCTGTGCATGGCACGCAAAGGAGAACTGCCCGACCATCTCTTCGACCTCAGCACCACAGAACTGGGCACGCTGTACAAGATTGGTCCGGAGACACCGATGCTTGTGATAAAACAGATGAACGAACTCTACTTTATGCTGGGCGACATGACATTCACCGAACGCGCCGCCATGATGGGCAACGTATTCTCTGCCGACAACCGCAACGTGAGGATGATAAGACGGCTCGCCGACGCCAATCTGGTAAGTGGCGACACGGTGGCGGCAAACAAATATCTGAGACTGCTGGAAAAGACCATGATATACAAGAAATGGGCACAGCAACGCATTCCGGGCAAAATGACACCTGAGATAAAGGCAGAGATAGCCTATAAGCAGAAATTCCTGAACAAGACAGACACACTGCAGGTGGGCGACAACACGCACATTATGATGACCGAACTGATAAAGTCGAACCCCGACAACATCACGGCACTCGACTACACACTATGTACCATGCTGCTGCTGAAAGACATCAAGGGATTCAAACGCGACTACGACCTTTACTGCATGGGCAACGGTCGTCCGCGCACCAAGTCTCTCTATCAGCAGGCACTGATGATATATCTCGCCAGTACCAATGCACCGCAGGAAGAGTGGGATAAGTACATCACCAACCAAGCATTGCTGCAACGTTTCCAAACATACAGCCAGCGACGCGGCGACCCGGCGTTCAGGGACACCTATTGGTACTTCTACGACAAACTAAAAGCCGCTGTATATTAATGTGTTGTCTGAACTCCCAAACTCCTGAACTCCTGAACTCCTAAACTCCTGAACTCCTGAACTCCTAACAATAAAGTGAAACGACTTCTATATATAATAATGACCTGCTGCCTTTTGGCCTGTGCCGAGCAGCCAAAAGATGTGACAGCGAAAGACGAACTGCCACCGATGTATCCCGACTATACCGACGTGACCATTCCGAAGAATATCGCACCGCTGAACTTCCTGCTGCGCGGCGACTTCGAAGGCATACAGGTGACCGCCACATGCGGCGACAAACAGATGCAGGTGACAGAACGGGGAGGAGCCATAAGGTTTGACATCGACGAATGGAAAGACCTCATGCAACATTCGGCAGGCAAGAGCATCAACGTCACGGTGACGGCGAAAACCGGTGGCAAATGGTATGCCTACCGCCAGTTTGCATGGCACGTGACAAAAGACACCATAGACCCATACCTGACATACCGCCTCATTGAGCCAGACTACGAGGTGTGGCACAACCTCACGATACGCGAACGCTGCGTGGAGTCGTTCGACGAACGAGTAATCAGCGACTATAACCTGGTGGACAACCGCTGCATGAACTGCCACATCTATGGCAACCAAGACCCCTCGCTCTCAATGATGTACGTGCGCGGCGAAGGAGGTGGAGCAATACTAAACCGCAACGGCCGACTGTCGAAACTGGGCATCAAGACCGACGATATGGTGTCGGGAAGCGTGTATTACGGCTTCAGCCCCGACGGACGTTACATCGCATTTTCCACCAACATCATAATTCCCGGATTCCACTCCATGCCAAAGAAGCGGCTCGAAGTGTTCGATACAAAATCGGATGTTTATGTAGCCGACCTTGAACAGAATACCATCATTGAATGTCCGTTGATTGCCGACAGCACCGTACTTGAGACATTCCCAGTGTTCTCGCCAGACGGGAAATACATTTATTACTGTGCCGCTGATGCTGATCCTATCAAGAGGAACGACATCACAGCACTGCAATACTCGCTTGTGAGAATACCCTTCAATACAAAGACAGGAACTTTCGGCGAAAAAACCGACACCATGAAAATACCAAACCACCAAGAAAGGTCAAAGGTCAAAGGTCAAAGTTCAAAGTCCTCAGTCTGTCATCCTAAAATAAGTCCTGACGGACGTTACCTGCTATATACCGTGGCCCACTATGGCACTTTCCCCATAATGCATCCAGAGGCAGATCAGCAGATAATGGACCTCAAGACAGGAGCAATAAACACTCTCGACATCGTGAACAGCGCAAAGAGCGACACCTATCACAGTTGGTCGTCGAACAGCCGATGGTTCGTCTTCGCATCAAAGCGCGACGACGGTCTTTACGGAAAACCTTATTTCTGCTATATCGACGTTGAAGGCAAGGCGCACAAACCATTCGTGCTGCCACAGGAAAATCCCGAATTCTACGACAACTGCCTGAAGTCCTTCAACGCCCCCGAACTGGGGCGCGGCACTCTGCCCTTCGATGCCATGGACATAAGCCGCGTAATGAAGCAAGACATCATTACGATGAAGAAAAAGTGACATCTAAGAACCTACACGAGGGAAGAGAAGCGCAACAAAGAAAGCAGTACAGCAAATGCCTGCCCATAAAGGCTGGCAAAGGAACTCATTTCACTCTCGTCTGCACCCGTTCATCACTAAGTATCTCGTGCGCTGCTTCACGCGCATTGAACTCTACCTTGTTTTTCGTGAAATCAGGTGTATTGAACGAGTAAACTGTCTCACCATAGTACTTTTGCGGGTCGCGTTGCGGCAGCAGGAAGGGTTTCGAGAACCGTCCCTTGTCGTCTATCATGGCCAGGAAAAGTTGTGTGTAGAGACCATTCTCACGTCGCGAGGTGAACACTATCCAGTGACTGTTGGTGTTCCAGTTGTGGTAACTGTCGGCATCGGGACTGTTAATCTCGTCGAGAGGACGCGCCTCGCCAGTCTTGAGGTCGAGCAACCACTGGTCTGACTCCTTATGCCACACAGAGAAATATCCATAATCACTAAGTGTAAAAAGGATGTACTTGCCGTCATACGACGGTCGCGGCCACGTAAGGCTTTTCCCCATTTTCACGGCATTGAAAACGGTATCTACGTGATCGCCATATCGTCCCGTCTCAGGGTCGAAGGCTATCTTACACAGATTGTATTTCTCATCCTTGAAATGTGTGGGATACTCCTGCTGGAGGCAAGTCATGAAATAAATTGTCTTGCCGTCGGGTGAGAATACCGGCGTATTCTCTGACCAGTCGGGAGTTGAGATAAGAGAATCGCTGAGCACCTCGTGCGTATCAGGATTGTAAACGAAGATATCTGACGAGAGGTCGAACACCTCTATCCGCTCGCCTGGCACGACATGGAATCCCTGTCGTGTCTGATTGGTGGAGAATGCGCAATACTTGCCCGACGGATGCCAGTAAGGATATACCATTGAGCCACCCAGCAGTTCGTTCTTCGCCTGCAGAAACTCCCTCTTGCCTCCCCGCTGAAACATTGTTGCGCCATGCTCTCCACGAATATGGAATACAAAATCCTCTGGATTTGTCTTGTTGGCAGTATGGCAGTTGACACACATTCCTGGCACACGCGTGTTCTCAATTATCTCATACTCTTCGAAGTTGGTGAGGTCGCGCTGATAGAGTCCCATGCGACTATAAACCTCGTAACCCGGTGCTATGCGTCGATAGGTGAGCCCCCATTCGTCGAGAGCGTACGGACTCACGTGGATGGCAAAATCCTTATACTGTGTCCATGCTCCGTCCTTCTTCACCGATACCGTGACGATGAGTTCGCTGCCCTTGTTTGTCTCCAACAAAGAGTGCCACTCGTCGATGTCAAAGTCAGCATAGTCGCCATTGGCGTTTATCTCGCCACCCTTCTTGCCTTTCACCACTACGTCCACTCGGTCGCAATCGCCCTTCATTCCGAAGTTCAGCGGTGCTATTCCCACAGGCACGGTGACATCTACATAATCGGGATAGATAGCAGGAGTGTCTGCCACCATTTGCGGATTGGTAGGATGGTCTGCACATGCTGCGAGAAGCAATACGACCAAGACAGAGTTTATCAGTGCGTGAGTTCGAAATTTCATGAGTTTGATAGTTTTTACTTTATTACTTGTCAACTTTATTACTTGCAACTCGTCAACTCGTCAACTCGTCAACTAATCTACTTTTTCAAAAGGTAATACCACACCGTGTTGCTGTAGTTTTGCAGTGCTGGCGACTGAGCACCTTGATTGTACGCCTGCATAAACCCTTGTAGGTTCTGCAACACAACCGGACTAACAGTGCCTTGCGGCATTTGCCTGTTGGCCTGCATATAGGCGAAGGCGATGGCTTCCTGCACTGCTCGCGGACGGAATTCCAATTTCTCGTTTACCAACTGTGTGTATTGCATAAAGCGGTTGATGTCTTTATCAAGCAGAGGCATCATGAGAAGATATTGCACGGCCATCATATTATCTTGGTTCTTCATGAACAACTGACCGCATATCTTGTCTTTCTCTTCTTCACTGTATAGGAAATCTTCATCAAGTCTTATTTTTCTTAACCATCCGTATAATGGGTGTGCATTAATTTTGTCCTCCTTGCCTAACAACGCCTCGGTCTGTTCCGCCCATTCTTTGTAGAATAGTGTTTGTTTTAGGAATCCGAGGTATTTTCTCGCCACCTCGTAGTGACCATTTACAAGGTTTGTCTCTGCCAGACGTTTCATTGCCCTGACACTCTTCCTCTGGTCGGGCAACGACTCCATCGACTCCATGGCAAGCCTTTGCGAAGTGTTCACTAATCCGAGATAGAACATTACCTCACCCGTAAGTTGGTCGGCAGTGAAATGACGTTGGAAATTGGGCAGCAGTCCCTCGTGCCCATGTTGATAGAAATCGAAGATGCGGTCGCACAGTTGTCCTTTCATAGCCAGAGCCAGATTTGTGGCGCATACACTCATAGGCAGGTCAGGACGCTTCTGTTCCGCTTTTGCGAGTATGGCATCCCATTGCTTCGTTCTCACCAGATGATCGTACTCCATCAACTCATATTTACGTGGTTCGTAGGCTCTGGGTAATGCCAAGCATGCTATCAACGCCATCGCCCCTGTCTGCACAATGAAGAGTGAATTCCGCCATTTCATATTGTCATTGAAGGCAGGCAAGAAACTTACCACAAACGGCAAAAGCACACAAAGCAATGGCACAATGAGCATCAGTACGGGCTGTACCGTGAGTAGCCTATAATAACCAATACCTGCGAAGAGACGGTCTAAAGGAAAAGGTACGAACTGCGCACTTATCAGTATGCATGTCACAGCCCATAACAAAACAAGAAGGGCGTTTTGGCGTTTGGGAGTGAAAAAGTTCAGGAGTGCAACGAATAAGGCCACAGCAATAACCATTGGGCCTGCAACCCAGTAGATGCACGGAATGGCGACAAGGCATGCAACAATCTGCATTATCACTTTTCGCGGCCACAGGAGCATCGCTGTCAGGCATATCACCAATGAAACTATATAGGCGAGGAGCACACTTTCGTCGCCCATAAGTACCCAGAGCAGTATTGACGGAAGGAAACTCAGAGGATAGTATGAATCAGGGGTGTGACACCCGCTCCTGCACACTTTATTGAAAACAGCCCATGTAAGCCGTTGAGTCAACGCTAACGACACAGCAATCACCACGGCACCTGCAGTGAAACTGATGTACAACTGTACAAGCCACTCTGATAAATAACATGCCAAACCTCCGGGAACTGCCAGTGCCGAGGAGAAATAAGCACCACTGCCAATGAACAACTGGAACTGTTCTTGATAGGAAAGCACATAAGGATACTTCAGCCGCCAGAACAAGAAGACGGCAAGACCGAACAAAATTGTCAGTCCCCACTGGAAACATTGTTTACCATATCGCTTCATAGGTGTTGTTGAGTTCGTGAGTTTTTACTTGTTTACTTGTCAACTCGTTTACTATTGCACAAGTTTATTGAGGAAGTCATGCAACACGCCGTGCTTAAGGTTTCGGACCAACTGCTGTGTTCGCTTTACATATACCGCCTGTGCACTGTCCGCAGCGGCACGGTTATCAGCACGCCTGAAAGCAGCCATCTCGCTGTTGTGGCGCTCTGTCAGTTCCTTCCACTGTTGCAACGAGTCGTTCTGCGGTGTGCCCTTAGCACTGCTTGTAGAGGCAATGGTGACCTCCACTTCTCCTGGTTCGACTACTATGAGCAGCGGCTGCACATCGAGTTGAAGGAGGAAGGCGGTAAGCACTTTCGCCACCATCTGGGTGTCTGAACGGAATTCAAAGCGTCCGTTCTTAACAAGGACGGAATCAACATTGTTGCGGGTTGCATTATCAAAAGGCACGAGGAACACCCACTTCCCCTCCATCATTGAGTCGGGAGCAACGCCAGACACATGACATGTGTTACCATTCGTGTTACCACATTCCACAGTCACTGCCACAATAGCGACAAGGCAGCACAAAAAAAGCGATTTTCTCATAATGCTGCAAAGTTAAGATAAATAAATGAGAAGAACAAAAATAATAAAGGAAAACCACCCTGCCTTGCAGCGGAGCGGTTTTCCAATTACACATTATCTAATAACTATTCATCAACTTTCACCATTACCCAGAAGCATCCTTCCCATGTATTGTCGTTAGTGTGCTGTGCTCGAAGCACGAGGTTGTCCTCGTCAAGCAACGTCACTTCATAACGTGTCGGGTGATAATCGCCCTGGTTAATCATTATCGGGTGAATAATGTTACCCGGTTCGGTGGTCTTCAGTACGAAGAGAACATTTGTCTCTGCATTCTCGGCAGAGAAGTCGAGAGAGAACGGACCAGAACCAGACTTGTCGCCGTCAGTAGCATCTTCCTTTTCCAACTTCTTGGTAAGTGTAGAGGAAACAAAGTCGAAGGTAAGAGTTCCCTGAGATCCGCCCTGATCCCAAACGGTGGTGGTCCACCATGATGGTTTCTTGTCGTTGTTACCGCCGTTACCCCAGTTGTTCTCGGGTGCCATAGTCCATGTCTTGGTTGCTGTCGGAGCCTCTACAGGATCATAGCCAGTGAGCAATCTGATGCCCTCGGGCAGATCGGAATAAGCCTCCGCAGTGAACTTGCCAAGGCTGAATGTTGCCTCTACACCACGTGCATCAAGGAAGTCAACAAAGAGTTCCTGCTCTTCATCCAGTGCATAAGTGACAATCTTACCAACATTAGTATTAATACTACTGCTACCCCATCTGAAAGTACATAGTGCGGGGTTGGTGTTCTTAGTGATATTGATACTGTTGCCTGGTTTGCCTGTCAACTGATCAATGGTTTGCGAAATGGTGATGTTCGCAACATTAAATCCCTTGCCGAAATAGGTTGGCGCACCACTCTTACCGATACACAGACGATTCTTGATTTCGTCTGTGATGTATGAGATGGTATCAATCTGTACAGAGATTTCCTTTACGGCAGGATTGCCACCATTATTGGTTGCCGACACACGGATGATGTTGGTTCCCAACTTTGTGACATAGATATTACCTTCGGTAGTAACCGTGTGTGTGGTACTCTCAACGAGTTGGTCTGCATCCCATGCCGTTACCACCGGAGAGTTGGAAGACACATGTATCACGTTACCGTTCATGCCATTCACCTCTTGAGGTGTGGCTGTAGCCTGCAACTGACTGATGTCAAACTGTGACCACTCGCTGCCTCCCTCTATCTCTGAAGGGTCGCAAGCAGTTAAAGCCAAAGCCAGCAAAGGCATTACATAAAATATCTTTTTCATATATTTTTCTTTATTATTGCTGTGTTAGACATTAACAGATTACCAGCCCTGATATTCAGAATCGGAACCTGTCCAACCTTCGTTCTGTACTACACGTCCCTGCAGTACCTGGTTCTCCGGCATCTTCTGGAATCCGGCAGTAGCATTGTAACGTGCTACATAGCCACCATTATGAACAGAGTTAACATCAGCCTTTCCACGCGAATAGGTAGGCTGATTGGTCTGCTTGTTAAGGGCATCGGCAGCAATGTGCCAACGACGGATATCGTTCCATCGAACACCCTCGAAAGCAAGTTCCCAGCGGCGCTCGTCCTGCAGAGCCTTCAGAGAGTAAGAACTAATGGGTGACAGACCGGCACGTGCACGCACCTTATTGATACCCTCTACATTCTCCTTCAACTCGCTCTGCATCAGTAGCACGTCGGCGAAGCGAAGCAGCACGAGGTCGTGGATATTGGAAGTCTGGAAGTTCACACCATTCTCCCATCCCTTGTCACCGTACATGAAAGCCTCGAAACATGGCTGATACTTTGTTCCGTCGAAGCCTGCGATGGCTGCCTGTTTCTTCTCGAACCAGTTGGTCTCCTGAATGAAGTCAGCCCATGTAGCACCGCCAAACTGATAGTTTGTCAGTTCGCGAACATCCTGGATTGAGGCATCGCGGCGCATATCTGAAGGCTCGGCAGCCTGCCAGTCGGTCACGAGGTTTGGAGCCACAGGACCTGCACCCCATCCCTGTCCGAAGGGGAATGTCTGGTCAACATCCTGTCCACCGCGGATACCGAAGTGAAGAGCATAGCCGTTACCATAACCGATGGTGGTGTTCCAAGAAGCCAACTTATTGAACTTGATGGCGAACATCGACTCTGGGTTAACTCCGTTGTCGTTCTCAACCCACTCAAGTCCCTGACCAGCAGTGTAAGGATACTGTTCAACAGAATACCTGTTGGTGTAAGCCCACAAGTTGCGGAAGTCGGGAACAAGTTCATAACCTGAGTTGTTCACGCAGTCGTCAATGTAACCGATGACTTCCTGCTTGGTGAGTGTTGAGCCGTCAGCCAGTTCCACGCTCGTCAGAGGGCTGTAATTAGTACTTGTCAGCGCAGCGATGTCAGTACCATTGCCATAGAAACCGGTATAGAACAACCACACACGTGCGAGCATAGCCTCAGCGGTGTATTTGTCGATGTGTCCATCGGTGAGTTTCTTTGCTGGCATGTCCTTGGCAGCGTCGCGAAGGTCGGTCAGTATCTGAGCCCAGAGAGCGGTCACTTCACCCTGAGAGTTGTCATCACCCGGCTTGATGTTAAGAGGCACGTTGCCATACTGTGAAGCCAGTTCATAGTAGTAGAATCCGCGCAGGAACTTGGCTTCGCCCAGAGCCTGTGCCTTAGTCTCGTCGTCAAGTGCGGTATTTGGCAGAGCCTCGATGATGGCATTGGCACGTCCGATGCCCTCGTAGCGATCCTTATAGAACTGCTCGGTCATGTTGGCATTATAGTTACACAACAAGTCCATGGCCTGCATCAGTTTGTCGTTGGCACCGCCACCTCCGAGGTTATCGTCAGAGGCAAGCATAGAGAGATAGTAGAACGACATCTGAGGATTAGCATTCACAGCATTCAGGTTCTCATACACTGCTGCGAGCGATGCTGTGACATCCTTTTCTGTCCTCGGGAAGTTCTCCGTGGTGCTGTCGGTCAGGTTCTCAGAGTCGAGCGAGCATGACGTCACACTCAGGCCAAGAACAGCCGCAACAGCGAAATATAATATTTTTTTCATCGTTATTCTCGTTTTATTTAGAATTTAATGTTAACACCAACCATGTAAGTACGCGGCAGAGGATAGTTACCAACGTCAACACCTGTTACCCAAGGCTCTTCGCTTTTGAGTGCCATACCGTTCTCAGGATCCATACCCTTGTAGTTGGTGATGGTGAAGAGATTCTGAGCGGTGAAGTAGAGGCGAAGTTGTGAGAATGGGCTGTTTTTCCAGATCTTAGTGAAGTCGTAACCCACTGTGAGGTTCTGCAGGCGGAAGTAGCCGGCATTCTCAACATAGAGGTCAGACACTTGCTGCCAGTTAGGACCACTGTTGCCAGGAGCCAGGAGAGGATACCTGTCTGAAGTGCCCTCGCCGTGCCAGTAGTTGTAAACCTCGGTGGTGTAGTTCTCATACTGTCCGTCGGTGAACTTACGCCATGAGCGAGCCACCTGCTGTCCCAGAGCGGTGTAACCTGTAATGCTGAAGTCGAAGCCCTTATAGTCGGCTCCCAAGGTCATACCCATAGTAACGTCTGGATGTGGATTACCCAGATCGGTCTTGTCGTCATCGTTAATAATGCCGTCACCATTAACATCAACAAACTTCAGGTCGCCTGGCTTGATGCCTGCACCCTGCAGAGAGTTGGCAGCATCGCCGCCACAGTTATTGTTCAGGTAGTCCTGCACATCAGCCTCGTTCTGCATTACACCTGCCGTCTTATATCCATAGAAGAATCCGATAGGATGTCCTTCTTCCATACGAGCCATAGTACCCGTGTTCTGTGCAAGGAGGTCGTTACCACCATTGATGTACTTGACAGAACCATTAATCTTGGTCACCTCATTCTTGTTGAGGGCCATGTTCCATCCTACGTTGTAGTGGAAGTCAGAACCAATCTTGTCGCGCCAGTTCAGAGCAAGTTCGATACCGGTGTTCTTCACAGTACCTGCGTTGCGCCACTGCTGAGCAAAACCGGTAGAAGCAGGAATCTGCACATAGAGCAGCAAGTCCTTGGTCTTCTTGTTATACCAGTCGAATGTTGTGCTGAGTCGGCCGCCAAGGAAGCGAGCGTCGAAACCGAGGTCGATCTGCTCTGATGTCTCCCATGTCAGGTCAGCGTTTGGCAGACGTGTAGAGTAAGCACCCTGTGTAGAGTTGTCCTTAGTGCTGCCGAAAGAGTAATTACCGTATTCACCGTAACTGAAAGTAGTCATGTATGCAAAAGCATCACCGATGTTCTTGTTACCGTTCTGTCCCCAGCCGGCACGAATCTTCAAGAAGTCGAGCCAACTTGCGGTGCTCTCCATGAACTTCTCGTTTGTAACAACCCAACCTGCACTTACTGATGGGAAGTATCCCCAACGCTTGCCTTCAGCAAACTTTGAAGAACCGTCGGCACGGAGCACGAGGCTCAGCATGTAGGTCTCGTTGAAGTCGTAGTTGATACGTCCGAAGTAAGACAGAGATGTCTCGTCGCCGTAAGGAAGACCGCTAACAGTAGCACCCGAACGGTCCTCAGTAAGACCAACGTAAGCCTGCTTCATGTTGCCGAAGATGCTTCCTGTAGAAGTAGCGTTCAGTGTCTCGCCGAAACTTGGACGACTCTGACCGTACTCGGTACCAACGAGCACGTCGAAGTTGTTCTGGTCGAGATTGAACTTGTAGTTAAGAGTGTGGGTCATACCCCAGCCCCAACCGTTACCAGTCTGCTGTGTCACCTGGTCAAGATCACGCTTGCCACCCTGGTCGTTGCTGTAGTAAACAGGCAGATATGAACGCCATGACCATGAACTGTAGTTGTAGTTCACCTGTCCACGATAAACGAGATTCCTGATTGGCTGAATCTCTACATATCCCACAGCATTGATGTTGAAATTCTTCGACTTGTTGTTTGCACTCTGGTTGTGCAGCATGTTATATACGGGGTTTGCCATATAACTGTTGAATCCGAACCATCCCGACTGGTCGAGATAGTCGTGTGCTGTCATGTTGCCTTCTCCGTCATACATAGGGATAAGCGGGTTGGCACGCAGCATGTTCGAAAGTTCGTTGCTGTACTGGTTGCCAATCTGCAAACCTTGGTTCTGACGATGCTGGAAATAGAGGTTCTCACCGAACTTTATGATGTCGAAACCCTTGTCCTCGCTGCGGAGCACTGCGTGCTCAGAGTTGAGACGGAGAGTGAAGCGGCGGAAGTCAGACTTTGCCATGTTGCCGAACACACCGTCCTGATACTGGTAGCCAATACCTGTAGAGAACTTCGAGATGTCGGAACCACCAGCCACATTGAGGGCGTGAGATGTGGTAACGGCGTTCTTGTTGCGGATGGCGTCAATCCAGTTGGTACCTGCGTTCTTGCCTGTCATGTAAGCCTCAAGCAGACCTTCGTTGACAGCCGTAGGACCTGTGGGGTTGCCATCGGCATCATAAGCCACCTTGAAGAATGAAGCCCAGTCGTAGTTGCTGCCACCGTTGTTGAGGTTCACCATATCCTGGACCTGCATGAACTGGCGCGCGTTGAGCAACTGCGGAACTTTGGCTACATTCTGCCAACCGATGTTACCATCGTAACTTACGGTAACCTTGCCTGCCTTACCTTGCTTGGTGGTGATAAGGATAACACCGTTAGCACCGTTGGCACCATAGATGGCTGCCGAGGCAGCATCCTTCAGCACGTCGATACGCTCGATGTCGGCTGGGTTCAGGTTGTTGATGTCGCCACCTGCCACACCGTCGATAACATAAATAGGCTTGGTGTCGCTGTTGGTACCAGCACCACGCACTGCCACTTTAAATCCGTCGCCTGGCTGACCAGAAACAGCCTGGATGGTGACACCAGGGCTCTGGCTCTGCAGGGCGCCGAGCACCTGAGTGGTGTTCAGTTTTGTGATGTCCTCACCCTTCACCTCTACGGTAGCACCGGTGACGAGTTTCTTCTTCTGGACACCATAACCCACAACAACCACTTCCTCGAGCATGTCGGCATCTTCTGTGATGTCAACACGGATTACAGACTGGTTGCCAACAACCACTTCCTGGGTCTTATAACCCACATAAGAGATTACGAGTGTAGCACCTGGCTGCACGTTGATCGAGAAGTTACCGTCGATGTCGGTAACCGTAGCGTTAGAGGTACCCTTCTCCATTACTGTGGCTCCGATAACGGGACCCTCAGCATCTACGACAGTACCACTCACTTTCTTTGACTGCTGTATTGCCTGCGGGGCAAGTTCAGACGAGGCGTATGCTGGGTAGGCAAAGCCCACAGTTGCACAAGCGCTCATCAGCAGCACTGTTTTTCTGAGATTAAAATTCATACAAAAAGTATCTTAGGTTAAAATGTATTAGCATTGTTTTTTCATTTTTAGAGTCCAAGGCGCGATATGAACACCTAAAGCCTCCCATTCCCTTCCTATATTATATATATAATAAGGTGGAACTAATGGTTATTACAGTTTTTTATTCTCTCATAGGCAATTTTGTCTTACTTTTAAACATTTTAGGTTACTATTATATTTAAGTATAGTCATTTCATAGAAATCTGCATCGATGTTCTCACGACTGAAAACAATGCATAATTTCAGTTTGCAAAATTAATGGAATTATTCTTAAACAAAGCATATTATTTTATCAAAAGTTGATACTTTCTTGCTTTTTAAGAAAAAAAGTGGGAGACATGTCTAAAATAACGCTAAACAAGACGAATAAGCGTAAACTCTACACTTTTGCGTATGTTAATTAACTTACACATTTATACGAAAACAAATGTTTTATTGCTCTACGGTTATATGGCTTTTGCTGAATGAGGAACGGAATATAGAGTTTCACAGACCATTATCGGCGTTTTACTTATTCTCAAAGAAGTATTTCGGGGCGTCGGTGGACACTATGTTGAAGGCTGCTCCCTCCTGTGTGAGGCGGAACTCGTAGGAGAATTCGGTGCCGTTCTGCATGTTTCCAGAAACCAGATAAACGGCTGTTCCGGCACTCTCTTTGCTGAAATTCACGTCCATGCGCTTCACAGTGCGGCTCTGGTTGCTCTTATCGACATTCTTCTTCAATGTCTCCGAGACATGTCTGAACAGCCAAGCCTTGCCTTCTTCGGCAGGAAATGCCGCCTCCTGCGCCGCTGATTGGTGGTCAGCACCCTGTCTGCTGCTGTCGGCAACCGCCTCAACAGCGATGTTCTCGGCAGTTTTCTCCACTTCCTTCTGTTTGCCTGTGCCCTCGCACGAGGCAATAATAAGCGCCACACCGAGCGCAATCGCAATATTAAATGGTTTCTTCATTGTGATAGTTTTATTGTCTCATAAGAGACTGAAAATAGTGTCACTTACGTTCATTTTCGCCATGCAAAGGTAGTAAAAAGTATCAAAAGACGGCAGGAAAATAAGAATTTAAATAGAATTTGTAACTATTTATTTGTCATTCAGCACTTTTTATTTAATTTTGCACATGATTTAATTACCAAAAACTATAAAAAGAAAAACTGCAACATGAACAAATCACTTTTATTACTTCTTGCAACTGCCGCATTATCTGTGCCAGGAGCAAAGGCGCAAGTGAGTACCGACACAATTTCGACTACAGGTTACGGACAACAGGTAACACGAAGAATCAACACCATCGACAAAAGCGAGATGAACAACAAAGACCAGGCTACCAACGCCATTGAGGCCATTCGAGGCCGCGTGGCAGGTCTTACTGTTGAGCGCAACAGCACCAATGCTCTGAGTGCCGTGCGGCTTCGCGGTACATCATCACTCACTGGTGGCAACGACCCTCTTATTATCGTTGACGGCGTGATGGGCGACATCTCGCTGCTCGAGAGCATCTACCCCACCGACATCGAGTCGTTCACAATCATGAAAGACGCCGCCGAGACATCACAGTACGGTTCGCGAGGCGCCGCCGGTGTGATTGAGGTGACCACAATGCGAGGCAAGGCGGGCCAGATGCGCGTCAACTATAACGGCTCGGTGGGCTTCCATCAGGTGTACAAACGCCTGAACATGATGGACGCCAACCAATATCGCGAGTTCGGAAAGCAACAAGGCATCAGCATTCTCGACCGCGGCGCCAACACCAACTTCCAGAAAGCGATAGAGCGCACAGGCTTCTGGCAGCAGCATCACCTGGCTTTCCAGGGCGGCTCGGAGCAGTCTAACTACCGCGTCAGCCTCGGAGTGGTGCAAGAACTGGCGGTGATAAAGCGCATACAAGACCACACCTTTATGTCGAACATGAACATGACTCAGATGATGTTCGACGGACTGCTGCGCATAGACATCGGCATGTTCGGCTCTACAGGCAAGGAGCAGAACATCTACGACGAGCAGAAACTGTTCTACTCTGCCGCAGCATTCAACCCCACAATACCGTCAACACCCAACGATGACGGCAGTTACTACGGCTATGCCATGGCATCGCAGATAAGCAACCCCATGGTGCTGCTCGACCGCAAGGACGACAACGAGTCGTCGCATATCTCGACACACGCCAAACTTACATTCAACCTCACACCGCATCTGAAGTTCACCCTCTTCGGAGCATACACATATTCTAATAAGAACATCATGCAATACCTGCCGTCAACGGCATGGAACAAGGGACAGGCATACCGCTCGGCAGCCAAGACAGAGAGCCTCTTGGGCAATGCAATGCTGAGTTACAACAAGACTTTCGGCGCTCACGCCCTGTCGCTGATGGGTCTGGCAGAACTGCAGCAGCAGACATATTCGGGACACTTCGTCACCGTGACAAACTTCTCTACCGACAAAATGGGTTACGACGACCTGTCGGCAGGAGCACTGAGACCTTGGGGCGGCACCGACAGTTACTTCGAGCGTCCTAAGATGGCTTCGTTCCTCGGAAGGGCAAGTTACACCTACGACAACCGCTACACCATCGGCGTGACAGCACGTTACGACGGTTCTTCCAAGTTCGGCGACAACAACAAGTGGGGCTTCTTCCCCGCAGTGTCGGCATCGTGGAACGTTACCAACGAGAAGTTCATGAAGAACCAGACCATCTTCGACGACCTGAAGGTGGGCATCGGCTTCGGTATCTCGGGAAACCAGGGCAGCATCGACAGTTACACCACGCTGGCTTTGGTACAGCCTAACGGCTTTGTGCCCGTGGGAAATGCCAATCTCGTGTCGTACAGCAACCTGAAGAACAACAACCCCAACCTGAAATGGGAGGTGTCGAAAACCATCAACGGAAGCATCGACGCCAAGATGCTGGACGGCAGATTGCTCGTATCGCTCAGCACTTACCGCACATGGGTGAGCGACATGCTCTACGCTTACGCCGTCAGCACCCCGCCATTCATTAGCCCAACAGTGGTGGCCAACATCGGCTCAATGCAGAACCGAGGCATCGAGTTAAGCGTCGGAGGCACGCCACTCGTAACAAAGGACATGGAACTCACGGTCAATGCCAACCTCACCTATCAGAAGAACAAACTGGTATCGCTCAGCGGTTACTACAACGGCGAATATCTCACCTCTCCACAAGTATCGGGCATCGCGAAGATGGACGGTGCCGGTTTCCACGGCGGCGACAACGACGTAACGAAGCAGGTGGTGGGACAGCCGCTTGGAGTGTTCTTGATGAAGCGATGCAACGGACTGATGTATAACGAAACAGTGAAAGGCTACGAGTATGACACCAGCGACAAGGCGGAGATTCTGGGACAGGCAATGCCTAAGTTCCTGCTCGGTTCTAACATCTCGTTCCGATATAAGGACTTCGACATCACGCTGCAGGCCAACGGCGCTTTCGGCCATAAGATTTTCAACGGTACAAGCCTCACATACATGGACGTGACGGCATTCCCGCTCTACAACATCTTCCCCGAGGCTCCCGAGAAGAACATCAAGGACCAGGTGGTGAGCGACTACTGGCTGGAGAACGGCAACTACGTGAACATCGACTACATCACCGTGGGATGGCGCGTGCCGCTGAGACAGAACCGCTTCGTGCAGAAACTGCGACTCTCGCTGACAATGAACAACGTGGCTACATTCACCGCATACAGCGGACTGACACCAATGATCAACAGTTCGGCACTGAACGGCACTCTCGGTCTGGACGACAAGCGCTCTTATCCGCTTTACCACACGTACACTCTCGGCGTGAGCGTCACATTCTAAACCACACGACAGATGCTTACCAACAAAACCATTATGTCATCATCAAGCATAAAACACAAAACAACCACAAACAATAAGACAATGAAAAAGACCATAAGCATATTCAGCATGGCACTGTTAGCCGCAGCAACAACGCTTCTTCCGTCATGCTCAAACTTCCTTGAGGAAGACCCGAAAGGACAACTCACCGAGGACGAGGTGTATGCAACCAAGACCGACATTCTGAACAACGGCGTGCTGGCGATTTACAACTACATTGGAGGAAACACCGACTCGCAAGGACTGCAGGGAACAGGACGCGGCGTGTTCGACTTCAACTCCGTGACCACCGACGAGACCATAGTGCCCGTCCGCGCTTCCGACTGGTACGACGGAGGCTTCTGGACAACGCTGTTCACACATACCTGGAACCCCGGCACACAGTCGATGAAGGAAACATGGATTTATCTCTATCAGGTGGTGATGCTCGCCAACAAGTACATCGAGAAGATAGACGACATGCCAGAGGCAGCAACCGACCCCGACCTCAAAGCCTATCGCGCCGAATTGCGCGCCATCAGAGCGATGTATCACTTCTACATCATGGACCTCTTCGGCAACGTGCCCATAATGACAAGCACCAAGGTGAAGACCACCGACATAGTGCAGTCGAAGCGAAGCGAGGTGTTCCAGTTCTGCTTCAACGAACTGCAGGAGACTCTGCCACTGCTTCTCAAGGATAGAAGCAACATGCTGGGCAAGAACTACGGACGCATGACTAAGCCCGTGGCGCTGTTCGTGCTCGCCAAACTGGCTCTCAACGCCGAGGTTTACTGCAACGACGACTGGACAAAGGAACCCGCGAAGAAAGGCTCGGAGATAATGCTTAACATCAACGGCAAGGAGAAGAACGCATGGGAGGCATGCATCTACTTCTGCGACTCTCTCAGTTCGTTCAACTACGCTCTTGAGAGGGATTTCTCAAACAACTTCTCAGTGACCAACGAGAACTCTATGGAGAACATCTTCACCATACCTATGGACCCAGTGCGCTACAGCAACTGGAACATCTATCTGGTGCGCTCGCGCCACTGCAACCACGGCGCGGCACTGGGAGGATACTCCGAGAACGGCATGAGCGCTACAATAGAACTGCTCAAGGCCTTTGGCTACGACACCGAGCAACAAGACCCACGCTTTGTCAAGACATTCTATGCCGGCTACGTTAAGGAGAACGGCCAGCAGGTGTATCTTGACGACGGAGTGACTCCACTGATCTACTATCCGTGGGACGTGGCGCTCGACATCACCGGCACCGAGCACGAGAAAACCGCAGGAGCACGATACCATAAATATGCACCCGACCCCACCGCCAACGCCGACGGACGCGCTTGCAACAACGACATCGTGCTCTTCCGCTATGCCGACGTGCTGCTCATGCGCGCCGAGGCAAGTGTACGCAACGGAGAGAGCGGCTATGACGACCTCAACCGCGTGAGAAACCGTGTGGAACTCGACCCCGTGGAGTGCACACTCGAGAACATTCTGAAGGAACGCTACATAGAACTGGCATGGGAGGGATGGCGCCGCAACGACATGGTTCGCTTCGGAATATTCACCAAAGCCTACACCGACCACCCGCAGTCGGACATCGACAAGAGCGGCGCGGCAAACGTGTTCCCCATCCCAAACGACATGATGGTGATGCATCCTAACTGGAAACAAAACCCAGGTTATTAGTCAACGTATTGGTAAAATAGCCTATTTTGGTCAGTAAAATAGCCTATTTTAGTCAGCAATATAGCCTATTTTAGTTTGTAAAACAACTTGTTTTGAAGAGCAAAACAAGTTGTTTTACTTTTTCAGTAACCACCTTTCAGCCGCTCACGGCACTGCTCGAGGATGGCGGTAAGTTCTTCTACGGTCTCCGCCCTGAGCATTGCTATGCGCGTTTGGCGGAAGTCGGGAATACCCTTGAATATCGGCGATGCTGCCAGATGGCGGCGCGTGTGCAGAATGGCGCGCAGTTCGTTGCGCGGGTCGTCGTCGCCCCGCTCCTGACGTATGTGCTCAATGTTGATGTGCAGTTGCTCCAAGAGGATGTCTATCTTGTCGTCAAGAGTGATATTTGATGAGCGTTGGGCGAAATAATCGTTAATCTCCTTGAATATCCAGGGACGGCCGAAAGTGGCACGACCTATCATCACGGCATCCACTCCATAGCGGTTGAAGGCATCGAGTGCCTCTTCGGGCGATGTGATGTCGCCATTGCCTATGATAGGTATATGTATGCGCGGATTGTTCTTAACCTCCCCGATAAGAGTCCAGTCGGCACTGCCGGTGTACATCTGCGAGCGGGTGCGCCCATGAATGGTGAGCGCCTGTATGCCGCAGTCCTGCAGTTGCTCGGCGAGTGTTGTTATTATGAGTTGCTGGCTGTTCCATCCCAGTCGTGTCTTCACCGTGACAGGTGTATTGACCGCCTTCACCACCTCCCGTGTGATGTCGAGCAGCAGCGGGATGTTCTGCAACATTCCGGCACCGGCACCCTTGCCTGCCACTTTCTTTACCGGGCATCCGAAGTTGATGTCGATGACATCGGGATGAGCCTCAGCCTCAACGATGCGCGCCGCCTCGACCATCTGAGGCACGTCGCGCCCGTAAATCTGAATGCCCACGGGGCGCTCGTTGTCGTCGATGGTCAGTTTGCTCACTGTGCTTTTCACGGAACGCACAAGAGCCTCAGCCGACACGAACTCTGTATATACCATTGCTGCGCCGAAGCGTTTGCACAGTCGGCGGAATCCTATGTCTGTCACGTCCTCCATAGGGGCGAGAAAGAGCGGTTTGTCTGGGAAAGATATGTTGCCTATGTTCATTTTTTTAGTTGACAAGTTGACGAGTAGACAAGTAAACAAGTTGACAAGTAGACGAGCAGACAAGTTCTTTGCAAGCAAAGCGGAGAAAAACTCATTAACTTATTAACTCATTAACTTATAACTCATAAACTCATTAACTCATTAAATACTTAACAAATGGTACGTACCGCCAGCCAGCACCTTCACCACTCCTTTAAGTTCCAACTCGAAAAGAATGGCGGTGAGACGGGCTACGGCGAGGTTTGCCTTCACCGACAGCATGTTTATCTGCTGGTCGTTCTGCTGTTGCAGGGCACTCACCACCTGCATCTCTTCTGCCGAAAGCGAGGGGAAGAGTTGCCTCTCTATACCTTCCTGCCGCGCCTTGCTGATTTGTGCATCGGTAGTCCACCCCATAGCGTCAATAAAGTCATGCGCCGAGGTTATCAGTGCCGCTCCGTTGTTGCGTATAAGATTGTTGCACCCCTCGCTGTATTCGTCGCCCACCCTTCCGGGAAAAGCGAAGACATCGCGGTCGTAGTCGCGCGACAAACGGGCGGTGATTAGTCCGCCCCCGCGGGCAGCACTCTCAACGAGGATGCAGGCATCGCTCATTCCCGCCACGATGCGGTTACGGCGTACGAAGTTCACCTTGTCGGCATTGGTCTGTGTGAAGAACTCAGTAAGCAGTCCTCCCTGCGAAACCATCTGCACAGCCGTCTCGCGATGACGAGGAGGGTATATCTGGTCGAGTCCGTGAGCCAGCACGCCCACCGTCTCGTATCCGTTCTGCAGAGCGGCGCGATGGGCGTTGATATCCACGCCGTAAGCCAGTCCGCTGACTATCAGCACCTGCGGGCAAAGAGCCTTCAGGTCTCGCACGAAACGGCTTATCATGTCTTTGCCGTATGACGTGCAGTGGCGCGTACCCACGATGTTTATCACCCGCTGCTGGTTGAGGTCGGCATTGCCGCGATAGAAGAGCATCAGCGGAGCATCGTCACACTCACGCAGACGGGCAGGATAACGCTCGTCGTTCATCGGCAACGGCTGTATGCCGTGCTGCTGGCAGAACTCCAGTTCTGCCTCGGCACGCGCTTTGGCCTCGTCAATGTTGCGCAGACCGTTGACCAGTTTCTCCGAAGCATCGGGGAAAATATCCTTGATGTTTGCATGATGCTCAACAATGGTCTGGGCGTTGCCCAACTCACGGTAAATCAACGTCAGTCCCGAAAGACTGAAATAGTTGATGCGCATCAGTGTCATCGCTGCAAGAACCTCGTTCATAATCATTATTATTAAACTTTCGCACGCTTTGCGTGCTTCATTAAGGAGTTTAGGAGTGCAGGAGTATAGACCCTTCTGGACTATCCAGAATGTCAATGTTTTTATCAGAGATAGTCCTTGAACGCCTCGTCATACTCGGGCGATTGCCCCAGTCTTCCGTTGACAAGGCACACCAGTTCTACCTTTGCCCGAAGGCTTATCTTGTTGTCTTCAGCGCGCAGGATGTCTTGATGGAATATGTATTTTATGCCCTCCTTGGTGAGCCGCAGACGTGAGACGAACTCGTCGTCGCAGCGCAGTGGCACCTTGTATTGCAGCGTCATGCGCGCCACTACGGCATCAATACCCCTGCGGTGCATGTCGGCGAAACTCAGTCCGCAGTGCTTCAGGAACAGATGGCGCGTGTGCTCAAGGTAGTGCAGATAGTTGGCATTGTTCACTATGCCCTCAATGTCGCACTCATAGTCGCGCACCTCCATGCGGACAGAGAAAGTAGAGGGAATACCCACCCTATGCCCCTCCCTGAGGGATGGGTTATTATCACATTTAGAGTTGACCATTTTCTTTATATCTTCATCCATTATTATCATTTATATTATTGTGTTTAAAGTCCATCCCTCAGGGAGGGATACAGGGTGGGTGTTAGGTATTGGGGGTCTTCATATATTCATACCCTATCCTGCATCTGAGACACTCCTTGCGGTCGCAATACTCCTTCTTGAGTTGTATCAGAGCCTGACTGTCGCCTGCATTCTGCACCTCGATGCCGCACTCGCGCCACATTCGCGTTATGTGGTTGTTCTCTGCCTTCAGTTCTTCGAGCATGTCGAAAGCCCTGTCGCAATAGACCTCCTTTTGCTTATGCCGCCCGTAGGCAAAGAGAACGGGGATGGCGGTGTTTATTATAATAAGGTTAATGGAAGCCGTCGAGAGCATCTTCTCCGTCTTGCAACTGGTGCTTCCGAAGGTGTAGTGCGTCTCCCAGTATGGCGTGACGTGCGTTTGCAGCATCTTCTGCAGGTCTTTCGTTGTCTCGCACTCGAGCAGACGGCTCATTTCTGTGCGGTGCTCCACGTATAGAGTGACGAGTTGCGACAGCCGTATGTGCGGGAAGTTCTGCGGTCGGAGCCTGAGAAAACGCCATAGATTAGCGTCCATCGGCTGCAATCCAAACTTATGAGCGAGGTAAAGATACTCGTTGCGGAGCCGTGAGAAATAGCCCTCGTTGAGTGCTTCTCCCTGATAGTGCTCCGGTATTGTCTGCGGTTCCAGCAGTCCTGCCTGTCCGAAGAAGAACGCCTCCACCTGGAAAGGGTCGTCGCGATGGTGCCCCACCTGCGATAGCGGGATGTTCTTTGCCCATGTCTCGAAGGCATCACCGTTCACTCCGAAACCGAAGTTGCGCGCAAGGGTCGTGAAATAGGCTGCTTCCCACGAGCCCTCCGCCTGTTCCAGACGTTTTGATATGGCCTGCGTCTTCTGCTCCAGGCGTTCCGTCTGCAACGCACTCATCCAACTGTGTATTTGCAGTCGGGAGAGTTGCGGCACTATCTTGTAGCATCGCGGGTACTTGTCTTCACGAAGCAATTCTTCGTAGTGTTCCCTGACATAAGGTGGAACGCTGAGTTGCATCTGTGGGATTGTGTTGCCCGCCTGTGTGGTTACGTCTCCATTGATTACCTCTGCCACGTGAAGCACCACGTTGTTGTATGCTGCATCCCTGTCGTGCCCATGGACAAACCAGTCCGTCGAGCGGTCGTGAATCTCCACATTGCCCACCCACAATGTGCCGTCTATCTTCACCTTGGCATTGAAGAAGTCAGGACCTGCATTATGATTGTGCAGCCCCGGGTCAATCACCTCCACGACTTTCCCGTCGGTGGTGACCAGTTCTTTCAATGGAAACATCTTGTGTTTCCAGCAATAGTGCAGCAGCAACTCCATAGATTAACAACGTGTTTTACTGAGACAAAAGTACAAAAAAAACACGAAAGACAAAAATAAATAAGCAAAATCATAGGTAAAACACCGCCTCATTGCCCATATTGAACAGCAGGTCGAGGATGCTGAGGTTGGGAATGAAGCCGTGGCGCTGGGCATAAACCTGATAATATGGCTTGGGAATGAAGTCGGCATCGGGCATGGGGTGCTTGGGGCGGATGACTTCGCGAAAGTCGTCAACGCCACTCTCCACATCCTTTACATATTCTTCTGAAAGACTAATGTTAGGAGTGATGTCGAGCAGTTCGCAGAGTTTCGTCGTCATCTGCATGTTGAAATCGAGGAGAAAAGCGAAACGCTGTTCGTAGAACGGTCGCAGGTCGTCGGCATAATAGTCGAAAAAAGGGCTGTCGCCGTATGCCGTAGCGAGCGCATTCCAGTGCAGCCGTCGCCAGTTGCCGTGGTCGCTGATGCGTATGTCGCGCATCAGACACTTGTCTCCATCGCTTTTCTCTACGGGGATGGTGAGTGTCTGCGTGCCGTTGGCTGTGGCAATCACACAACGGTTGCGGAATGTTTGTTTCAGGAAATTATCATGTTGCTCGATAACGACGGCATCATAACGGTTGAGTTTCTGAAACCATTGTATAGGAGCACAGTATGCAGAAGAAAGAAGTGATGTGGTCATTTTCCCGTTAGCGATAGTTTAAAGGCTTTTCCCAAGATGTCGTCTTTGTGTATCAGAGCCTTCTCTTTACCCTGCCACACCATGAACACCGCCCTGTCCTTGCACTGACAGTCCTGACATCCACACCTTTCGGGAAGCACATAAGAGGTGCTGTCGAAGGTTACGGTGTCGCCAGGAACAGCGCTTACCACACCAATATAAGAAGAGTCGGCAGAGAACACCACGATATCGCCCCGTGAGAAACGCGCACGGTCGAGTTTATTCACCAGCACACGGTCGTTCTTCTTCAACACAGGGTTAAGGTTAGAGTTTGACACTTTGTAGATGGTGAATGCGTAGGCTCTGACAACCAGCATCAGTATTATTGCGGTCGCTACAGCCAGTATGAACTTTATTGCGTTCCGCATTGTTATTTGTTTTAGTTGACAAGTAAACGAGTTGCTTGATTTCAAGAACTTGTCTCTCAATTAACTCGTCAACTCGTTTACTTGTCAACTTGTCAACTTATCAACTCGTCAACTCACTTAATATTATCCACCCACCTGAACAGACGGTTCCAGCGGATGCCGGAGAAGCCGTGTCGGTCGGGGTCGCTACTCCACCAGATGAATATCGGCTTGCCCACGATGTGGTCTTCGGGAACGAAGCCCCAGTAGCGTGAGTCGGCAGAGTTGTGGCGGTTGTCGCCCATCATCCAGTAGTAATCCATTTTGAAGGTATATTCGTTTGCCTCCTTGCCGTTGATGAAAATCTTTCCGTCGCGCACCTGCAGGTCGTTCTCCTCGTAAACGCGAATGGGTCGCTCGTAGATAGCGATGTTGTCCATCGTCAGTTTCACGCTCTTACCCTTCTGCGGAATCCAGATGGGACCATAGTTGTCGCGTGTCCATCCGTAGTGTCCGTTCAGCGGATAGATGTCTCCTGTCACCGCCTCGGTGTTCAGCGTCACGCTCTCCACGATGTCCTTGCGCTTGCGCAGAGCGTCGGCAGCCTTTTTCGTCAGCGGCATATAGCCGTTTTGGTTCAGGCATGTAAGGTCTTCCATGCTTATTCCCAGTTCGTACATCAGTTCTTCAGAGAAGTCCTGGCGTTTTTTCACGACGTATGTATATTGCACATTGTCGGGCTCCTTGTTTGCCTTGCCGTTGATGTAAATGATGCGGTCTTTTATCTGCAATGTCTGTCCTGGCAGTCCCACGCACCGCTTCACATAGTTCTCGCGGCGGTCGGTGGGTCTTGAGTCGATGTCGCCGTATGTGTTACGCTCTTGGCGGATATACTCCCTACCTGTTGCGAACACCTTCTGATAGTAGTCCCATCGCTGTTGCGCCGACAGGGAGTCAAGATTTACAGGGCTGTTGTACAACTGATAGCCGTACGAATAGCACATCTGATAGTAGTCCTGCGCCTGCCATTGCGAAGCAGAGCAGATGGTGTCGCCAGCGGGATAGTTGAACACCACGATGTCGTTGAGTTCCACATTGCCCAGACCTTTCACGCGGCGATAATCCCAGTGAGGCCATTCGATGTACGACTTGCACTCGAACAGCGGCAGCGTGTGCTGAGTGAGCGGCATGGTGAGCGGTGTCTGCGGTATGCGCGGACCGTAACTCACCTTAGACACGAAGAGGTAGTCGCCTGTGAGCAGCGACTTCTCCAGCGATGACGAAGGAATGACGTAGTTCTGGAAGAAGAAGAGATTGATGAAATAGACTGCCACAAGGGCGAACACCAGAGCATCTACCCACGACATCACGAAGCGCACCGGGCCCTCGCTGTCTTTCCACCACTGCCAACGAATCTTCTTTGTGATGTAAACATCAAAGATGAACGGTATCACGAGCAAGCCCCACCAACTCTTCACCCAGTAAAGGAAGAGCAGGAAGAGCACCGTTACGACAATGAACTTTGTCCACTGCCACTTCATGTTGAGTTTCTTCTTTTGCTTGTCTATCATTGTTGTTGTCGTTTTCTACTACTTAAAATTTGAACATGTCGTCGATGGTGAGCAGTCCCTGATGATCCTTGGTGTACTCGGCTGCGAGTACGGCACCAAGGGCGAAGCCGCGGCGCGAGTGTGCATCGTGAGTGATGGTGATGCAGTCGGCATCAGAGTCATAACGGATGGTGTGAATACCAGGCACCTCACCGCGACGCAGCGAGTCGATGCGCAGCGTCTTCGGGTCGTAAGGCTGGTTCTCCTGTCCCTTCACCCACGTCTGCTTGCGGTCGATGTTGTCTATTATTCCCTCGGCAAGCGTGATGGCAGTGCCGCTTGGCGCGTCAATCTTATGTATGTGATGCGTCTCCTCCATGTGTGCGTCATACTGCGGGAAACCGTTCATTATCTTTGCCAGATAACGGTTCACGGCAGAGAAGATGGCAACGCCCACACTGAAGTTGCTTGCCCAGAAGAGTGTCTTTCCCTCTTCGCCGCAGAAGCGTTTCACGTCGTCGGCATGGTCTTTCATCCATCCCGTGGAGCCGCTCACCACCTTCACGTTCTTGGCGAACGCCTTGAGGAAGTTGCCATAGGCTGCCTGCGGAGCGGTGAACTCTATCGCCACATCGGCGCTTGCGAAAGCCTCGCTCTCGAAATCCTGCTGGTTATCAATGTCTATAATACTTACAATCTCATGGCCACGGCTCAGGGCTATCTCCTCAATCATCTTGCCCATCTTGCCATAACCTATCAATGCTATTTTCATATCATTAAATATTAAAACTGTGCAAAGGTAAAAAAATTATTGCACATACCATTGTTTTTATAACAATTTAAGTATTTATATTTGGTCGTTTAGTCGTTTGGGGGTTGGGGGTCGGGAGTTAAGGAGTTATGGAGTTAAGGAGTTAAGACATCACCTTTTTCAATTCGTATATCTGAACTTCTGCACTCCTATACCACTATGCCGCTAAACCACTAAACTCCCAAATGACCAAACTCCCAAATGACTAAACGACCAAACCACCAAACGACCAAACGACTAAACGACCAATCACTTCTTCTTTTTCGGACGGCGGCGTGCCCATCCTTCTTCAGAGAAGTCTGGCGCCTCGCCTTTCAGTTTGTCGGGATTGAGGAACTTCATCCAGTCTTCCTTCTTGAACTTTGTCTGCTTCTGTTGCTTAGACTGCTCCCTGTCGTCGCGGCTTCGGTTGGGTCGGAAGTCACGTTTCTTGCCATGCGGTTCGAAAGACTTCCTCGACTGCCCTGCCGATGGTTTCCCTCCCTCGTCGGCATCATTGCAGCGCACGTCACGACCCTTGAATGTCGTTCCGGTGAGTCCTTTCATCACGCGCTCGGCATCCTCGTGGGGCACCTCTATGAACGAGAAGGTGTTCTGCAGGTCGATATGCCCCACCTCAACGCGGCCTTTCACGTTGCGGTTGATGAACTGCATCACCTCGCCAGGATAGAAACCGTCTTTCTTTCCGAGGTTGATAAACAGTCGGCTGTAGCCTTCCTCTGCCTGCCGGCGACCACCCTTGCCGCGCTCCTTGCGGTCTTTCTTTCCCTCGCCGCGCTCTTTCTTGCCTGTCTCGATGCGTATCTCGGGCGCGTCGGCATAGTAGGCGAGGAACTTTCCGAACTCCACGCTGACAATCTTCTTTATCAGGTCGTCCTTGTCGATGAACTCAAAGTAGCGGCTGATGTCCTGCATGAACGGCGCTATCTGCTCCTCATCGACATCGGTCTTCACTATCTGGTCCATCACCTTATACAGTTGCTTCTTGCATATCTCCTGCGGTGTGGGCATCTCGCCAGCCACAAACTCCTTGCCCAGTTGGCGCTCCACCTGGCGTATCTTGCCCTTCTCACGGGTGTGAACGATGGCTATGCTCGTGCCTTTCTTGCCCGCGCGGCCTGTACGTCCAGAACGGTGGATATAATTCTCGATGTCGTCGGGCATTCCGTAGTTGATGACATGCGTGAGGTCGTCAACGTCAAGACCGCGCGCAGCAACGTCGGTGGCCACGAGCAGTTGCGTCAGATGCTGGCGGAACTTCTGCATCGTGAGGTCGCGCTGCTGCTGCGAGAGGTCTCCGTGCAGCGACTCTGCGTTGTAACCGTCCTTTATCAGTTTGTCGGCTATATCCTGAGTCTCCACCTTTGTGCGGCAGAATATGATGGCGAAGATGCGCGGATGGAAATCTACTATTCGCTTCAGTGCGAGATACTTGTCCTTTGCGCTCACCATGTAGTATATGTGGTTCACGTTCTCTGCGCCCTCGTTGCGGCTTCCCACCACAATTTCCTTCGGGTCATGCAGGTAGGTTCGCGCTATCTTCTCTATCTCCTTGCTCATCGTGGCGGAGAAAAGCAGCGTGTTACGTTCCTCTGGCACACCCGCCAGAATGGTGTTCATGTCCTCGGCGAAACCCATGTTGAGCATCTCGTCGGCCTCATCGAGCACCACGTTGCACACGGCTCCGAGTTTCGCCACGCCGCGGTTCATCAGGTCGATGAGTCGTCCCGGCGTTGCCACTATGATGTGCACGCCCTTCTTCAGTTGGCGTATCTGCGTCTCGATGCTTGCCCCTCCATACACCGGTATGACATGAATGTCGGGGATATACTTAGAAAAGTCCTTCAGGTCGTCGGCAATCTGCAGGCACAACTCGCGCGTCGGCGAGAGCACAATGGCCTGAGTCTGCTGTATTCGCGTGTCAATGCGCTGCAGCAGGGGTATGCCGAAGGCGGCGGTCTTACCCGTTCCTGTCTGCGCCAGTGCAATGACATCGTTACGTGTTCCTAACAAATAAGGGATAACCTCTTCCTGGACGGGCATCGGATGCTCAAAGCCCATCTCTTCAATGGCGCGGCGAATCTCCTCGCTCACGCCGAGTTCTTCAAATGTCTTCATTTTTTTCTTAGTGATAATTAGAAGTTTAGGAGTAAAGAAGTGCAAATGTCCAGACACCGCCTTACCCGCATCACCACAAGGGAAAAGCATTTCCCTCGATGCAAAAAATTGTCCAAACTTCTGCTATTCTCGAATCCCGAAACTCGATTTCGCGTGCAAAGGTACTGATTTTTCAGCATTTATGGAATTATTATCGAATATTTTTGTACTTTTGCCGAGAAAAACAAGCAACAGCACTACTAAACTACCATAAACAATGAACATAGGAATCTTCTGCAGCGCTAACAACAATATAGAGCAATGCTACTTTGACTTGACCCGCGAACTGGGCGAGTGGATAGGACGAAACAAGCACTCCGTGGTGTTCGGAGGGTGCAACATGGGGCTCATGGAGCACATCGCACGTGCATGCCACGATGCCGGCGGCATGAACATCGGCATCATACCCACCATCATAGAGAAGCACGGCAAGGCCAGTGACTATGTTGACGTGGCCATTCACTGCGACAACCTGAGCGACCGCAAGGACCTGCTGCTCGCCCACAGCGACATCATCATAGCGCTGCCCGGCGGCATAGGCACTCTCGACGAGGTGTTCACCGTGGCTGCGGCGGCAACAATAGGCTATCACAACAAGCAAGTGATACTCTACAATATGAACCACTTCTGGGACAAACTCATCGAAATGCTCGACGACTTGCAACAACGCGGCATGATGCGCGGCACATACAGCGAACAGATAGTCGTGGCCAACAGCCTTGATGAGGTGATTCAGAAATGCCACTTGTGATTATTGCCGCCAGTACGTGACGTTCGGACTCACAGTACGTGGCGTTCGGACTGGCAGTACGTGACGTTCGGACTGGCAGTACGTGACGTTCGGACTGGCAGTCCGAACGCTTAGTACTGAACCGCGGACTATCAAACCCATTTGCACTTCCACGCCTGTTGCTGACCGAAAAAGCATTTTTCGGTCTTTGTTTTCTTATTTTTTGGCAATTAGCAAGTATTTTTGTACTTTTGCATCGTCCAAGTAGGAGGTGACGTGTCTCACGTCACAAGCCGTAATTATGTGACGTGAGACACGTCACCTCCTACAGCAAAACAGACTAATAACTTTTAGTTATATAGAAAAGTAATTTGCAGTAACTGCGCATTGTTATAATGCTGAACGAAATAAATAGAATATGCCAAACGTGGAAATTAAAAAGGTCGAGACAAAAAAAGAACTGAAAGCATTCATAAACTTTCACTACGACCTGTACAAAGGCAATGCCTACGACACCCCAACGCTGTTCCTCGACGACTGGAACACGCTGAGCAAGGACAAGAACGCTGCGTTCGAGTTCTGCGACGCGGAGTATTTCCTCGCATATAAGGACGGAAAGATTGCGGGGCGCGTGGCTGCCATCATCAATAAAAGGGCTAATGAGAAATGGGGTACAAAGAGTGTAAGATTCGGATGGATTGACTTCATCGACGATATCGAGGTTTCAGGCGCACTGCTAAAGGCTGTCGAGGACTACGGTCGCGAGCGAGGCATGCGCCAGGTGGTGGGGCCGCTGGGCTTCACCGACATGGACCCCGAGGGTATGCTCACATGGGGCTTCGACCAACTGGGCACAATGGCCACAATATATAACTACCCCTACTATCCCCAGCACATGGAACGACTCGGGGGATGGGAGAAAGACAACGACTACGTGGAGTTCAAAATGATGGTGCCGAAAGAGGTTCCCGAGAAGTATGTCAAGATAGCGCAGATGGTGGAGAAACGCTACAACCTGCACGTGAAGAAGTTCACCAAGAAAGAGGTGTACAAAGGCGGGTACGGACTGCGCATGTTCCATCTCATCAACGACACATTCAAGGACCTTTACGGATATAGCGAGATGAGCGACAAGCAGATAAGGCAGTATCTTGACATGTGGATGCCGCTCGTCGATTTCAATCTTGTAACCGGAATAGAAGACTGGAACACGCCCGACCACGAACTGATAGGCATCGGCATAACCATACCGTCGCTGGCTCGCGCATTGCAGAAATGCCCGCGCGGAAGGCTGCTGCCCTTCGGGTGGTGGCACGTGCTGAGGGCGCTGAAGTTCGGCAAGACGAAGATTGTTGACCTGCTGCTGATAGGCGTCAAGCCCGAATACCGCAGCAAGGGAGCCAACGCACTGATGTTCGCCGACCTCATTCCGTGGTACCAGAAGTACGGATACGAATGGGGCGAGAGCCAGGTGGAGATGGAGACCAACGCCAACGTGCAGGGACAATGGCAGTATCTCGACCCCATACACCACAAGAGTAGAAGATGCTTTAAAAAGATACTATGATACATATTGAGAAAGTTACCAACAGGAAAGGGCTGCTGAAGTTCATCCAGTTTAGGTACGACCTTTATAAAGACGACCCTAACGATGTGCCTTACCTTTTCTTCGACGAGGTGAACAACCTCGACAAGCGGAAGAACGCATCGTTCGAGCAATGCGAGGCCGACTACTTCATCGCTTACAAAGACGGCAAGGCAGTGGGACGAGTGGCAGCAATCATCAACTTCGACGCCAACAAACGGTGGGACAAGAAGGTGGTGAGATATGGCTGGTTCGACTTCATCGACGACATCGAGGTGTCAACGGCACTGCTGAAGACAGTGGAAGACTGGGGCCGCGAGCGCGGAATGACCAAGATGACGGGGCCTATGGGCTTCGCCGACACCGACCGCGAGGGAATGCTCATCGAAGGATTCGAGGAGTACGGCACGATGTACGCCAGTTACAACTATCCCTACTACCCCAAGCACATGGAGCAACTGGGGTTCCAGAAGGACAACGACTACGTGCAGTGCCGCGTCAAGGTGCCCGAGAAAGTGCCCGAGAAGTTCGCCAAACTGGCACAGATGGTGGAGAAACGCTACAACCTGCACGTGCACAAACTGACACGCAACGAACTGATGAAGCAGGGATACGGGCGCAAGGTGTTCAAGATGCTCAACACGACTTACAACAACCTGTATGGCTTCGCACCACTGACAGACAACAAGGTGGACCAACTGGTGGAACAATATATACGCATCGCCGACATGAATCTTATCAGCGTCATCATGGACGGCAACGAGAACGACAAGATGGTGGGCTTCGGCATCACCTTCCCATCGCTCACCTACGCCATGCGGAAGAGCCGTAACGGGCGACTGCTGCCGCTAACCTGGTGGCGACTGCTCGACGCCATAAAGTGGCATCATGCCGACACGGTGGACATGCTCTTGATAGGCGTGCTGCCGGAATACCGCTCCAAGGGCGCCAACGCACTCATCTTCAACGACCTGATACGCCAATACCAAGCCTACGGGTTCAAGTGGGCGGAGGCAATGCCGCAGATGGAGACCAACGAGCACATGCTTGGACAATGGCAATATCTCGAGGCCGACTATCACAGAAGGCTGAGATGCTTCAGCAAGATGATATAAAGCCCACCCCCATCCCCTCCCGAAGGGAGTGGAGCCAAAACACTTTTAAAAGAAGATAGACAACATATATATGGCAGAAATCGAAGATAACATAATCGGAAAAGAACAAGCAGAAGACAACATCATGTTCGGGGCAGAGGGAAACGATGCCCAACAACCAGATGTTCAATACGACGAAGAGAACATTCGACATCTTTCTGACATGGAGCACGTCAGAACACGTCCAGGCATGTATATCGGACGACTGGGCGACGGCTCAATGCCCGAGGACGGAATCTATGTCTTGCTGAAAGAGGTTATTGACAACTCTATCGACGAGTTCAAGATGAACGCCGGCAAGAGAATAGAGGTTGACGTCGAGGATGGGCTGCGCGTGTCGGTGCGCGACTACGGACGCGGCATACCTCAGGGCAAACTGATAGAGGCCGTAAGCGTGCTGAACACCGGCGGAAAGTACGACTCCAAGGCGTTCAAGAAGAGCGTCGGACTGAACGGTGTGGGCGTTAAGGCGGTGAACGCACTAAGCGCTCACTTCGAGGCAAGCAGTTACCGCGACGGCAAAGTGCGCTCGGTGGTTTTCAAGAAGGGCGAACTGATGGACGACACAACGGAGAAAACACAGGACGAGAACGGTACATACATCTTCTTCGAACCAGACCCCGAACTCTTCAAGAACTACCGTTTCCACGACGACTTCGTGGAGACGATGCTCAGAAACTATACCTACCTGAACACCGGTCTCATCATAATGTATAACGGACGCAGGATTCTCAGCCGCAACGGACTGAAAGACCTGCTCACAGACAATATGACCAACGACGGACTCTACCCCATCATACACCTCAAGGGGGAGGACATCGAGATAGCATTCACACACACCAACCAGTACGGAGAGGAGTACCACTCCTTCGTGAACGGACAACACACCACGCAGGGCGGCACGCATCAGAGTGCATTCAAGGAGCATATAGCACGCACCATAAAGGAGTTCTCAGGCAAGAACTTCGAATATACCGACATACGTAACGGTCTCGTGGCGGCCATCGCGGTGAATGTGGAGGAACCGATGTTCGAGAGTCAGACAAAGATAAAACTCGGTTCGCTCACCATGAGTCCCAACGGTGTGAGCGTGAACAAGTACGTGGGCGACTTCATAAAGACCGAAGTGGATAACTTCCTGCATAAGAATCCCGACATCGCAGAGCAGATGTTGCAGAAGATTTCGGAAAGCGAGAAGGAGCGAAAGGCAATGGCGGGCGTTACTAAACTGGCACGCGAGCGCGCCAAGAAGGCTAACCTGCACAACCGTAAACTGCGCGACTGCCGCATACATTATAGCGACGTGAAGAACGACCGCAAAGAGGAGTCGTGCATATTCATCACCGAGGGCGACTCGGCAAGCGGCAGCATAACCAAAAGCCGCGACGTGAACACACAGGCAGTGTTCTCGCTTCGAGGCAAGCCTCTTAACTGTTTCGGACTAACAAAGAAAGTGGTGTATGAGAACGAGGAGTTCAATCTCCTGCAGGCAGCACTCGACATAGAAGAAGGGCTCGACTCTCTGCGCTATAACAAGGTAATTGTGGCAACCGATGCCGACGTCGATGGAATGCACATCCGACTGCTCATCATCACCTTCTTCCTGCAGTTCTTCCCCGAACTGATAAAGAAAGGACACGTCTATGTGCTGCAAACACCACTGTTCCGCGTAAGAGCAAAGCGCACAAAGATAAAGAACAAGAAGGTGATTGAGGAAGCCGACGCTAAGTCAACAGGCAAGAAGAACGACTACATCACACGCTATTGCTACAGCGACGAGGAGCGACTGCAGGCCATCAGCGACCTCGGTCCCGACCCGGAGATAACGCGATTCAAGGGTCTCGGAGAGATTTCGCCCGATGAATTTGCAGGATTCATAGGCCCGGATATACGTCTCGAGCAGGTAACGCTGCACAAGACCGACCAGGTGCAGAAACTACTGGAATACTACATGGGCAAGAACACCATGGAACGTCAGAACTTCATCATCGACAACCTCGTAATAGAGGAAGACAAACCAGAGGAAGACCAATATGAATAAAGCAGCCAACAGCCAACAACCAGCAGCCAACTGCCAACAGCCAACAGCCAACAGCAAGCCCCGCATAGGTGTCTTCGTGGGCAGTTTCGACCCTTTCACCATAGGGCATGCCGACATCGTGAACCGCGCTCTGCCACTGTTCGACCGCATTGTGATAGGAGTGGGAGTCAACGAGCGCAAGCAATACATGCTGACGGCAGACGAGCGATGCCGCCGCATCAGCCTGCTGTATAAGGATGAGCCGAAGATTGAGGTGCAGACATACGACGACCTCACCGCCAGTTTCGCCCATCGCGCAGGCGCGCGTTATATTATAAAAGGTGTGCGCACGATGAAAGACTTCGAGTATGAGCGCGAGCAGGCCGACATAAACCGCCGCATTGGCGATGTGGAAACGCTGCTCCTCTATGCCGACCCACGCTATGAGAGCATCTCGTCGAGCATGGTTCGCGAACTGATTCACTTCGGGAAAGACGTCAAGGATTTCCTACCGTGATTTTGGTTGAGTGTTGAGGGCTTTGTTTTCCGCCGCTTCCATTATCTCGCGTTCTCCCGGACCTTTGTCGTTGATGCCGCAAAGGTGCAGAACACCGTGGATAATTACGCGGTGCAGTTCCTCGTCATAGTCCTTTTTGAATAGTTCGGCATTGCTCTTCACCGTGTCGAGGCTTATCACGAGGTCGCCGTTCAGCGTGTCGCCTTCACAATAGTCGAAGGTGATGATGTCGGTGTAATAGTCGTGTCCGAGGTACTCGCGGTTCACTTCCAGTATCTTCTCGTCGCTCACGAACATATAACCGATGTCGCCCACACGCTTGCCGTATGTCGCCGCAACGGCACGTATCCATGCTGTTGTCTCGCGTTTCTTTATCTTCGGCATCCTCACGCCGTCTGTATTGTATGTTATCATCGCCTTGTTTTACATTTGAATTTGTCTCAGTCCCTCCTTCACTATGTCGCTGTGCTCGTTGAAGATGCGGAAATACTCGTTCATATCCCACAGGTCGCGCGCCACAAGAGCCTTGAGTTGATAGCGCAACACGACAATGGTGCGCTGCAGTTCGTCGTCATCCTTAGGCTTGATGTCCTGCTTCTTGCCCTCCTCAACGATGCCGTCGATGAGCGACTGCGGCACCTCGTAAGCCTGTGCGAACTGCTCGAAGGTGCTGTAACGGTTCTTCAGGCTCTTGCGTTCCTTGTCGATGTACTTCAGCGAGGCGTTCACCACGATGCTCTTAGCAGCCAGACTGCGGTGGTAACGGGTGTATTGCAGCGTGTCGAGGGGCACAAACTCGTCGGGCATTATGGCTCCTCCGCCATACACAAGACGGTGCTTGCGCAGGGTGTAGTAGCGCAGAGAGTCGTTGAAGTGTATGCTGTCGCGGTTGGTCAGTTCGCCGTGCTTCAGGCGGTTTTCAAAGTCCTGTGCATACTCGTCTTGCTCTCCCTTCTTGTAAGGCTTCTGGATGCAGCGTCCCGAAGGGGTGTAATAGTGTGCCACGGTGAGGCGAATCATCGAGCCGTCGTTGAACTCTATGGGCCGCTGCACAAGTCCCTTGCCGAACGTGCGGCGCCCTACGATGATTCCGCGGTCGTGGTCTTGTATCGCGCCCGACACTATCTCGGCTGCCGAGGCGGTAAGTTCGTTGACGAGAACGACCACCTTGCCATCGGCCATTATGCCGCCGCCGTGAGCGTTATAGCCCATCCTTCTCACTGCTCTACCCTCGGTATAGACAATCAGGTCGCCCTTTTCGAGGAACTCATCAGCAAGGTCAACGGCAGCCTGCAGATAGCCTCCGCCGTTGTCCTGCAGGTCCAGAACAAGGTCTTTCATGCCCTTTTCCCTTAGCATCTGAGCCTTCTCCATGAACTCCTTGTAGGTTGTCGCACCGAAACTCTCTATGCGTATGTACCCTATTCCTGGGCGAATCATATAGGCGGCGTTGATGGTGTGTACGGGTATTTTATCCCTGCGGACGGTGAAGTGCAGCATGTCCTTGACGCCACGGCGCACAATGCCGAGGTTCACCTTTGTGCCCTTGGGACCGCGCAGACGCTTCATGATGTCGGTGCGCGACATCTTTACGCCGGCGATTGAGGTGTCGTTGACCGTCACGATGCGGTCGCCGGCGACGATGCCCACCTTCTCCGACGGACCGTTCACCACGGGCTGTATCACCAGCAGCGTGTCGTCAACCATATTGAACTGCACTCCGATGCCCTCGAAATTGCCCTGCAGCGGCTCGTTCATCGACTTCACCTCCTCGGCAGTGGCATAAGTGCTGTGCGGGTCCAGTTCTTTCAGCATGCCGCGAATGGCATCTTCCACCAGTTTTTTCTCGTTCACAGTGTCAACATAGAGGTTGGTGATGGCCGACTCAGCCATCTTCAACTTGCTGGACGGACTGTCCGAGCCGAAGTTTATTCTCAGTTGTGCCGATGCCCCCATGCATACAGCAAGGGCAATGAGCAGCATTGTCTTTCGCATCTGATATATTTAGTGTTTATTGTTAATCACCCCTTCCTCTTCCCCCTCCTTTTGGGAGGGGACAGGGGTAGGCTTTTTACCCAAACAGGTCGGGCTCTGCAATGTTGCTGTCGAACATGTTCCGGCCGAAGTGTCGGTAGGCCAGTTGGGTCACCATGCGGCCTCGCGGCGTGCGCTTGATGAAGCCCTCCATGATGAGGAACGGCTCATAGACCTCCTCGATGGTTCCTGTGTCCTCGCCGATGGCGGTGGCAATGGTCGAGAGACCTACCGGACCGCCGCGGAACTTGTCGATGATGGTGAGCAGAATCTTGTTGTCTATCTCGTCGAGACCATATTGGTCGATGTTCAGAGCGGTCAGCGCGATGCGCGTTATCTGCGTGTCTATGCGCCCTGTGCCCTTCACTTGCGCGAAGTCTCTCACCCTGCGGAGTAGCGCGTTTGCAATACGTGGCGTGCCGCGCGACCGCCGTGCAATCTCGATGGCAGCCTCATCGCTGATAGGAACGTTAAGAATCGAGGCACTGCGCTTCAGAATCTTCATCAGCGTCTCTGGCTCGTAGTATTCCAGGTGCATGTTAATGCCGAAGCGGGCACGCATCGGAGCGGTGAGCATACCGCTGCGCGTGGTGGCTCCCACGAGTGTAAAGGGGTTGAGGTCTATCTGTATCGAGCGTGCCGAAGGACCCTTATCAATCATTATATCTATGCGATAGTCCTCCATAGCGGAGTAAAGATACTCCTCGACAACAGGCGACAGACGGTGTATCTCGTCAATGAAGAGCACGTCGCGGGGCTCCAGCGAGGTCAGAATGCCAGCAAGATCTCCGGGACGGTCGAGCACCGGACCGCTTGTTATCTTGAATCCCACGCCCAACTCATTAGCGATGATGTTCGAGAGAGTGGTCTTTCCCAGTCCCGGAGGACCGTGCAGCAGGGTATGGTCGAGCGGTTCGCCACGATACTTAGCCGCCTCAACAAACACCTCAAGGTTCTCCACGACAGCCTTCTGTCCACTGAAGTCGGAGAACTTCAACGGTCGCAGCGCGTTCTCGAAGTCTTTCTCGGCAGATGATACCTCCTGTTGCCTGATGTCAAATGTTTCGTCCATGGTTGCAAAGATAGTGGTTTTTTTTTTAACTCACGTCTTTTTGACCCGATTTCTTTACCCTTTCCACCCCAAGCGACACCACTTCCCCGCCCCACTAATATCAAACGGGATTTCAATTGATGCCAAATGGGGAGACAATGTTATTAACTTTGTTGAACAAAGTTATTAAGATTGTCGAACAAAGTTAATAAGATTGTTGAACAAAGTTATTAACTTTGTTACCCCACTTGTATCTTATTGAAAGCCAAGAAGATACAAACGGCTAAATCGAAGCATGCTTCTCGTCACCTAAACTATAGTCAATCATTTTTCCCACTGCCCCACTTTTCGTTGTAATGGCGCACCCGTGTTATCCCGTCTGTAATTATGCCAGGTAATTAAATGCAATTTGACCACTTCTAATAACTCCCCGCCCTTAGAAGTTCCCCTCGCCCCTTGGAGAGGGGTTAGGGGTGAGGCCATGATGATAACGGGCTAACACGGAGGTTAGCCCCTACAGTTGGGAATGGTGGTTTGAATGTAGTTTATCTACTTTTAGTTTGCAGCCGCCTCGCTGAAAGCATCCATGATTTCGGTGGGACGATGGTTCTGGAACGCGCCGAGAGGGTATTGCCCCTCCAGTTCGGGTGCCCAATAGAACACGCCGCGGCACTTGCCGCCTGTCTCCTGGCGCGCTGCCGCGATGAGTTTCTTCAGGAACACCTTGCCCTTGGCAGGCTCGCGGACAAGCACTCCAGTCTCTACAATCATCGTCTCGCAGCCGTATTTCTGTTGCAGACGGTTGATGTTGGCAATGGCTTTCTGCAATGTCTCGTCCTCGCTCTTGGTGAGTCCTGCCTCAATGTCCCAATAGGGATAGACGCTCATACCTATCATGTCCCAGCGGGCACCGTACTTCCGCAGTCCGTCGAAGATGAAGTCGTAGCGTTTCTCGTCGCAACCGCCATCGAGATGGACAATGCACACGGCATCGGGATAGACGCTCTTCACCGCCTGATAGCCAGCCTCGGTGAGCCCGGCATACTGCTCCATGTTCTCCTCGGCGCGTCCCATGGGCCACAGGAAGCCATAAGTGGTCTCGTTGCCCACCTGCACCCACTTCACGTCGATGCCGTTCTGGCGCAGCAGTTGCAGCGTCTCGCGGGTGTGCTCTGCCAGCATGTGCTTCATCTCTCCGTATGAATAATACTGCCACGCGGCAGGAATGTGCTGCTTGCCGGGGTCTGCCCACCAGTCGCTATAGTGGAAGTCAATCATTATGTCCATACCGTAGTAGCGGGCACGTTTAGCCATTTCGAGCACGTCGTGCATGCCCGAGAAGCCGCCGCGAGGATTCACCCACACACGCAGACGCACCGCATTGAGCCCCAGTTCGTGCATCAGCGCCGTGTTCTCGCGTATCTCGCCAGCCTTGTTATACAGCCGAACGCCGCGCGACTCCATCTCGGTGGTGCCGCTGATGTCGGCACCGAGCCAGAAAGTCGTGTTCTCCTGTGCTGTCGCCGACTGCATCGCGGCGACACACAACATAAAGGTTACCAGTAGTTTTTTCATTTATCTATAATTATATGCCCTTAACGCTTACTTCTATAAGACCGTTCTGCGTTTTACAATTCTTGTTGTCCGAGGTCTTCTTTGCCGCACTTTGAATGGTGTTTTTTATCAACGTTTCCCACGAAGGAGTATCGCTGTTCAAGGCACTTATCTGACTGCGCAGGTTCTCGAAGAAACTCAGGAGGAAGAAACCGCCGTTGTCGCCGCACCAAGCCTTTTCTCCGGGACTGGCGGCAGTGGCAATCACCTCGCCTTTCGACTGCAAGAAGAGCATGCGGAGTTTCTCAATGTCGAAGTTGGTGTTAGAGCGTGAGAAGAGAGAGTTGCTCAACACCATTGGCTGGTTCATGTCTATCTCGCTGTTGCAGCAGTCGCTGAGCACAATGTTCAGTCGTGCCTGCTTCTGCACGATGGTACGGAAGACATCGCTTAGAGCCATAAAGTTCTCCTCGGCATCGTCGTATGCGCTCGACGAGAGGTCGAGACAGGGGTATTCGTCGGGCTGGTTCTTGAAGCGGAAGCCATGACCTGTGTAAACAAACACCACCACATCGTTGTCACCGGGACTAAGAGCAGCAAGCACCTGGTCCATAGTTCGCTTGCCATAGTTGGTTCCTGCTATTATCTGTTCGTTGAGTGTCATTCCCAGGACCTTTGCAATGCCGCCAAACTCGCTGCGTATGCGGCGAAGGTCTGTCTCGCATGCGGGACCGATATCGCTGACATCGGTATTGGCAACCACCATGAGATGCATCGTCGAGCCGCCTGTTCCGGGCGTCACCTGACTTGTATAGGTGTTCTGCTGCGTTACCGTTTGTATGCCCTGCAACATCATCTTATACTCCGGCTCGTTCACGCCGTAGAACTGACTGACGAAATCGGGGTTCATCTCCGACAGCGCAACCTCCTCAAACTGGTTGGCCTTCAACCATGAGTCGGCATCATTGGCGTCATAGACAATAAGAGGCACATCGCTGATGTCCGACTCATCGTCCTTCTCCCACACCCAAAGCAGCGACGGGAAGCCTTCATCGTCGGGCACCAACATCATCACTCCCACATCGTCGGCATCCTTTTTCTCCTCTATATGGCACGTGTAGTTGGTGACATAACATGAATTCTTTTCCAACATCTCCGCGTCAACGAGCCTCATCGAGATGTGCTCGTCGTCAGAATATTTGAGTAGTCCCACGAAATGGTTACTGTCCGGAGCGTGGAACTCCAGTCCATAAAAAGTCTGCGCCCTGCAAACAACGGTAGCAATAAGGGCGAGTGATAATAGCAAAAACTTCTTCATATATATAGATACAATGTTTCTTATCTTCCGCCGCCACCGCCGCCGCCAGACGAACCGCCGCCACCGCCAAACGAAGACCAACTGCTGTAGCCGCTGTTTGACGCGCTGGCACGCGACGCTGCACGCTCGATGGCGCTGCTGGTGGAGGTGTAAATGGCATCGCTGAACATATAGATGATGCCGCCCTCCTGTGCTGTGTCAAGGCTCTTGGTGACGAGCGACAGTTCGGAATATTCGGGCCAAATCTCCTTCATCTGCTTGCGCACGGTGTCGGAAATGCCGAAGAACTCGGCGTAAACCATGTACTTGTCCCACAGACGCACCTCCTTGACACCACGCTCGTTCATCAGCGTGAAGTCCTTAAGGAACGACTTCAGACCATAGATTTGGGCTGCATGCTTCTCCATATATGCCTTGTCGGACTTCGGCTTCAGCAAGTCCATGAATCCCTTTACATAGGAATAGTTGGACTTCTGCTTGCACCACGTCTTGAACTCATCAGGTTGCAGCACATGGTCGCTGCCCGACGCTAACGTAAGGAGCCTGAGCAGATGCTGGCACAGACGGGCATCACCCTTCTTACTGAGGTCTATCGCATCTATCGGCTTGTCTATGCTGAGCATGTCGCGCATCTTTTTCTTGTACTCCTGCTGCACAATGCTGACATCGCCTTGCGATATGAGGCGCAGCAACAGGGCACCAATCACCTTCTCGTCGTCCATGCCCCAGAAGTAACTTAACTCATCGACAACCATCTTGTTGCTGACAAGCGACCACTCGGGCATCACGTCGCGCCAGTAGTTTGGCTTGTTGACGCCCAGCCGCTTACGCTTGAGATAGGTGCGAAGCGGCGAGAGAGAGAATATCCACCACGCGGCAATAATGACCAAGTACATGCATGAGGCAAGCAAAGTGGTGATTGGTCCCAGCAGGATGTAGAACAGAATGCACACAAGCAACATGACTATGATAAACACCCATTCCCAGAACGTGAGGTCGTCATCAACGAAATCGCTGCCGTCGAGGGCGCGTTGCTTGCGGTCGGCCCATGGTTCCGATGCTTTCACTTGTGGCTGGAACACTCCCTTGTCGAACTCAAGCATGACGATGATGCGGCCGCCGCTGTCCAGCGGACCATTGGGTGTGGCAACGATGTTGCTGTCGGCATCAAACTCGATGCGTCCCTCATAGCCGAACGCCCAGCGTCGCGTGTTGGCCTCGGAGAGAAGAATGGAATCGCCAGTGCTGATGACCAACTGCGCGTTGAGCACATCGCAGTCCATATCAACGAAGCAATGGTTGAAACCGTCGTGGGTGTCGTATGCCTGAACAAGTCCCGTAAGGACATACCTTACGACGTAAACGTGGCGGCCATAGTCGCCGAAGCCCCAGCATATCTCGGTGCCATTGTTGTTCAGTCCGCACTTTCCGGCCTTCTCCTTGCGGCTGGCATCAATGTCCCAGGTGCGGAGAGTCTCGTAGCGTTGCAGTCCTTCGCGGCCGGGGATGTAGCCCTCCACCTCGAGTTGGGTTATTCTCATGGCGCCAAGACCGCTGTGTGCAACATACCATTCGGTCTTTGCATCGTCGTCGTTGACATCAATGTCCCACCGCTCTTCTATTCTCGCGGAGCCGTCTTTCTGCAGAACGGCCTTTATGTCAAGGCGTTCAACCGTGCTTGCCATGCCGTTTACTGCACGAATTGACGCTAACAACAATATAAAGAGAAACGTGAGTATTCTGTTACTGATATTCATTCTAAAAAAATGTAAGCATTAATAATGTCACTTGCCATAACTGAACACATCGGGAACGCGGGCGATGCGCCATGCCAGGTCGTTGAACTGCAGGAAGTCGGGATAAGCCTCGCGGAAGTTCTGCGACACCTTGTCGGCGATGCCGAACAACTGGGCATAGACCATATACTCGCGCCAGAGGGACAGTTCGCGTGTTTCCCTGCTGCCGATGAGGGTAAACTCGAGCAGGAACTTGCGCAGTCCGTAGAGTTGTTCAAGGTCTTTATCGGTAATCTTTTGTTGCATTCCTGCCATCTCTATGTCGTGCATCACCTCGCTATGCGGTGAGTCTTTGTCACGCATATACAGTTCGAGTTCGCGCGTTTGCAGTATCTTGTCAGGACCGGCGGCGGCAACCAGCGTGTTGTAAAGGCTGCGCTCCAACCGCTCGTCGGGGCTGGGTTGCGGCAGAGACTTCCATTCTAGGAGCCTCAACACTTGCTGCGGCTCGGCTCCATAGACGGGTTCCACCATCTCTGACGATGCCGCACCGCGATTGATGAGCCGCAGGATGAGGGCACCGAGGATGCCGTCCTGCGGTGGATTAAGATGCGACGTGGTTCTCACCAGTGCCATATTGGCCAGCGCGAGCGAGCCGCCGAGGGGCAGGTCGCGATACCATTGTGACTTGCTGTGCAGCGACCTGCGCTGCAACCACTTGCGTAGGGGATAGAGAGTGAAGACATATCGGATGCGCGACCACAACTTCTTGCCACCATAGAGCAGTATGACTACAGCGGCAACAAAACCGAAGAGCGTGCCCCAGGCCAGCAACTTCTCCAGCGAGTCGTACCAGTCGCGAATCTTATAGTCGCGGTATCCGCTCGCCCACAGCGACTCGTAATAGCCCATGCCAGCCTCCTTCTCAGGGCTGAACAACGGGGGCGTGAACTTGGCAATCACCATCAGACTGTCGTCGTTGGTCATAGGCACCATGTCGTTGACAATCTCGTGCGACGATGCAAGTATCTTTCCCTGCTCTATGAGTGCCCTTCCCTTAACACCAACGGTAGGCACATCGACGATGTCATCCACGAAAATGCCTTTCTCGCGCTTAATGATGAGGTTGATACGATCGGCTTTCGGCTCGGTTGGACGCACCACGGTGAGAAGCATATTGTTGCAGAGAAATCCTTTCTTAACGAGCGAACGCAGGGTGTAACGCAGCACATAGACGTGCTTCGCCCCTGCAATGGTGGTCCATGAGATGCGTGCCGCAGAGCCTGTTTGCTTGAGGCAGAACTGTCCCTCGCCAGGTTTTCCGCCGAGAGAGGTGACATCTACGAAAGCGCTGTCGTTCTCGTTGGTCATAGTGAGGTCATCGATTGTGGTGCCGTCCCACAGTCCCATCTCGATGCTGAACGGTATCGAGGCGGGGGTCTGCATCCAAACGCGCGTCATAACATCGGCATCGCCGTTGTGTTTTAGTGTCATCTCGGTCTCAATGAGTTCCACCTGCGACGCACAATGGGCGCTGACAGAAACCAGCGCAACAAGCAGTGAGAGGATAAATCGGCCGTATCTCATAATCGTAACTAACTAAGAGGTTCGTCGAGGTTTTCGTGAATGACACGCGCAATGGGCAGGAGTCCGAAGGAGCGGATGCCCTGAATGTTGACACAGGGCGACGCGATGGCTGCCGCACGGGCAACACTCTTCACCATGTCTCGCCTTCTGGAAGACTCTGCAAGCATGAGAGGGACACCACTGAGTTTGCCTTGGCTGCGCAGAAGAACAAGGACATCGCGCAGCACACGGCTCTCGATGCCGAACAGACAGGCAAAGGCTACATAGTCGCCCCAGAGCCGCGAGAGGTCGAGTGACGGGTCGGCACCGCGCTTTATGCCCTTGAGGTAGCGGCGGAAGGCTGCTATCTGACGTATCGGCTCCTTCTTCCGCTTGTTAAATTTCACGTCTTTACGCAACAGGAACATCAGTTCTTCGCTCGACTGCATTGCCTTCTGGTATTTGCGACTGTCGTAGTTGCTGGTGGAAAGGTTGCCGAAAATGGCCTTCATGGTGCTCCAGGGGGTGAGCGAACCACTATGCTCGTCGGTCTTTGACGTGATGATGTCATACATGTATTGCATCACACGGCGGTCCATGCCGTCGCCAGTGCCGCCCTGCCATGTGGGCAAGAGCGTCACCTTTCCGTTCTGGTCGGTGCCCAAGGAGAGGTCGCCGTGAGCCACCATGCGCCATATCATGGCCTTCCATAGTTTGCTGTTCATGCACAAACGCACTGGAGTGATCTGGCGGCGCAGCATCTGCGTCTCCACGAGTCCGCCCATCATGGGCAGGTATTTCGACTTCTTGCCGCTGAGGCTGGAGTATTTTATACGGTTGAGAAAGCGTCGGAGGTGCTTCAAGGTGATGACATCCCACAAGAAGAAGATGGCGTTGAAGAATCCCATTATGACGTATCCGCCAAGTCCGAAGTCAACCTTGAAACAAAGAAAAAAGCCGAACGGCAACACCACCATGGTGAGCATCAGGAGGATGACACCAATGCTGAGTGGCTCGTCTTTATCGTATTTATAGAAATGTGATGACGTGAGGTCGTCGGCAGGTGCTTCTTCGGCAGCGCCAACAGCGGTCTGTGCCGTGTCGCGTTTTGTGTTTTCTGTTGCCGTTTCTGCCTTCGTCGCTGCGGGAACACTCGCCAGGAAGCCTCGGCGCAACGTGCCCTCAATGCGTATCTCGGCATCGTCGTTCACACCATTGGCTAAAAACCCGACGTAAGTGCCATCGGACATGGTACGGAACGTGGTGCCCGTGAGTCTGAGACGGGCATCGGCAGCACCCGTCTGTTTGTCGGAATCATAACATGAGACGAGCACCCTAAGTCTCTTCATGCCGCTATGGTCACCACCATGCAGCAACAACATGCTCAACGTGTCGCGCTCGGCAGTATAGCCTTTCACGCCCTGCAAGTGCCGGGTAGGCTCGCCCTCTTTCTCTTTCTGCCCGTCATAAAGCCTGCTCTCGGTAACATACACGCTGCCGTCATCGTTAAGCAGAAGCACCAACGTGCAGTCGTACCGCCGCTGGGCGTGCATTGAGAGCACACCCAGCAACAATATAACGGTTAAAAAGAGAAAACGCCTCATGTCGGGAGAGGCTTCTTATGAGAAGAGTTCGGGCATGTTCTGCTTCTTCTCCTCGTCAGTCTCCAGATATTCGCGCTCGCCGAAGTGCAAGAGCGATGCCACAAACGACGATGGCCACTGGCGCACGTTGCGGTTGAAGATGGTCACGGTGTCGTTGTAAACCATACGGCTGAGGCGCACGTTCTCCTCGTACTGCTTCACACTTTCCTGAGTGTTAACGAAGAGTTCTGATGCCTTCAACTCTGGATAGGCCTCACTGATGACCATGAGGCGGTTCATCACGTCGGCAAGTCCAGCCTGCTGGTTGCGGATATCCTTCACTGTGGGGTTGCTTCCGCCCACCTGACGGCGCTGCTGAATGGTCTGGATGATTGTCTCACTCTCGTGCTTGGCGTAAGCCGAAGCGGTCTTTGCCAGTGCGAGCAGTGCGTCCCAACGGCTGTTCAACTGCACCTTGATGCTGCTGAGTGCGTTCTTGCACTTCTCGTCCATGTCAACAAACTGTCGCTGCATGTAGAACACATATACTGCAGCGGCAATAACAAGCAGGAAGATGATGCCCATCATCCCCCCTAACAATGTAACAATTACTGAACTCATATAGTTTTAAGTTTTAATGTTAAGTCGTTTGATAATCGCCACAAAGATAATAACTTTAATGTTTTCTGCCAAATTTTGAACATAAAAACATCTCAAATCATTACAGTTTGTCAATCAACTGTTGGAGCCTTTTGAAAAACAGTCCTATGTGATAGCCGTCGATGAAGCGGTGATTGGCAGTGAACGAGATGTTCAGTTTCCAGCGCCCGTCATGCTCTATGTACCCGCCCCAGTTGACACGTGGTATGGCGTCGTCGGGATTCTCCATGCCAGGATTAGTGATGCATGTGGCATCGAGAGAGGGAGCACACGAGTAATACACCACGTTACTGATGTCGCCAAGACCGCCAAGAAACGATGTCTGACCAATAATTGCCTTTGACGTCTTCTCTACATATTCAAGAAGGGTGCCCTCAAAGGGTGCGGTGTAACAATGGAACAACTGCTCGTCGGCACGTTTATGCGTGAAGTTGGTCTCTATTCTGTCGTAACGCACCACCTTGCCGTCAACAATGCGAAGGTGGAAATTCTCAATGCTGTTCAGTGCCTCACTGGCAAGATATATCAGCGACAGGTAGAAAGAAACGCCGTTACGCCGCTTATATTCCAAGAGTTTTGTAACATCAACATTTGCTGCCACTACATAGTGAGGCAGACGTTTGCCCGAGTAGAACTCATATATCTCTCGACGGTCCCAGTTCTCAATATCAATAGTTTTATACATGTGTCTCCTATTCTTCTAATAATATTTATCTATTTTGCAGTAGGAGGCGACGTGTCTCGCGTCGCAATCGTTCGTCACGTGAGACACCTGACCTCCTGCTTGGACGCTACAAAGTTATAAAAAATAGGAATAACGACAAAAAATAATTATAAGTTATGCGAGTCATTTTCTTCCGGTGCCTCATAGATATTCCAATGACGAGAGGTCCATTCTATGAGTTTCATTTCCACATTCTTATCTGAATCCACTCCCATATTTTTTTCTTTATAGCAGAGTTTGGGCCAACCATTATAAAAAAAGTCATAGTATTCATCTTCTGTAACAGTAAGTTTTTTATCTTTTAATGCGTCTTTTATAACACCATACACTTCATCCTTTTTCTTATTAAATATGTCAATCATATTGTCATTAAAAATGAGTGCAGCCGAGTTTATTATTGTTTCCACTGCATCCTCTGCAGGCATGGTGGTCACCGAATTAACCATTATGGTATAGTCACCCTCCATATCTCCTTCTTCCTCTTGTTCGGTATAGCCCACTTTTGATATAATATGTTGAGGGTATCCATTATTTATATAATCTCCTTCTTTTTGACCGATATAATAACTATGGCCATGCACACCGAAAAGCATGGATAATTCATCGTATGCCTCCTTTACCTTGTCCTCAGAGGAATAATTCACAAGCATCATGCTTTCAAGCCGCTGGCGAGATACAATAGAATTATTGCTCGGTTTCAAATTATCAAGAACCTGCGGTATCGTTTTCTTCATCACATCACGTATTTCACGCCAATTCTCTATATGCTGCAACTGTCCAAACTCATCCGTTGCAAAAATGCAATGCAAGTCTTTCGTCGCTTCCCATATTTCATCCATTACTCTACTCGTTATTGTGTCACCTTCTACATCATGTTCATAACTGATTGGAATATATTCCATGCGGTAGCCTTTGCTTGTAGAGTCGGTCACCACAATCATAAATTCTTCAACATGATTGTTTATCAGTGTGGTGTCGTTGCCTTCTATCTTCTGCTTCAAATACTGTTTCCTAAAGGTCATAGTATCATTTTTGCAGAAATAGCCCACAACACTAATTATTGTATCTGATCCCTGCTCCAAAGCCGTGCTCTGAGCATTAATGCTGCCACAGAAGAATAACAAATGGCTAAAGACAAGTGCTATGACCAAAATGCACTTTTTCATATTAAAATAAATAAAACGGTTTTTATTTACAATTCCCTTACTGTTATTTTGTTCTCTGAAAAAGAAAACTTGAAATAACAATTAAAATATGTGCTTAAAACGGAAAAAAACTCCACACCTGCAGGCATGCCATAAAGCAGGAAATTACAAATGTCTGTTGCCGTAATAAAAGGATTATCACGCAAGTGTGAATGAACAACCTCTAAAGCGGGTTCTCCTTTATCTGTTGTAACGGGTAATGGAAGGAATGACTTGTGATGTCTTCTGAATTTTACAATTTCATTGGTCTCGTTAAAATCAAAGGAATAATCATTGCCAAAAGGTATCACGCCCGACTTTGTAACTCCCTGAAGCGCATATAATCGGTCGCACCCATCTATGTGTAACAAGTTCCAGTTTAGGTTCCCCTCCTCAGCAGGAATCACATTTATACTATCTCCATATTGGTTGACTGCTATGCCCATTTTAATTGTTTTATCTAACAATTGTTCTCTCTCCTTGTCTGTCAATGGACGAACAGAATCAATAATCTCTTCAGTGCCCAACTCCACATTCACTCGATATTCGAAAATGCACTTGCCCAATTCTTTATTTGCGAATAAAGCCGAGCAAACACTATCGTTCAATGAACATACTAATGAACCACCAATCTCTTCAATACTATGTTGTCTTGAAAAGAACAAATCGGTCAGTCTCCAACTCATAATCTCTGAAAGATACAGTTGTTCTCCTTCTTTAACAATACTGTCATTTATCTGCATCAGTCTTTCTTCTGACGGCAGTTTATTCTCTTGAGCATATACACCTCCAGAAAGGATCAAGAAGACAATTATTAGAAATGTATTATTCATTTGTGTGATAAAGGTTGTATTTATTAGTTTATAGTTGATAATCATTTGTTGTTATTACATCAAAAGTCAGGTTTCCTCCCTTATTTATAGGAAGAAAACCTGACTTACTTTGGAAATTATTAATCCTTGAACTTCGCTGTGATGAACTCGCGGTTCAGACGAGCGATGTTAGAGATTGACTCGTTCTTCGGGCACTCTGCCTCGCAAGCGCGGGTGTTGGTGCAGTTACCGAAACCGAGTTCCTCCATCTTCATAACCATTGCCTTGGCGCGCTTTGCTGCCTCAGGACGTCCCTGTGGGAGCAGTGCCAGTTGTGACACCTTAGACGAAACAAAGAGCATTGCAGAGCCGTTCTTGCAGGCAGCAACGCAGCAACCGCAACCGATGCAACTTGCAGCATCCATAGCCTCGTCGGCGTTCTCCTTAGGAATAAGGATAGCGTTGGCATCCTGTGCCTGGCCAGTGCGGATGGTGTTGTAACCGCCGGCAGCGATAATCTTGTCGAAAGCACCACGGTCAACCATGCAGTCCTTGATTACAGGGAATGCAGCCGAGCGCCATGGCTCAACCCAGATGTCCTGTCCGTCCTCGAAGCGGCGCATGTAGAGTTGGCATGTCGTTGCTCCTGTTGCCGGTCCGTGTGGGTGTCCGTTGATATAGAGTGAGCACATACCGCAGATACCCTCGCGGCAGTCGTGGTCGAACACGAATGGTTCTTTTCCCTCGTTGATGAGTTCCTCGTTGAGAATGTCGAGCATCTCAAGGAACGAGGTGTCATCAGGAATATCCTTCATCTGGCGTGTGTCGAAGTGTCCCTCTTCTTTCGGTCCGTTCTGGCGCCAGAAATGTAATGTGAATGAAATATTTTTAGCCATGTTTATGAGTTTTTAAGTTTATGAGTTTTTAAGTTTATGAGTTTGGGGCATCAGAATTTTTCAGTTTATATATAAGCGATGAAAGCATCTTGTTTACCTCCATATTTAAGTCCATAATTTCTTTAAAGTCATTTCCATTGATATAATGAAAGTCATTTGAAAGAATCAACTGTGTCTCAAGTTCGTTTGAAGAACCCAATGAGATGAACAGGAAATGTGAATGTTCCCTGTCTGTTTCTCTACCATAACCTTCGGCTATATTAGAAGGAATGGAAACAGAACAACGACGCATCTGGTTAACAAGACCATAACGTTCATGTTCGGGATAACATGCAGTTGTCTCGTAAACTCTACGAGCCAGCATCATACTTTTCTGCCATACCACTAAATCCCTATACGTTCCCATTTCTAATAAAGAACTTATGAACTAAAAAACTTAAAGACTTATTAACTAATTCTTATAATTACGTGTTTGAACTTTTATTGCCTCGTACTCAAGTGGTTCCTTGATGAGTTCAGGAGCGGTGGTGTCGTCGCCCTGATACTCCCAACAACCTACGTAGAAGAAGTTCTCGTCGTCGCGCTTTGCCTCGCCTTCCTCGGTCTGGTACTCCTCGCGGAAGTGACCACCGCACGACTCGTTACGGTGAAGTGCGTCGTAAGCAACGAGTTGGCCCATGAGGAGGAAGTCGCGCAGGTGGATAGCCTTGTCAAGTTCCACGTTGAGACCTTCCTTCTTTCCAGGGATGAAGAGGTTGGTGTCGAACTCTTTCTTCAGTTTCTTGATGAGTTCGATGCCTTCCTTCAAGCCCTCGGCAGTACGTCCCATACCTACGTGCTCCCACATGATGTGGCCCAGTTCCTTGTGTATTGAGTCAACAGAACGCTTGCCCTGGATGCCCATCAGACGGTCAATCTCGGCATTGACGCCCTTCTCTGCCTCGTCAAACTCTGGCAGGTCGGTAGAAATGCGTGGCCATACGTCCTGGTCGGCAAGATAGTTCTGGATGGTGTAAGGCAGCACGAAGTAGCCGTCTGCCAGACCTTGCATCAGCGCAGAGGCACCGAGACGGTTGGCACCGTGGTCGGAGAAGTTGCACTCGCCGATAGCAAACAAACCCTTGATGGTGGTCTGCAACTCATAGTCAACCCAGATACCACCCATTGTATAGTGGATAGCAGGGAAGATCATCATTGGGTTGTAATATTTCACTCCGTTGATTTCGTTAGCCAGTTCGCCTGGGTTAACGTCGGTGATTTCCTCGTACATATCGAAGAGGTTGCCGTAGCGCTGGCGCACGATGTCGATGCCGAGACGCTCGATAGACTCAGAGAAGTCGAGGAACACGGCAAGACCGGTGTTGTTGACGCCGTAGCCCTTGTCGCAACGCTCCTTGGCAGCGCGGCTGGCAACGTCACGTGGAACGAGGTTACCGAAGGCAGGATAGCGGCGCTCCAGATAGTAGTCGCGGTCTTCCTCGGGAATATCGCTACCCTTCTTGGTGCCTGCCTGCAGTGCCTTGGCATCCTCCAGTTTCTTCGGTACCCAGATACGACCGTCGTTACGCAGCGACTCTGACATCAGCGTCAACTTAGACTGCTTGTCGCCGTGCACTGGGATACATGTCGGGTGAATCTGAACGTAAGAAGGATTTGCAAAGTAAGCACCCTTGCGGAAGCACTGAACTGCTGCAGTACAGTTGCAACCCATAGCGTTGGTAGAGAGGAAGTAGGTGTTGCCGTAACCACCGGTGGCGATTACCACGGCGTTTGCAGAGAAGCGCTCCAGTTTGCCTGAAACGAGGTTCTTGGCGATGATGCCGCGTGCGCGACCGTCAACGATAACCACGTCCTCCATCTCGTAACGGGTGTAGAGTTTAACCTTGCCGGCATTCACCTGGCACATCAGCGAACTGTAAGCACCGAGCAGCAACTGCTGTCCTGTCTGTCCCTTGGCATAGAAGGTACGGCTCACCTGAGCACCACCGAAAGAACGGTTGGCGAGCATGCCGCCATACTCACGTGCGAAAGGCACTCCCTGTGCCACACACTGGTCGATGATATTGTTAGAAACCTCTGCCAGACGGTAAACATTTGCCTCGCGAGCACGGTAGTCACCACCCTTGACAGTGTCGTAGAACAGACGATAAACCGAGTCACCGTCGTTCTGATAGTTCTTTGCTGCGTTGATACCTCCCTGTGCTGCGATAGAGTGAGCACGGCGGGGAGAGTCCTGAATGCAGAAGTTAAGCACATTGAAGCCCATCTCGCCAAGAGAAGCGGCAGCACTGGCACCAGCCAAACCTGTACCAACGACGATAACGTCGAGTTTCAGTTTGTTCTTGGGGTTCACCAGGCGCTGGTGTGCTTTATAATTAGTCCATTTCTCGGCCACTGGGCCTTCTGGAATCCTTGAATTTAATGTCTTTGTCATAATGTAATTTACGATTTTCGAATTTACAATTCACAATTGTTCTAATTCTCATTCTATGCCATTAGGCACATGTGCCGCAGCAAAGGCTGGGGGCAATCTTAAAGGCAAAGGCGAGAACAACGATGAGGAACAACGCCATGAGCACGGTAGTATAAACCAGACCGATAACCTTCCAGCGATTGAACCATATCTTTCCGTTCACACCGAGTGTCTGCATGGCACTCCAGAAACCGTGAGAGAGATGGAACCAGATGGCAACAATCCAGATGACGTAAAGCACAACGAAAACAGGATTAGAGAATGTCTCCTGAATCCAACCGAAACCATCGGCAGGACCATGTGCCAGACCTTCCATACCCACCAACTCGGCAAACATCATGTTGTACCAGAAGTTGTAGAGGTGGAGAAGCAAGCCCAGAAGGATAATGATACCCAGAACGAGCATGTTCTGCGATGCCCACGACACCTCACTTCTACGGGCTGTCTCATGATAACGCTCAGGACCACGAGCCTTGCGGTTCTGCGCTGTCAGCCAGAAAGCGTAAAAGATGTGAATCAATGCCAGTGCAGCCAAACCACAGGTGGCGGCAACTGCATACCAGTTAGACCCCAACAGTTCGCAAATCGTGTTGTAAGCGTCTTTAGAGAAGAGCGCTACAACATTCATCGCACAGTGGAAAGTCAAGAAGAGGATAAGGCAGACACCTGTAACAGACATCACTACCTTCCTTCCAATAGATGAATTAAGTAACCACATAAATGATTGATTTTGAATTATTTAATATTAGAATTTAATTTAAACTCGGTTCCATTGCATGCTGCTATAATAACATTTTCCAAACGAGCAATACCTTGATTTAGGTATTGTTGAGTATGTTTTAGGCTGCAAATATACCATAAATTAATGAAAATAACAATATTTTAGGGAGAAAAAAACAGAAATTATTCATTTTTACTAAGGCTAACACAACCCGAACACACACTTTTGGCACAACGAGCAATGGCCTTTCGCTCGTCCACAACAGCCGCTTTGCCAACTCATTCGGGCAATAACGAACACCAAAATAGGCTATTTTACTGACCAATATAGCCTATTTTACTCACCAATATAGGCTATTTTACTCAATTTACTCATGCCTAGCGTACTCAAGTAGCGTAGGAGTTGCGTAGGGACTTACCCTCGTGCAAGTCCGCCCAAGGAGTATAGACGGCATAGAAAGAGATACACAAATTTTACTTTTGTTAACAATTATGTGCTGATTATTCAAAAAATGAGAATAAGATGCTTATTTAGAAAACTTTTAGTAATTTTGCACGGCATAAGATTTGGATATTTATGATTCTGAAATACGATGTGATTGTCATTGGTGGAGGCCACGCCGGATGCGAAGCAGCATGCGCAAGTGCCAACATGGGGGCTAAGACATGCCTCGTGACAATGGACATGAACAAGATTGCACAGATGAGTTGCAACCCCGCTGTTGGCGGCATTGCAAAGGGACAGATAGTGCGCGAGGTTGACGCTTTGGGCGGAATGATGGGACTGGTCACCGATGCTACGGCGATACAGTTCCGCATGCTGAACCGCTCGAAGGGACCCGCCATGTGGAGTCCGCGAGCACAATGCGACCGTGGGAAGTTCATCTGGCAATGGCGCACGATGCTCGACAACACCCCGAACCTCGACATCTGGCAAGACCAGGCAGACGAACTGCTCGTAGAAGAGGTAAAAGGCTCTGGCGATTCCACGTCATCCGAAGGTGCCGAAACATACTCCACGCCTCGGAAAAACGTCATCGGAGTGCGCACAATATGGGGAGTGGAACTCCACGCGAAAGCGGTAATCATAACAGCGGGCACTTTCCTCAACGGACTTATGCACGTTGGACGCAAGATGGTGCCGGGAGGCAGAATAGCAGAACCTGCCGTAGAGCATTTCACCGAGAGCATAACGCGCCACGGCATCACATCGGAGAGAATGAAGACTGGCACTCCTGTGCGTATAGACAAACGCTCGGTACACTTCGAAGACACCGAGATACAACCGGGAGAGACTGATTTCCATAAGTTCTCTTACATGGGCGAGGCGCGCCAACTGCCGCAACTGCCGTGCTGGACGTTCTCCACAAACGCTGAAGTTCACGAGGTGCTGCGCTCAGGATTGGCTGACTCACCACTCTACAACGGACAGATACACAGCATCGGTCCACGCTACTGCCCCTCGATAGAGACAAAACTCGTGACTTTCCCCGACCGCGAGAGTCACCCTCTCTTCCTTGAGCCAGAAGGCACAGACACCAACGAGATGTACCTGAACGGGTTCTCTTCAAGCATGCCGATAGAAGTACAGATAGAGGCACTGAAGCGCATTCCCGCGTTGAGAGACATGAAGGTGTATCGTCCGGGCTATGCAATAGAGTACGATTTCTTCGACCCTACACAACTGAAACATTCGTTGGAATCGAAGAAAATCAGCGGACTCTTCTTCGCAGGACAGGTGAACGGCACAACGGGTTATGAGGAGGCAGCAGGACAAGGTCTGGTGGCTGGTGCTAACGCAGCACTTTATGCTGGCTCCGACAGCCAACATCCATCATCCAACAGCCAGTTCATCATGCACCGCGACGAGTCGTATATCGGCGTTCTCATCGACGATTTGGTGACAAAAGGTGTCGATGAGCCTTACCGCATGTTCACATCAAGAGCCGAATATCGCATACTCCTCAGACAGGATGATGCCGACGCACGACTCACAAAAAAAGCATACAATCTGGGCATTGCCTCACGCGAACGCCTCGACTGGTGGGAAGAGAAAAGCAGCCACATTGAACACATCATAGACATTTGCCGCAAGACAACGATGAAACCAAAAGAAACGGCAGGTGCTCTGGAGTCTTTCGGCACTACCCCACTGCGCACTGGCTGCAAGGCAATAGAACTTCTCGGTCGCCCGCAGATAGACATCTACAAACTGGCAACGCTGATTCCCGAACTGCAAGCGGCTCTCGACGCTCCCGAAAACCGCAAAGAAGAAATTGCAGAGGCGGCAGAGGTGAGAATGAAATATGCCGGATATATAGAAAGAGAACGCGAGGTTGCCGACAAGATGCACCGTCTGGAGAATATCAGAATTAAAGGAAGGTTCGACTATATGTCAATGGACCACATCTCCATCGAGGCTCGTCAGAAACTGACACGCATAGACCCCGAGACTCTGGCACAAGCATCACGCATCCCAGGAGTGTCACCCAGCGACATAAATGTCCTGCTGGTATTGATGGGGAGATGATGGTTGAGCGTTGAGGGTTGAGAGTTGAGCGAAGAGGGTCGATGGTTGAGAGTTGAGGGTTGAGCGATGAGCGGTAAGAGAAGAGGGTGAAGGTGGAAGACAGGACATTGTTTCACGTGAAACAATTAACGTGCAATTAATTAAAAATCAATAAAATATAACATAGCGTATGAACAACAAACTGTTAATGGATAATCTGAGATGCATCCCAGATTTCCCAGTAAAGGGAGTGAACTTCCGTGACGTTACCACCCTGTTTAAGAGTGGAGAGTGTCTTCAGGAAATGATAGACGAACTCTACGAGATTTACAAAGATAAGGGCATCACAAAGGTGGTGGGCATCGAGAGTCGCGGTTTCGTAATGGCATCTGCCTTGGCCGTTCGTCTGGGTGCTGGCGTGATACTCTGTCGCAAGCCAGGAAAACTGCCAGCAGAGACTGTTCAGGAGAGTTACGAGAAGGAGTATGGAACGGACACTATCGAGATTCACAAGGACGCCATCACGCCCGACGACGTGGTACTGCTTCACGACGACCTGCTCGCAACAGGCGGAACGATGAAGGCAGCATGCAACCTCGTGAAGAAGTTCAACCCCAAGAAGGTTTACATCAACTTCATCATCGAACTCGTGAACGAAGGATTTGAAGGCCGAAACATCTTCGACAAAGATATAGAAGTAAGCACACTGATTCAGGTGTAAGCACGATTTGCTTTACTAATCAACAACTTAGACGGCAAAACATGATGTTTCACGTGAAACAACAACACTCTTTTAGCGAATGACAAAGGAAGAAAACGAGGCTCGTTTGGCCCATTTGAAAAGCATAGTAGCGTCTCTCCCATCGCAACCTGGCAGTTACCAGTACTACGACAGGGAGGGAACTATTATATATGTAGGCAAGGCTAAGAACCTGAAAAACCGAGTCTCGTCATACTTCCACAAAGAGGTGGACCGCTACAAGACAAAAGTGCTCGTCAGCAAGATATGGAACATCACCTACACTGTTGTGAAAACAGAGGAAGATGCACTGCTTCTGGAGAACTCGTTAATAAAGAAATACCAGCCAAAATACAACATCCTGCTCAAAGATGGAAAGACATATCCAAGCATCTGTGTTACTAAAGAGTATCTTCCAAGGATATTTTCCACAAGGAATATCAACAAGAAATGGGGACAGTATTATGGTCCTTATTCAAACGTTGTGACGATGTATGGTCTGCTGGACATAATCAAAGAACTTTACCATCCTCGCACATGCCGCTTCCCTATCACAAAAGAAGGAATCAGGGAAGGTAAATACAAGCCTTGCTTGGAGTACCATATACACAACTGCGGGGCTCCTTGCATAGGAAAACAAAGCATCGAGGAATATCAGCAGAACATCAACCAGGCACGCGAAATACTGAAAGGGAACACACGAGAGGTGCAGAAACGCCTGTTCGAGATGATGATGAAAGCCTCGGAGGAACTACGTTTCGAGGATGCGGAAATACTGAAACGACGCTACGTTTTACTTGAAAACTTCGCTTCAAAGAGCGAGGTGGTGAGTCATACCATCACAAATGTGGATGTATTTACGCTGACCGACGACGACACAAGGGCATATATCAACTATATGCACGTCACTAATGGTGCTATAAATCAGGCTTTTACATACGAATTTAAGAAGAAACTCGACGAGAGTGAAGACGACATTCTGACACTCGGAATAATACAAATAAGGGAGCAGGTGAACAGCGATGCAACCGAGATAATACTGCCCTTTGAGCCTGAGACAACAATACCTGGCGTAACGGTGACGGTACCACAGCGAGGCGACAAAAAACACCTGCTGGAACTTTCGGCAATGAACGGAAAACAATACCGTTTCGACCGACTTAAACAGGCAGAGAAACTGAACCCTGAACAGAAGCAAACACGACTGATGAAGGAATTGCAGAAGGCACTTGGAATGGAGAAAATGCCTTACCATATCGAGTGTTTCGACAACTCAAACATCTCCGGTACCGATGCCGTTGCTGGTTGTGTGGTGTTCAAGGGGATGAAACCGAGTAAGAAAGACTACAGGAAATACAACATAAAAACAGTGGTAGGACCTGACGATTACGCGTCGATGAAAGAGGTAGTTTATCGTCGTTACAGCCGCATGATGGAAGAAGAACAACCACTACCCGACCTTATCATCACTGATGGAGGAAAGGGACAAATGGAGGTTGTAAGACAAGTGGTGGAGGACGAACTGCATCTTGACATCGCCATTGCCGGTCTGGCAAAGGACAACAGGCACCGAACCAACGAACTGCTCTATGGTTTCCCGCCAATGGTTATCGGTATGAAGACCGACAGCGAACTGTTCCACATCCTCACACACATACAAGACGAGGTGCACCGCTATGCCATCACGTTCCACCGAGACAAACGGTCGAAGCACGCACTGCACTCCGAACTGGACAACATTAAAGGCATCGGAGAAAAGTCTAAAGACCTGCTAATCAAGCGTTTAAAGAGTGTCAAGCAGATAAAAGCAGCCGATATAGACACCCTGAAAGGCATTCTTGGGGAACAGAAAGCCACCATTCTGTACACGTATTTTCATCCTTCAGATTCCGAAAGCATATAAACGGGTTTGCGATTGATGCCAAACCGCGGAACAAAGTTAATAACATTGTCGAACAAAGTTAATAAGATTGTTCAACAAAGTTAATAAGATTGTCTAACAAAGTTATTAACTTTGTCTGCCCATTTGTACCCTATTGATAACCAGATAGTTACAAACTACGTTATTTTCATTGGTTTTTAGCGGAATAATTGCTATCTTTGCAGCATGAGAATAGTAATACAACGAGTGAGCAGAGCAAGCGTTACGATAGGCGGAAACGTGAAGTCTGCAATAGGAAAAGGCTTCCTGATACTGCTGGGAGTTGAAGAAAGTGACACTGAAGAGGACGTTGAATGGCTGGTGAAGAAAGTCATCGGACTCAGGGTTTTCGACGATGAGAACGGCGTTATGAACCTCAGTATCGGCCAGGTTGACGGCGATATGCTGGTGGTAAGCCAGTTCACGCTTTATGCAAGTTACAAAAAAGGCAACCGTCCGTCATGGCTTCGTGCTGCGAAACACGAGATTTCGGTGCCTCTATACGAACTGTTCTGCCGCCGTCTGAAGGAGGAAACGGGCAAGGAAATAGGCACAGGAGAGTTTGGTGCGGAAATGGCAGTAGAACTGGTTAACGATGGTCCTGTAACCATCTGCATGGATACTAAGAACAAAGAATAAGGAACCATGACAATAAAAGAGGCACAACAGACTGTAGATGAATGGATTAAGGAGTATGGCGTGCGCTATTTCTCCGAACTGACAAACATGGCCTGCCTCACCGAAGAGGTGGGAGAACTGGCTCGGGTGATTGCACGCAAGTACGGCGACCAGAGTTTCAAGGCAGGCGAAGAGCCTAACTTGGGTGAAGAAATGGCCGATGTGCTGTGGGTGCTGATATGCCTTGCCAACCAGACAGGTGTCGATTTGACTGAAGAACTGCAAAAAAGCATTGCGAAAAAGACCTCAAGAGACGCTGAAAGGCATAAGAATAACCCGAAACTAAAACAATAAAACAGTAAAGAACTATATATCAACAACTTAAAATAATAATACTATGGCTGAACTTAGTAAATACGAACAGGCATTGGCGAAGTATAATTGTAACATCGACGATGCCGAGGTGAAGGAGGCGGTAAAGAAGATTATTGCCGAGAAAGTGCATGAGAATGATACGCTGGAGGTGAAAAAATTCCTCTTCGGAAGCATCGAACTGACAACGCTGAAGACCACTGACTCAGAGGAAAGCGTGATGGCATTCACGGAGAAAGTTAACCAGTTCGACGAGCAGTACGGCGACCTGCCGCACGTGGCAACCATCTGTGTTTATCCCTGCTTTGCCAAGACAGTGGCAGAGACGCTTGAAATAGACGGTGTTGAGATAGCATGCGTCAGTGGCAGTTTCCCCTCGTCACAGGCTCTTATAGAGGTGAAAGTGGCAGAAACAGCACTTGCCGTAAAGGACGGAGCAACAGAAATAGACATCGTGATGCCTGTAGGTAAGTTCCTTTCGGGCGATTACGAGGGTGTTTGCGACGATATTCAGGAACTGAAGAACGTGTGCGGCGAGCGCGCAATGAAGGTAATCCTCGAGACGGGCGACCTCGTTACAGCCTCAAACATCAAAAAAGCATCCATTTTATCGATGTATGCCGGTGCCGACTACATCAAGACATCAACTGGCAAGGAGAAGATTTCGGCAACGCCAGAGGCAGCCTACGTGATGTGCCAGGCTATCAAGGAATACTACGACGAGACGGGCATTCAGATTGGTTTCAAGCCCGCTGGCGGCATCAACAGCGTGATGGATGCAATGATTTACTACACCATCGTGAAGGAAGTGCTGGGCGAAAAGTGGCTCACCAACAAGTGGTTCCGCCTCGGAACGAGCCGTCTTGCAAACCTCTTGCTAAGCGAAATAGAAGGCAAAGAGGTGAAGTTCTTCTGATTCGGTATGTAGTGGGGAGTTAAGGAGTTAGGGAGTTAAGGAGTTAAGACATCACATCGGTTATCAATGTCATTACTGAGTAGTTTGTACACAGTTCTATTGTCTTAACTCCTTAACTCCCTAACTCCTTAACTCCCAACACGATACTCCTAATCTCCCTATTCACTAAGTTCATACGAATTGCCGGTATTGGCGCTGATGCGACCCACGGTGTCATCGCTTCCTATGGCGAGGAGGACAAAGAGTGTAAAACAAATCATCGTAAGCATCAGTTTCACCGAACTGGTACGCCGGCGCTCTACCCTTTCGACACACTGAAACGCTATTCTATCGACGAAGAAAATATAGATAAAACCGGCGATGAGAGCCATTACATAGGCAAAAATATCGTTGGGATCGTAGGTTCCGTGCATCACGCCAAGACCCTGAAGCACTTCGTGGGGGATGCAAATGGAAGGCATGACGAGGATGAACATCCAGCAGTCTCTTATCTTAAAGTTCCATATACAGCCAATAAGTATGGTGTAAGCAAACAGCCATACGCCGTCGGGAAGGTTGTAGAGCACCCACAGGGAAACGACTGAAGGGTCGTGCTTGAGTTCTTCCAGCAGGTCGAGAACACCGATAAACTTAAAGAAATGGAACATTTTCAGCGTGTCGGGACGGAAATAGATATACATCATTCCGCACGCCAGCACGCAGCAAAAGGCAATAAGAACCGTTATGGTTCGCCATAATTTGATGTTCCGAGTAATTTTCATTGTGCACCAATAAGACGCACAAAGATAGGTATTTTCCAGAAAATACCAACACGAAAGAATAAGATTTAACGATAATTTATTACAAAACGCACTCCTCTACCCTACTTGTTACGCAGCACGATATAGTCGAGATAGGCAGTCAGAGCGGTCTTTATGTCTTCGCTATTGACGTTTTTCTCGATGAAATCGACACCCAAGTCGTGGAAATATCGCATCTTCTGCTCGGCATACTCAATACCCCCGTTCTCCTTGGTGAAAGCCACTAAATCGGCGATTTCATCGGTGGTGATAGTGCGTTTTTTCACTTTCCGCGCCAGTTCCATCATTCTCTCGTCACCAGTAGATTTCAGCGCATAGATAACAGGCAGTGTCAGTTTGCCTTCAGCCATATCGTTGCCGGTAGGTTTGCCTATTTCCGACGACTCATAATAGTCGAAAATATCGTCGCGTATCTGGAAAGCGAGACCGAGGTTAGAGCCAAACTCGCGTATCTCAGACAAGTTGTTCTCGTCAACTCCTGCCGAGAGAGCACCCATTTCACAGCAAGCCTCGAAGAGGGCAGCCGTCTTCTGCTTAATAACCTGATAGTAAACGTCTTCCGAGATTTCTTCGTTGTCGATATTTGTCAGTTGGAGCACCTCTCCGGCAGACAATGTCTGACCCAATTTGGCGAGTTTTCTGATAATGGTCTTATTGCTTGTTTCCGACACGCGTAACAGTGCCGAGGACAGTATAAAGTCGCCCACGAGCACCGCCACCTTATTATTATAAGAGGCATTCACCGAAGCCTGGCCGCGCCTTTCGTCACTCTCGTCAACCACATCGTCATGAACGAGACTGGCAGTGTGCAGCAACTCCAGTCCCACAGCAGCGTTCTGAGTCACCATATTCACCCCGCCGTAGTTCTTGGCTATCAGCAAGATAAGCATCGGTCGCATGCGTTTTCCGCCGCGCTGACGTATATGGTCGAGCACGTTCTGCAGCAGTCCGTACTCGTGTTCGAGCGTTGAGTTGAAGAGGTCGATAAAAGCGGCCAGTTCGTTGCTAATGGGTTGTTTTATGACTGACAAAAAGTCCATACCTCTGAAATTTGTTACAAAATTAATGTTTTTATCGCATTTATGGAAAACTTTTTGTAATTTTGAGCGGAAAATAAGAATATTTATGGAGAAATTGTTTCTTTTAGACGCTTACGCTCTTATTTATAGGGCTTATTACGCCTTTATTAAGAACCCGAGAATAAACTCGAAGGGACTCAACACCTCAGCCATTCTGGGCTTCTGCAACACGCTTCACGAGGTGATAGAAAAGGAGAAACCCACTCACCTGGGTGTCGCCTTCGACCCTCACGGACCAACATTCCGCTCTGAGGCATTCCCCGAATACAAGGCACAACGCGAGGCAACGCCAGAGGATATACGTGCATCGGTGCCCATTATAAAGGACATCCTCACCGCGATGAACATCCCCATACTCCAGTCGGATGGCTTCGAGGCCGACGATGTGATAGGAACTTTGGCTCTGAAGAGCGGTGAAATGGGCGTTTCTACGTATATGCTGACCCCCGACAAGGACTATGGGCAGTTGGTGAGAGACAATGTTTTCATCTATCGTCCGCGACATGGCGGCGGCTACGAGGTGATGGATCCCGCTGCCGTTTGCCAGAAGTACGGCATCACTTCCCCACTCCAGGTCATTGACCTTCTGGCACTCATGGGCGACAGTGCAGACAACTTCCCCGGTTGTCCGGGTGTTGGTGAGAAGACTGCCGTGAAACTTATAAATGAGTTTGGCAGCGTAGAGCAACTGCTGGAGCGCACCTACGAACTGAAGGGAGCATTGAAGCGGAAAGTGGAATCGGCTGTTGACGACATCCGCATGTCGAAGTTCCTCGCCACCATCCGCACCGATGTGCCCGTCGAGTTGAACCTCGACAGTTTGAAGATGGTGGAGCCTAACGAGGCAGAACTTCGCAAACTGTTCAACGAGTTGGAGTTCCGCTCCCTCTCAGACAAGTTTTTGAAAAACCAAAAAAAATCCGAAAAAAAAGTCGATTTACAGCAAGATTTATTTGGATTTTTCACGACCGAAACCACGGAAGCAGAAAAAATATCGCCAAAATCGCAGTTAAATTCCGTTAATTTTGAATACCAACTCATTGAGAATGAGGAAGAAGCACAGCAGATTTGTGATTTTTTATTGACAAAGACAATTCTAAGTTTAGACACAGAAACCACATCTACCAACCCCATTGAGGCAGAATTGGTGGGTTTGAGTTTCGCAGTGGAACCTCACAAGGCATTTTATGTAGCCATCCCCGAAGACCAAGAAAAAGCACAAAGACTCGTTAACATTTTTAAACCTTTGTACGAAAATCCTGAGATTCTTAAAATCGGGCAGAACATAAAGTACGACCTTGAGGTGCTGGCTAACTATGGCGTCACTCTCGCGGGCGACATGTGGGACACTATGATAGCCCACTATCTCATCCAACCCGAACTGCGTCACAACATGGACTACATGGCTGAGGTGTACCTCAATTATAAAACCATTCACATAGACGAACTCATCGGACCGAAGGGAAAGAACCAACGGTCGATGCGGTCGCTGCCTCCAAAGGACGTTTATCAGTATGCTTGCGAAGATGCCGACATCACCCTGCAACTGAAAAACGTGCTTGAGCCGAAACTGAAAGAGGCTGGTGTGGAGACGCTTTTCTATGAAATAGAGATGCCCCTGGTAAGAGTGCTGGCAGAGATGGAGATGAATGGCGTGAGGATAGACACCCAGTCGCTCGCCGAAACATCGCAAGCGTTCACCCAGCGAATGCAGGAACTGGAGCACAGGATATATGAACTGGCGGGCGAGGAGTTTAATATCGCATCGCCGAAACAGGTGGGCGACATACTCTTTGGCAAGATGAAAATCATTGAGAAGCCAAAGAAAACTAAGACAGGACAGTTTGTTACAAGTGAGGAAGTGTTGCAGACACTGCGCCACAAGCATGAGATAGTGGATAACATACTGCAACACAGAGGGTTGAAGAAACTTCTCGGCACCTATATCGATGCCCTTCCGAAACTTATAAACAAGAAAACTGGGCACATACACACATCGTTCAACCAGACGATTACAGCCACCGGGCGACTCTCCTCTTCCGACCCTAACCTGCAGAATATTCCCGTTCGCGGCGAGGATGGCAAGGAGATACGCAAGGCATTTATCCCAGACCCTGGTTGCCTCTTCTTCTCTGCCGACTACAGTCAGATTGAACTGCGCGTCATGGCGCATCTCTCTGAGGACGAGAACATGATGCGCGTGTTCCGCGAAGGCCATGACCTGCACGCAGCAACGGCTGCTACTATATATAAAAAGGACATAAACGAGGTGACGCGCGACGAGCGAACGAAGTCTAAACGTGCCAATTTCGGCATCATCTACGGCATCACCGTCTTCGGACTTGCAGAGCGTTTGGAGATAGAACGAACCGAAGCAAAGCAGTTGATTGACGGCTTCTTCGAGACATTCCCACAGGTACACGACTACATGGAACGGTCAAAGCAAGTGGCACGCGAGCGCGGTTATGCCGAGACGGTGTTCCACCGCCGCCGCTATCTGCCCGACATCAACTCGCAGAATGCTGTCGTTCGCAACTTCGCCGAGCGCAATGCCATCAATGCCCCGATACAAGGGTCGGCGGCAGACATCATCAAGGTGGCAATGATACGCATCTACAAGCGTTTCAAGGACCTCAACCTGAAGAGTAAGATGATACTCCAAGTGCACGACGAACTTAACTTTAACGTCGTTCCAGAGGAGAAAGAGACGGTAGAGAAAATCGTTCTCGAGGAGATGCAGAACGCCTATCAACTGCGCGTTCCGCTCATTGCCGACTGCGGTTGGGGTGACAACTGGCTCGAGGCGCACTAAAAATGCCTCGGCATCGCTACCCTAAAAACCGCCCATTCAGCACTTTCGCGTAATTGGTTCTATACTATTTATCCCTACTGGAATAAGGTTCCGAAAGGTGCCATACGCGATGTCTCCCCTCCCATGCAGGGGAGGGGCCAGGGGTGGGGTCGGTGATACAAAGAAAAGAGAATAGAAATATATAGAAGATATTGTGTGTGGATAAAAAACACTGACCCCACCCCTACCCCTCCCCTACAGGGGCGGGGAGTCATTAGCAAGGGTATCAAATAGTGTATTATTACTTCTGTATAATTGGCTTTTATGGGCTAACACAAGGGTTCGCCCCTACAATCATCAAATATGAATAGACATTGTAGAGGCGAACCCCTGTGTTAGCCAGCAAAAGGATATCAAACGGTAGGAAACTTAATCTTTTATTTCCGGCACGTCGATATTATTCTTATCGTAGAGAGCCTTCATATTATTATAGAAGAGGTTGCGCTTAGCACGCTCGGTGGCGTTAAGCATGCTGTCGGGAACATGTACTGGATAGATGCGGAAATTCTTATGACCCGATATCTGCGGGCGAGACACCCACACCAGGCTGTAACCGCAGTCCTCAAGCGTCACTACCCTACCCTTTTTCTTGAAGTCCATGCGCACCATAGCACCGCCATCGGTGTTCACCTTTGTCATGTTGCTGACGTAGTTTCCAAGCGAATAGACCACCACGTTGCCGCCATTCTTCGCCTTGTTGCGGCGTTCCATGGGCTGCAACACATGCGGATGACCGCCTATAACGTGGTCAACACCCTTCTTCAGCAGCCATGCCGCGATGTCCTTCTGCTGCTGGTTTGGGTGCAGAACATACTCTATTCCCCAGTGAGGAATGGCTATCAGGATGTCGGGATTCATCTGCTTTGCCTTCCGTATGTCGCGTGCTATCTCGGTGGTGTCCATATAGTTCACCACGTTAGGTGCCTGCACCTGCAGTCCGTTGGTGCCATAGGTGAAGTTCAGCAGCACCACCCTGAAGCCGTTTTTCTCTATCAGGAACGGGTAGTTCTTATTTCTTTCAGCGATGTTTTTATATGTCCCGAGGTGTGGAATCTTTGCTTTGTCCATCATGTCGATGGTGCGTTCCAGTCCCTTCTGGCGCGAGTCGAGACAGTGGTTATTGGCAGTCAGCAGCACGTCGAAGCCCGCGTCAATCGTCGCTTGCAGGTATTCGTCGGGCGCCGAGAAGCACGGATAACCCTTGTATGGCTGTCCGCCGAGCGTCACTTCAAAGTTGGCGATGGCGAGATCGGCACTGCTCACCTCCTCCTTAACATATCTGAAAGTCTCGTCGTAACTGTAAGTGCCGTCGCTGTTGCGTGCCGCGTTTATCTGTCCTTGGTGCTGCATGAGGTCGCCGGCGACAAGAATGGAGAGCGTATATTCGGCAGTGTCCTCCTCAGGAGCAGCCACTCCCCCACCCTGCGGCTGCGCTTTCGACGTGCAGGCATTGGCCATCACGAGTGCAGCCACGAGCGTTGCGGTGGATAGTAATTTCTTCATTTACGTGTATATTTTATGATTTGCGGGTGTAAAATTACAAAAAAGAAACGTATTTGCTATTATTTATGCCTTAAAATTTTGCTCTTTCGCCGTTTTGAATTATTTTTGCAACTGATGTTCAGTATGTTGCGACGTCGTCGCAACATAGTAGACAGAGAATTAAGAAAACCTAACACCAAACTCTGACCACAATGAAAAGAACTCTCACGGCAGCCCTTGCGCTTGCCTTTTCTATGCTTTCGATGGCCGATGTGCCGCCTGTTTCCCACCCACAAATAGGCACCACGGCTCAAGCCACCGACGGTTCGCTCACCATGAAACTGATAGCGAAGAAGCAAAACTACGGCGGCAGCGCCGACACTCGCGACACCGACATCAACAGTCCTAAGTCTATCAACATCCATCCTGATGGCTCCAAATACTACGTCAACTCGCTTGAGGGCTGTACCACAATAAGTTACGACTTCAAGACGCACAAGAAACTGGCCGTCATCAGGCATCAGTTCAAGGACGGACGAGACGACGCGCTGTGGTCGAAACCGTCGGGACTATACCCCTGGCGCCACTACCACCAGAACCTGAACACCTTCGCCGGAAAGCCGGTGGAAAGCACTTTCAGTCACAACGGGCGCTACCTGTGGGTGCCATACTATCGCCGCACCTTCGACATTAACGCACAAGACCCCTCGGCTGTTGCCATTATAGACACCAAGACCGACAAGATTGTCAGGATGATGGAGACCGGACCGCTGCCCAAGATGGTGAGCACGTCGCCCGACGGACGCACAGTGGCGATATCACACTGGGGAAACAACACCGTGGGTCTTATCGACATATCGTCAGACAAGCCCGAGGAATGGAAGCATAAGATGGTTCTTGTAGTGGATAAAGAACTACAACTGAACTACCCTCTCAACCGCTCTGTCGATCGCGACAACGGCTCGGGATATGCCCTCCGAGGCACTGTCTTCACCCCAGACAACCGCTATCTCATCGTGGGATGTATGGGCGGAGGCGGCGGCATCGCTGTCATCGACATACAGGAACAACGCTATCTGGGCCGCGTTCTTGGCATGATGAGCAACGTGCGTCATCTGGTAATCTCAAACGGATACCTCTATCTGAGCATCAACGGCGGCGGTATGGTGCAGCGAATGCCGCTAACCGACTTCATGAACATTGCCAAGACCATGAACGGAACCACCAAGAAGACAGCCCAGGCCACAGGATGGCAGAACTGCAAGGTAGGAACGGGCGCACGTACGATAAGCATCTCGCCCGACGGACGTTACATCTTCGCCGCCTGCAACAATGTGAGCCAGGTGTATGTCGTTGACACCAAGACGATGAAGACCATCTGCAACATCGCCGTTGACAGTTATCCCGTGGGTCTCGACCTCTCTTCCGACGGCCGCTATGTCTTCGTTACGTCTCAGGGACGCAGCAACCGAGGCGGCAATGCGGTGAACATCTACGAGGTGGAATATAAGAACCCGCCTACCGAACGCTTCTGCCCAGCCTGCGGAGCACCGCGAAGCAAGGACATGAAGCAGTGCCCCAAGTGCAACCTACAGTATGAGGGAATGACCGTTATGAACGACTCCACAGCGTCATCAGACAGCAACGACCTCACCGCCAACACCCTGAAACCCACATCCAACACCCTATACTATGCCGGAGGAGCACTCGCCGCAGTGCTCGCCGGCGCTTTTCTGTTCTTTCGTTCACGCCGAAAGAAATAGCCATCCATAACCACTTGACTTCCAATTACATACAAACGGGCTAACAAAGTTATTAACTTTGTTGAACAATCCTATTAACATTGTCTCCCCACTTATATGCTTCTGGCGTCTCAGTGGTATGCTTTTACAAAACCATTGACAAACAACTGGGGGCGTAGAACATGTTTTCGGGGATAGGAAAAGCCATTAATGGAAATTTGTTTTGATTTTTTTGGCATTCTCAGCGAAAAAAAGTATCTTTGCATCTTACAAAAAACACGACCGATGGCTACCAAAAAGGAAGAACTGACGCCTATGATGAAGCAGTTCTTCTCGTTGAAAGCGAAGCATCCCGACGCACTCCTGCTGTTCCGTTGCGGCGACTTTTACGAGACCTACTGCGACGATGCCATTGCGGCAAGCAAGATTCTGGGCATCACGCTGACACGACGCAACAACGGGGCACAGGGCAAGACGAACGCCGAAATGGCTGGATTCCCGCACCATGCACTGGACACCTATCTGCCTAAACTTATCCGGGCGGGTAGGCGAGTGGCTATTTGCGACCAACTGGAAGACCCGAAACTCACCAAGAAACTGGTGAAGCGAGGCATCACCGAACTGGTGACGCCAGGCGTGGCGATGGCCGACAACGTACTGAACTACAAGGAGAACAACTTCCTGGCGGCAGTACACTTCGGCAAAGGCAGTTGCGGCGTGGCATTCCTCGACATCTCTACGGGCGAGTTCCTCACAGGAGAGGGACCGGCAGACCACATAGAGAAACTGCTGGGCAACTTCCAACCAAAGGAGATATTGCACGAACGCGGGCGCAAGGCAGACTTCGAACGCGCCTTCGGAACAAAATACTTCACCTTCGAGATGGACGACTGGGTGTTCACAGAGCAGACAGCACGCCAGAAACTGCAACGCCACTTCGAGGTGAAAAGCATGAAAGGCTTCGGCGTTGACCACATGCACAACGGCGTGACTGCTGCCGGCGCGATACTGCAATACCTCGAAATGACGCAGCACACGCAGATAAGCCATATCACCACTCTTGCCCGAATAGAAGAGGAGAGATATGTACGCCTGGACAAGTTCACCATACGCTCGCTCGAACTTCTCTATCCGATGCAGGACGACGGCATGAGCCTGATGGACGTCATCGACCGCACCGTGTCGCCAATGGGTGCCCGTCTGCTGAAGCGGTGGGCTGTGTTCCCGCTGAAAGAGGAGAACCAGATAAACGAGCGTCTTGACATCGTGGAGCACTTCTTCCGCCATCCCGACTTCCGAATGCTCGTTGACGAGAAGTTCCACCGCGTGGGCGACCTCGAGCGCATCATATCAAAGGTGGCGGTGGGACGCGTCTCTCCGCGCGAGATAGTGCAGTTGAAGGTGGCCCTGCAGTCGCTGAAGCCAGTGAAAGAGGCATGCATGCAGTCGGAAAACGAAGCCCTCAGAAGGGTAGGGGAGCAGATGAACCTCTGCGAGACACTGAGCAACCGCATCGAGAAAGAGGTGGAGAACGACCCTCCGATGCTGGTGAACAAGGGCGGAGTGATAAGAAACGGCGTCAATGCCGAACTCGACGAACTGCGCCAGATAGCATATAGCGGCAAGGACTATCTGCTGAAGATACAGGAGAGAGAGACCGAGCAGACGGGCATTTCGTCGCTGAAAATAGGTTATAACAACGTCTTCGGATACTATCTGGAGGTAAGAAACACCTACAAGGACAAGGTTCCGCAGAGTTGGGTACGCAAGCAAACGCTGGCCCAGGCAGAACGATACATCACGCAGGAACTGAAAGAATACGAGGAGAAGATTCTCGGGGCAGAGGACAAGATACTGTCGTTGGAGACACGGCTTTATAACGAACTGGTGCTCTGGATGCAAGAGTACATACCAGCAATACAGATAGATGCCACTCTCGTGGCGCGTCTCGACTGCCTCCTTTCCTTTGCAAAGGCTGCCGAGGAACACCACTACGTGCGCCCCGTTATCGACCAAAGCGACGTCTTAGACATACGCCAGGGCCGCCACGCTGTTATCGAAACGCAACTGCCACTGGGCGAATCATACGTGCCGAACGATATCTATCTGGACACCGAGAAGCAGCAGATAATGATTATCACCGGACCAAACATGGCGGGAAAGTCGGCTCTGCTACGCCAGACAGCACTCATAGTGCTGATGGCACAGATAGGATGCTTCGTGCCGGCAGAGAGCGCCCGCATCGGCATTGTGGACAAGATATTCACCCGTGTGGGTGCTTCCGACAACATCGCTCTTGGCGAATCGACGTTCATGGTGGAAATGACCGAAGCGGCAAACATACTCAACAATGTGACGCCTCGCTCCCTCGTGCTCTTCGACGAACTGGGACGCGGCACCTCAACCTACGACGGCATCAGCATAGCATGGGCCATAGTGGAGTACCTGCACGAGCATAAGAAGGCGCAGGCACGCACACTCTTCGCCACGCATTACCACGAACTGAACGAGATGGAGAAAAACTTCAAGCGCATAAAGAACTATAACGTGAGCGTGAAAGAGGTCGATAACAAGGTCATCTTCCTAAGAAAACTGCAACGGGGAGGCTCTGAACACTCCTTCGGTATTCACGTAGCGCAGATAGCGGGAATGCCAAAGAGCATCGTGAAACGTGCCAACACCATACTGAAACAACTGGAAACAGACAACAGTGGGGTAGGGACGGTAGGCAAACCCACAGCAGAACAACTAAACCAAGGGCGCGACGGCTACCAACTCTCGTTCTTCCAACTCGACGACCCCGTGCTTTCGCAAGTGCGAGACGAGATTCTCGGCATCGACGTCAACAACCTCACGCCGCTCGAAGCACTAAACAAACTGAACGAGATAAAGAAGATTGTGAAGGGGAAATAATACGAACCTTTCATTTATCCGTAAGAAACTAATGTAGGGGCTAACCCCTGTGTTAGCCCGCAGAACAACATTTCATGAAGTAATGAATAAGGATTCTTCGGGCTAACACGGAGGTTAGCCCCTACCGTGTTTTGTTGTTGTATCAGGACTTATTTCTTCACCGCCTTCATACTGCGCCAGATGCAGTAGGCACCGATGATGACGAAGGGGATGGAAAGCATCTGACCGATGTTCAGGGTCATGGCTGCTTCCTTTGCCACTTGTATGTCTTTGGTGTACTCGATGAAGAAACGGAAAGTGAAGATGAGCACCAGACAAAGCCCGAAGAAGAAGCCCGTGCCCACCCGCTCGGGGTGTTTGCGATAGAGATACCAGCCAATGGGGAAGAATATCGCGTATGCAATGGCCTCGTAGAGTTGTCCCGGGTGGCGCGGCAGCATGTCCACACGCTCGAAGATAAACGCCCAGGGAACGTCTGTCACCTTACCTATAATCTCCGAATTGACGAGGTTTCCGAGTCGTATGAAGCATGCGGTGATAGGCGTGGCGATGGCTATGTTGTCGAGAATCTGCCATATACCGAGCCCCTGCTTGCGCACCTTGAGCCAGTAGATGATGAGCGCTACGGTCAGTCCTATTGTCCCTCCATGGCTCGCAAGACCCTCATATCCCGTGAACTTCCATGTTCCGTCAGCCATGTAACGTATCGGAATGAAAATCTCTAAGACGTGCTGTGGCGAACTGAGCCAGTACTCCGGCTCATAGAAAAGGCAATGACCGAGGCGGGCACCGAGCAGTATTCCTATGAAGCAATAGATGAAGAGAGGGTCGAAGAGGCCATCTTTCACCTTCTGTTCGATGTACAGTTTCCTCACGAGGAAATAGGCAAGAGCCAGTCCCACGAGCCAGCACATGGAGTACCAGCGCACGGCGAACCCTCCAATGCGGAAAATCTCGGCATCAGGATTCCATGTTATGTAACTCAGTATTTCGGTCATTCTTGTTGAGTTTAGAAGTTTTTGAGTATAGGAGTAAAGGAGTTTGTAAGTTTAGGAGTGCAGGAGTTTCTTTTTCAGTTGTCGGGGCGTACACCCATGTACGCCCGTAACACCCTATAACTATTATCTAACAGGCGTCAGACATTAAATCTGAAATGCATTATATCGCCGTCCTGCACAACATATTCCTTGCCCTCGATGCCCATCTTTCCTGCCTCGCGGACAGCCGCCTCGGAGCCATACTTGATGTAGTCGTCGTACTTTATCACCTCGGCACGTATGAAACCCTTCTCGAAGTCGGTGTGAATCACGCCGGCACACTGCGGTGCTTTCCATCCCTTATGATATGTCCAGGCCTTCACCTCCATCTCTCCTGCGGTGATGAATGTCTCAAGGTTGAGCAGGGCATACGCCTTCTTGATGAGTCGGTTGACGCCGCTCTCCTCAAGTCCGAGTTCCTCCAGGAACATCTGTTTGTCCTCATAGGTCTCCAGCGAGGCAATATCCTCCTCGGTCTTGGCGGCAATAACCATTGCCTCGGCACCTTCCTGACGTGCTATTTCCTCAATCTTACGGCTGTATTCGTTGCCCTCCTTTGCCGATGCCTCATCTACATTGCAGACGTAGAGCACAGGCTTTGCTGTGAGCAGGAACAGGTCGTGAGCCACCTTCTGCTCCTCTTTGCTCTCGAAGGTCACGCTGCGCGCGTTCTTACCTTGCTCGAGCACCTCCTTATATGCTTCCAGAACGGTCACTGCCACCTTAGCCTCCTTGTTGCCGGCAGCGGCGGTCTTCTGTGTCTTTGCCAGTTGTCCCTCTATTGTTTCGAGGTCTTTCAGTTGCAGTTCGGTGTCTATTATCTCCTTGTCTTCAACGGGGTTTACAGGCGCTCCGCCCTCGCGCACCACGTTGTCGTCGTCGAAGCAGCGCAGCACATGTATTATGGCGTCGGTCTCGCGTATGTTTCCGAGGAACTTGTTTCCCAGTCCTTCGCCCTTCGACGCACCCTTCACGAGTCCTGCGATGTCAACAATCTCGCACGTTGCGGGCACTATTCGTCCCGGATGAACAATCTCGGCGAGTTTTGTTAGGCGCTCGTCGGGCACGGTAATCACGCCCACGTTAGGCTCTATAGTGCAAAAGGGGAAATTCGCTGCCTGTGCCTTGGCACTCGACAGACAGTTAAACAGCGTTGACTTGCCCACATTGGGGAGTCCTACAATACCACATTTCAATGCCATGTTGTTATGTCTTCTTTTATTGTTATCTACGTTAAATTAATTTTTTTGCCCTTTCAGGGCGATACTCTTTATATTGTTCAGTCCCAGGGTGTTACCCTGGGCTATGTTCTCATTGCCCCTTCGGGGCGTTTCCTGTTCAGGAATAATTGTCTTGATTATTCTCTTTTCGCATGCAAAGTTAATGCAATTTGGGCGTAATACAAAATAAATCGCTAAAAAAACTGGCGGCACCGACCACCGTCGATGCCGCCTTCAGAATCAAAAGAGAAATCTAACCTAATCATAATCAATCATCAGTCATCATTTAGTTTGTTGTGCTTATGCTGGTATGTTTTTATTTGCGAGTTCCGAAATGACCGCCACCAGAGTTACCAGCCCTGCTCGATGTAGAGCGCGGAGAGGTGGTAGTGGATGGCTGGCGCCTTGGATTTCCCTGGCCAGCATTGCCGTTGCTGCGGTTGTTGCTGCCGGTGTTGCGCCATGTAGAGCCACCGCTCTGATGGTTGTTGTTATGGGTTGTTGTCGTTTGATTTCCTGTCCACGGCTTGTTATGGCCAGAGGTAGCAGGCTTATTGTTCGTCCTTGGCGGAACGTAACCTGAGTGGTTCCTGTTCCCCGAGTGCTGACGAATGTTCTTAGAGTAGTAGTACGAGCGTGTCTGGTAGTAGCTTTGGTTGTTATTGTGGCGCCAGCTGTGGCCTCCGCGATAGCTTCCGTATGCCACCGGACGTGCGTAGTACATGTGGTAGCGGTTGGTATAGTGGGTGTAGATAGTGAAGTTCCACCCAGAATTCCAGTTGACCGGACGATAGAAATAGTCTCTTGCAATCATGCGCTCGTACTGAGCCACGGTGAGCACATATTTCAAATCGCTGTCACGACGCTGCCATGCTATTCCGTAAAGGTCGGTCTGCCCAACCAGAGAATAGAAGTAGTCGAAGTTTATTTCGTACACAACCTCATACTGATCGTTTGAGAGTGCGAGTTCATATGCCATCTTATCGGTGAGGAAGAGAGCCTCTGTCCTTGCCTGATTGTATGTCATTGCCTGTGCTGGGAATGTCATCCCGATCATTGCAACCAGCGTGAGTAACATCTTCTTCATAATCGTTTCCGTTTAAATGTTATACATTCGGTTCCTTTTTCTGATGCAAAGATAGAGAAAGAGTTTAACATCCGCAATAGGAAAGTTCCTAATTCGGAAGGGGATTTTCCCTATTCTTGAAGGTGCTTTGCCCCCGGTTTCTATATTAACTAGAATGACCAGAATGTCTAGGTGTTATCTCTCGGCTTCCAAGTGATGGCTTTTGAGGGTGCAAAAGATGGCTTTTGAGAGTGCGAAAGGTATACAACTGAGGGTGCGAAAGATATACAACTGAGAAGTGAAAGGTATACAATTGGGACACGAAAGACGTGCTTCGGGGTTATCAAAGGTGTGGAGTGGGGGAGCGGCTGGGGAAAATTAAGAATGAAAATCTTTTGTTATTCCCCTAATTTGCAGTATCTTTGCACCCGTAAGTATAGAGTTTCAAATATTTAAAACCATACAAGTAAAGAATGGAATACGATTTCAGAGCCATTGAAAAGAAATGGCATCAGCGTTGGGTTGAGCAGAAAACCTACCGCGTAGTGGAAGACAAGGAGAAGAAGAAGTTCTATGTGCTCAACATGTTTCCTTACCCCTCAGGGGCCGGATTGCACGTTGGTCACCCTTTAGGATATATTGCCAGCGACATCTACGCTCGCTTCAAGAGACTTCAGGGATTTAATGTGCTGAACCCGATGGGCTATGATGCCTACGGACTTCCTGCCGAGCAGTATGCCATACAGACAGGACAGCACCCCGCAATAACCACAGAGGCGAACATCAACCGTTACCGTGAGCAGCTCGACAAGATTGGGTTCTGCTTCGACTGGGAACGTGAAGTGCGCACATGTGAGCCCATCTATTACAAGTGGACACAATGGGCGTTCCAGAAGATGTTCAACTCTTTCTATGGAAGCCCCCTCCCTACCTCCCCCGATAGGGGAGGAGTTGACGCCAAGGCACGTCCCGTCAGCGAACTCGTTGCATACTTCGAGCAGTATGGTTCGCAAGGACTGGAGGACTATAACGTGGCTATGAGCGATTCCATAGAGTTCACCGCCGACGAGTGGAACTCGTGGGACGAGAAGCGCCAGCAGGAAGTCCTGATGAACTACCGTATTGCTTATCTGGGCGAGACTATGGTCAACTGGTGCGCAGGTCTTGGCACCGTGCTTGCCAACGACGAAGTTGTCGATGGCGTAAGCGTGCGTGGCGGCTATCCCGTTGTTCAGAAGAAGATGCGCCAGTGGTGTCTTCGCGTGTCGGCATACGCCCAGCGTCTGCTCGACGGACTTGACACCATCGACTGGACAGAGTCGCTGAAGGAGACACAGAAGAACTGGATTGGACGTAGCGAAGGAACTGAAGTGGAGTTTAAGGTGGCAGACAGCGACAAGTCGTTCACTATCTTCACCACCCGTGCCGACACGATGTTCGGCGTCACCTTCATGGTTCTTGCGCCTGAGAGCGAACTCGTTGCCCAGCTGACTACCGACGAGCAGAAGAAGGAAGTGGAAGAGTACATCGCCTATGTAAAGAAACGTACCGAGCGCGACCGTATCTCCGACAAGAAGATAACGGGAGTTTTCTCTGGCTCATACGCCATCAACCCCTTCACCGACGAGAAGATTCCTATCTGGATTTCCGAATATGTGCTCGCAGGATACGGTACAGGTGCCATTATGGCTGTGCCTGCCCACGACTCTCGCGACTATGCTTTCGCACGCCATTTCAACCTTCCTATCATCCCGCTTATTGAGGGGGCTGACGTGTCGGAGGAAAGTTATGACGCGAAGGAAGGCATCGTTTGCAACTCTGAGTCGAAGAAGTTCTCGCTCAACGGACTTACCGTTAAGGAGGCCATTGCTGCCACAAAGAAATATGTTACCGAGCATCAGCTGGGACGAGTGAAGGTGAACTTCCGCCTGCGCGACGCCATCTTCTCGCGTCAGAGATACTGGGGCGAGCCGTTCCCGGTATATTACAAGGACAACATGCCATACATGATACCGGAGGAATGTTTGCCTCTGGAACTGCCAGAGGTGGACAAATACAAGCCCACCGAGGACGGACAGCCACCATTGGGACACGCTAAACGCTGGGCATGGGACACCAAAACGTGTTCTGTTGTCGATGTAGCAAGCATCGACAACGTGACAGTTTTCCCGCTCGAACTTAACACTATGCCGGGCTTTGCGGGCTCAAGCGCATACTATCTGCGCTATATGGACCCGAAGAACGAGCAGGCTTTGGTGAGCCAGGAAGCCGACAACTACTGGCAGAATGTTGACCTCTACGTGGGTGGAACGGAACATGCCACAGGCCACTTGATATACTCTCGCTTCTGGAACAAGTTCCTCTTCGACCTCGGAGTGTCGTGCAAGGAAGAGCCATTCCAGAAACTTGTGAATCAGGGAATGATTCAGGGACGCTCCAACTTCGTATATCGCGACAACGAGGCAAGCAACTCTAAGGGCCACCCCGTGTTCGTTTCGCTCGGCCTGAAGGGACAATATGCCGACGTAACTCCTATTCATGTGGACGTGAACATCGTGAGCAACGACGTTCTGGACATTGATGCCTTCAAGGCGTGGCGCCCCGAATACAACGATGCCGAGTTCGTTCTGGAGGATGGAAAATATGTTTGTGGATGGGCAATAGAGAAGATGTCGAAGTCGATGTTTAATGTTGTGAACCCCGACATGATAGTAGAGAAGTACGGAGCCGACACTCTTCGCCTCTACGAAATGTTCCTCGGACCTGTCGAGCAGTCAAAACCTTGGGACACAAACGGCATCGACGGTTGCCACCGTTTCCTGAAGAAGTTCTGGAATCTCTTTGACAACGCACTCTCAAAGGAGACTTCCGAGCCAGCAAGCAACGACTCGCTGAAGAGCCTGCACAAACTGATAAAGAAGGTTTCGCAGGACATTCCGCTCTTCTCTTACAACACCAGCATCTCGGCCTTCATGATATGCGTCAACGAACTGTCACAACAGAAGTGCACAGACCGCAACGTCCTGAAGACACTTGCTGTGCTCATAGCGCCTTTCGCACCGCATATCGCAGAGGAACTGTGGGAGCGTCTGGGACAAGAGGGCAGCGTTTGCGACGCCGAGTGGCCAGCATGGGACGAGCAGTATCTCGTGGAGAGCACCGTCACTATGGGTGTTGCCTTCAACGGAAAGCGCCGCTTCGAGATGCAGTTTGCAGCCGATGCCGACAACAAAACGGTGGAAGAGGCAGTGATGAACGATGAACGCACGCCGAAATACATCGACGGCAAGCAAATCGTCAAGGTGATTATCATTCCTAAGAGAATGGTGAACGTGGTGCTGAAGTAAAGCACTCAATGATAATTAGGAGTGCAGGAGTATAGAAGTGCAGTAGTACAGGAGTTAATAGGAAAGCAGTAAGCAGCAACCAAAGCATTCGTCTGAACTCCTGCACTCCTAAACTCCAGAACTCCTTGGCAAGCAGTAAGCAGCGACCAAGCATTCGTCTGAACTCCTGAACTCCTGCACTCCAGAACTCCTTGGAAAGCAGTAAGCAGCAATCGAGCATTCGTCTGAACTCCTGCACTCCTAAACTCCTGAACTCCTTAAAACCCTCTAATACTCCTTAAAATGACTATGAATAAAACCATAATAAGAAACGAACTGAAGGATTACGTAGGAATAACCCTTGCACTCGTGCTTTATGCCTTCGGCTTCACGTTCTTTCTTATGCCCTACGAGATAGTGACGGGCGGTGTGGCAGGTATCGCCGCCATCGTCTATTATGCCACTTCGTTCCCCAACTCATATACTTACTTCCTCATCAATGCGACGCTTCTGGTGGTCGCTTTGAAGATTCTGGGAATGAAATTCCTTATGAAAACCATCTATGCCACACTGATGCTGTCGTTCCTCCTGTGGCTGATGAAAGAGGTGGCACCGGTAGATGAGGCGGGCAACATGATAAAGATACTGGGCGAGGGACAAGACTTCATGTCGCTGCTCATTGGCTGTTTGATGACGGGAACTGCTCTCGGACTCACCTTCCTCTATAACGGCAGCACGGGAGGTACCGACATCATCGCCGCATCTATCAATAAATATCACGACTTCTCGTTAGGAACGATACTGCTTTTTGCCGACTTCATCATCATCGGCAGTTGTCTTTTCATACCGCAGTTCGGCACCTTCCTCGAGCGCATGACAATGGTGGTGTTCGGCTTCTGCACCATGATTATCGAGAACTTCATGCTCGACTACATCATGAACCGCCAGCGTCAGTCGGTGCAGTTCATGATTTTCTCTAAGAAATATCAGGATATTGCCAAGACGCTTGCATTGCAGACCGACCACACAATGACCATTCTCGACGGTCACGGATGGTACAGCGGCAAGGAGGTTAAGGTGATTGTGCTGCTCGCAAAGAAGAGTGAGAGCGTCACCATCTTCCGCATCGTGAAGATGATAGACCCCAATGCGTTCGTCAGCCAGAGTGCTGTCATCGGCGTCTTCGGCGAAGGTTTCGACAAGATTAAGGTGAAAGTGAAACGTGAACACATTGAGAAAGCGGGCATGATAATAGATAATGAAAACATAGACTCTGATAAAGAACAATGAAAATAGTATTTGCCACAAACAACAAGAACAAACTCTCTGAGATAAGGGAGATACTGGGCAGCGGCTTCGAGGTGATGTCGCTTGCCGAGATTGGGTGCCACGAGGACATTCCGGAGACTGGCGAGACACTGCTCGACAACGCCATCCAGAAGGCGCGTTATGTCTTCGAGAAGTACGGTTACGACTGTTTCGCAGACGACACAGGCCTTGAGGTGGATGCTCTTGGCGGCGAACCGGGCGTTCATAGCGCACGTTACGCCGAGGGAACCGACCACAACAGCAACGCCAACATGGACAAACTGCTCGGCAAACTGGGTGATGAAACACATCGTTCGGCACGTTTCCGTACCGTAATAGCATTGCTTCAAAAGCAACAGAGCGGCGAAAGCGCAGGCGAAGGTTCTGTTCTTCATATCTTCGAAGGTAAGGTGGAAGGCAGCATTATCAAAGAAAAGCGCGGTGCAGAGGGTTTCGGTTACGACCCCATCTTTATGCCCGAAGGCTACGACAAGACGTTTGCCGAACTCGGTCTTGACATCAAGAACCAGATATCTCATCGTGCCCGCGCGGTGAAAAAACTTGCTGACTATCTCTTATAATGACCGACTCTCTCTCCGTACTGATACCCGTTTTCAACTGCAGTTGTCGCGACTTGGTTGATGCTTTGCACGAGCAATTGTGCAAAGAGGACATCAAGTGGGAGATTATTGTTGCCGACGACGGCTCTGACGACGAGCAGACGAAAGCGGAAAACCGCGCCATTCGCTCGCTGGAAAACGTGCACCTTATAGAGAGAGAGGTAAATTCGGGGCGTGCGAAGATAAGGAATTTCCTTGCCGGCGAGGCGCTGTACGACCGTCTGTTGTTTCTCGACGGCGACAACAGTTTGCGCAACGAGCACTTCATAAGCAACTATCTCGCCCACGAAACACCCATAGTTTATGGCGGATACGACATTATTCACGACGACAGTACGTTGCTTTCAAACCTCCGTTACCGCTATGAACTGAAGGCAGATGGCAACCACAACGCCGCAATACGCCAGCAAAAGCCCTACCAGGACTTCCATACCAGCAACTTCATGGTGGCAAAGGAGGTGATGACCCGCTTCCCCTTCGACGAGCGTTTCCGGCATTACGGCTACGAGGATGTGCTATGGGGCAAGACGCTTCAGGGCAACGGCATCGCCATAAAGCACATCGACAACCCCGTGACGTTCACAGACTTCGAGACAAACGAGCACTTCGTGCACAAGACAGAGGAAGGACTGCGCACGCTGCATCAGTTCGCCGACGACCTGCAAGGCTACTCCCCGCTGCTCGATTACGACCGAAAGATAAGGCTGCTGCACCTCACTCCGCTCTTCCGTCTCATGTATAAAATGCTTCATAAATCACTCTTACACAACCTCAAAGGCAATAATCCGAGCGTTTTTAAGTTTAATATATACAAACTTTTATATTTTGAAACGCTAAGAAATTAATGGAGTTAACGGAGTTAAGAAGATAAGTAACATGAGGAAATACATATTAACTATCGTCATATCGTTGTTTGCGGCAGCAGCAAATGCCGCAAGCATCGGACAATGGAACACCTATCTGGCATACAAGTCGATAACAGACATCGAGCCGTCGGGCGAGAAAGTCTTTGTGCTTGCAAGCACCAACCTCTACTCGTACAACCCCAACGACCAGAGCATTGAGACTTACGACAAGGTGAACACACTCTCAGACACCGGCATCTCGTTTATTGCATGGTGCAAGGCGGCAAAGAAACTCGTCATCATATACAGCAACCAGAACATCGACCTAATGCAGAACGACGGCACGGTGGAGAACAACAGCGGTTTCTACAGCAAGTCGATGACTGAGAACAAGACCGTTTACTGCCTCACAATAAGCGGGAAATATGCCTTCATTGGCACTGGCTTCGGCGTTATTAAGTTGGATGTGGCCAACAACGAGATAAGCGCCACATACAATTTCGGCAAGAGAGTGAATAAGATTCAGGTCTCGGGAGGCATCATCTTCTGCAACACCAGCGACGGAAACATTCGCGGCGACATGAACGACAACCTGCTCGACCCAGCCAACTGGACATCACTCAAGAGCGGGGAGAACCCCACCTACACCGACGAAAACACCATAACGACAAGCAACAAGCAAGGATACAACGAACTGATTGCCTACGACCAGCAGAACAAATGCTACTGGAGCACGCAGCAGGACGGCCGACTGCAGTCGTGGAAAGAGGCTGACGACGGCAGCAGAACAGTCACCGCAAGCGGCATTCAGCCTGACGGACCATCGTATAACTACTTCACCACGATGCGCTTCTATGGCGACAAACTCTACTCCTGCGGCGGTAGTTTCACCCGTTGGGACGACAAGGCACGGCCTGGTTGCATACAAGTGTACGACGGCAACGAGTGGGTGAACTATGAAGACGACTTAGAAAAGAAGACAGGAGTAAGGTATGTTGACCTCATGGACTTTGACATCGACCCCACCTACACCGCCGGTGTGCGCCTCATGGCAGGCGGCAGAACGGGCATGTACGAGTTTATCGACGGCAAATTCGTAAAGTTATACAACCCCGACAACTCTCCAATACAGTCGGTACACAGCATTCTTAAAAACACATACGTGCTCGTTTTCGGCGTGAAATACGACAACTCGGGCAACCTGTGGCTGCTGAACGCTATGGTGCACGACAACTGTATCCTGAAATATGGTGCCGACGGGAAGTGGCAGACATTCAAGAAGGACGAACTGCTGCAAAACAATGACATCACCCTTTCCTATCCCTCGCACCTCATGAAAGCCAGCGACGGGACTCTATGGTTCACCAACGACTACTGGGTGAAGCCAAGTTTCTATAGTTACGACACCGCCAACGACGCGCTCGTTGCATACAACATACCGTATAAGAACCAAGATGGAACAGAATACACAAGCAATGCTGTAGAGTGCATCATGGAGAGTAGGAACGGCGATATATGGATAGGAGGAAACGGAGGACCGGCATATCTGCCTAAGAGTCATATCGGCACAGACGACCAGTCGCTGGTTCAGCCAAAGGTGCCACGCAACGATGGCACCAACCTTGCTGACTATCTGCTGGGCGGAATCAACATTAACTGCATGGCAGAAGACGCTGCTGGCCGCAAGTGGTTTGGCACCTTCGACGACGGTGTTTACCTCATAGACAACGACAACACCACCGAACTGCAGCACTTCACCACCGAGAACAGCCCTCTCTTGGACAATGAGATAGAGTCGATAGCCATCAACGACAAGACGGGAGAGGTGTTCTTCGGCACCAACCGCGGACTTTGCTCGTACATGGGTGATGCCTCTTCAGCCAACGAGGAGATGACCACAGACAACGTATATGCATATCCCAACCCTGTGAAGCCCGACTTCAACGGCATGATAACCGTCGTGGGACTATCCATGAACGCTGATGTCAAGATAACAACGAGCAACGGCGTACTCGTAAACCAGGGCCGCAGCAACGGCGGAATGTACACCTGGGACGGCTGCGACCTTAACGGCAAGCGCGTGGCTTCGGGCATCTACATGGTTCAAACAGCCACTGCCGACGGCGATGCAGGCACTGTTTGCAAGATTGCCATTGTGAGATGAGTTTTTAAGTTTTTTAGTTGGGAGTTAAATAGTTCGCAAGTAGTTTGTTAAAAAGATGAGTGAGACAATATCAAACACGGTATCTTCCGGCACCACCAATGCCCGCCTGCCATGGATAGACACCATGCGGGGCTTCTGTATGATAGCCATTCTGCTCTATCATACCGAGGCTTACTATTCAGGCGGCGCCATAACACCATATCAGTGTTATGTTCACAATGCTCTGGCGGGTTTCTTCTTCATCTCAGGTTATCTTTTCACGGGCGACAAAGGGTTTTCCTTCTCGCATAAGATAAAGTCCATCGCGCGGTCGCTCGTGCTGCCTTACTTCGTCTTCACCATAATCCTCGGTGTCCTAAAGGTGGTTTTTCAGCATGCCGATGCAGCCGAAGTGTTCAGCAAGGTGATACTCGGGCAAGCGTCATGGTTCGTCGCCGCCCTCATCGTTGCCGAACTCCTGATGTGCATAGTGATGTTTATAACCCGTGGAAAAACGCTCCTTTTGTTGCTCTTTGCTGTGCTCTCGTTTGCCGCAGCCTTTGTCATCGGCAACAAGTACGACCCTTCTCCACTCTTTTATAAACAAAACCTGTGGTATGTGAACGATGCTCTGCTTGCCCTCGGAATAATGGTTTTCGGCATCGTTTACCGTCGTTTTGAAGCGTTTTTCAACCGTTTCCACCCCATATTATATACATCTTCATTGTTATTCTTATTATTAATAATAAAGATAATGATAATTACCGGCGGCGAAGACACAGTCATCGGGAGCGTCGAGGTGTCCAACATACCGCTCTTCCTTGCCGACATCACCGTCTCCACTCTTTTCCTTGTAGCCCTCTGCAAGTGGCTGGGACGTGTGTTTATGATTAGTTGGACTGGTGCCCACTCGCTGGTTTACTACTTCTTCTGCGGTGCTTCGCCATCGTTCGTTGCCCTTTTGCTGAACAAGATAGGGTTCACCTACAGCAGTTACTGGCAAGTGCTTATTGCCCTGGTTCTTGTCTATGACCTCTGCACCATCATCGCCTACGTTGTCTATCGTTACCTTCCATTCCTCGTAGGAAAGCGAAAGGAGGCAGCCATAGCCGCCGTATGCCTCATCGTTGCGTCGTTTCCCGCCAATGTGTCGGCACAAGAGCAGCCAAGCCTTGCCACATTGCGGAGTCTCAGCATGCCCGTAGTGGTTATCAACACCATTGACGGGGAAGAGCCAACGGGCGAGTATGTCGTTGCTCCCGAGGGCTGCAACGGCGGCTCCATACGCAATGCCACCAAGGTGCCTGGCTCTATTGTCGTTTATAAAGGTGACGAGACACTCTATGACAGCGGACCTTTCGAGGAGGGAGTGAGCGGCATGCAGTATAAGATTCGCGGCAACTGGAGTTCGTGGCTGCCCAAGAAGCCGTTCAAGATAAAGTTGGAGAAGAAGGCAGACATGCTCTGTCGAGGCGACAAGAAGTACAACGACCGCAACTGGGTGCTTATAAAGGAAGAGCACACGCTGCTCAATCTCTTTGTGGGATTAGAGATAAACCGCCTTGCGGGAATGCCCTGGACACCCGCGTTCCAGTTTGTCAATGTTGTCATCAACGGCGACTATCGCGGACTTTACGCCCTGTGCGAGTCGGTGAGGCGCAATCCCGACTGCCGACTAAATGTTGACAAAAACACGGGATATGTCCTGGAGTACGACCCCTACTGGTGGAACGAGGACTTCTACGTGCCAAGCAACTATCCTGACAACTACACCTTCAAGCATCCCGACGTAGAAGACTTCACCGAAGAGAGCACTAATTACATCAGCAATGCGGTAATCCAGATGGAGCAGTCGCTGAAAAACGGCACCTATCCTGAATTTATCGACGTGCCCTCGTTCGCCTCCTGGCTTTTGGCTCACGACATTCTGGGCACTCAGGACGGGCTGGGCTCCAACATCTACATGATGAAATATGACAACACCGCGGCCTCTCTCTTCCAGATGGCAAACCTTTGGGACTTCGACACCGTATGTATGACTGAGGGCACATGGGCTTCCATACACTATAGATACCACTTCGGCGACCTTCTGAACAGCACCAACACACTGTTCAAAGACACATACGTCAACCGCTATCATGAACTATCGCCAACCATTTTCGATAGAATAGACTACATGCTCGACTCTCTCTCAACATCGCCACTGGCTGCTGACCTGCAGACATCAAAACAATGGGACTGCGAGAGATGGGGTTTAACACGACTTTCGGTCCAAGAAGAGATTACCAAGTTGCGACAATGGTTTGCCGAGAGAAAACTATGGATGGACGAGAACATGCCTGCCGCAACAGCCATCAACGACATTCCATCAACCAACACCAACCCTACGTCACCCATATACGACCTTCAGGGCAGGGCGGTAAAGCACCCCAAGCGCGGCATTTACATACAGAACGGGAAGAAAGTGGTGGTAAACTGATTTCCATACTGCATCAATACTGTTCAGTACGTGGCGTTCGGACTGCCAGTACGTGACGTTCGGACTCACAGTACGTACGCTTCGGACTCTCAGTCCGAACGTCACGTACTGAATCGCGGACTACTTTTCTATCCTCTCATACAGTTCTGTTCGCACGCCAAGACGGTTGAAACACTTCATCATACGGTAGTTTTTGTGAAGATAATCTATCTGCTCATCAGGCAGATTAAACACGTTTGAATAGAACACATACTGCTCTTTGCCGGTATATTCGGCCCATGTACGCTGGTCGTTGTTTATATCCACATCGTCTATCTTGCCCTCGTTGGGGAAGAAAGTGGCTGTCTTGTTGATAGCAATTCCATTCTTATCCATATACTCTATCATGTCATGACGCACGCTCCAGTAGTTGAGTTGCGCCAGCGAGGCATTCCATCCCTGTGCCATACTCTCAGGATATATGATGAAATTGCCCGCCAACAACGACACTATAAGTACACAATAGATTGCCCATCGGCGGGCATACTCGCGCAACATCTTAAACGCAAGCAACATCAGAAGCATGTAACTTACGATGAAATAGCGGTGACCCATGGTGTTCACAATGAAAAGACTAACTACCCAAATCACCGAAGTAGATGCTATAGCGATGATGAACAACCGATGGTATTCTGGCTTCTGCCATCCTCTGCGAAACGCTAATGTAAAGAGAATGAACATCAAAGGCACCACACGTCCAAAGTCCATGATGCGCTGACAGAACACAACAGAGTTCCATACAATGTTCTTTAGAAATCCCATTAACGAACCATATTCCATAGGATTGCCCCAGTTACTGTAAGGATTGCTTATTATCCATCCTTTGGTTGTCAGTCTCCACACAATGAATGACACTGCAGGCAGAGCGCCAATGACGTATGGTTTCCAACTAATCTGCCGTTTGTTGAGCAACAGGTCAATAACAAACAGTCCTCCACAAAGCATCATTCCACGCAGAGATACTATTCCGAGAAAGAAAAGTCCTGTAGCCTTGAGAATGTTGTTGTTGCGCAACAATGCGTTTAGTGACATGAAGAAGAAAAACAACAGCGGCACTTCAGGCGTTATGAGTGTCATCTGAGAGAGTAGGGTAGCGTCTGCTATTACAAGGAAGAAAGCATATATTCTATCCTTTTTATTATCTATGAAATAATCGCAGATGCTCCATACCTGCCATAATATGCCGAAAACGAAAGGAACAATAACGATGTGTGATATGAAAAGTGTACGCCCGAAGAAGCGCCAGGCAGAAACAACAAGTGTGGCAATGAATGGTGGCTGACCAGGATCGAAGTCTATTGGAAAACTATCCCATGCAAATATTCCTTTCTCATAAAGCACATTTCCCATCGACGTTACAAACGTCTTGTTGTCCCAGAATATTCCGGTACTCATGCCGATAATGGCTATAAGTATGGTAAGTGCGCTTATTATGATTATTCTATTCCTCATTATTACTCCTCAGGTAATCATATATTATAAATGCAAAAATAATAATTATATTTTATAATTCATGATTTTTATTAGATTAAATAATTGAAGTTACGTAACTATGTTAACCAACTACAACGAAACGCCCTGAAAGGGCAGAAGGTAAATAGCCCAGGGCAACACCCTGGGTAACATACAACCGTAATATATTCGCCCTGTAAGGGCAAAAGATTTGTTGCATACTGGAAAATGAAAATACTTTTGCCCTTACAGGGCGTGTATATAGATAATGTACCTATACCCATGGTGTTGCCCTGGGCTATGTACCTGCTGCCCTTTCAGGGCGCTTAAATTCAATGTGTTATATAGTTGTTGATAACTATGTGGAAAAACATGTTCATAACTTTGTTAGTTTCCACCTTGGAGTAGGGTAGGGCAGCAATTATGTGGAAACTAACCATTATATTTAAGAGTTTTCATAAACTTTTCCACTAAAAAAGAATAGAAAAAGATATAAACTTATTATATTTGCAGGCAGAAAAGGAATATGTGGAAAAACATCCTAAATATCTAATAAAGAAGAAAAAAGTATATTGATAAACAGTTGATAAGTGTGGACAAGATGTTGAAAACAAATTAAAAACTTTCTTAGTAAAAATGTTTTTCACATTATCCACACCATATCATCCTCATAATTCTTTTTCTTTTAAAAGAGAAAAAATAATAAAATGATAATATTATGTTGAAAAAAGAATGGACGGAGAAGGGTTTCATTGACGAACCGATAGCAGAAGGCACTGACCTGAAGAGTGAGATAAGGCGCATGGCTAAAGAGAAGGACGCCGTGATTCTGGCTCACTACTACACTAAGGGAGAAATACAAGAGGTGGCTGACTTCATCGGCGACTCGCTGGCTCTTGCCCAGAAGGCGGCAAAGACCGACGCTAAGATAATCGTTATGTGTGGAGTACACTTCATGGCTGAGACATGCAAGATACTTTGTCCAGAAAAACTGGTGCTCTGTCCTGACCTTAATGCCGGATGTTCTCTTGCCGACTCGTGCAATGCCGAAGACCTGAAGAAGTATAAAGAGGAGCATCCTGGATATAAGGTTATTAGTTATGTGAACACCACAGCAGCCGTTAAGGCATTGACAGATGTGGTGGTTACGAGTGGCAATGCAAAGAAGATAGTTGACACTATGCCACAAGACGAGAAGATAATCTTCGGTCCCGACTATAACCTCGGTTCTTATATAAACAGCATTACGGGCAGAAAGATGCTGCTATGGAATGGCGGTTGTCATGTGCATGAGCGTTTCTCGGTGGACGAGATAGTGAAACTTAAGGAAGAACATCCCGATGCTGTAGTGCTGGCTCATCCCGAATGTAAGGGACCAGTGTTGGCACTTGCCGATGTAGTGGGCAGTACTGCTGTAATACTTAAATACTGTGTTGAGAGCGATAAGAAAGAGTTCATCATCGCAACAGAGGCAGGAATACTGCACGAGATAGAGCGCCAGTGTGAGGGAAAGACCTTCTATCCTGTTCCGCCAGAGATAAGTGAGGGCAGCGTTGGTTGCTCTTGCAACGAGTGCAACTATATGAAACTTAACTCACTTGAGAAGATATACAACACGTTGAAGTATGAATGGCCTACTGTTGACGTGCCTGAGGAAATAAGAGTTGAGGCTGTGAAGCCAATAGAAAGGATGCTGGAGTTGAGTTAAAGAAAACAATTAAAGGTGGTAAAAAGAATTAACTGGCTTGCAATATTGCGTGGTTTCACCATTCTGTTGGTTGTGATGTACCATGTGCAACTGATAGATAAGACCACAGGAGAATGCCACGCTCTATGCAATGCCATATCCCATCCTTTCGACTACCTCAGAATGCCGGTATTCATTTTTTCTTCCGGATTTCTTCTTTACGTAACAAGGATAAGCAGGAGAGTAGGAGTCAGCGACTTATATAAGGAAAAGTTTGAAAGGATAGTGATACCTTTCATCTTTTTCGGCATAGTGTATTATGCCATAAAGATGTTGTTTTCTTCTTTTGTAAAGACACAAGTGGAAGCCTCGTTCACTGACTTCTTGCTGTCGTATGTGTTCTTCAGCAATTCTCCCATAGCCCATCTGTGGTATCTCGCAACCCTATTCTCCTTGATGCTGCTCTATCCTTTGTTTGTATATGTATTTAAGAGCAACGTCAGGATATTGCTATTCGGAATAATCAGTGTTGTAATTTATTTCTTTGATTTTAGCATACTGGAAGACTACAACTACTTCAACATATTATATTTAAATAAGTATATAGTATTTTTTTATGTTGGAATGGTAGTGGTTCATTATAAACTATACGATTATTTGCAGGGATACATAAAGACCATACTGCTGCTTGCACTCTATGTTGTGTCCTTTCTTTTAGAAATAAGGCTGTTAGCGGGCATTTCGGGAATATTCCTTTTCATTTCGTTGTTTATGCTGATAGACCAATATGTCCCTAAACTGTTCAGCAGTTATCGTAACTACATCTACCAGATATACCTGATGTCGTTTATATTCCAGCCTTTTGTGGAGTTGATTTTATGGAAAACGCTATTCTATAACGAAAACCTGCTAATGCTGTTCTATGTCATCAATGTTGCATTTGGCATTTACGGTCCGGTGTTAGTTTCAAAGTTGATAGAAAGAGTGCCATACAGAATGGTGAGGTTGTGCTTTGGTTTGAAATAATGTGATAAGAAATGACGAAGAGAATAGAATGTCTTGACTTTCTGAAAGCATTGCTTGTACTGGCTGTTCTCACCGAACATTATTTCGGAATAACATGTTTCGAGGATGTTAGCAGAGAGAACAATCCATACATCTTTTGGTTTAAGTTTATTTCAAGTGGCTTTTTCAGTGGTCAGAGTGTTCCCATATACTTCTTCATTTCGGGATATCTTTTCTTTCTGGGAGGTGGTTTCTCGTTGAGTAAATATATTGAGAAACTACGCAGAAGGATAAAGTCGCTGCTGATACCATATATAATATGGAACACATTGGCCATCATAGTGTTGATAGCAGTGTTGCTTTCACCGTTTGTATCGATGATGAAATTCGGTGTAGGGCTTAATTTCTCTATACCTAATTTGTTGTCGTGCTATTGGGTGTATGATGGTGCTCTGGCAGGAGTAAACATACCAGCCACCACCGCTCCTATAAACGTTCCGCTATGGTATATAAAGGAACTTATGTTGATGGTGGTTCTTTCGCCTGTCATAAGATGGCTTTTGCTGAGGCTGAAGTTGGTGTTTCTGCTTGTCACTTGTGCCCTTTGGGTGTGGTTTTCAATAAAATCTCCAGCGTTATACTTTCCCAGAGACGGCTTGTTTTTCTTCTCTTTGGGAGCCTATTTCTCGTTGAACGGCAAGGATATGGTGAGCATATTCAGCCGATGGTTAAAGCCTTCTGCTATTCTTTATGTTACGGTAAGCATACTTACAGGCATTGCTTTCTTCTACGAAATAGAGAAAGGGTTTTGTCTAAAGTTGTTTAACACACTCGTGGGCATTGTTTTTTATATATCGTTTGCCGAATATATCTCTCATGGAAACATAATAAACGCCACAAGAAAATACTTCGGTGCCGCGCTGTTCATTTATCTCTCGCATGGCATAATATGCAGCAAGATGATAAAGGTAATGGTATTGTTGATAAGGCCCTCAGAAGACATAGAATATATAATGACCGACGTGATGTCGTACGTTATAAGCATTCTGCTTCTTTACGGCATTTACAGAATGTTAGAAAAATATGCTCCTAAAGTGTTATCGTTGCTTTTAGGTAGATGAAAAAGAAATTTTTAGCCTATTATTTTCTTTTTATTGTATTTTTCACTAACTTTGTATGCAAAAGAGAGTAGTTATGGCTAATGACACGTTATGGCAGGATGAATACTGGCTTTTGCTGATGCAACTCTATCTGAAGAAGCCAGCGGGAGTGAAACCTCTATACAGCAGGCAACTGGTTGACTTGAGTATGGAGTTGCACATACCGCCACATGTGCTGCGCGAGAAGATGTTCAAGTTGCGCAGTCTTGACGAGCCGAGGATAGAGAAACTCTGGAACACCTATGCCAGAAACCCTCAGAAACTGTCGCGTGGAATAAAGAAACTGCGTCAGATGAAGGGATTCAGCAATGCAGAGGAGTTCTATAAGGGCGTGGAACTGAACGAGAGTTTCGAGAAGTATTTCCGTCCGCTTGCCGAAAGACCAGAACTGAAGCCAGTGATGCTGGTGATGATACTGAACCTTTATTTCCAACTGACACCTATAACAATGGTGGAGGAGACGCCGGAGATACAGCAACTGGCAAAGAAAATGAAGATAAAGCCAGGTGTTGTGGTAGAGGTGATGGACATATACCAGATATTCGATCCCTACCTGAAACGTGAGGAGATGATTTTCAGCAGTCTTCTCGGTCCGTGCCAGAAGGTGTGGCAGCGATTCGGTAATGATAATCCAGAGGAACTGTCGGCACTGGCGGGACAACTGATAGAGTATTTCTAAACTCTAAATTATAAAGTATAAACTTCTGAAAAGATGCGGTTAGTACAGACTCAAGAACAGAAACTGGAACAGAGACAGAAACTCACACAGCAGCAGATGCTACAGGTGAAGTTGCTGGAGATGCCGTTGGCAGAACTCGAACAAAGCGTTCAGGCGGAGATTGACGACAATCCCGCCCTGGAGTCGATGGCTAACGACGGTGACAACTATGATGAGCAAGGTGCCACATTCGATGGAGATATAGAGGAAAACGACTTTGAAAACACAGAGGAAAAGGAGGAAAGGAAGGAAGAACTGGACATGGCGCTGCAGCGGATGATGGGAGACGACGAGATGCCAGAGGCAAGTGGCGATATGTCAAGTAAGAACCAGAATGCTGAGAGCGAAGAGATAACATTCGGCGACCAGACTTCTTTCTATGACAGACTGAAGGAGCAGATGGGCGAACTCGACCTTTCTGACCAGCAGCGCGACATTATGGAATATATCATAGGCTCGCTCGACAACGATGGCTTGCTGCGAAAAAAGATAGACACCATCGTTGATGAACTGGCAATATATCATAATATATACACCACCGAAAAAGAGGTGAAGGAGATGCTGGAGGAGATTCAGGAGTTCGATCCTGCCGGAATAGGGGCAAGGACACTGAAAGAGTGTCTCCTAATACAGATAGACCGCAAGCAGGGAAACCACATACGCCTCGTTCTGAGGGAAATAATAGACAAACACTACGACGACTTCATAAGCAAGCGTTGGGAAAAGTTGTCACAGACAATGGCGCTGAGCGACGACGATGTGGAGCAACTGAAGAAGGAGGTGCAGCGGCTTAACCCAAAACCAGGTGCTTCTTTAGGCGAGGCAGAGGGAAGAAACCTACAGCAGATAACGCCCGACTTCATCATCGATACTGCCGACGACGGCACCGTGACATTCACAATCACCAAGGGACGAGTGCCCGATCTTTATGTTAGCGACTCGTTCACCGACCTCGTGAAGACATATCAGAAGGACAAGACAAAACTGAGCACAAAGGAGAAAGAGGCCCTGCTGTACGCTAAGGAGAAAATAGACCGCGCGCAGAGTTTCATAGATGCCATAAAGCAACGCCGCCATACGCTCTACATAACGATGCGGACTATAATAGAAATACAGAAGAAGTATTTCCAGGAAGGTGACGAGGCAGAACTGAAACCAATGATACTGAAGGACATTGCCGACCGAACGGGGCTCGACATAAGCACCGTGTCGCGCGTGAGCAACCAGAAGTATGCGCAGACACGATGGGGAACGTTCCGGCTGAGACACTTCTTCAGCGACAGCATTAAGACCGAGACGGGAGAGGAACTGTCAACAAGAAAACTCAAGACCGTGCTACGCGACATAATAAACGGCGAGGACAAGCACAAGCCTCTGGGCGACGACGCCTTGAGCAAAGAGATGAAACAGCGCGGGTTCCCTATAGCACGGCGCACCGTGACGAAGTATCGCGAACAGATGGGAATACCCGTTGCAAGACTGAGAAAGCAATGACTGAGAAACGACTTATTTTAGCATCAAGGGTGATAAGCAGCATCATATCGCCTTTCTACCTGCCCATGTTCGGCGTGATAGCGCTGTTCATGTTCACCTATCTTGGCATGCTCGACACGTGGATAAAGTTGCGCGTGCTGCTGATAGTATATGTTTTCACAGTCATTATTCCCACCTACCTTATTAAAATATATCAGTATTATCACGGATGGACACCGATACAACTTGGACAAAAGGAGAGGCGAATGGTGCCTTATGTGATAAGCATTGTGTGTTACTTCGCATGTTACTACATAATGAACGTGCTACACATGCCTCATTTCATAGGAACGGTGATAATAGCGGCACTCGCCGTGCAGGTGATTTGCGCCCTGATAAACCTGCGATGGAAGGTGTCAACCCACTCGGCAGCCATAGGTGGCGTGATAGGCAGCGTTATAGCATTCTCGTTTCTCTTCACGTTCAACCCCACATGGTGGCTCTTCCTGCTGTTTTTCATGGCAGGACTCGTTGGCACCAGCCGCATGATACTGCGTCAGCACACGCTGACCGAGGTATGCATGGGATTCATCATGGGCATCATCGTTGCCTTCCTCTCGGTCATCTATTATAGAAACATAGTTTAAAGTTTAAAGTTCAAAGTTCAAAGAATATGACTCCATTAGTAAGCATTATCATGGGCAGCACAAGCGACATGCCTGTTATGGAAAAAGCAATGAAGTTTCTCGACGAGATGCAGATACCGTTCGAGGTGAATGCTCTGTCGGCTCACCGCACACCAGCGGCAGTAGAGAAGTTTGCAAGTGAAGCGGCAGGACGCGGCATCAAGGTGATTATCGCGGGTGCAGGCATGGCGGCAGCACTGCCTGGTGTCATAGCGGCACAGACAACACTGCCAGTCATCGGAGTGCCAATCAAAGGCTCGGTGCTCGACGGTGTCGATGCACTTTACAGCATATTGCAGATGCCTCCAGGCATCCCCGTGGCTACGGTGGCCATCAACGGTGCCCTTAACGCTGCCATCCTCGCCATGCAGATGATTGCTCTCGGCGATGAGGCTATGGCAAAGAAGTTTGCCGAATATAAGGCTGGTCTCGGCAAGAAGATAGAGAAGGCCAATGCCGACCTTGCCGAGATAAAATACAAATTTAAAGTTTAAAGTTTATAGTTCAAAGTTAAAAGAATATGGCAGAGCGCAGAAAGACATCTGTAACACATGTGGGTAACATCGCCATCGGTGGCGACAACCCCATCAGGATACAGTCGATGGCTACCACAGACACCAACGACACCGAGGCATCGGTGGCGCAGGCGAAGCGCATCATCGATGCTGGCGGCGAACTGGTACGCTTCACCACGCAGGGCAAACGCGAGGCCGAGAACATGAAGAACATTAGCGACAGGCTCAAGGCCGACGGCTACGACACGCCGCTTGTTGCCGATGTGCACTTCACGGCGCATACTGCCGACGTGGCAGCACTCTACTGCGAGAAGGTGAGAATAAACCCCGGAAACTACGTTGACCCAGGTCGTACGTTCAAACATCTGGAATATACCGACGCAGAATATGCCGAGGAACTGATGAAGATAGAGCGTACGCTGGTGCCATTCCTTAATATCTGCAAGGAGCATCACACCGCAGTGCGCATAGGAGTGAACCATGGCTCGCTCTCAGACCGCATAATGTCGCGCTACGGCGACACGCCCGAAGGCATCGTTGAGAGTTGTATGGAGTTTCTCAGAATATGCCGCCGCGAGGATTTCAACGACATCGTAATATCTATAAAGGCTTCAAACACCGTGGTGATGGTGAACACCGTGCGGCTGCTTGTAGAGACAATGGACAAAGAGGACATGCACTATCCGCTGCATCTCGGCGTCACCGAGGCTGGCGAAGGTGAGGACGGGCGCATTAAGAGTGCTGTGGGTATCGGCGCTTTGCTCACCGAGGGCATCGGCGATACCATCCGCGTGTCGCTCTCGGAGGAGCCAGAGGCTGAGATTCCTGTGGCTCGCCGCCTGGTGGAACTTATCCCAGAGTGCACCGACTTGCGCGAAAACGCCATCATAAAGGACGACACTCTCTATCTCGACATCAACGCCGACACGTGGGAAGACCTGCAACTGAAGGCGGCAATGGCGGCAGGAGCCATACTCATTGACAAGAAAGCCCATAACCTCGTCATCTCATGTCCCGAAGGAGTAAAGTTCAAAGTTCAAAGTTCAAAGTTCAAAGTTCAAGATCTTCAGGACTCCATCCTGCAGGCGGCACGCATAAAATTCACCAAGACGGAGTATATCTCATGTCCTGGATGCGGCCGAACACTCTACGACCTGCGCACCACCATTGCCCGCATCAAGGAGGCAACGCGCGGCATGACGGGACTGAAGATAGGCATTATGGGCTGCATTGTGAACGGTCCTGGCGAAATGGCTGATGCCGACTACGGCTATGTTGGTGCTGGACGCGGCAAGATAAGCCTTTACAGGAACAAGGAATGCGTGCTCAAGAACATACCAGAGGAAGAGGCTGTTGACCGACTTCTGGAACTGATAAAGAGCGACGGAAAGGCTTAAAAAGCACCACACAAATAGCGTTTTGCAACTTCTTGAAATCTCAAAAGGTTGCAAAACGTTTTTTAAATGCAAAAAAAGCAATAGAAAAAGCATTTTCCTGACTCTGTATATGAGTGCAAAAGGTGTGGACGACAATATAAAAAGAGGGTTCGGGAAATCATTCGAAATAGGTATAAATAGGGTTTTTCCCACAATTAATAGGAATATTCTTATTGCCGTTAGTGCTGAAAATGCTATCTTTGCAGTGAAGTTTTTAATCACTAAAGCATGTAAATATGAAAAAGATTATCGCAACTATCGCATTGGCGGCATTCGCTTTGATGCCGTCGTTTGCACAGAACTACACCCACAGCAGGTACTATAACCGCAACACGGGACAGTTGGATTATGGCTATGGCACACGAGGCAGTTATATGAATCGTGACACTTATTTCGGCTTCCGCGTAGGTCCGGCATTCACAACAGTAAACTCTGACAACCCTTTCCTCGACGGAGGAAAGATGAAAACGGGTCTCAACGTGGGTGTGGCAGCAGGCTTTGCACTTACCGACCGTGCCCCGCTGTTCCTCGAGTCGGGCGTTTACTATGTTGAGAAAGGAGGCAAGAACAAGAAGAGCGGACTGGACTTCACCTATAACCTGGGATATGTGGAGGTGCCGTTTGTGCTGAAGTATGCCTATAACATCGACCGCACGTTCTCCATACAGCCGTTTTTCGGCGGTTATTTAGCATGTGGTGTGGCAGGCAAGATAAAGGACTTCAACGGTCATGAGGCGTACAACTCGTTCGACGATGACTACGACGGAGCCTTCAAGCGCTTCGATGCTGGTCTGAGAATGGGTGTCGGCGTGGGCATCGACCTTTTCTATGCCGACCTCACTTACGACCTCGGACTGTCTAACATCGGCAACGATGCCTTCGATGAGGCTCACAACAGCGCGCTGATGCTCACCTTCGGAGTGAATTTCTAATGTTAAGTGTGGGAGTTTATGAGTTTTTAAGTTTGTGAGTTTTTAAGTTTTTAAGTTTTTGAGTTTAGGAGTGCAGGAGTGTAGGAGTTTAGACATCACATTGCAGGTCGTCAGCCATTTGGTAACATGTAAAACTGATGTATGAACTTCAGCGGCTGAAAGCCGCGAAAACTCCAGAACTTATAAACTTCCAAACTCAAAAACTCAAAAACTCACAAACTTAAAAACTCCTTAATTAAAATAAACAGCAGCCAATGGAAAACAACCCCGAACTGCAACTGGCATGGGACTTCGTTGAGAACACCGGAGTGAGCATTTTCCTGACAGGAAAGGCAGGAACAGGCAAGACAACATTCCTCAGAGAGGTGAAGCAGCGGTCGCCAAAACGAATGGTGGTGGTGGCACCTACGGGTGTTGCCGCCATTAATGCTGGTGGGCAGACCATCCACTCGTTCTTCCAACTGCCGCTGTCGCCATACGTTCCCGAGTCGCGTTACAGGGAGCGGTATGACTTCTCGAAAGAGAAGAAGAAACTGCTGCGCACACTCGACCTTCTGGTCATCGACGAGGTGTCGATGGTGAGAAGCGACCTGCTCGACGCAATAGACGATGTCATGCGCCGCTTCCGCGACCCCCGACGACCCTTCGGAGGTGTCCAACTGCTGCTGATAGGCGACCTCCAGCAACTCACTCCCGTCGTGACACCCGCCGACGAGGCACTGTTGAAAGCCCACTACGACACGCCTTACTTCTTCGGTTCTAATGCCTTGCGGCAGACACAGTATGTCACCATCGAACTGAAACAGGTTTACCGACAGCAAGACAGGGCGTTCATAGACATTCTGAACCATATTCGCGAAGGTCAGGTGACCGCAGCAGACCTTGAAAGATTGAACCAACGGTGCATCAACAACTTCCATCCATCGCCCGATGAGGGCTACATCAGACTTACCACTCATAACCATCTGGCAGACACATACAACGAACAGGAACTGTCAGACATTCCGTCGAGGGCATTCACCTACAACGCCAGAATCGACGGTACATTCCCCGAATATGCCTATCCCACCGATATCGACCTCACGCTGAAGCAGGGGGCACAGGTGATGTTCGTGAAAAACGACACAGAAGGGCGCTACTATAACGGACGCATAGGACGCATAACGAGCATCGACGAGAGACATGTCAGCGTGTTATGTCCCGGCGATGACCGCGCCATCGACGTGGAACCTACAGAGTGGGAGAACACCAAATACGTGCTGAACGAGAAAACAAAGGAGATAGAGTCCACCGTGCAGGGAACGTTCAGACAACTGCCTCTCAGGCTGGCATGGGCCATAACGATACACAAAAGCCAGGGACTAACCTTCGAGCATGCCATCATCGACGCGGCATTCTCGTTCGCCGCAGGACAGGTTTACGTGGCATTGAGCCGATGCAAGACACTCTCGGGGATGGTGCTTGCCAAGCCAGTAAGACGCGAAAACATAATGAGCGACAGCCGCGTGGAAAGTTATATCGCACAACAAGAAACACAGGCGCAGCGCAGCATCGAGATGTTACCGACGCTGAAGGAGCAGTTCCACCGCGAACAACTGCGCCAACTGTTCGACTTCACCGACCTTCAGCGCGGCGAGAACCAACTGGCGAGAGTTCTCGAGGAGCACTTCTCGAACACCTATCCGCGACTGGTGGCTGCACATAAGCAGGCACGCGACGACATTAATAATAAGGTGGTGGAGGTAGCACGCAAATGGACCGCCGTCTTCATGGCTCTCAGCGGCGAGCAACTGAATGCCACCGAGTTCCGCGAACGCGTGACACGCAGCGCCGCCTATTTCCTTGGCATCGTAACCGACGTGATGGGCAGTCTGCTCGGCAGCACCTCTGCCGAGACCGATAGCAGCATGGTGAGAAAACGTTTCACCGATGCCCTTGCCGACACCTCGATGGCTTTTGAAATTAAGACGGCCCTGCTTAAAGAGATAACGATGAAAGGCTTCGATGCCACAACATTCATGAGGATGAAGCAGCGCGTCACACTCACCGTGGTTGATGGTAAGGAGCAGAAGGCTGAGAAGCGCAAACGGCGCGGCAAGAAAGACGCTGAGAAGGCAGACGTGAACACCGAGGACATACAGAACAAGGAACTCTTCGAGCGTCTTCGCAAGTGGCGAGTGCACAAGAGTTTACAAAAGAAAATGCCGGTATATACCATCATGCAGCAAAAAGCACTCATCGGCATAGCCAACAGCAAACCAACGACAATAAAAGAACTCCTCGCCATACCATATATCGGCAAGAAAACAGCCGAGGAATACGGGGAGGAGATTCTATCTATAGTTTATGAGTTTATGAGTTTGTGAGTTTATGAGTTTATGAGTTTGTGAGTTTGTGAGTTGATGAGTTTATGAGTTTGTGAGTTTATGAGTTTATGAGTTGACAAGTAAACGAGTTCTTTGCAAGCAAAGCGACCAGAGGTCGAGCGGACGAGTCAAATCATTCTGGTGTTAGGGGAATGGCCATCTCGCCAGAAGGGTACTCAGTCAGATAGACACACTCTGCAAGTCCCTGGGTGCTCCATATCTTAGCATAATTGTCGCCGAAAAGTTTGTTCGTACTGTTGCACAACTGCCTTGCACCGCTCAATGTGGCATAACAGTTAAGGCAAATCTTATAAACTGTCTTTCCGTCTTCTATGTCCTTATATACCGGAGAACCATCGAAGGCATCAGGACAATTATAGAAGAACTGCTTCACCTCTGCCATTGAGTTGCAGGTGGAGATTACAACATAATAAACAGTGGGCAGACCGCTAATCTTCACAGGCTTGCTGCTCAGCGTGACATACTTGCTGTGCACGTAGCCGACAACATTGTCCACGCGAACCTTCCACCATGTGCCCTTGTTGCTCAGCAATACAGCACCCTTGCGATTGGTGGCAAGCACACCGACAATCTTTGATTTGGCACTTGGCGTTTTCCTTACATTCACGAAACCATCGGTGGAGATAGAATATACCAGTTTCTTGCCAGCCTGCTGCTCCATGCTCCAGCCGCCAAGGCAGAACATCATCATCAGGAGCGTCAGAAGAATCGTTTTTGTTTTCATAAGTTTCTTAGTTTTTGTTCAAATTGTATTTATCAATGCAAAGATAAAACAAAAAAAATAAAAACACAAAATATCATTTCGTTTTTAACACTCAGTTCTATTGCGAATGTCTTTGATGTTTGCGGCACACCATAAGAACAACAAATCTATGAAATATTCCTTCTCAGATACGACAAGTCGATATTGATTGCCCATGAACGAGAAGCCGTTTCCATCAGTCGTCATTTGCATCAAAAATCTCTGGTGGGAAACGAATTACATCTTCTGGGTCATCCTGATATTCATCGTAATGCTCTTGGTAATAAGAAGCCTCATCAATGGGATTGCCTATGCCTCTTTTCTTGACTTCTTGCATCTGTCTGACAATCGCCTTATGATTAGCCACCACGTAATCATACATCTGCTGAGTGGTCGTTAGTTTCTCGTTGCAAAACCATTCAAAGTGTCCGCTGATGTCTGGCCAGTCATGATGTTTTCTCACTATGAGATTACCCCCAGATTCTCCAACAACTTCATATTCTTCATCCTCCATTTCATAACCAGGATCTATGTCTATCGTATAGAAGTATTTGCCCAAATCCAAAGGCCAGTCTGCAGACAAGGACTTCAACTGTCGTTTCTCCGTCCTTGTCTGTGGGATTTCTTTTTGGGGCAACATCGTCTTCCTTTCCGTCCTTCTTTCCGTTTCTTTTTTGGGCTCAATTAGCCAGGCGTAGCCTATCATGTAAAGGATGAAGAAGAGAAAGATAATGATTATATCTTTTTTATAAAATAAACGAGACTGTTTCATTACCTGATATCCATGGACATAGTTAGGTATAAAAAGGAAATGGTGGCAATGAAACCTCCCATTTCCCAATAATTAGTCTATCAGATTTGCAAAAGGCCTTTTACCGGCATGAATGGCTTTAAAGTCCTGAATCATTTGATGCTCCACTTCTCTTGGGTCATCAATAGTCAACGATTTCCAGCATACTACCAAATCTTTAGAGTCGGCTAACTGCCAGATATACCGTCCGCCCCAATGGCCGATATTGGCTCCCTGACCAAAACGCAAATATTGCCCTAAACGTTTATTGAGTGTAGCGGAACTACCAGAGCCGCCTGCTTTTCCTATATAGACAATAGGTGTACCTTCCACCCAATTGTCTTTTAACTCAGATATAGGGACATTGGGGTTCTGGCCTTTGAAGTGCCCACCCGTACCCTCTGACAAGAATTGTGGTGACTTCTCGCTCTCTCGAAGCACGACATAAATCCCTTTCTGTGCAGGGATCTGTGCTCTTGCCCCATCCATCAATTCGCCCATCGTCTTGAATCCCTCGAAGCCTTGGGCCTGTAAAAACTCTCTGTTCATCATAATGCAAATATATTATCTTGTTTTGTTTTCAAATTGCTTACACCACATAATGATGTTAATCAGGTCATAGACAAGTGAAGTTGTGAGGTAAGGACATAAGCCTTCACGAATAGTTTTTTGTATTTTGGTATCCTCATAATCGTGCGAACCTTCTGGGGCCAGAAAAGAAATTGTATAAAAACTACCTTCAATATTTCTGGGAGTTCCTTCGGGTAGTGCCTTGCTATAACCGCTGATATTAGTTTTTACATTGGGAGTATAGCACTTTTTATCCTCTTTGGGCTTGATGCCATTTTTATACAATAATGGCAAAACATAGTTTTCCATTACATTTCTTATCTTATTAGGCACACTCGAATCATTCTTTATCTCTTCCTTTCCTAACATAACCATCAGGTATAGTAAATCTGGATGTTTGCAGTATTCGCAGACATCATGAAACTTACTTTGTACGAAAGACTCTCTTTGCATTTCTACAGATGATTTGTCGTTTGTATTATCTGGAACATGAATGCGTAGATAAGAAGTCTGTTCACTTTTCCATTTGTCCAGTTGCCATTCTACGTATGGCTTTCGCAATTCACAGATGACATAATCATCCAACAACTCATCATCGTCATTGACAATTGCACTAATTTCTTTACAAGGCACATAAATGGTATATCCTTTTGTGTCAATCAATGTTGGACGTAGTTTTCCTTTTTGGGCGACAAGTATAAACTTACCATTAAGAACATAGTAATTATCATATCCCTCTTGAGATTCAATCGATAGAACATCTATTTCATAGTGAGATGCAGAATCTTTCAAATCGTAATCATGAATAATCTTTCCTTTAGCGTTCCTCACCTTTTTATCTACGGTATTCCATAGTTCATATAAATGGTATCCGTTAAAAAAAGGTAGGCGTTTTATGTAGCGGGCAGGTTCTAAAGAATAGCCTGTAGTTTTGATTTTGTGGTGTCCTACTACACAATTATATTCATCGAAATAGTCTACAAGCAAATCCTGTTGTTCTTCATCTATTTCTCCACGTAGATTTTTATTGTCTGGAAAAGCGTCATAAAAGATAAGATTAGCAACACTCCACCCATTTGGCGCAATATCACTTCCACTATCATAAGTAATATCAATGAACTTAACAACACCTTTCTGACGATTATTATTGTTCAGATAAAGTAAAGCAAAGTCTTCGCTCACATTGTCTAACCAGTTTGAAGGAATAAGTACAATTGTATCAAGCAAATCTTTTTCTATAAGTCCTTGTCTAATACCTTTTGTCTTTTCTTCAGACAGAAATGAACATGGTAACACATATACCACAGAAATGTTTCCTTCATCTTCGGCATTTAGTAAAGTTGACAAAGATATATGCTCATTAGATGCAAACGTTTCTATCTGCACCATTGACTTTGTTCTTTTCACTTTTCTATTAAGAAACAAAGATTCTATTGCGATAAGGAGATTTGTATTTCGCTCGAATCTCTTTTCAAATTCTGTAATCTTCATACTTTTGTATTTTATCGAGTGCAAAGGTCGGCATTATCTGTGCAGCCTTTCTTCCCAGACAAATATTTTTTAAAGTTTTCCTCGATTTTTTCTTTTATTTGCTGCCTGTACCACTCTGGATAGAGCACTTCCACGTCTGGAATGAAAGAAAAAAGTTGCTGGTCAAGTTCCCTCGTTGGGCGCACTTGGATTTCAACAATCCTATCCTCTTCGTCAACTACTATCTGTGATTTGTGGATAGGCTTAGATATCACATAAGGGAAGCGGCTGGCAGTGAAACACAAGCCGATGGTCTCTTTTTTAACTTCATCATTAGGAATCGTTGCGCCCATGACATCGTCGAAGTATGTGGAGAAGTCATAGCACTCGTTCTTTCTGAAAGGTCTTTCTGACTTCTTATAGTCATGAATCCTGTCAAGTGCCAAATTGCTGATTCTGTTTAGTTCGTCATTTAGCCCATAGAGAAACCAACGACCATTGTACTGCTTAACATAATATGGGTGAATGGTCATCAGAATCTCTTTGCCCCTAAAAGTCAGATAGGTAATGTTCAAGGGTTGGTGATTGATAGTAGCATCAATAATATCCGCTAAGTGCTCAATCCCTTTTAACTGCTCGTTCTGTTCAAAAGATATAAGATGCTCTGCATTGTACTTTAAACCAAAACGACACTCCAAATTAGATATAATTTCTTCAAGCCAAACATTGGTTGCTGTGCCTCTAAAGCGGCTCAGCATATCGATGGCCGTCTGAAGTTTCTTGACTTCATCAACAGACAGATTGTTTTTGTAGATGGAGAAGTTCGGGTCTGAGTAGCGATAATAGCATTTCTTGCCATCGTATGGATAGGCAACTATTGGAGCCCTCCATGACATTCGATCACGCATAAACTTAATGTCCTCACGTATTTGACGTTGGCTAACCTCAGTATTTGCAATGTCCTTTAATTGCTCATTAACCTCCTTCCGCAGATCTTCAATCTCATACCGCTTCTGGAAATTACAGAAACATCTATCCAGTATTTGATACCGCAATTGTGCGTTCTTGTTTGTTGCCATTCTCTTTTCATTTATTTAAAGTGCGTCCCAAAGGACCGAACGGTTAGTCATCATCGTAACACCGTTCCAAGGTGAACTGCGTTCGACGTTTCCTTCGCTCGGCAGAACGGATGCAGGTATCGTTCTGCATTCGTTTGCTCATTGCCTTGATGTGGTTATAATGCACATATTCCCTCATCTTAGTAGAATATGTATTCATAGGCGTTGCGTGTGCAAATATAATAAATATGTTGCAAGAAGACAAATATAACCAAAGAAATCAGCGTAGAATTAGAATAAGTTGTGAGGGTTCCTCGTTTTTCCTTGTCTTGCTTTTTATTTACGTGCATTCTGCGTTAATCTTCGAAAATTGCTCGTTTGTTACAGCCTTTTTCCGTAACTTTGCCAACTGTATGAAAAAGATTTGCGATTTCATAGCCCGCTGGATGGGGCTTATCGTGTTGCTTGCTGCTGTGCTTGCCTATCTGGTGCCTGCACCGTTGAAGGCTATCGACACATGGTATATCAACCCGCTTCTCGGAGTGATAATGTTTGGCATGGGACTCACACTCTCTGCCAAGGACTTCCAGATAGTGTTCAGCAGACCCAAGGATGTGTTGCTGGGCTGTCTGGCGCAGTTCACCATTATGCCAGCGATGGCGTGGCTGCTCACCAAGGCGTTCTCGCTGCCCGAAGAACTGGCACTCGGTGTGATTCTCGTGGGCTGTTGTCCAGGTGGAACGGCATCCAACGTCATCACCTTCCTTGCAAAGGGCGACCTTGCGCTGAGTGTCGGCATGACCGCATGCTCCACGTTGATTGCCCCGCTGCTCACTCCCCTGCTGGTGCTCCTGCTTGCCGGCACTATGGTTAACGTAGATACCGTGGGTATGCTGCTAAGCATTGTCTATGTGGTAATAGCACCTATCGTAGGCGGTCTGCTCTTCCAGCACTTCCTTCCTGAACTAACGAAGAAGGCAGTGGCCTTCCTGCCCGCCTTCTCGGCACTTATGATAGCATTGGTTGCCAGCATCGTGGTGGCTCATAGCGCCGACAAACTCACTGCCGGAGGAACTATTGTCATCCTCGTTGTGATGCTTCACAACCTCAGCGGCTATGCCTTGGGTTACGGCATAGGATGGCTGCTGCACCTGCCCATGAAGAAACGCACCGCCATAAGCATTGAGGTGGGTATGCAGAACTCCGGGCTTGCTGCCTCGCTTGCAGTGCTTCACTTTGCCGCCTTCCCGCTTGCCACCATCCCCGGCGCCATCTTCAGCGTGTGGCATAACATAAGCGGAGCCTTAATGGCAAAACTTTACAGCAGATACAACAAATAACAAATACACTTAAAACCTATGAGGAAACTATTTTCAACAATTATCTTTATTGCAGTGGCTACGCTGACAGCGGCAGCCCAGGGACAAAAGGGAAGTGGATACCCCATCAGTCAGGTGCCCTTCACATCGGTGAAACTTCAGCAATCCACGTTCTGGGGCCAGCGCTTGCTTGCCGCACGCGATGTCACCGTGCCCCTGGCTTTCAGCAAATGTGAAAGCGAGGGAAGGTACAAGAACTTCATCCAGTGCCAGAACCCCAGCCCCGACTATCCGCCATCGGGCTTCTCGTTCGACGATACCGATGTTTATAAAACCATCGAGGGTGCAAGTTATCTGATGCAAACATTCCCCGACAAGAAACTGAAAGCATATATCGACTCGGTGCTTGACTTCGTGGGCAAGGCACAAGAGCCCGACGGATACCTTTACACACCGCGCACCATGAACCCCTGGCACCCACACGAGTGGGCAGGAGACAAGCGATGGGCAAGCGAGGAGGTGCTGAGCCACGAACTGTACAATCTGGGACACATGGTCGATGCTGCATGCGCACACTTCCAGGCAACAGGCTCAGACAAGTTCCTGAACATTGCGCGCCGCTATGCCGACTGCGTAGTGCGCGAGGTGGGACCCAATGCCGGACAGGCATGTGTGGTGCCGGGACACCAGATAGCAGAGATGGCGCTGGCGCGTCTCTATGTACTCACCGGCGAGAAGAAATACCTTGACGAGGCAAAGTTCCTGCTCGACTATCGTGGCAAGACAACGATAAAGAACATCTACTCGCAGAGCGATAAGCCCGTCGTTGACCAGACAGAGGCTTGGGGACACGCCGTGAGGGCTGGTTATATGTATGCCGGAATGGCCGACGTGGCTGCACTGACAGGCGACTCGGCATATCTGCATGCCATAGATGCCATCTGCAACAACATCATAAGCAAGAAATACTACATCACAGGCGGTGTGGGAGCACGTCATGACGGCGAGGCCTTTGGTGCCGATTATGAACTGCCAAACCTCACAGCATATAACGAAACGTGCGCCGCCATCTCTATGGTGTATCTCTTCCAGCGCATGTTCCTGCTGCATGGCGACTCAAAATACATCGACTGTCTGGAGCGCACACTCTATAACGGCGTTATCAGCGGCATGTCGATGGACGGAGGACGCTTCTTCTATCCTAACCCTCTTTCGAGCGACGGCAAGTATAAGTTCAATGCCGACGGCAACACCACACGCCAGCCTTGGTTCGGCTGCGCATGCTGCCCCAGCAACCTGTGCCGCTTCATCCCCTCGGTGCCGGGATATATCTATGCCGTGAAGGACAATAACGTTTATGTGAACCTCTTCATGGGCAACACCGCCGACATCGACGTGGCAGGAAAGACCGTGACACTGGAACAGACCACCGACTATCCCTGGAACGGCGACATCACAATAAACGTAAAGAAAGCACAGCAACGACAGTTTGCAATGATGATAAGAGTACCTGAGTGGGTGACAGCAGGACCTGTGCCCTCCGACCTCTATCAATATGCCGACGGCAAACGTCTCGGCTACACCATTAGCGTGAACGGAGAAAAGGTGGAGGGCTCGCTGGTGAATGGATACTGCCGCATAGACCGCCAATGGAAGAAGGGCGACCGCGTGTCCATCCACTTCGACATGGAACCTCGTGTTGTTGAGGCCAACAAGCATGTGACCGCCGACCGCGGCTGCATCGCCATAGAGCGCGGACCGCTGGTATATTGCGCCGAGGGTGCTGACAATGCCGGCACCGACGTTCACCATGTGCTGATGCCACAGAAACCGACGTTCACCATTGAGGAAGGCAAGACAATAGAGAACACCGAGTGCCAGATAGCCAACTCTCAGGCAAAGCGCTTCAACGTCACGGCACTGAAAACTAATGCCACCGAGGTTTCCCTCAATAGCGCAGGCACCATAACACAGCGACCAACCACCGTCACCCTGATTCCCTACTACGCCTGGAACCACCGCGGCACAGGCAAGATGGACGTCTGGTTTGCCAACTCCCTGCGAGGACTGGACGATTGAGGGTTGATAATCGAGCGATGAGAGATGAGAGTTCCATCATTCATCTCTCTTCGCACTTTTTCATCTAATAACATTTGGAGTTATATATTATCATTTTTCTTGATGTTGCTATTGTTTTGGGCATTGTCTTTACAATAGTACGTTTCCGTCTTAAGCATAAGTCGGAGTGGGTGGAGTCTGAATTATCCAAAATAAAGCCAAATATATATACAGAAGAAGGTAAAGCATTAGCAGAACAGAATGATGGCTTTTCTACCAATATCGTTTTTGATATTGAGACCTCTTTCCCTAACCATATAATAATAGCAGAAGAAGAGCAATCATTTTCAAAAAAATATGAGAATGTTTTCAACGAATCATCTTCTCTTATTTCAAAATTAAATTTTTTCCATGTAACTCCAACGGAAAGATTAATCAAGTTTGTTGAAGAATTCGAAAACATCCATGATATTGTAATAAAGCATAATGAAACCGTTATAAATAAAATTCTTTCAGACAACAAGGAATTCTTTGATAAATGTTTAAAATATCCATTAGACGAGCAACAAAGAAGAGCCATCGTTTCAGAAGAGAATAATTGCCTTGTTGTCAGTAGTGCAGGAAGTGGGAAAACATCGTCTATTGTTGGCAAGGTGAAATACCTAACAGAAATAAAAAGAATAGAACCTTCAAGAATTCTACTAATAAGTTATACTAACAAGGCAGCGGCAGAACTCACTGAAAGAATGAATATTGCAAATCTTCGTGGATACACATTCCATAAGTTAGCAATAGACATTATTGGAAAAATCACGGGGGAAAAACCTTCCATTTGCGAAAACACAGATGTCGTTTTAGTGCAAATATACAAAAGCATGCAAGAAGACCCTGTCTTTAAAAAGAATGTACTCTCTTATTTCATAGATTATCAAATGCAAGAGGAAGGATGGGAAAAGAAGAAAAAGGAAATAAGAGACAACCTGTCAGAGCAGAAAAACCTCAGATTGAAAACCCTCCTCCCTGATATGGATGGCAATACTGTTTTTGTAAAGAGTGAACAAGAACAAAGACTGTGTTTTGTGTTGTCGTCTTTAGGAGTTAACTTTAGGTATGAAGAACCATACGAGTATAATTTGTCTGACGAAACGCATTCGCAGTATAAACCTGACTTCTCTATACATTATGTAGTAGACGGAAAACCTCAAAGGTTATATCTTGAGCATTTTGGCGTTGACGAACATGGGCTGGTGCCTACCTGGTTCGCAAAAGATAAAAACATGAGTTACGAAGAAGCAAACAAGAAATACAACGATGGCATAACATGGAAGAAAGAGGCACACGCAAAATATGGTACAAAGTTGATAACCACCAATAGCGCAGACTTTAGTTTCTTTGACATAAGAGAAAAGATGAAGGAATTGCTTACCCAAGCAGGTGTGCCTATTGTAGAGAGAACAAACGAAGAACTTTATAGTCTAATTATTCCAAAAGATAGCAAGAGGGAAAAGACTTTCATTCGTCTAATAGCCACATTCATAACATTGCTGAAGGCTAGTTGCAAGAGTATTGATAACATAACTTCAACAGCATTGGCAGCAGACGATAAAAGAAGTGCGTTTATCATAAAAGGCATATTTGAGCCCGTTTATGTTCTTTATGAAAAAGAACTAAAAACAAGAAAACAAATAGATTTTACTGATGCTATTATAAAAGCAACAGAACTTTGCAATTCACAGCACCCCTTGGAATATGATTACATTATTGTTGATGAATTTCAAGACATTTCACTTGACCGATACGAATTTCTGAAAGCGCTGCGAGGAACAAACAAACCAGCAAAACTTTTCTGTGTAGGAGACGACTGGCAATCCATTTACAGGTTTTCTGGTAGTGACATGTCTCTCTTTAATCATTTCCAAGATTTCTTCGGTCCGACAGATATCAAAAAGATAGAAACTACATATCGGTTTGGTGAACCTCTCGTGAGCCTTTCGTCTAACTTCATACTCCGAAATAGTGCACAAATAAAGAAGACGATTCATCCTTATAGTGAAGATGTAAAAACCAACATATTCTTTAAGGCTTACGATAAACTGTCTTTTTGTGATGATATTGAAAGAATCATAGAGAACGTCCCTAATGACAAGTCCATTTTCCTTTTGGGAAGGTATTCTTTTGATGACTACTACCTTTCTTTTAAGTACAAGTGTGAAAAAATAGGCAACCGTTTCTATTATAATATTTGTGGTAGAAGAATTGAATTTCTTACAGTGCATAAATCGAAAGGATTAGAAGCAGATTATGTGATTCTTTTGCAATGCAACAAGGACATCTTTGGATTTCCGTCACAAATGAGTGACGACCCTGTGCTTAACTATGTATTGACAGAAAACGACAATTTCCCATTCAGCGAGGAACGAAGGCTGTTTTATGTTGCAATGACACGTGCTAAAATTTCAACAATAGTTCTTTATGACAAAAGATTCCCTTCTGTTTTCGTTGATGAATTCCTGCATCCCGAAAAAATAACGGAGAAGAGTTATGCAAAACATCCTAATGCTCAAAAGAAATGGACTCGTGGAGAAGAGGCCTATTTAATTAAACTACATAATAGCGGAAGGAGTGTAAAATATATTTCACAAAAAATGGGAAGGAGTCAGACTTCTATAATAATGAGATTAGGAAAATTAGGTGTGAATTAAGATTTAGCACATGGATACCTTATATTTATTCTCATTATTCTAATTTCTTTCTTTTTCTTTTTGTATTGTCTATGATTTCCACTACCTTTGCACACAAATTATAACTCAAACTTATTATGGCATATACACGTATCACAGCAGCCGAGGCTGCTGCACTTATCCAGAACGATGAGAACATCGGTCTGAGCGGATTCACTCCAGCAGGAACCGCCAAGGCAGTAACAAGAGAATTGGCAAAGAAGGCAGAAGCAGAGCACGCTGCAGGCAGACCTTTCAAAGTGGGTATCTTCACCGGAGCGTCAACAGGACAGAGCACCGACGGTGTAATGTCGAACGCACAGGCCATCAAGTACCGTGCTCCTTACACTACAAACCCCGACTATCGCAAGCACGTCAATGCAGGTGAAATTGCATACAACGACATCCACCTCTCGCAGATGGCACAGGAACTGCGCTATGGATTCTTAGGACAGGTGGACTGGGCTATCATCGAGGTGTGCGACATCGAGGAGGTTGGCGACAAGATTCGCTGCTATCTCACCGCGGCAGGAGGCATCTCGCCCACTGTGGTTCGTCTGGCAAAGAAGGGCGTGATACTCGAACTGAACAGTTTCCACAGCCCCAACGCCAAGTTCATTCACGACGTTTACGAGCCTCTGGACCCGCCTTACCGCAAGGCAATTCCCATTGAGCACGTGGGTGACCGCATAGGAAAGCCATATATAGAGTTCGACAAGAGCCGTCTGACCGGCGTCGTGGAGTGCAACATTCCAGACGAGGCACGCGCCTTCAAGGACAGCGACCCGATAACAGACAAGATAGGATATAACGTGGCAGAATTCCTCGTTGAGGATATGCACCGCGGCGTGATACCAAGCACATTCCTGCCTCTGCAGAGCGGTGTGGGCTCTACTGCCAACGCCATTCTCGGCGCACTGGGACAGGACAAGCACGTGCCCGACTTCAACGTTTATACCGAGGTGATTCAGGACTCGGTGGTGGAGATGCTTCTCAGCGGCCGCGTGAAGGACGCTTCGGCATGCTCGCTCACCGTGAGCAACGACTGTCTCATGCAGATTTACGACAACATGGACTACTGCAAGCAGCACCTCACACTGCGCCAGAGCGAGATTTCTAACTCTCCTGAGATAATTCGCCGACTCGGTGTCATCGCTATCAATACCGCAATCGAGGTTGACCTCTATGGCAACGCCAACTCTACGCACATCAGCGGCGTGAAGATGATGAACGGTATCGGCGGTTCGGGCGACTTCGAGCGCAACGCTTTCCTCAGCATCTTCACCTGCCCGTCAACGGCAAAGGGCGGACTCATCTCGTCTATCGTGCCCTTCTGCTCTCACCTCGACCACACCGAGCACGACGTGAACATCATTGCCACTGAGCAGGGTGTTGCCGACCTGCGCGGCAAGAGCCCAATAGAGCGTGCTCAGGCAATCATAGAGAACTGCGCACACCCCGACTACAAGCAACTGCTCTGGGACTACCTGAAGATTGCAAAGATGGGACAGACGCGCCACAACCTGCCTGCTGCGTTCGCAATGCACGACACGCTGTCACGCAAGGGCGACATGCGACTCACCGACTATGCAGAGTATGTGAAGTAATCTCTGACTCGCCGATAGGCAAACTACACATTATTATATATAAAAAGGACACGGGGAACTGTTCCCTGTGTCCTTTTTTTGATTTCAAATGATGCCTGTCAGACTTCCCGAAACACACCTTTTGCAGTATGTTTAGCCCCCTCCAAAAAGCCCACTTGTAACTACTTGGTTTCCAGTTAGATATAAATGGGGAAACAAAGTTAATAACATTGTTCGGCGGTTTGATATCTATTGCAAACGCAGTGGGTATCAACGGGGTCATAAAGCGTGTGGAGAGAGACTCCGATTGTGTAGGAAAGAGCCTCTCGGCATGCTATTCTGCGGCAAAGGCTGTTGCCTCGGCTGCTGCGATTATTTCTTCGCGCGACTGTTCGGCTTTCTTCATCGAGATGTCAGAGAGGTCGAACTCTGTTCCTGCAGACTGTTCGTCATGCTGGCTCTGGTTGTTCCTCACTGTCTCTGCACCGTCATAGTCGGCAGAAGTATTCGTGTTTTCGGCTCCTCTCGTTTGGTTTGAGACGATGAAGTCTTGCTTCACCTCCTGTTCGGGCACTCCCACAGGCTGCTCCTCCATCTTTGTTCGTGCCGACTTGGCGGCGAAGATAGAGTCGATGAAGCGTGGCTGCTTGCGCAGTCGGCTCAGCGTCTGGCGGCTTGCCTGCTGCTGACTCTCCTTCTTGGAGTAGCCCTTTCCTGTGTCGCCTTCCACTCCCTCAAGGACCGTCATGTAGCAGAATGTTGGGTTTCCGTCTTGGTCTTTCTCGCTCTTCACCAGTCGGAACTCGAGTTTCACCTTGTTTTTCTGACTCCATTCTATCAGTTTCGACTTGAAGTTGACTTCCTTATAAGCCACTTTGTCGATATTTATGAGTTGCGCCAGGATGCGCTTCTCCATGAAACGCATGCAGGCGTCGTAGCCTCGGTCCAGATAGATAGCGCCTACAAGTGCCTCGAAGGCGTTGCCGCCCATGTAACTGTTGTGGCTGGTGTTGGTGCGCGACGACTGTATCAGTCGGTTTATTCCCATCTCTTCTGCAAGTCGGTTGAGCGTCTCGCGCTGCACTATCTTCGAGCGTGTGTTGGTGAGGAATCCCTCGCGCTTGCCCTCGAAGTGGTTGAACACGATGTGGCCCACCACGGAGTCGAGCACCGCATCGCCGAGAAACTCCAGTCGCTCGTTGTTCACGGGTCGTCCTTTCTCGTTGCGGCTGCGCATGCTCTTGTGCATCAGTGCCGTCTTGTAGTATTCGATGTGGCGTGGATAGAACCCGAAGATTTCGTAAAGAGCCGAAAAAAGCTCCTTTTCCTTGCGGAAAGGGAGCCTTATTCTGTCAATGATATTATTCAGCATACTTCTTGAAGACAACACATGCGTTGTGACCGCCGAAACCGAAGGTGTTGCTCATTGCAGCACGAACCTCTCTCTTCTGGGCCTTGTTGAAGGTGAAGTTGAGGTTATAGTCGATTTCCTCGTCCTTATCGTCCTCATCGTGATTGATGGTAGGAGGCACGATGTCATTCTTCACTGAGAGCACTGCAACCATAGCCTCTACTGCTCCTGCTGCTCCGAGCAGGTGACCAGTCATCGACTTTGTTGAACTGATGTTCAGTTTGTATGCAGCGTCGCCGAACACTTCCTTGATGGCCTTAGCCTCTGAGATGTCGCCCACATGTGTCGATGTGCCGTGCACGTTGATGTAGTCGATGTCCTCAGGCTTGAGGTTAGCGTCCTCGAGTGCAGCCTCCATAACGAGTTTTGCACCGAGTCCCTCAGGATGAGAGGCTGTGATGTGATAAGCGTCGCCGCTCATTCCCTCGCCCACCATCTCGGCATATATCTTTGCACCGCGTGCCTTGGCGTGCTCCAGTTCTTCGAGAATGAAGCATCCAGCACCCTCTGCCATCACGAAACCGTCGCGGCTTGCGCTGAACGGACGGCTGGCACGAGCGGGGTCGTCATTGCGTGTTGAGAGGGCATGCATGGCATTGAATCCTCCCACTCCGCACTCGCATACGGCAGCCTCGGCACCGCCAGCCACGATAGCGTCGGCCTTGCCCAGACGTATCAGGTTGAAAGCGTCAGCCAGGGCGTTGCTCGAAGAGGCGCATGCGCTGGTTGTTGCGTAGTTAGGTCCGTGGAATCCGTACTTGATAGAAATATGACCTGCAGCGATGTCGCTGATCATCTTAGGAATAAAGAATGGGCTGAACTTAGGTCCGTTCTCGATGTTCTGGCCGTAGTAAATCACTTCGTCCTGGAAGGTCTTAATACCGCCGATGCCCACACCGAACACCACTCCAATCCTGTTCTTGTTGACTTTCTCCAAATCCATGCCGCTGTCTTCCACTGCCTGGATAGCACTGGCAAGCGCATACTGCGAGTAACGGTCAAGTTTGCGTGCTTCCTTGCGGTCGATGTACTGGTTGGGGTCGAAGCCCTTCACCTCGCAAGCAAATTGAGTCTTGAATTTAGAGGGGTCGAAATTAGTGATAGTTGCTGCACCGCTCTTTCCTGCTATGAGGTTGTTCCATGTCTCCTCAGGATTGAGTCCCACAGGTGTCACGGCACCAAGGCCTGTCACTACTACTCTTTTTAACTCCATTATATAAAAAATAATTGATAATGGATAATTGATAATTGACATTGATTGCTGCCGAAGCGACAACAAGCAAATTATCAATTGTCAATTATCAATTATCAATCTGTTAAAAAATAAAATTATTTCTGGTTGTCCTCAATGTACTTGATAGCGTCGCCAACAGTACCAATCTTCTCTGCCTGGTCGTCTGGAATAGAGATGTTGAACTCCTTCTCGAACTCCATAATCAACTCTACAGTATCCAAAGAGTCTGCACCAAGGTCGTTTGTGAAGCTTGCTTCTGGCTTAACCTCTTCTTCATTTACACCGAGTTTCTCAACGATGATGTCCTTTACTTTAGATTCAATTTCTGACATAATTGTAAAATTTAAATTGTTAATAATATTCCCTAATATTTAAAAATCGGGTGCAAAGGAACAAATTTTTATTTAAGTGTGCAAATAATTTACCCAAAAAAACACCTTTTGTTGCACAAACCACCCCCATGTGTGCAACTTTTCCATGTTTTTTTATAAAAACTTTGCCATTTAAAAATAAATATATATATTTGCATCAAATCTAAAAAACACAAAGAAAATGTCATTTACACAACTCTGTAACAATATTTTCAACAAGGCAATTAACGATTACCATGTTACTGACAACGTTGATACTCCTATCAACAATCCGTACGACCGCGACTCGATAGAAAACAGACTGTACCTGAAGTGCTGGATTGACACCGTGCAGTGGCATTACGAGGACATCATACGCGACCCGCACATCGACCCCATCGACGCGCTGCAACTGAAAAGGCGCATCGACAGGAGCAACCAGGACCGCACCGACCTCGTGGAGCAGATAGACAGTTATTTCCGTCAGAAATATTGCGACGTGTCACCGCTGCCAGAGGCAAGGCTGAACACCGAGAGCCCGGCATGGGCGATAGACAGGCTCAGCATTCTGGCACTGAAAATCTATCACATGAAGGAGCAGGCAGAGCGCAGCGACGCATCGGAGGAGCATAAGGCACGCTGCGCACAGAAACTGGCAGTGCTGCGCGAGCAACAGGTGGACCTCTCGACGGCCATCGACCAACTGCTCGACGACATCGAGGCTGGACGGATTTACATGAAAGTGTATCGCCAGATGAAAATGTACAACGACCCTGCCACTAACCCTGTGCTCTACGGCAAGAAATAAGACCGATGAAAACAGAACATCTGCTAATAATCCGATTCTCTGCCCTCGGCGACGTGGCAATGACCGTGCCCGTGGTGAGTGCTCTTGCACACCAATATCCCGACCTGCGCATCACCGTGCTCAGCCGCTCGTTCATGCGGCCGCTGTTTGACGGCATAGCACCGAACGTGGGATTTATGGGCGCCGACTTGAAGAAAGAGTATCACGGCATCAGGGGGCTCAACGCTCTTTACAGACGACTGGTGGCGAAGAACTTCACCGCTGTAGCCGACCTGCACAACGTGCTGCGCTCAAGTTATCTGCGCATGAGGTTCAACGCCGCGCGCTATCGTGTGGAACACATCGACAAGAACCGCAAGGGCAGACGCATGTTGACGCGCAAAGAGGGTAAGCAGATGGTGCAGCAACAGTCGTCGTTCGAGAAATATGCCGATGTCCTCGCCCGTCTTGGCTATCCTGTGAAACTCGACTTCGTGTCCCTGTTCCCGCCTGAGGGAGGACCGATGGAGGAGATTGCCGACGCCATTGGCGAGAAGAAAATGTCGGAGAAGTGGATCGGTGTGGCGCCGTTTGCCGCTCACGATGGCAAGATTTACCCGCTGGAGAAGACGCTTGAGGTGATAAGACTGCTGCAGAGCAAGCATCCCTCGGCACGCTTCTTCCTCTTCGGAGGCGGCGACAGCGAAGTGGAGGTTATGGACAGATGGGCGAAAGACTTGCCCAGTTGCACTGTGGTGCCACACCTGCTGAAAGGATTCCGCCAGGAACTCATCCTGATGAGCCACCTCGACGTGATGCTGTCGATGGACAGTGCCAACATGCACCTGGCATCGCTCGTGGCCACTCCAGTGGTGAGCGTTTGGGGAGCAACGCATCCTTACGCAGGATTCACAGGATGGAACCAAAGCGAGGAGAACAACATTCAGACTGACTTGCCCTGCCGTCCGTGCAGCATCTACGGCAACCGTCCATGCCTGCGCGGCGACTATGCGTGCCTAAACAACATCACGCCGCAACGCATTGCTGATAGAATTGAGGAGACGCTGAACACTCGCACAAAACAATAAACGAAGATTATTCTCTATGCCGGAACTTCCGGAAAGAACACCATGTCACCAGAAGAATTCCAGAAGATAATTGCCGACAACGCCGAAACAATAAATGCAATAAAAGACTCGGCGCATAATCTGCACGCCAATGTAAACCAGCATTACGATGGCACGCTTCCCTATGGGTTCCACCTTGATATGGTTGCTGACTCTATATATAAATATGGTGACGAGGTGTGTGCCGACGCTGGCGATGTGCTGCCGCTGTTCTTCGGGGCATACTATCACGACAGCATCGAGGATGCACGACTCACTTATAACGATGTCATTGCAGAAGCATTGCGGTTCATGGACAAGAGGCAGGCGTTAGTCGCTGCCGAGATAGTATATGCTCTGACCAACGACAAAGGTCGCACGCGCGCGCAACGCGCAGGCGCGAAATATTATAGAGGTATACGCAAGACTCCCTATGCCCCGTTCATGAAACTCGCAGACCGTTTGGCCAACATTACTTATTCGTGTCAAGGCAAAAACGAGAACAACTGCCACATGCGCGAGGTGTACCGCAGAGAACTGCCCCACTTCCTTGAGGCAATAGATTGCACTCGATGTCCTTCGGAAAACGACAAACAGCCTGATTGCCGCTTCTCGCTTCCAAAGAAGATGATTGAAAGAATAGAAAACATAATCAATAGTTCCATATCAAATGAAAACTAGAATACTAAGCATAATATCTGTCATCATGCTCGCCTTGCCGCTATCGGCACAGGTGCAGCAAGGCTATGTCAAAACCCTCGGACGTCCTGGTGCACCAGGAAAACCGCTGCAAGGAGTGACCGTAAGGGTGAGAGGCGTGATGAACGCACTCGTCAGCGATGCCAACGGTAGTTTCAAGATTCAGGCAACGGGAAAGAAAGACGGTGACGCAATCATCATAAACAGTGTGCGTAAAAACGGCTACGAACTGAAAGACAAAGGCATCGTGGGACGCAGCCTTGTGTTCTCCTCGCGCGTACCTATTCAATTAGTAATGGTGTCGTCGGCGCAACTGGCTGCCGACAAGAAACGCATCGAGGACAAGGCATACAAGGTGGCGGAAACCAATTACAAAAAGAAACTGGCGGCATTGGATAAGCAAAAGAAGCAGAATGAACTGTCGGCAAAAGACTACGAGGCGCAACTGCAGGAACTGGAGGCACGCTATGAGAACTATATGGCTCTCGTGGGTGACATGGCAGAGCGCTACGCTCTAACCGACTATGACGAACTCGACTCCATTGACGCACAAATAAACACATGCATTGAAAACGGAGAACTTGACAAGGCCGATTCGCTGATACACACCGTCTTCGACCCCACCACGGTGCTTCAGCGCAACCGCGAGGCAAAGGCAGAGGTGGCAGAGCGCATGAGGATTGCACAGGAAGCCATCGACAAGGCTCTTGCCGACAAGGAACAACTGCAGCAGAACATCGAGTATGCCAAGAAACTTGCTGAAAACTGCGAGAGTCTTGCCGAGGAATACCGCAGGCAGGGAATGGAAGAGAAGGCGCAGGAGAACCTGAAACATGCCCAAGAACTGCGCCAACTGATAAACTCCATCCCATAATCCACAATGTCCCTTCACCCATTATCCATATTCCATTACCCTCCTTTCTTTTCCCTCCCCTCGGGGAGGGCTAGGGTAGGGGTCTCCCTCCCCCCGTGGAGGGTTAGGGTAGGGGTTTTCTTATCCATCCTCCTTCTCGTCTCCTGCACACAGAAGAAAGAGAGCATGGCAACACCCGAGACATTCCAAACAGAAATACTGCTGCCCACAACACCCGTGAAAGACCAAGGCAACAGTTCGCTATGCTGGGCATACGCCATGCTCGCAACAATAGAGACAGAACACATTGTGCAAGGCGACTCCCTGAACCTTAGCACAACTTTCCTCGCACGGCATCTGCTCGAAGACCAACTCGAACACATCTATTTGTCTTCAACCGCCGACAAGAGAGCGACCGTCACCACACGTGGCATGGCGGGCGATGCCCTCTCGCTGATGGAAACTTACGGTGCAATGCCCTACGACACATGGCACGACCGCGCCGACTATAAACTGCTGTGCCGGAAACTGCAACTAATGGCTAAGGCGGCAGCAGTACACAAGACGGGACTGAAGAAACTGCTCGACGACGCCGAGCCACTGATGAACCAGCAGATGGGACCGAAGAAGGGCAGCGTCTATATGTTCGGTGCAGAATATACTCCGCTGGAGTTCGCACACAGCCTCTTCCGTCATGGAGAATACGAGGCACTGACCAGTTTCACCCATCATCCATACGGCGAGCGCATTACGCTCGAAGTGCCCGACAACCGCTACGGCAACACCATGCTCAACGTTCCTCTCGACACCCTTGAGGCACGCATCGTCAACGCCCTTCGCCACGGACATCCAGTGTGCTGGGAGGGAGACATCAGCAACCCTGGCTTCTCTTACAACAGAGGAACAGCGTCAACAGACGGCAAGGTAGATGCTGAAGTACGACAGAAAGCATTTGAAAATCGCCAGACCACCGACGACCACTGCATGGCAATCGTGGGACTCGCCCGTGACAAGCATGGCAAACTCTATTTCATCTGCAAAAACTCATGGGGAACCAGCAATCCTTATAATGGCTTCATCTACATGAACGAGGCCTATCTCCGCATCAACACCCTTGCCGTGTGGGGAATGTTTTACTCCTAATAACTCGTGATTATTGCGAACGAACTGTCGTCTATACTCCCCTACTCATAAACTCCTAAACTCATAACTCCCCAACTCATAAACTCCTTTAGCAAGCGAAGCATGCGAAATTTTAATTAAACGAGTAAAAATAGCACTGTTTTATTCCAATTTGCGACAATTTTTAAGGACATTCCCCCGATTTGTCGCAATTATTAAGTGTTGTCGCAACAAACAAAACAGAAATGAGAGCATATATTATGCACCATTGCGAAAACCGCATTACCTTTGCATCAGAAAACAAAAAGAACAGAAAAAAAACAGAAAGGAAGTATGAAAAAAGTAGTTATCGGATTCATCATGATTCTACAGGTTGCAATATCGCTCGACCTCATCACATCAAGTGCATCGGGCAGCGAGATGGACGAAGCGGAAATCGCCGCTAAGTCGTGCAACACGAGCAACTACATCGAGGTTAGTGACATCAACGAACTCGAAACATACATCTGCACTAATAAGTAAAGCGAATTGTAAGGGCGTGCCCCGTGTGCGTCCCCATCATACAAAAAGAGATATTTCTGATACATGATATTACACGTTAGGTTATAAGTTTTAAGTTGTATTTATTTGGTTATTAGTTACTATTAAGGTAAAGGTCAATGAATTTCTGACTTGATGGCTTAAGTGCCTGTGAGAGGTATAAAAGTCAAAAAAATGCCGAGACTTCTGAAAAGAAGTCCCGGCGTTTTCTTTCTAGTAATTGTTACTTGTTGGAATTCTAACAACATCTTGCCTCTACTTAAGTTCTACTTTGCCTCTACTTTAACTCTACTAGAATTCTGCTGGTGTTCTACCTGATTCTATGACAATATTCTCTAATTTCACCCCTATGATTTCCCATTAGCACGCTTCCCGCCTGCCACTTGTGCCTTTTCGGCTTGTCACTTGTGTCCTTTTGGCATGTCAAAGGTATACTATTCACCTGTCAGAGGTATACATCTTGCACGGCGTTTAAGCACATTTGAACAACCATATATATGCAGGACATACTTATGCGACAGTATATGATGCCATTCATCCTTTTTGTCGCAAATACAGGCACGTGTCGCCACAAACTACGGAGATTTGCTCTTTGTGTGTTTGTGCGCCACTATTTACACGCTAACTTTGCAAACGCAAAAAGGGACAAGCGGCCACAATGGCCAGCATTCCTATAAAGTATCAATAAAATAAAGATCGAATATGAAGGCAATAAAAGAAATGTCTATCGTTAAGGCATTTATCAAGGCTTGGAAGAACATGCGTTTCAGTTCTGCCGATACAGCTAAGTACAACTGTCAGATGTTTTTTACCGACAGGTATTTCTATTTTTAGAACAGGAAGTTAGGAGTTTGGAGTTGTTGGGGGCATACCTTTGTGTGTGCTCTTCAAGAAGTTATAAAGAAAGATAACGGGTGTTTTTCTTGATTATGTCAACGAAAATACCTACCTTTGACGCCAAACACTAATCACATGAAGGCGAATCGCATCTTTCGTATCTTGAAATGGACAGCGGGCATCATCATTTCTTTGGTGGTGCTCGTTGCCGTTGCTACCCTATTGGCAAACTCAAACTACGTGCAACAACGGCTGTTGAAGAAGGCAACCGCCTATCTGTCTGAGCGTCTGGGCACCAGCGTCAAGGCAGACAGCGTGAGCGTGAACCTCTTCGTGCAGACGATGTCGCTCTACGGACTCGATATTGAGGACCAGCAGAAGCGGCCAATGCTGAGAATGGGAGAGGCCAGCGCACGAGTCACCATAGCAAGCATCTGGGAGAAGAACATTACCATAGAGCACATCGAGGCCGACCGTCTGGAGGCAATGGTGATAAAAGACCGTCCCGACTCTGCCGCCAACTACCAGTTCCTCATCGACTCGCTGTCGCATAAGAAAGAAGGAGAAAAGAAAAAGGAAAACAACGGGAAGACAAAACTGAACATCGACATGCGGCACGTCACACTGAACCACGCCGACTTCTCGTTCAAACAGGGCGAACATAAGAACGAAATATCTCTCGCCATGCTCGATGTGGTGGAACGTGACGGAGAATATGACATCGAGTTGGACAGCCTACGGCTGAAAACCAACAACCACAAGCCGCGAAAGAACACCAACCGACCGCATCGAGGATGGTTTGACGCGGGACATCTGGACATCACGGCATCGCTGAAATGCTCTGTCCACACTGTGAAGAAAGACACCCTGTCGGTGACTCTCGACGACGTAAGCATTAGCGACCGCACCGCAGGCATCAATATCAAGGACATGAGTCTCAAGGCGGCGTCGGACATGAAGACATTGTGGCTGAAGGACATCGCGCTGAAACAAGGCTCCACATCACTGAACATAGCCAACGCCACCATAACCCTGCCAAACAAGAAAACAGGAACAAAACTGGCATACAAGACCGGCAGCATAAGCGGAAACGTCATACTGCGCGACATAGCGCGGCCCTTCGCTCCTGTGCTGAGGGGATTCCAGTTGCCGCTGACGCTGAAAGCGCAGATGAGCGGCACCGAAGACATGATGAGATTCAGCAACGTGCATGTGTCAACAGCCGACAGCCGCCTCACCATTGCCGCCAACGGACGCATAACCGACCTCCGCAAGAAGCACGGATATAAGGTGAGTTTCGACGTTAGCAGCATGAAGATAAAGCAGGGAATGGCAGAGCAGGTGATAAGCCAGTTTCGCGTGAAGCGACTCATGATGTCGCAACTGCAGAAACTGGGCAACATCACGTATAGCGGACACTTCGACGTGGTGTGGCGAAAAGAGTCGTTCAGAGGACACCTCAACACCGCATGCGGACCGCTCGACTTCCATTTCTCCATAGACGACAACAACAAATGGCTGAATGGCGGTGTCAGCACCAACGGATTTCATCTGGGAAAGGTGTTCGAAATTGCCGACCTTGGCGACGTGGTGTGCCATGCCGACTTCAACATTGACATCTCAAAGAAAAGAACAGCACTCGCACGCAAAGACAAGGGCGGCAAACTGCCCATTGGCAGCGTCACGGCTACCGTTGATGACAGCAGTTACAAGAAAATACACGTGAGGAACATAGATGCCATCATCGATTGCGACGGAAGCACCGCCGAGGGCGACATCACGCATCGGGCCAAGCGCCACGACGCCCATTGCCACTTCGCTTATAACCCAAGTCTGAGCAAAAACAAACTGAAAATATCAAAGCCTGGCATACACTTCCACAAGAAAGACAAAGACGGAGACATGCAGACAACAGACACTATTGGCCAAAAGAAAAAGAAAGGTCTGCTGAAAGGACTTTTCAAGAAGAAAAAGAAAGAGTAGTACGTGACGTTCGGACTGCTAGTACGTGACGTTCGGACTCACAGTACGTACGCTTCGGACTCTCAGTCCGAACGCCAAGTACTGAATCGCGTACTCATTATTCTCTCTCTTATCGCGGGTGAGACACCCGCGCTCACGTGTCTCGCCATGCCGCAGCAACGTAAAAAAGAGTATCAAACATTTTGGTGTATAGGAAAAATAGACTATCTTTGCAAACAAAAACACAAAGCAAATGGAACACTACGACTATCTCATTGTCGGGGCAGGTCTTTTCGGCTGCGTCTTCGCTTACCGCGCCAAGCAGGCAGGAAAGAAGTGTCTGGTGATAGACAAACGCAACCATCTCGGCGGAAATCTTTATTGCGAGCAAGTGGAGGGAATCAATGTACACAAGTACGGCGCACACATCTTCCACACGTCAAGCAAGCAGGTGTGGGACTTCGTGAACTCCATCGTAGAGTTCAACCGCTACACCAACTCTCCCGTTGCCAACTACAAGGGAACGCTGTATAACCTGCCGTTCAACATGAACACCTTCTACCAGATGTGGGGCGTCACCACTCCCGAGGCAGCACAGCAGAAGATAGAGGAGCAGAGGCAGGCCGTCGTCGAACAGATGAAGGCAGAGGGGAAGAGCGAGCCGCAGAACCTGGAGGAGCAGGCGCTGATGCTGGTGGGCAACGACATCTATGAACGGCTCATCAAAGGATACACCGAGAAGCAGTGGGGGCGCAAGTGCACCGAACTGCCGGCATTCATCATCAAGCGACTTCCCGTGCGACTCGTCTTCGACAACAACTATTTCAACGACAAATACCAGGGCATCCCCATCGGCGGATATAACAAACTGACCGAAGGACTGCTGGCAGGAGTAGAGACAAAAACCAGTGCCGACTTCTTCGAGAACCGCGAATACTGGGAGTCGATAGCCGATAAGATTGTGTTCACAGGAAGCATCGACCAGTTCTTCGACTACTGCTACGGCAAACTGGAATACCGCACCGTGAGTTTCGAGCAGGAAACTATAGACACCCCAAACTATCAGGGCAACGCCGTGGTGAACTACACCGAGGCAGAGGTCCCATACACACGAATCATCGAGCACAAGCATTTCGAGATGTTCGGACAGCAGGTTTACGACGTGCCGCGCACCGTGATATCGCGCGAGTACTCAACAAAATGGGACTTGGGCAAGGAGCCTTACTATCCTGTCAACGATGAGCGCAACAACCAGTTGGCAGAGAAATACCGCCAGTTGGGCGCAACGAAGAAGAACGTTATCTTCGGCGGCCGTCTGGCAGAATACAAATACTATGACATGGCGCCGATAGTGGAAAAGGCGTTGAACATTGAACTTTGAACATTGAACTTTGAACATTGAACTTTGAACATTGAACTTTGAACATTGAACATTGAACATTGAACATTGTGGGTGAGAAGCCTGCGTTCCTATATGATAAAACTGAACATAGACCTTCCGGAAGGGTTTCTTGACGAAGAAGAGCGCGACGGATATGTCGTGCCCGCAGAGATGAAACAGGTGTGGGCAATACAGATGGATTTGCTCTCCCGCCTAATTGACGTGTGCCGCCAGAACAACATAAAGATGTGGGTGGGAGGCGGCACTCTGCTGGGAGCCGTCCGCCATCACGGCTACATCCCTTGGGACGACGACGTTGACGTGATGATGCTTCGCGAGGAGTATGACAAACTGATGGCTGTTGGCAAGGATGCCTTCGAACAACCTTACTTCTTTCAGAACGCATACACCGACTCAGGCTATTCGCTGGGGCACGCACAGTTGCGCAACAGCCAGACGGCAGCAATACGCCCGGCAGATTCTTTCAAACCATACAACCAGGGCATCTTCATAGACATCTTTCCCTTGGATGCCGTGCCAGAAGACCTTTCGCTGAGAGTCTCTACAATAAAAGAAAGTAACCGTATCAGACGATTTCTGAAAGCAAGGGACACTAATATCCTATATTCGGGAAGACTGACGCTTATAGGCAGGAAACTGAAAGCGCGCAGCGCGGTGAAGAAACATGGATGGAGCAACATCTACCGCAAGAGCGAAGACCTGCTGAGAAGAGTCTCGATAGACGACTGCCGATATGTGGCTGTGCGCTCGTTCACAGACGATAAGTTCCTTTTCGACAAACATATATTCGACGAAACGGTGTGGATTGACTTTGAGTATATCAAGGTGCCAGTGCCAAAGAAGTATCATGAGTTCCTCACGGTGCAGTATGGCAGCGACTATATGACACCCCGGCACGACTCCACAAACCACGGCGAACTGGTCTTCGACACCTCGCGCAGTTACAAGGAGGTGCTCCCAGAGGTGAGAAAAGCGTTCAAACACTCCTTGTTTAAACGCTTGTGGGAAAAGATTTCAAAATGACTTACGGCGGTATCAATAACGTCCCAGACGCTCGTTGATACCGTCTTTGTATGCTGCCCACAGGTTGCCGATGTCCTTCCATCCGTAACCGCGACGGCCGATGGTGAGCCACAGGGCAGTGGCAAGATAACCCGCGAGGCTGGTCAGCGTGCGGATATAGCGCACACCGAACGTCGTTCCATAGTGATGATTGAAGTATGCGGAGTTGCGCACTTGGTAACGCCGCTTCCATTTCTTCTTCTTTTGCTTCTCTGCCCATGTGTCCTCAGAGAAGAACTTCTCCTTCTGCATGATGGCATTGGGCACATAAACCACACGGAACCCTGCCTTCACGGCGCGCAGGCTGTAGTCGGTGTCGTCGTAGAAGATGAAGAGGTCTTTGTTCGGGTAGCCAATACTCTCAACCACCTCGCGCCTTATCAGCGGTCCCTCGAACACCATTCCCTCTATGTCAACAGGCTCCTTGACATCGGCGGTCAGCCTTCCCTGATGCATAGAGGCAAAAGTGCGGGTGGTGTCTATCCTGCGGCACTCGTTGACAAACACCTCGCCAGCCTGTATGCGGCGCGGACAAAGGATGCCAATGGGCGGTTGCGGGGCGGCAGTCTCTTGTCCGAGAGCGACTTTCAGCAGTTCTGACAGACAGTCGGGTTCGGGGAACACGTCGTCGTCCATGCACCATATCCAGTCGGCTCCAGCCTCATAGGCGTACTTGATGCCAGTATAGAAACCGCCCGAACCGCCCACATTGGGCTGCGTGATAACCTCAATGCCGGTCTGTTCGTCGAGCCACTGGCCCGTGCCGTCGGTAGAACCATTGTTCACAACGACAACAGACGACAGCGCAGAGATGTCTTTCAGGCATCCTATGACACGCTTCAGCAGTTCTTTCCTGTTATATGTAACAACAACAGCAGTTATCTTCATCGCTATCCTTTCTTATTTAAGTGCACTCAAAGCCTTCTCTACGGCAGCCTTCAGGAATGCTCCGTTCTTCAGACGGTCGCTGAGATTGCGTACGTTGCTACGCATTGTCTCTATCCGCTCCTGCTCCAGACTGGGCAGCAACTGCTGCAACTCGTCTATCGAGTCGATGCAGAAGCCAACGTTCTCGCGCTCGATGATTGGTGCCACTGCCGCCTGTCGCCAGATGATGACGGGCAGTCCGGCACGCAGATAGAACGACACCTTGTGCGGGGAGTTGTATCTGAGATACTCGCCAAAGTTTCCTGTGCAACTCTCGGTGCTGTCGCCGTCCCACACCAGTCCGAAGTCGGCGTCAACAGTGCTGATGAATTCGTCGGCAGGCAGGAATCCGTGGAATATCACCTGCGGATTATCCTGCATGTCAGGCAGTCCGTTGCGGTTGCCAAAGACGTGCAACTGATAAGGCAGCGTAGCCTTTGCCATGTCGAGCATAAACGCATTCTTGCGCATCGACAGCGCGCCGGCATACACTATCCTCAAGTCTCCCATCCCCTCGGTCGCTGCCTCAACCTTATGCTCTGTCTTGTCTTTTGACTCGCTCTTTGAACGGTAGTCGAAGAGTCCGAGCGAGCCGGTGGGCTTGCTGAAGCCATGGTCTATCAGCCATTGCCTCATCACCTCGTTCGATGCAATGACATAGTCGGTGTTCATGAGCCTGCCGATTTCCTTCTCCACCGTAAGTCGCTTGCGGCGGAAAGAGCCGAGGTCGTGAATCAGCGTTATGGTCTTGGCACCACGCCAGCGTGCCACACGGCAGACGAAAGAGAAATATTTCTTATGCGGGTATTGCAGCACAATGCGGTCTCCCTTGCGCACAGAGCACACATAACGCGCTATTCCTGCCAGGTCAACGAAGAAAGCAGCGATTTTGCTGCGGTGACCCGTGCGTTTGTTGGCGATGTTCACCGCCCCCATCAGCGCCAGGGTGTCCTCATTGTCGGTCTTGGCCTTGTTTCCAGAGCCGTCAGTGCTGGGATAGTTTTTCGACAGATAACATAGTCTTTCCATGCAAACAATGTTCAATGTTCAAAGTTCAATGTTAAACGGTAGTCCGTCCTTGTTCTTGTAATGTCGCCAGAAGTTGCGGCGCAGGCGCATCACCACTTCCTCGCAGGTGTTGGCATCGAAGCCTCGTGCCACGGCGTAACTGCGCACCATTATACTGATAAGTTCCTTCGAGCCCCACATCTTCTTAAGGTTCTCGCAGCCCTTCAGCATGCCCACTTCCTTGTTGAAACGCATGCGGTTGATATCTACAAGACAGAAATGGTATAAGCCATGGGAGTCTTGTTTCCACAGTATGTTGCCAGGGGTGTAGTCCAGATGCAGTATGCGAGCGTCATGGATGCGTGCCGAGTATTGTCCCAGAGCCTCCATCAGCGGAGCGTAGTCGCTGGTTCTGCCGTTCGCCACCTCATACATGGTGTGCCCGTAGTCGCACTGTATGCTCACAAAGAAAGAGAATCCCAGTATGCCCCCGCTGCGCTGCTCGATGTAAGCCACAGGCTCTGGCGTGTCGATGCCTGCCGCCTGCAACAGTTCGGGATACTCGAAGGCACGCCTCCCCTTGGCCTTGCGCAAGCCAAGAGAATAGACGAGCGAGTTGGGGAATCGCGGCTTATGGTAGCGTTTCACGTTAAGCATTAGTCCTCCTGGAGCGTCCATCACCTTGATGACATTGCGCAGGTTGTATATTTCGCGCCCCTCGCTCTCGAACCTTTCGGGCATTGTCTTGAGCCATTCGCGCAGACCCTCATACTTCGGGTTTATGCGGATAGTTGTTTTCATGGGTGCAAATATACAAATATTTTTTATAATGTAGAACAGAGAATGTAGAATTGATAATGTAGAATGTAGAATTATGTAGAACGGAGAGTTTAAAGTTTAGAGTGGAGAGTTATGATTACAACTAAGGGTTTGGTTCAATGCGTACGTTCTTGAATGGTAATCATAACTCTAAACTCTCAACTCTCCACTTTCCACTGGGAACTATATTTTCCCTTCTTTCTGCAGTTCCGACAGTGCGCGCGAGAGCGACGGCCGCGCCACACCCATGTGCTGAGCCAGTTCGGTCTGGTTGGTTACCGGTCCGTTCTCCTTTATATATTTCAGCAGTCGGTCCTTCAGAGTCATCGTGGTGAAGTCGGCAAGTCTTAGTGACAAGAACTGGAATCTGTCTGATATCTCACGCACGATGTTCAGCATCAACTGGTTGTTTCGCCTCGCATACCTCAGCAGTCGGTCGCGCGGTATCAGCACCACCTCGCTGTCAACAGCCGCCTGCACGGTGGTAATGAAGCGCGGTTCGGTGGCAAAAATAAAGGCGGGCACCATGAACGTCGGCGCCTGCAGCGTCTTCACTATCACCTTCTTCTTTCCTTCCTCGCCAAACAGGTTGTTCACAACCCCCTCCGAAAGTATCATCAAGCCTTTCACCTCGTCGCCCTGGTGCGCTATTATCGCGCCTCTTTTGTATTCCTTGATGTTACCTGGGTTGGAATAAACCATTTCTGTCAACTCTTCCTCGCTGATTCCCTCAAAGAGTCTCGACTCCATCATTCTGTGAATATCCATGATTTCGATTATGTTTTCTGCCGGATGCATCGGCAACCAATATTTATTTAAGTTTAGGAAGTTATGAAGACACTGAATTTATGCGCCCCAAAGGGGCAACAGGTACATAGCCCAAGGCAACACCCTGGGTATAGGTGCACCCCCTATATACACGCCCTGTAAGGGCAAAAGCATTTTCATTTTCCCGTATGCAACAAATCTTTTGCCCTTACAGGGCGAATATACTATGCTCATGTGTTACCCAGGGTGTTGCCCTGGGCTATGTACTTGCTGCCCCTTCAGGGCGTTTCGTCGCAGTTGTTCAACATACTTCCGACACTTCAAATACTTACATTATGTATGCAAAAGTAATATAAAAACTATAAATAAACAATTTACATCCAACTTTTTTGCATAAGAATAGCATGTATGAGCCGTAATTAACGTTAATGTTGTAGCAAATGTTACACACTTCTAATAAAAAAGGTTAAAACACTTTCAATCCTTCCCCTTTTCTCTTCCTCCTGTATTCTATCTTTGTTTTTTTATCTAACTTTGCGTTTGTCTCAACAGTGTATGCCCTGATAATACGCATGTCATCAGCGGTTGACGACAAGGGCAGACGACACTTTACAGTAGTTTTTGCGGGGAGGGCTTTTCGGAGGCATGTGTGAAGCGATTCACGCCGCCTCTATTGTTTCCGGTTCTGATGCACTTTGTTGCATCCTGTCCTCCCCGTTTTTTATACACTTGAAAAACACCGAATACAAAAAAAGGTAATTATATACTATTTGACCCCGTGCTATTGACTCCCCGCCCCTGTAGGGGAGGGGCAGGGGTGGGGTCAGCGTTTTTGCCCGCACACAATATCTTCCATGCCCTCCTATCTTCTTTTATATCACTGACCCCACCCCTATCCCCTCCCCTACAGGGGCGGGGAAACATTGAGTACGGCTTCTTTGGAAACACTATTTCATTTATAGGGTCAAATA
>DGTS01000023.1:0-17669 GCA_002394385.1 Prevotella sp. UBA4330
GCAGCAGGTTCGCAATCAGAGTGACCCATATTTGGATTTTGATAGCGTTGGCCGACTCTCCATAGAAGTATCTGAGCGGGAAGTTCTGCTTTATCTGCATGAAGAGCGACTCTATCTGCCATCGTCTCCGGTATATGGCCACGATGGTTTCCATAGGCATGTCAAAGTCGTTGGTGAGCAGCGAGACCAACTTGGGAGTCTTTCCATTCTTGATGTCCACATATGTGATGACACGTGCAATGTGGTTGACATCGTCCTTTCTGAAAACGACCACCTGCTCACGGTACTCCATCAGCCCATCGGGATTCATGTCCATACAGTCCACCAGGACCTCATATTTGAGGTTTTTCTTCATCTTCGTGACATACACCACGTTTCTCTCCGTCAGTTCCTCAAACTTCTCGTAGTTGATGTATGCGCGGTCGAGGGCAACGATCTCATCGTGCTGGAAATGACTCGGTGCAAGCATAAAGGAGTCGTTGGTGGCTGCGGAGGTAAACTTCACATCACAGTGAACGCCCTCGTTGGCATGAATGACAGAATGGACTTTTACGCCACCTTTCTTCTTTCCTGTCTTCGGATGGCGGCCTACGCCCTTGAATATGACGTTGGAAAACAGGGTTATGGTCGTGGAGTCAATAATTCTCAGCCTTTTCACCCATTCCTCTGTGCCGTTACGGCGGCTGTCCGAAGAAAGTATGTCCTTGTTCGACTGGTAAAGGTCACGGTAAACGTCCTCGAAGAACTTCTCCGAGCGTCTGGCGTTGGCATCGGACAGAGTGCTGCGCTTGGGCACCTTTTCAATGCCGATGTGATGGAGTTTGCGCACCTCTGCCGTCATCGCTGCCTCTATCTCGCGCAAGGAGTCGAAGCGCATGATGACAGCATACAGCATCGTGAGCAGATGAGTGAACCCGTTGAAACTCTTCACGTACTTCTCACCGCCGTTTTTGCGGCTCATTCCAACAATTCTATCACGGTCGAGTGATTTTATCAGCTGACCATACACCGGCTGTCCGAAAAAATGTGTACTTTTGCCCATGGTTACGTTTGATTTTGTTTCGCGACTACAAAGGTAACCATAAGGGCTGACACCGAATCTGGTATCAGCCCTAATTTTATTCTAATGACGAAAGTTTAGCGGACAGTAATAATTTTTTACAAAACCATTTCCTTGTAGGGGCGTACCTCCGTGTGCGCCCGCATTACACAAACATAATCCCGAGAGTGTAGGGGCGTACCTCCGTGTGCGCCCGTCATAATAATAAATTACAAAAAACAAATCAGGTCTTGGCAAACTGCCAGGACCTGATTTTATTTCGCATTGCTGAAACTAATCTCGCTCAGCATTCAGCGTTAATTACCTCTCAACAATGACTTTCTTGCCTTCGATGATATAAATACCGGCAGGCAGGTCGCTGAGAGATGTTGCGTTGCGGCGTACCAACTGTCCTTGAACATTATAGATGTTGTGTGGCTCGTTGTTGCTGATACTGATGCCCTTGATGTCATTAACATCGGCAACACCGGCGATGGTCAGTTTTCCTGCAACATACTTAATCTTGTAGTTCTGTGCCTCGCCGCCGCTTGCAGTAAGAACATACTCGCCCTCAGGGCTATCGAATGTTGCACTGCTGGTAACGGTAGGCAGGGTAGTGAGGACACTCTCGTCTTCGCCGTTAACGAATCCCTCATAGTGGATAACAAACTCTGGGTCATCCTCATATTGCTTGCGTGTGGCATCCTCGACGGTAGCGATGAGTGTTGCACCGGTAATGATGAGATAACCTTCCTCGAACGTTACGTCGGGAGCATCGATGGTACCAGCCGAAACGTATATTGGGTATCTTCCTACAGGAGATCCAGGTGTAGCATCGGTATAAATCTCTGGTGTTCCTGATACGAAATCACCATAGAGTTGATAGCCGAACGACGGGTTCTCAGCGCCGTACTTGCGTGTAGCATTGCGTGGCTTAATGGTTGTGCCATACTCTTTTATGTTGAGGAAGTCCTTCCAGCCATACGCCTTGCTATATAAGTCCTTCGTTCCTGCCGGTACATACAGTTTGCATGAAGAGTGGCTTATGCCGTCGAATGTCGAGGCGCCCACTGTTGGAGGTGTGCGACCTTCTGAGCGCAGTTGCGTCAGACCAGAGCAGTTGTGCATTGCCTCGCGTCCCATTTCGGTAACTGTTGCAGGAACGGTGACTTTAGTCAACTTAGAACATCCAGCCATAGCGTATGGATGAACCTTGGTAACGGTGTTTGGAATCACATATTCACCTTTTGCTACCGGTGTCATTGCTATGAGTTCTGTGCCGTCGTTAGAGAAGATTGCATTGTCTGTAACGGTGTAAGTCTGTCCTTCGGCAGTTTCTGGCATTCCCAGTTCAGTCAAGCGGTTGAGCAGAGCCAGTGCGCCGTCGCCGTAGTTCTTTATTGTCTTAGGCAACTTCAGCGAGCGCAGGTTGCTTGCCATATAGAATGCCTTGTAAGGCAGTTCGTCGTCGGCAGTGGTATAGGCGGTGCCATTCTCCATGAGGTATGGGTTGCCACCAGCCACGATGCGTGCCTCAGAGAGGTCGAGCGAGAACATCTTGCCCTTGGTCTTGTTTCCTTCGCTATCAACACCAGCCATCTCGCGCAGCAGTTTGAGGTCGCTGCTGTTGATGTCGCCAGTAATCTTCAACTCGCCAGTCACGAGGCGGTCTTCCTCTGCTATCTGGGCTGACAGTGTTCCTGCGGAAGTCATGGCGATGTCCTTCTGCTGAAGGTCAACGGCAGGACCGCCCTCGATGCCTATCACCATGTCCTGATAGTATTTCCACTCGTAACTGTCAACATCGAGCAGGTCAACGTCATAATAGCCGTCGCCATCGCCGCTCCATCCCCAGTTAACACTTACCAGTCCGTTTTCGTCATATCCGTCGAATACAAACTCATGTCCCACTGAGCCATACCAACTTGATGACACACCGCCGTACATCAAGGGGCGACCTTCGCTCAGTTCCTTGAAGATGAGACCCATCCAGTCCTCTGTAGAGAGACCAGATTCATTGCGGTCGTAGAATGTTGCTGTCTCGATGCCAAAGTTACGGCGCAGACCGTCGGCTGCCAGATTAGTGTATGTACCTGAACCGTCCAGCGCATATTCCATGTCTGATGCTACACCACAGTGATAGGAGAGCAGAGCCACGGCCTTTGCTTGCTCTTCGGTGTACTGTCCTGCGATGTATTGGTCGAGCATGTTGTCATAGTCGTAGAATGCCTCTTCGAAGTTCACGGTGTATGTTCCATTTCCTCCCTCCTGTTCTACCGTCACCGAGTGGGTGCCGATACCAGTAGTAGGATATTTGTTGTGAGCCAGCACCTGTGCCATAGCCGTTGCCACGCATCCCACAACGCAGCGTTCAGTGTCGTTGCCATAGTCGTGACCGTCACCTCCGCCTGAGAAGACTCCTGGCGGGCAGTAGTTGTTATAAGGCACTGCCTGGTCCCATTTCGTTGTACACATTGTGGGAACCGCCGGCTCGTAGAGAGCAGGGTCGGGAGCCACTGGAGTTCTCTTGATACCTTTTGAAACATAGTGCTTTCCGGCAGCCTCGATGGCTTCCATCCACCACTTCAGGTTTTCGTTCTTTGTGTTCGCGTCGAACTTGGTGTCGCTGTAGCCCAGCACCTCGGGCAGCAGGTCGTCGGTCGAGATGACGGCGAAGCCGCCGTCCTCAAATCCCATCACTGTTGTTGCCTCCATGCGTTTCAGTTCCTTCACCGCGCCTGTGCGTGGTGCCTTGTGCATCTTTGAACGATTAGCGTTAATGGCTTTTTGGGCGAGAGACATCATCTCCGCCTTTGTTCTTGGTTTTGCAACGAGACTAATGGAAAACAGCAGTGCAAGACCGATGAACAATGTTGTCTTGTAGTTTTTTCGCATATAAATATTTATTCTGTTATTATTTGCTTGCAAAGGTAATAAAAGAAATGTAAATAACAAACAAAATCCGCTGTTTCTTAACTAAAACAGCGGATTTCGTTTAATATTTTAAGTTTTCAGTCTTTCAGACTCTTACTTATTTGATAATCACCTTCTTGTCGTTGATGACATAGATGCCTCTCAGACCCTCGAGGGTTGTAGCCTGCTTGCGGATGAGTTTACCGTCGATAGAGTAGATGTCAACTGGCTTGCCGTCAACAGTTACCTTGTCGATTGCTGTTGTTGTAACAGGATCTGCAGATACTGGAGCAGACTCTGTACCGTTGGTGTAAACAGCAGTTACAGAAACTGTGTGCTCACCGCTCTCGTCGATTTCAACATTGATGGTTGTGCCATCGGTGTTGTCAACGAGTTCACCGTCAACATAGATGTTGTAGTGGTCAATCTCGCCACCGCCTACGGTGAATGTGATGTCATCGAGAAGCATAGCCCAAACGTCAGTAGAAGTGTGACGGATAGCGAAGTACTTGGTGCCTGCGGGCAGGTCAACAGATACTTCCTCCCAATCGGTAGCACTTGTAGTCTTAGCCTCCACAAGGCTGAAACTTGCAATCTCCTTATCGGTAGAAGAAGCCAGAACCTCATAACTCTCAGCACCGTATGAGTCAACGAGTTCGCGAACGTAGAACTTGATGGTCTGTGCAATACCTGGCAACTCTGGTGAGATGAGCCAGTTGTCGGTAGCGGCAATTGCACCTTCTGGTTCAGCAACACATGTAGAGATGAAGTACTTGTCGCCGCTGTGTGCAGGATACTGGTCAGCCAGTGTGCCAGAACTTGCTGCAATTTGAGACGGGTTGAATACCTGCCATGAGCCAGGCTGTCCGAGTGTAGATGTAACGCCGTTGAAGCCATAGCCCCAATAGCCGTTGTTGCCGTCATAAACAGTCCATTCGCCGATGTTGCCGGTCTGGCTAACTTCCTGTCCGTTCTCACCTGCGGTAGCGTCGAACAGACCACCGTCAGCGAAGTCGTCGTAAGACTCAACGTCGTCGGTTGCTTCCTCGGTAGATGTGCTTGGAGCGCTCCATGCCACGTCAACGGTCTTGCCGTCTTCCTCTACCTGTGCGGTCACGTTCTCAGGACCAGCAGCAGAAGACTGCTTGATGGTGATGATGGTTTCTGCAGTGTTGTCGGTCTCGTCGAGGTCAACCTCTGGAGTTACGGTAGCGGTGATTGTCACGTCGCCAGCCTCGTCGAAGATAGTTGTCTCGTAGTCGATGTCGAATGTCTTGCTCTCGAACATTGCCAGAGGCTCGCTTACCTCCTGGTTGAGGAGTTCCTTCTCGCCAGCCTTAACGGTGAGGTTGTAACTCTCGATAGCCTCCTCGCCGATGTTCTTAACAGTAGCGGTCACTGTTGCCTTGTTGCCTGCCTGAACGGTCTTAGGAGCAGTTACGTCAACAGAGAGGTTGTACTGATAGAGGTCAGTAATCTTGATGTTGTCGATGATAATGCTCTCGCCAGTAGCAGGGAAGTTAGCCTTGAAGCCCACCTGGTTGTAGCGACCGTTCTTAGCGCTTGAAGGTATGCTCACCTTGAACGTCTGGTATGCGTCGGTCAGTGTCACGGTCTCAACGTCGGTAGATGTTCCGTCTGGTGAGAGAACGAATATTGTCAGGTCGGTGATGTTGCTTGTACCCTTCTTAGCGTCGAAGATGATGGTTGGGTTAGCAGCAGGGTTCAGGTTCACCTTACCAGTGAAGAATGTAACCTCGCCAGCCTCGCCATAATCACTGTCTGCCTGGAGTGCAAGAGCAGTGCCGTCGCCGTCAGAAGCGTCTTCAGTCACACCGAGAGCAGCGTTTATGCTGGTATCCCATGTGAAGTGCAGTGTCTTGCCTGTGAATGATTCCTCAAGTGGCAACTCGTAAGGAGCACCCACAAGGGTGTATGTATAAGCACCTGTTGGATCGCTCTCGTTTTCGCCTACCTTTGCAGAAATACCGAAGTACTGGTAGGTCTGGTCGCCCTCGTCAACTGGATAGTCGATAGTGCCGGTAGTTGCGCCTTCTACGCTGCCAATTTGTCCGTCTTCAACAAGATAATTGCCGAAGATTGATGACTCAATAGCCAACTTATAGATGTTGTAAGTAGCGTTGGCAGCATCAATATAACCGCCGTTTACACCCTTAACCTCGTCCCAAGCGAATGTGATAGACTCAGCGGTGTCAGCAGTCTTTGTGAAGCCAGTCACTACAGCAGGAACATCCTGTCCTACGAATACGCTGACCTTCTCAGACTTCTGTCCGTCGCCGCTTTCGTTGGCAGCAACGATGTAGTAGGTGTAGGTCTTGCCGTCCTCAACGTTGGTGTCTTGCCATGTCTGTGCAGAACCAGGAGTAACGCCTGTCAGAGTGTTAACCAAAACATCGTCACGATAGATCTTGATGTCCTCAGTGCCACTCAGTGCAGAGCCGTTAACGGCATTTGCAGGAGCGGTGAAGGCGAGGTTAACCTCGAGAGCACCCTCGGCGCCAGCCTCCGCTGTCAGGTCGATAGCGGCTGCAGGAGCGGTTGGCTCGGCACCCTTCTCGATAGACAACTTGTTAACGAAGAGGTTGAACTGGTCGGCATCAGAGATAGCGTGTACAGCGATGTAATAGATACCATCAGCAGAAACGGTGAATTCACCTTCGTAATCGTCAAAATTACCTGTGGCTACTTCTGTTGCAGGGATTACAGTCTGTGTGAGACCAGCCACTGTAGCCTCTTGTCCTACGAGCACCTCAAGTCTCTCTGGGAAATTCTTGCTGCCCTTAGCACCTACGGTAATCATGTAACTCTTGCCTGCCTCAAGTCTGAACGGAGCAGAGATGAGATAGTCGTCGGCTGCGTTAGCGCTGCTGTAACCATAGTATGTGCCGTTACTTGTACTCCACTTCCATGTGTTGCCGTCAGCATTGTTGTCGATGACAGAGAATGTAGAAATGATGTCGCTTGCAAGGTCGAATGTGTATGGTACGGTGAGAACAGCAGACAGGAATACTGTGATTTCCTCGCTCTTCTCGCCTACGCCAGAAGCACCGTAAGGAATAACCTGATACTTGTGGTTGCCGATGGTCAGGTCGGAAGCAACGTCATTGCAAGTATGTGCTGATCCTGGAGCCGGATTGTCGATGGTGTGGATGACGTTGCCGTCGCGCAGAATCTCAATCTTTGTGATGTCGCCTTCAGCAAGGTCGCTGCCGTCGATAGACTTGGTAGGAGCGTTGAATGCTACGGTTGCGCCCAGCACGTCGTCAAGAGGAGTAACGGTCAGACCCTCAACTGCTGCGGGAGCGTCGCCCTCGGCACCAGCCTCGATGACGAGTTTCTTGATGTTCAGACGCCACATGTTAGCATCAGAAGTAACGTGGATGGCAACGTAGTAAATGCCTTCCTCTTCGGATGTGAAACTACCCTCGAAGTCTGTGTCAACGGTAGAGGCGAACTCCTGCTCGGAGATTGCTGTTGTGGTGAGTGCGTCAACAGTGCCTGCCTTGCCCACCTTCACCTCGAACTTCTCTTTGTAATTGTTGCTTGCTGTAGAAGCAGTAACCGTAACGTTGTAGTTCTTGCTTGCCTCCAGTTTGATAGGCAGGATGAGGTAATCGTCGGCAGCAGATGCTGTGTTGTATGAGTAGTAAGCGCCGTAAGAAGCACTCCATGCCCATGTCTTGCCGTCGCCGTTGTTGTCGATTGAAGAATAGTCGTCCATCGTTCCTTCCTGTGTGAAGTCGCCAGTGTAAGGAGCGCTGATAGGAGTAGCCTCAATGAGGAAGTCGTCAACGGTAAGGTAATACTGGTCGGCATCAGAGATAGCATGAACGCCAAAGTAATAGTAACCAGAAGTACTAACAGTGAACTCTTCATTCTCCAAAGCGTGGAATGTTGCGTAGTTGACATTCTCCTCGGGAATTACAACAGAACCGGCAGACAATGCTTCGGCCGTTGCTTCTGTAGCCGCCTTGACTTCAAGTTTTTCTGGATATGAAGCGGTTTCGGCTTTTGCGTTAATGCTGAAATGATACTTCTTGCCAGCAACCAACTTTATGGCAGGAGAAACGAGCCAATCGTCTCCATCGTTAGTTGTACTCCACTTATAACGAACAGAACCGCTATAGAAACTCCATGTACTACCGTCGCTGTTTGCGTCGATAATAGAGAAGTGCTTCTGTAATGAAGCATCGCTAAAGTCGTTGCTATATGGCAGCACATCAATCTGTGTAGGAGCAGGCTCCTCTGCATAGAGTGTAAGAGCATTGATATAAGCAAGATAGTAAACCTCGTCAATCTTACCGTTGGCCAAGAGATACTGACCTTCGTCGAGTGTCAGAGTCTGTGCTTCAGAATCGTAAGTGAATGTGAAGGCGTCGTCAATTGAACTACCGCTTGTAGTACTAAGAACCCAACAGTCTAATGCACCAGATTTGCCGAGGTACTGACCGCCCTCAAATGTAACGGTGCTGCCAGACAGAGTACCCTTAATCCAAGAGTCAGGGAAGTCGCTGAAGATACCGCTGATATATACATCGTTCTCTACGAAAGCAACCTTGGCTGCGGTAGGAACAGCCTTTGAACCTGTGCCCTCTGCATACCAGTCTTGAACTGTAGCACCTGCAGGCAGTTCAACGAGGTCTGTCGATGGTGGAACATAGCCTTCGTCCAATGTCCATACTGTGTCGTAGTCGCCATAGCCTTGCCATGAGTTGTCGTCGTCCCAGAATATACCGATGATTTTGCTGCTGCTTGAGCCTTCCAGCGAAATAGTGTTGCCGTCGATGGTGAATGTGATGTCACCAGTGCCTCTTGTAGCACCGGAACTGGTATAATCTCCCCAGTTAAGACTCAGCGTTGCAGCATATTCTGAAGTTGAAACGTAATATAAAGGCTGAGCACCTGCAATGGTTATGGTGTTACCGTCCTTAGTACCCTTTACCCATGAGCCCTGTGCAAAATCAGTTACAGGGTCCTTGATATATACAGTGCCATCGGAGGCCTCTACTATTGTTACAGTACCGCTTTGTTCTTCTGTATAAACACTTCCACCGCTATAATAAAAAGCAGTACCTGTACGGGTGTAGTACTTAGTTTCGCCCTCTGCAGGAGCAGTAATGATACCGTGCTCGTCAACGGTCTCTGCCTTGCGCGGAGCCTTGTTAGCAGAAGCGGTTGCAGGGTTGAATTGCTTGAATAGTTCAGCCTGTGCAGCGTCGTTCTTCTTTGTTTGCTCTTTTGACAGACTGCCAACATAGTTCTTTACAGGAACATTCTGAACAAGTCCGCTCTTTGAAACGAACTGCGGTGTGGCATGTGCTGCCCAGTTCCATGTGGCAAAGGGCTTGCCTACTGTTTTGTCGGCAGCCTTCAGAGCCTTTGCCTCTTCCATACTCTGTGCGCTCTGCTGGCTGGCTGCTGCGGCTTGGAAAGAGATAGCCTCTACCTGAGCCTCGTTAGCCTTCAACTGAGCGTCCTTTGCTTTCTGCAGGGCTTGCTTGTCAAGTTTGCCCGTCGTGAAAGTCTTCGCGTTAGCGTTGGAAGCCTTTTTGGCTACCTGCGCCTGCGACGGTGCTGACAGCAACAATGCCGCTGCCAATACCAGGAATGAAGTAAATTTCTTACTCATAATTGACTTTTTTAAGTGAAACATAAATATTAATAGTAATAATTCTTTCCCGTTAGGTTGTTGTATATTGACTGAAGTTTCGCAAACTCAACTTCTTTGGAGTTATGGAGTTAAGGAGTTATAACATTAGTTATCTTCTCCTTTTCCATTTGGAGTTATTGGAAAATGGGGTGTTGTCTTAACTCCTTAACTCCTTTAACTCCTTAACTCCTTCAACTTGCTAAAGTTGAGTTGTTGATTGTCATGTGCTCGGCATAATTGCCCTTCTTTATGTGGAATAGGCCCTTTTGGGGACGTTATTTGCAGTTACACCTATAAGTACACGTTTGCAAAATTACAAAAAATATTATTAAATGCAAACGTTTTCGTGATAATTTATTCTTTTTCGGCGTTAAATAGTTACAAAAATACCAAAATCGTGGTATCGGCGTGACTTTTTAAAAGACAGATAGCGAAAAGCAATTTCAGTGGATTTGCTAGCCAAATTCACTGAAAGTGCTGAGTAAAATAGCCTATATTGCTGAGTAAAATAGCCTATTTTACTTACCAAAATAGCCTATATTACTTTCCCGTTGATGCCGTTTCGCGTTGCGGTTGATGCCGTTTGGCAGTCCGTTTAGTATGCTTTGAGCGTGCCGTCGGCCACGGTGAAGTGTATGTCGCGCCCGAAGATGGGCATGCCATACACCTTCTCGGGGTCGTCCTGCACGCGGGGGCGAGGGTCGAGTTCGAGCACACCGACGAGTGCCTGCTGCTGTTCGGCGGTGAGTTCACGGCGCAACTGCTCGCTGAGTTCCACGTGCAGCCGGTTCCATGCGGTCTGCTCCACGAATCCCGAGCGGGCGTCGGGCTTCGAGTCGCAGTAGGGGATGTAAGGTTTGATGTCGAGGATGGGTGTGCCGTCCATGAGGTCGGCGCCGCTGACGTGTATCACCGGTCCACGCCGTTCGTCGTTCTCTATATTTATAATATGTACGCACGAGAGTCCGATGGGGTTGGGGCGGAATGGCGAGCGTGTGGCGAAGACGCCCATACGGCGGTTGCCTCCCAGTCGGGGAGGTCGCACGGTGAGGCTGTCGCCCAGTGTTTTGTTGGCAGAGAACTCCCAGATTATCCACAGGTGGCTGAAGTCTTCGAGTCCTCTCACCGCGTCGATGTTGCGGTATTTTGGCTCGAAAACAATCTCGCCTGTCAGTTGTTCCACCAGTCCGCTCTGTCTCGGAATGCCGAACTTGCTGGTGAACGGTGAATGGAAATGTGCTATTGGTTGCATATTTCTTTTGCCATTTGGTTTAGTGCGAGACATTTCTCGCGGGTTATCAGTATTTTCTCGTTGTGGTGTTCCCACGGGGCGAGGATGAGCAGTTTGCCCTGTGAGCAAGCCTCGAAGAACTCGCCGCCGGGCTTGGTGTATGGTGTTAGCCCGTTCTCCTCGATGAAGATGAGAGGCATGCGGGCGTTCATGGCAGCGCGCATCACTGCCTTCTCGCCTTTTGATATGGCTGGCGACACGAGCACTGCGCCTCTCCTTGCTTCTGCAAGAAAGTGTTCCACACGTTCGGTAATCTCTTCATCGCTGAGCCTTCTGGAGCATTGCACCTGTAGTCTGACGGGGCGGGAGAGCAGGAAGCGGTTGCCGAGGGCAGAGTAGTTGCGTCCTGCTACGGTCATGCCGAAACGCACACGGAAGAGGTCGGGGCATTGTCGCTTCGTCATCAGGCGGCGCGGGTTGTCGGCGAGATAGTCAATCCATCTTTGCAGTTCTCCCTTGCCTCCCAGTATATGGTCGTTGTAGCCGATGCTCCAGAGCATGCCGTGCTCGCGGTCGTCGAGGCTGCGGTCCCGTTTCTCCCCTGGCTTTCGTTGCTGCGACGGCTGTTCTCTTTGCTGCGACGGCGTCGCAGCATAGCCTAACTGGCGGTAGTGCTTGTTGGTGCTTGCCTTGAAGCCCTTGATGACTTGCCCTAAGTGCTGGGGCATGCGGCTTTTCACGAAGAGAATGCCGTGCAGATGGTCGGGCATCATCTGAAGGGCGATGCTCGAAACCTCGGGGTGGTAATTGCCAACGTCGAGCCACTCGCGCTTCACTGCCTCGCCCAGTTCGGTAAGCGCCACATGAGGCGCTTCGGGCGAATTGCCCTCCACGTCTGTCCTGCCTTCAAGGGTGCCGAACAACGGGCGACGGCCCTCGGTGGTGAGTGTTACGAGATAGATGCTGCGCCCCTCGTAGTCGTGGCCTACGCGCCTGCGAAGCATTGAAGGTTTCTTCTCTTTGGCATACGGTCTATGCTTTTCAAATTCCTCTTTGTTCATGGTCGTGAAGGCATTAGCGTTGCAAAAATAAGGAAAAAATGTTTAAAGGGGAATCTTTGAAGATGAAAAATGTTGTTTGTGGAAATAAATTGCTATCTTTGCAGAAGATAAACCGAGAAGAAAATGGAGATACTATATATCATAATAGGGCTTGTGGCAGGACTGCTGATAGGCATTTTCTACGGCAGGGGCAAGACGGGGGCTCTCTCTGCAGAACTGAAACTGACTGCCGAAGAGAACTCACGGCTGCGCAAAGACTCGGAGCAGGCGGACAACCTCAGACAACGACAGATGGCTCTGACGGCAGAGCGCGACCGGCTGGTCACCGAGGCCGACATGCTGCGCCAGCAAATGGAGCAGCAGAAGGAGCAGGCGCAACAGATGAGAGAACAGTTTGAAGAGCGGCACCGCGAGGCTCTCGATGGTCAGCAGGCACGTTTCAACGAGGTGATAGACAAGGTGAAGGCTGAGATGAAAAGCGCCACCAGCGACATGCTGAAGCAGCGGCAGCAGGAGTTCTCGGAGCAGAGCAACAGCAGCATAGGGCAGATTGTTGACCCGCTGCGCAAGACCATTGCCGACATGAAGGAGGCGCTGAGCGAAAACACGATAAAGCAGACGTCGATGAGCAGCGAGATGAAGGCCAACATGGAGAACATGATGAGGCAGAGCGAGGCGGCACGACGCAGCACCGAGGAACTGACACGTGCCTTCCGTCACGAGACAAAGGTGCAGGGCGACTGGGGAGAGGCGGTGCTCGACGAACTGCTCGAGTCGCAGGGACTGCGCTGCGGCATTCACTATGAGACACAGGCCACGATACGCGACGCCAAGGGCAACGTGATACACCCGGAGGAGGGGGCGAGCCTGAGACCCGACATCATAGTGCATCTCGACAAGAACCGCGAACTGATAATAGACTCCAAGGTGTCGCTATCGAGTTTCATCGACTATGTGAACGCCGAAAACTCGGAGGAACGACAGCGATTCCTGAAGGCTCACATCGACAGCATCTGGCGACACGTGAAGGAACTCTCGGACAAAGACTATTCGTCGTACATACAACCGCCGAAGGTGAGGATGGACTATGTCATAATGTTCGTGCCGCACACGGGAGCACTGTGGACGGCGCTCAACGCACAACCCGACCTCTGGCGCAAGGCGATGGAGAAGAATGTCTTCATTGCCGACGAGCAGACGCTATTCGCCGCACTGCGCATCATAAACCTCACGTGGACGCAGATAGTGCAGGCGGAGAACCATGAGAAAGTATATCGCCTGGCGGAGGAGATGCTCGACCGCGTGGGGAAATTCGTCAAGAGTTACGATGACATGGGCAGGCAGATAGAGAGACTGCAAAAAGCATACGAGGAGGGCGGACGCAAACTGGCGCCAAACGGACAGAGCATCATCACGACATCGATGAAACTGATAAAACTCGGAGCAAGGCAGAACCCCAAGAACCCCGTGGCAGACAGCGAGGACATAGAGACGGCTGGCAGTCTGCCCGCCATGGAGCAAAATGAAAATGAAGAATAAAGAACTGAAGTTTCGGAAGTATGTTAACCAACTACAACGAAACGCCCTGAAGGGGCAGCAAGAACATAGCCCAGGGCAACACCATGGGTAACCTACGACCGTAGTATATTCGCCCTGTAAGGGCAAAAGATTTGTTGCATACGTGAAAATGAGAATACTTTTGCCCTTACAGGGCGTGTATATAGGGTGGGCACCTAAACCCAGGGTGTTGCCCTGGGCTATGTTCTTGCTGCCCCTTTGGGGCGCTTAAATACAGTGTGTTCATAACTTCCTAAACTTAAATATAAAATAATCAAGACATTATGAAACAAACAATCTACGAAACAACAGGAACATGCAGCAAGTTCATCAACTTGGAACTTGACGAGGACCAGCGCGTGCATAACGTGCAGTTCATCGGCGGCTGCCCTGGCAACACCATCGGTGTGGCCCGACTGGTGGAGGGCAAGAAGGCTCAGGATGTTATCGACATGCTGCAAGGCGTGCGTTGCGGATATAAGAGCACCAGTTGCCCCGACCAACTGGCAATGGCTCTCACCAAGGCTCTTAAGGAACAAACAGCAGGCTGAGGCTCGTTCTGTAGCCTTTGCTGCCTTTTCCCGTCTGCTGCGTTGCTCGGTTCCGTCTGTTGCTTTGCCAACGCAGCCCTTTCTCCTTTTATATACAATGGCTTGGAAACTGAAATACCGCTGCCCCGACTGTGGCTACGAGGCTGAAACATACGAGGGTAAAGGACTCTTTGGGCAGCACATCACTGCCGTCAGTTGTCCCGACTGTCACTCCATCCAGAACATTGTTGTGGGTGGAGTGATAGGTGATGTCGCTCCGTCGTTCCGCAGCGAGGTGGGACGGCTGTGCCTGCATTGCGGCAGCGAGCGCATCACGATATGGAACCACAGCACCTGCCCGCGTTGCGGCGGCAGGATGAAGGAAGATGAGGAACGTGAGTTCTGGACATAATATGTAATTGAAAGTTTAGAGTGGAGAGTTTAGAGTTGAGAGTTTAAAGTTGAGAGTGGAGAGTTATGATTAGAACCATGAGCAGTGTCTTTGAGCCAGTTCTTGAAATGTAATCATAACTCTCCACTCTAAACTTTCCACTCTCAACTTAAGAATAGCATTTCCAGATGTCATCGACAACCTTGCGGTCCATCGGTTTCGTAAGGAGGCTGACGATGGCAACGACAACAAAACCGCCAACCATGGCGATGGCACCGCAGTTGATGGGCGATATGGGGTTGCCGGCAAGCATGTTGACGACAGTGATTCCCACACCCCACACGAAGCAAGCCCATACGCTGGCGGTAGTTACGCGCTTCCAGTAGAGACCCAGCATGAACGGTGCGAGGAATGCTCCCGCCAATGCTCCCCATGAGATGCCCATCAACTGGGCGATGAACGTTGGGGGGTTGAGCGCTATCATCAGTGAAATGACTATGAAGAACACTATGAGCACACGCATCACAACAACCTTGCGGCGCTCCACACGCTCTGCCACTTCGTCGTCAATCTCGCCGCCTTTAACCTCTCCCTCTTCCGATTTCTTGTCACGGTAGATAAGGTCGAGCGTCATGGTGCTGCTCGATGTGAGCACCAGCGATGCCAGTGTTGACATAGATGCCGAGAGAACCAACAGCACCACAAGGGCAATGAGGATGTCGGGCAGCGTCTGAAGCATGCCTGGAACCACGGCGTCGAAGTCGAGACGGCCGTTGGGAAGGGTAGGGGGAGTGCCGAACAAACGGCCGAAACCACCAAGGAAATAACATCCGCCGGCCACCACAAGGGCAAAGACAGTGGAGATGATGGTGCCGCGACGTATGGCACTCTCGTCGGTGATGCTGTAGAACTTGCCCACCATCTGGGGCAGTCCCCATGTTCCGAGAGAGGTGAGCACTATAACGCCCAGCAGGTTCCAGGGGTCAGGACCCAGAATGTCGGCAAAGGCACCGTTCTGAGCGGGGTTGCCGTCGGCAGGCAGTGCTGCCATCTGGTGGTACGCCTCCACGAGTCCGCCCTTCTGTGCCAGCACGGCAGCAATGATGGTCACGATGCCGAAGAGCATTATGATGCCCTGAATGAAATCGTTCATCGCCGTCGCCTTATATCCTCCGAGAATGACGTAAACGGCAGTGAGTATGGCCATGATGATTACACAGTACTCGTAGGGAATGCCGAAACCCATCTCGAAGAGCGAAGAAATACCTTTATACACACCTGCTGTATAGGGGATGAGGAACACAAAGGCTATAATAGAAGCCGCCACGCGCAGCCCCTGCGAGCCAAAACGGGTGCCGAAGAAGTCGGGCATGGTGCGGCTCTGTATGTGCTGTGTCATCATCTTGGTGCGCCTTCCTAACACTATCCATGCCAAGAGCGAGCCGATGATGGCATTGCCCACACCAATCCAGGTGCTCGACATGCCGTACTTCCAACCGAACTGACCGGCATAGCCGACGAAAACTACCGCCGAGAAATAACTCGTGCCGTAGGCAAAGGCGGTAAGCCACGGACCTACAGCGCGTCCGCCAAGAACAAAACCATCGACACTCGACGCCTGTTTGCGCGAGTATAGTCCCACGCCTACCATCACGGCGAGGAACACTATTGTAAGGAATATCTTTATAAACATATCGGTTAAATATTTTTCTTATATTTAAATGTAGATTGTAGAATGTAGAATTGTGATTACATTTCAAGAACAGGCTCAAAGGCACGTCTCATAGTTCTAATCATAATTCTGCGCTCTACACTCTACATTCTGCATTATACCTAAAACGCTACCTGAAGTTGTGCCTGCAATGTGCCGTAATGCTCCTGCCCCATGTTGACAGGGTTTGAAAGAGTATATTGCACCTGTGCTCGGCATGTGCGGTAGAACCAGTGCTGCACACCGACAGTGACATTTGTCTGCTGCATCTTGGCATCGGTGTTGTAGTTGAAATAGTCAACAGAGCCCACCACGTCAAGAATCTTGCACACAGGAACACAGCCGGTGAGGTAAGCACCCCAACTGTTCACGTCGCCGTCTCTGCCGCCAAGCACCTCGCCATGAACACTGGCGGCGCGGTTTTTCCAGTAGTCAACACCAGCCACATGACTCTTCCACTCGGCTCCTGCCGACCAGCGGTTGCGCCGGTAGTCGTCGCCGACAGCGATGCCAGGATTGTATTTCGACTCGGCAATGGCATGTCCCGTGCCCAACTGTCCGCTTGCCACGATGCGCCAGTTCTCGGTGGGGCGGTAGTCGAGTCGCAGAATGACATCCTTCTGGTCGTTCTTGTCCTTAGTGTTGATTCCCTGTCCCTGCATCAGTGCCAACTCATAATAAAGATGATTGGCGAAAAGATTGCCGTATATCATAAGACCAAGGTCGCGACCATACTGCACACCGAAAAGCGGGTCGGAGCCGCAGCCCGACAAGTAAGTCACACCCTGTGAATAGACATCAATGAGTTCCATCTTCGTCGGAGACAGCGGGTTCTCTAAAGAGTACGAGTTCTTGAACTGTCCGAAACGCACCGTCATAGCATTGTCGTTGGTGATGCGGAAGTCGGTGTAGAACTCCTGCACTTCGCTCGAGAAGTCGTGCATGAAGAGGAACGACCAGCGGTCGGTGATGCGTGCCTTAGCCCAGAACAGGGTACGCTTCAGGTCAACGGTGTTTGTGCCTTTGCCGTCTTGGGTCTTCCATGTGTAGCCAGCCTGCCCGTAACCATGAAGTTCGATGCGTTCCTTGAGGTTAGCCACCCAGCCGGGCACCTCGATAGTTTTCTTCTTGTCCTGCTCTTGTGCCGCGACAGTCAGCGACAAAAGGGCAGCGACAGTAAAAAGGATTGCTTTCTTTTTCATTCCACTTGCATTCATTAAGAAAAATATCGGCGCAAAGGTATGTAATATATTTCACAATAACAAAAATATGGTCAATTAATTTTCATTTTGAACATATATCTAATAAAAATGTTACAATATGATACCATTATCCCATTTCTTCACATCTCACGACTTCATAAATATCCCCTTTTTCTTCTATCTAAATTAATTGAAAAACAAAAAATCAGATATTTTTTTGGAAATTAGAAATAAAACACGTACCTTTGCACCCGCTTTCAATAAGCAACCAATAACACGGTGCCCGTAGTTCAGTTGGTTAGAGCGTCAGATTGTGGTTCTGAATGTCGTGGGTTCGAGTCCCACCGGGCACCCGAAATGAGA
>DGTS01000023.1:17859-40825 GCA_002394385.1 Prevotella sp. UBA4330
TCGCCGATAGGCAATGTCTTTTTTTTGTGAGCGTCCCACTGGACACCTAAAAAACAAGTGACTGTTTTTTCTGTCACTTGTTTTGTTTACCTGTTTTTGGGGTTAAAAAGTTGATACACTTTTTCTGCACTTTTTTGTTTTGCTGTAAAAAAAATAAGCCCCGGAAGAGGGAACTTCCAGGGCTATATAGTATGCACTGTTATGATGCTTATTCGTAATACTCGATTTTACGTGTTTGCTCTATTTCTTGACCCATCATCGAACTCTTGCGGCTGATCCAGTTGCCGTGGTCGTCACACTTAATGTCCTTGTATGGCATGTCCATCACCTGACCGCCCATGTCGATGCTTTGGCTGGTGACAACACCGCTTTCGTTGTATTTGAAAGTAACGGTGATTTCGTTACCCATCATGCTTGTCTTCTGGCTTGTCACCTTGCCATTCTCCCACTTGAAAGAAACAGGGATTTTCTGACCATTCATCTCTCGGCTTGCTGACTGGAGATAGCCATCTGCATCATAAACGGCATCGGTCACACCGTCCAGCATCTTGCCGTCTTGTGAGAAATTGGTTACCTGGTTTTGGCCCATGAATGAAGTAGAGATTGACTTTACCGGACCAGTTGCTTCGTTAACTTCAACGTCGTGGAACTTTGTCTGCGCTTGAATGGCAAAAGGAACTGCCAACAATGCAATCATCATGATTGCTTTTTTCATCGTTTTTTTCATTGTTTTAAATTATTAAATGGATTTTTATAAGTTAAAAGTTATCTTTTGACGCATAGATATATAAAAGGTTTAATGATCATTGTCATTTATACAATAATTTGACTGAAGTTTCGCAAACTCAACTTCTTTGGAGTTATGACATTAGTTATCATCTCCTTTTCCATTTAGAGTTCTTTGCAAACATGAGCGAAGTGAGTCTTAAGAAAGGCTTTAGCCGACTAAAGAACTCCAGCGGCTGAAAGCAGTGGAAACTCCTGAACTCCTATACTCCTTCAACATGCGAGATGTGAACTTTATTTTACCAATTCGGCGGCAGCACGATGTTGTCCTCGTTGTGCGCAGCCTCAAACAGAGGAGCGATTTCCTCGTCGGTGAATCCTGCGATGCCGCATCCGATGCGGGTGACGAGGAACGTCAGTTCCGGGTGTTCCTTGGCAAACTGTATGAACTCATCTACGTATGGACGTATGGTCTCCACGCCGCCTTGCATTGTGGGAATGCCATAACTCTGTCCTTGCAGTCCCACACCCTGTCCCATGATGGCTCCAAACTTGCGGTATGCGATGTATGCCGCGCCGCCTCCGTGCATTCCCTTCAGGTTGCTGCCGAACACGAAAATCTCGTTCGGTTCCAGCGAGGTGATAAACTCTGGTGTTGTTCTCTTTTGCATTTTCTTTTCTTTTATATATGTATAACCTGTTTCCTCGTAAGCCATCGGTGCAGGCATAGAAGCCTCCATCGCAGGCATTTCGCCATAGACCACACATCTCTCGTCCATTACCTCTGGCATGTCCAGGTCCATGTCGAAGTGGTTCTTGAAATATGGCACGATGATTTCTTCTTTCAGTTTCTTGTATTTCTGCGAAATGGCAGAAGGTGTCATGCCCATCTGGGCGGCAATCTCCTTGCCTTTGAAACCGCGAAGCAGCAGCATGTCGATAATAAGTCTTTCCTGTCTTGAAAGCGCAGCGTGGTCGCATACATCCTCAACCATCTTGTTGAATTGAAGCCGAAGGTCGTTAGTAACGTCAAACGAGCGCAGATAGTCCTCAAACGTCACGCTACCGTATTCCTTGCGATACCATTTCAGAGCATCGAGCACCACATATCGGAATCCGTTGATGAACCATGTCTTCAGACTCACTTCTGGCGAGTGGTCCTCCAACGGTTTCCAGTCGTGCTCCATAAGATAGATGGCATACTGATGCGAGAGCGAGAGGAAGTCAAGGTTCTCCTTGTCACTCAACTGGTATTTCTGGTCGAAGACATGATACCCTATGCGGCAATATCCGTAGAAATAATCGCGGATAATGTCGCCATCGCCGTTGCGAAATCCTTTGATAATAGCCTCGTCAGACAGTCTGTGGTGCTGCATAAAACATAGAATTTCTGCAAAAATACAAAAAAAACATCTCATTGCTTAATTTTTCTTCAAATTATTCTTTTAAGAGATAAAGACATGTCGAAAACAGAGTATTCACAATTTAAAAATTTGTTATTATGAAAGATTCTATTAAAAGAAAGAAGAACACTGACGAGCGTGAGAATGTTGCCACAAATGGCAAGAGAGTGCATAACCTGATTATTGTTGACGAGAGTGGCTCGATGTCAATAATCCGCAAGCAGGCTTTCGCGGGGATGAACGAGACTCTCCAGACAGTGCGCCAGATGAATACGAAGTTCCCCGACCAAGAACAGCGTGTAACCCTTATCACGTTTGACAGCGACCACACCAGACTGCATTATGACAACACTCCAGCAGAGCGTACTGCCGACCTCTCGTGGAAAGCATACAACCCGGGAGGAGCAACACCTCTTTACGATGCCATCGGGAAAGGCATCTCTAAGGTCAACGCACAGACGGAGGATGGCGACCATGTGCTGGTAACCATCATCACCGACGGCGAGGAGAACTGTAGCACAGAATGGACGCTGAAGATGGTGCGCAACCTCATAGAGAAATTGAAAAAACAGCAGTGGACCTTCACACTAATAGGTACCGACAACCTTGATGTGGAGACAATGGCCCACTCTTTCTCTATCGATGAGCATATGGAGTTCCGTCAGGACATCGAGGGCACAAAGGAAATGTTCAGACGCGAGCGTCGTGGCCGTGAGCGTTACAACTGCTGTGTGGCAGAAGACGCGTCAATGCCAACAGGCAGTTTCTTCGATGAAGACTGATGCTTTTTGCCTTTATTTTTGTATGTCAAAGTTTGTGGTTTCGTATTTTTTCCCTATCTTTGCAATCAGTAACATGCGTATGTGACAGGCTATGAAAAGGTCAAGTGAAATATTCCTAACAAAATACTAACTATGAAAAAGATTATAATCATCGATGGAGGACCCCGCAAGAACTTCAACACAGCCTCTATGTTGCAGAAGTTTGCCGAGGGGGCAAGTTCCGTTGGCGAAGGCATCGAAGTGAAGACAGTGCGCCTTTACGGTCTCGACTATAAGGGCTGCATGTCGTGCATGGCATGCAAGATAAAGGGAAAGGCATCAAATGTGTGTAAGTTCCGCGATGCCCTGACTCCAATCCTCGAGGATATCGCAGATGCCGACGGACTGGTGCTTGGCTCGCCCATCTATTTCGGCGACGTGACTGGTCAGATGCGCACCTTCCTCGAGCGGCTGACGTTCCCTTGGCTCTCGTACAACGACTATAGCATGACGGCACCCAAACGCATGCCGGTGGCGCTTGTTGAGACGATGAACGGAACACCCGAGACGAACAACAGTCAAGGGTATGGCTCAATGGAGTATTGCATCAAGAGCGCTCTCGGTGACCCCGAGCGACTCATTGCCTATAACACCTATCAGGTGAAGAACTACGACCGCTACGAACTGGCAGGGTTCTCTGAAGAGGCGAAGCGCAAGTATCGTGATGCTCATTGGGAAGAGGATTTGCAGAAAGCCTTCGAGGCAGGTAAACGCATGGCGGAAAACATAATGCGGGCATCGTGAAGATACAGTTGCAACTAAACCATGTGAACGACTACGCGCATGATATCGGCGCACCGGTCTATCACCCCCACGTCTCCATAATCCATTATGATGAGGTGGGGGAGATACGCCATACGCTCAATCGTTTCAACGTCTATGCCCTATTCCTGCAAAAAGAGTTTCCCGAAAATCTCACCTACGGCATCGGCACGTATATTGAGGGCGACGGGTCGTTGCTGGCCTATGCCCCAGGGCAGATAGGCGGCAAGAGCGACGATGGCACGTTGAGACAGTATCATGGCTGGGTGCTGATGTTCGATGCCGAGTTCATACGTGACACACAGGTGGAGCGCCAGTTGCACGACTACCGTTTTTTCTCATACAACTCCAACGAGGCGCTCTTCCTGACTACAGAGGAGAAAGACATCCTGACAGGACTGATGGCAAATATACGAGCCGAACTCTCCATGCACGGGCAGGAAGAGCAGTCAGACAACATCGTGAAGGACTACATCCAGTTGATTCTCGACTATTGCAGCCGTTTCTATGCTCGGCAGTTTAATGAGCAGGCAACCACAGGCAGCGACATCCTCACACGTTTCCAACAGGTGCTCATCGACTATTACGCCCGTGGACTGCAGAAGACAAAAGGCTTTCCTAATGTGAAATACTGTGCAGGCGAACTGTGCCTCTCGCCAGGTTATTTCGGCGACATCGTGCGCAACGCACTTGGCGAGAGTCCCAAAGACTACATCCGTGGCTTTGTCATCATGCGCGCCAAGAACCTTATTCTTGGAGGCATGAGCATCGCACAGGTGGCAGAGGAACTGGGCTTCGACTACCCCCAGCACTTCACCCGTATGTTCAAGGCATCAACAGGTCAAACTCCCTCGCAGTTCATGCAGAGCAAGCGGGGTGGGGGATGAGTAGTCTCTTTTTCTACAAATTTGGTATTTTAATCCGTAATTTGTTTAGCGGAGTTTCTGGATATTGTCCATATCTTTGCACCCAGAAACAACCGATAAACATGATGAGACCTTATGTTATTTGCCACATGATGGCGTCGCTCGACGGCAGGATTGACTGCGAGATGACCGAGCAGATTGACGACACCAACCATTACTACGATGCGCTGGCGCAGTTGGGCTGTGACTCCACATTGGAGGGACGCGTCACTCTTGCCATGCACTATGCACAGGCAGGCACTTTCCAGGCGCAGTCGGCGCATGAGGATGCAGGACAACAACTCTATAAAGCCGTTGAGGCTAAGGGCTATGCCATCGGCGTGGACACACAGGGCACGTTGCTGTGGGACGACAACACAACCGAACTCTTCGGCCGTCCGCTCCTGATGATTCTCTCCGAACGTGTCAGCCAGGAGTATCTCGACTACCTGAAGGACAAACACATATCTTATATCACAGTCGGAACAGATGGTATCGACCTCGGTGCAGCACTCGAAACACTGCGTTCGGTATTCGGTGTGGAACGACTGGCGGTAGTTGGAGGCGGCCATATCAACGGCTCGATGCTCGACCAGGGACTGATAGACGAGGTGAGCATGATGTATGGCTATGGCATAGACGGTCGCGAGGGCATGGCAGCGGCTTTCGACGGCCGTCCCATGGACCGCAAGCCAGTGCGCCTCACTTTCAAGAGTGTGGAGGAGAACGACGGCATCGTCTGGATGAGGTATCTTGTTGATTCGGTAATTAATAATATGTAGATATGAAAATAACAGTAATCAGCCGTCTGCTCGTTGCCGCCATTGCCCTTCTCACGATGTCGTGCGGTGGTGATGAGGCACAGGCGCAGACAATAAAAGAAGAGAATATGACAGAGAGACTTTACATCACCATAGGTAGCAAGACACTGCCTGTGACGCTGGTGAAGAACAATGCTACAGAGGCACTCATGGCGGCTCTCGCCACAAGTCCCATTACATATCAGGCCGATGACTATGGCGGTTTCGAGAAGGTGGGACCACTCGGAATGTCGTTGCCCACAAGCAATCAGCAACTGACCACCCAGGCAGGTGATGTCATCCTTTATAGTGGCAATCAGATAGTGCTCTTCTATGGCAGCAACTCATGGAGTTACACACGGCTGGGACGCATCGAGTACAGCACCTTGGAGCAGTTGAAGTCGTTCCTGAAAGCAGGGCAGGGCAGAGTCAGTGTTACCCTGTCGGCAGAGAATACCACTGGCATCACCACTGCGAAAGCGAATGATAATGACTCTGACGAATACATAGCGTTGAATGGAGTGCGGACCCAGAGTCCCATGAGAGGAATATATATCAAGAACGGAAAGAAAATAGTGAAATGAAGAAGATAGTGTTATCGCTAATGCTCGTGGCGGGAGTGCTCACAGCATGCAACAAGGAAATAAACAATAAAAACGAAGAAGATATGACACAGTTACAGTTAACACAGGAGTGGGACAAGGTGTTCCCGCTGAGTGAGAAAGTTAATCACCGTAAGGTGACGTTCCAGACGCAGTATGGATTTACCCTCGCTGCCGATCTTTACACCCCGAAGGACGGGGGAAAAGACCTGCCAGCCATAGCAGTGAGCGGTCCCTTCGGCGCTACTAAGGAGCAGTCGAGCGGACTCTATGCCATGCGCATGGCAGAGCGGGGCTTCGTGGCGCTCGCCTTCGACCCTTCATATACCGGTGAGAGCAGTGGCGAACCGCGTCGCACGGCATCGCCAGACATCAATACCGAGGACTTCATGGCTGCTGTTGACTTTCTCTCAGGATTGGAGAATGTCAATGCAGAGCGCATAGGCATCATAGGCATCTGCGGATGGGGTGGCATCGCCCTTAATGCTGCCGCTGCCGACACACGCATCAAGGCTACTGTGGCATCTACGATGTACGACATGACTCGCGTCAGCGGCAACGGCTATTTCGATGCCAACAATAACGAGGCCGACCGTCATGCAGCACGCGAGGCTCAGAGTAAGCAGCGTCTGACCGACCCGATGGCAATGGCTGGCGGTGTGATTGAACCGCTGCCCGATGATGCACCGCAGTTCGTGAAGGACTATTACGACTACTATAAGACCGCACGTGGCTATCACAAGCGCAGCGGTAACTCTAACGACGGATGGCGCACCATAGGTACTCAGGCATTCGCCAATGCCCGTTTCCTATATTACACCAACGAGATACGCTCGGCAGTGCTCGTGATGCATGGTGAAAAGGCTCACTCGCGTTACTTCGGAGAGGATGCTTATAAATATATGGTGAACGGAAAGCCAGAGGCGGGCATCAAGCCTAACCCTGTACCTGAGAACAAGCAGTTGCTCATCATCCCCGGTGCTTCCCACTGCGACCTTTACGATGGCGGCTACACCGAACTGGTGGGCAAGGGCGAACCGAAGAACCTCATCCCTTGGGACACCCTCGCAGAGTTTTTCACAAAGTACCTGAAGTAATGCCTCTACGGACTTTCAGGACTTCTCGGGACTACGAATTACACTAATTATACGAATTATAAACCACAGATTTCGCGGATGACTCTGATGGCTCTATGGACTTATAGGACTTCTCGGGACTATTAATTACACTACGAATTACACGAATTATTCTAATTTCTTTCTTTAAAACAACGGATTAAACGAATTACACTGATTTCTTCCTCCCCCTATTGGGGGGATTAGAGAGGGGCTCTTTCTTACCTTCCCCCCTCGGGGGGACAGAGGAGGGGTTTGAGAATCCGCGTTAATCCGTGTAATCCGTGCCTTAAACTACGAATTAAACGAATTATTTAACCACAGATTTCGCTGATTACGTTGATTATTAGACTATGTATTTATCTTGATTGTTTTCTAACGAACGATTTCATAGATTTTTCTCCGACAATTAACGCGAATTATACGCTAATTTTATTATCGGTTATTAACGTTACATTTGCGAAAATTGGCGGAGGAAAACAACTACGAATTGCAGATTTATTCTCAGCAACGCGAATTAAACGCAAATAAATTATTAATGGTCATTTACGTCTCATTAACGGCCATTTACGTTCAAAACCACTGATTACTGATTTCTTCCTCCCCCTTTTGGGGGGATTAGAGGAGGGGTTCTTTTTGGGGGACTTGAGGAGGGGTTTCCTTAAAACAACATTTTCTTCTAAACTCCAGAACTTTTTATGTCTTAAAAAAAACGAGACAACAAACCAATTGGAAGAAAATATTTTGTATCTTTGCAGCGAAAAACTCTTAACCTATGAGGAACGAAGAAGGAGAACGGCCCTTGCCCACTCACACCAGGCACCACACTCCTGTCTCCCTTTGTCCCGTATGCAGCGATGCCATCGCTGCCTCCCAAGAAAAACCTAAAACACTAAACAATAATGAAAAAGTATTTCACAATCGTAATGGTGCTTGCCGCATTCACCGCACAGGCACAGAGAAATCAGAAACCAGCCATTCCGCGCGACGCAGGGATTGAGGCGAAGGTGGAGAAGACTCTCTCTAAGATGTCTCTCGACGAGAAAATAGGACAGATGCTCGAACTGAACCTTGACCTCATGGGCAAGATGACCGTCGAGAATGCCAAGGTTGACCGTGAGAAGGTGCGCTCGGTGATGCAGCAGTATGGCGCTTCCCAAGCCGACATCGACGCAGCGATGAAGATGACCGACGCTCAGATAATAGAGCGCTTCGCCAACTATCCTGTTGATATTTACAAAGGGGAGACTCGCCGCCAGTGGAAACTCAACGAGACAATGCTCGACACTCTTATCTCAAAATGGAAGGTGGGCTCCATACTCAACGCACCGGGCACACGCGCCCCAAAGTTGGAACAGTGGCAGCAGTGGATAAGACTGATTCAGGAGAAATCAATGAAGCATATCGGCATCCCCGACATCTATGGTCTCGACCATAACCACGGAGTTACCTACAGTCAGGGAGGCACTCTCTTCCCGCAGCCTATAAACCTCGCGGCATCGTTCAACACCTCGCTCGCACGCCAGATGGCAGAGGTGACGGCATACGAGAGTCGCGCGGGAAATTGCCCGTGGGTGTATAACCCCGTGCTCGACCTTGGTCGTGACCCGCGATGGTCGCGCATCTGGGAGAGTTTCGGCGAGGATGCCATCGTCAATGCACGTATGGCGGAGGCTGAGATTGCGGGCTATCAGGGTAGCGACCCCAACCATCTGGGCAAGTATAACGTGGCGACAAGTGTGAAGCACTACTTTGCATACGGCGCACCGTTCTCAGGAAAAGACCGCACACCGGCATACATCTCGCCAGCCATGTTGCGCGAGAAATACTTCGAGCCGTTCAAGGCTGCCATTCAGGCAGGCGCGCTGACCATTATGGTCAACTCGTCAAGCATCAACGGCGTGCCTGTACATGCCAGTTACGAGTATCTCACCAAGTGGCTTAAGGAAGACCTGCAGTGGGACGGCATGATAGTGACCGACTGGGCCGACATCAACAACCTCTTCACTCGTGAGCATGTGGCAAAGGACAAGAAAGACGCCATTCGCATTGCCATAAATGCTGGCATCGACATGTCGATGGACCCCTACAGCGTGGAGTTCTGCGTACTGCTTAAGGAACTTGTGCAGGAGGGCAAGGTGCCTATGGAGCGCATCGACGATGCCGTGCGCCGCATACTGCGACTGAAATACCGTCTCGGACTTTTCGACCAGCCTAACACAGGAGGCAAGGGCTATGAGAAATACGGCAGCGAAGAGTTCGCGCAGAAAGCACTCCGTGCAGCAGAGGAAGGCGAGGTGCTGCTGAAGAACGAGAACCTTACCCTGCCGCTAAAGCAGGGAACCAAGATTCTTCTCACTGGTCCTAACGCCAATCAGATGCGCTGTCTGAACGGCGGGTGGAGTTACACATGGCAGGGCTCGGGCGCTGAAGACCTTGCAGAGAAATACAACACCATCTATGAGGCTTTGTGCAATAAGTTCGGCAAGGAGAACATCACACTGGAACAGGGCGTTACTTACAACGAGCAGGGGGCTTACTACGACGAGAACGAACCGCAGATAGAGCGTGCCGTGAGTGCTGCCGCCGGTGCCGATGTCATAGTGGCATGCATCGGAGAGAACAGTTACTGCGAGACACCGGGCAACCTTACCGACCTGTGGCTCTCTGCCAACCAGCGCCGTCTCGTCAAGGCTCTTGCCGAGACGGGCAAGCCGATAGTGCTGATACTCAATGGTGGTCGTCCGCGACTCATCGCCGACATCGAACCACTGGCAAAGGCGGTGGTGGATATCTTCCTGCCGGGAAACTACGGCGGCGATGCACTGGCTAACCTGCTCGCCGGCGACGCTAACTTCTCTGCGAAGATGCCATATACCTATCCGCGCGAAATCAACTCACTGCACACCTACGACTATAAGGTGAGCGAGGAGGTGGGCACCATGGCGGGAGCATATAACTACGATGCCAAGGTGTCGCTGCAGTGGCCGTTCGGCTATGGCATCAGTTACACCACATACGAATACTCTAACCTGCGTGTGGATAAGCAGAAATTCTCTTCCGACGACGTGCTCACCGTTACCGTTGACGTGCGCAACACGGGAAGCAGGGCAGGAAAAGAGCCGGTACTGCTCTACAGCAGCGACCTCGTGGCATCAATGGTGCCTGACAACCGACGGCTGCGCGACTTCACCAAGGTGGAACTGCAGCCAGGGGAAACACAGACCGTGACATTCCGCCTGCCTGCCAAGGCTCTCGCCTTCGTTGGTGCTGACGGCAAATGGATTCTCGAAGAGGGCGACTTCACGTTGAAGGTGGGTAACCAGACCGTAGGCATCGAGTGCAACGAGACGAAGAAATGGGACACCCCGAACATCTGATTCCTCGTTCCTCTACGGACTTCTAGGACTTCCAGGGACTACTAATTACACTACGAATTACACGAATTATACGAATTATTAAACCACAGATTTCCCTGATGACTCTGATGCTCTAAGGACTTTTAGGGACTACGAATTAAGCGAATTATACGAATTATTCTAATTTCTTTCCTTAAAACAACGGATTAAACGAATTACACTGATTTCTTCCTCCCCCTTTTGGGGGGATTAGAGAGGGGCTCTTTTTAACTTCCCCCCTCGGGGGGACTGTGGAGGGGTTTGAAAATCCGCGTTAATCCGTGTAATCCGTGCCTTAAACTACGAATTATACGAATTATTAAACCACAGATTTCGCTGATTACGTTGATTATTAGACTATGTATTTATCTTGATTGTTTTCTAACGAACGATTTCATAGATTTTTCTCCGACAATTAACGCGAATTATACGCTAATTTTATTATCGGTTATTAACGTTACATTTGCGAAAATTGGCGGAGGAAAACAACTACGAATTGCGGATTTATTCTCCGCAAATTAACGCCAATTAAACGCAAATAAATTATTAATGGTCATTTACGTCTCATTAACGGCCATTTACGTTCAAAACCACTGACTACTGATTTCTTCCTCCCCCTTTTGGGGGGATTAGAGAGGGGCTCTTTCCCCCCCTCGGGGGGGCCGAGGAGGGGTTTTAGGTTTCAAAAAAAGACCCGCCGTGCTAATCTCAGCAGGGCGGGTCTCGTCTGTCAATAAAATTTTAATACTTACTACAAATAACTAAATAATAACAAATTAATAAAACTCAAATTGTTTATTCTTCGTCTTCAACCCAAACGTCGTCGTAACCTTTGGCTGTCATACCAGGACCGTCATCATCGTAATTAGGATCCTGATCGATATTGTTATGAATGGTCTCGTATTGACTATTGCTGTTGTCGCCAGCCACATTTGTACCAATACAGATGTGTCCTTCCTCTATCAAAGCCAACTGCTCAATCTGTGGTTTCACATATATCTTTTTCATTGTTGTATTCTCCTCAAATTTTTATTTAACCATTATTTTCTTTCCGCCTACGATATAAATACCCTTATCCAATCCGTTAAGGTCTTCGGCGTTGGCGCGAACCACCTGACCATTGAGGTTATAAACTTTGTTGTCGGTTCTAATCACTGGAATACTGATGGTTGGAATTCCCGTTGGAGTAACATCTATTTTACTTGTGTTATACATGTCAACATCTATAAAGTTAACCTTGGCTCCAGCGCTTGCGCTTGAGTTGTCCTTGCGCAGGATGGCAGCGCAATAGGGCACCCAATTCTGTCTTCCAGAAGAATAATAGAATCCGAGCGGATATTTACCTTTAGTGTAACCCAGATAGTAGGCTCCCTCAGGAATCTTGTCAGCGCTTCCGAGTGTCTTAGTAGAACCATAGAGTTCGGCTCCTTTGTAATCGCCAACGAAAGTATAGTCCATATTGAAATCCTTATCAGAGACTGTCAAATTGAACGTAACTTTGTTGGCAGACAAAGAATCTTCATTTTCAGCAACAACAGCACTGATAGCATTGTCATCCATGCGGTCATCCCATTTTACGAGGAGGTCGCTTCTCACACCATAGACGGCAATCATCTCTTCGGTCATGATTTCTCCGTTTACAGTCTTATACTGCACCTCTCCTACTACCGTTCCATTCTCAAGCACTTTTCTTTTGGTCAGATTCAGTTTAGCCGGGTGAATCATATAAGGTACATGGCGTTTCAGATAGTTTCCTTTATTATCTTCCGTAGCAGGTGTGTTGAATTCCAACGTGATAAGATTTTTACTTTCATCGTAATTAGCACCCGAGAACTCGTTCAGCGCGGCTCCTATACCATAGGCACTTTCAAACTGAGCCTTCGTCATATCAATGGGCAGACAGATGGTGTACCAGCGATACTCCTTCACGCGATTGTCGTAGAAGATATCCTGCTGCTTCAGCGTGTTACCACCAATCATAAACTGGCGCCAGCCGGTATAATCACCATTTTGATCGGCATAATCTCCACTAAAGGCAAGCCATTCATAGGGTGTATACCAAGGGTTGGTTGAAGCATCATGCGCATCCAGATACGCCTGACTGCTCCATCCGTTATTCTTCATTTCTATATTCTGAGCGGTAGGCCATGTTGTTCCGTCTTCAGGATCAGTTCCACTAAAATGCAGCCAAGCTGGGGTACGGTAGTTTTCCTTAGCTTTCTCAGTTCCTACATAATGAAGGATAGGGATAGTGTAACTGTATCCATTCCAGTCCGACTGCGGATCTTTATTATAAACACTTGTTGACTCGTAGTCGGAAGTACTATAAGTTTGCACACCACCTTCACCGCCTTTCCATCTAAAGTTCATTGTCTGGTCCTCTTCCATCAGACCCTGATAGCCGCAATGAAGTTCATCTGCCTCTACATAAATATCCCTCAGATAAATACATCCTTGGAACATCTGGGTACCAGCTGGAATACTTAGATGGTCAGGAATAGTGATGGTTTCAAGACCTGATTCCTTAAAACAAAGGGAACCCACCTTTCTTAATTGATCAGGAAGTACAAGATATTTCAGACCGTGTGTATGATAGAACATCTCTTCGCCTAAAGTTTCTATATGGTCATCCAATACGACAATTGACAAATTGTCGCAATTGGCAAAGACAAACTTACCCGACTCCGAATCCGGATTAGTCTCAATTTGAGTGATAAAACCTTTACCCAAACTTACAGATTTCAGTCTAGAACCCATAAATGCTTCACAATACAATTCATAGGTCCCGGATTCCAAATCAGGGAATATGACAGTTTCAAGTGTTTGGTTATTCTTAAAAGTCTGAGCGGGAATAATAAGTCCATCAATTGCAGGGAACACGATTGTCTTAAGTTGAGAAATCTCATTTAGTTTCTTCAGCGCATTAGTGGCTGCGGTAGTAGTGGCATCCTCTACAGCAGCATTCTGCAAGTTAAGATAATTCAGGTTTGGATAACTATTCTTAAGTTGGGTAAACTCGGTGCCACTTAATGACACACCTGCGTCCGTGCGTATCTGGGCTTTAGTTATATCGGAAAGCCAAACATCGCCAGGTGCACCACCAGGGGATTGATATCTAAGGAATAAATTCCCTGTTGAACTATCCTTATAAACACCCTGTTCACAAGTAGCAGGAGTTATAGATTCATCTCCATAGATGGCCTCAGTAGCAGAAGAACCACCTCCATCAAGTGCATCACCTGATTCCACTTGAATGATAAATCCCATTGCGCCATCCATATAAGAAGGCTGGGCAATCATACCCTTTGCTACCAAAGCAAAGAGCACAGCGACTGTAAATAGTAATACTTTCTTCATTGTTACTTTTTTTTAGATTATATGCTATTATTCGTAATTTATGTTCGTTATGTTTGCTACTATTTATAATTGCGTTGTCATTATTTTACTTTGAAATTTCTGACGCCTAAATGACAATCTGTAACATTTTTGTGCAAAATAATTTGGAAACATTAGGTTTTGCGTCGGCAAAGTTATGGTGTTATTATAATAAGTGCAAATGTAAAACACTGAAAAACAGCCCGTTCTACAAATGTTACCCTACATTGCATCAAATGGAACCCCCAAAAAGAAACCCCTCCACAGTCCCCCCGAGGGGGGAAGGTAAAAAGAGCCCCTCTCTAATCCCCCCAAAAGGGGGGAGGAAGAAATCAGTAATCAGTGGTTTTGAACGTAAATGGCCGTTAATGAGACGTAAATGACCATTAATAATTTATTTGCGTTTAATCGGCGTTAATTTGCGGAGAATAAATCCGCAATTCGTAGTTGTTTTCCTCCGCCAATTTTCGCAAATGTAACGTTAATAACCGATAATAAGATTAGCGTATAATTCGCGTATAATTCGCGTTAATTGTCGGAGAAAAATCTATGAAATCGTTCGTTAGAAAACAATCAAGATAAATACATAGTCTAATAATCAACGTAATCCGCGAAATCTGTGGTTTAATAATTCGTATAATTCGTGTAATTTGTAGTTTAAGGCACGGATTACACGGATTAACGCGGATTCTCAAACCCCTCCTCTGTCCCCCCGAGGGGGGAAGGAAAGAAAGAGCCCCTCTCTAATCCCCCCAATAGGGGGAGGAAGAAATCAGTGTAATTCGTTTAATCCGTTGTTTAAGGAAAGAAATTAGAATAATTCGTAGTTCCTATCAAGTCCTTAGAGCCATCAGAGTCATCAGCGAAATCTGTGGTTAATAATTTGTGTAATTCGTTTAATTCTTTTAGTCGGCTATCGCCTTTGTAAAAGCGGCAAAGCCGAGCGCGTAGTCCCAGTAAATCCTTAAAGTCCGTAAAGCCATCAGAGTCATCCGCGAAATCTGTGGTTTAATAATTCGTATAATTCGTATAATTCGTAGTCCCAGTAAAGTCCTTAAAGTCCGTAGAGCCATCCGTGTTATCCGTTGTTCTTGTTCTTATACTCACTCGGCAGGCAGCCGAACTCCTCGTTGAAGTGCTTTGCGAAGAGTTTCGGGTTGTTGAAGCCCACCATATAAGCCACCTGAGACACCGGCAGCGACGGGTCGGCATCCATCAGTTGCCGTGCACGTTTCAGTCGCAGCGTGCGGATGAAGAGGATAGGCCGTTGTCCTGTGATAAACTGTAACTTACGGTTAAGTCCCGTGCGGTGTATTCCCAGTATTGATGCCAGTTGGTCCACGTTGAAGTCTGGTTCGTGCATGTGCTCGCTCACCGCGGCGACCGCCTTTTGCAGCAGTTGCTCGTCGAGAGTGGTGATGGTAAGTTCTTCCGGCTCCACCTCCTGTTGTGTGCTGAACCGTTCGCGTACTGCCTGTCTGCGCTCCATCCATGCTTTGATGCGCAGTCGCAGAATGTCGATGTTGAACGGCTTGGTGATGTAGTCGTTGGCTCCCATCTGCAGTCCCTCCAGTTGGTCCTCCTCCAGAGCCTTTGCCGTGAGCAGTATCACGGGGATGTGGCTCATGTTGATGTCGTTTTTTATGCGTCGTGTCAGTTCGAAGCCGTCGATGCCCGGCATCATCACGTCGCTCACCACCACGTCGATGGTCTGTTCCTCGTCGGCAAGTATGCTCAGGGCATCGTTGCCGTTGGTAGCAGTGATGACGTTATGCTCGTCTTGCAGCGACGCTGCGATGTACGAGAGCATGTCGGTGTTGTCGTCAACCACGAGCACTGTGGATGGGTGTTGGGTGTCGGGTGTTGGGTGATGGGTGTTGGGTGATGGGTGTTGGGCGATGGGTGTTGTCACCTCTTCTGCCGCGAAGGCGATGGTGAATATGGTGCCTTGCGGAGAGTTTTTCTCCACTTTTATTGTTCCTCCCATGAGGTCGGTATATTGCTTCACGATGTTCAGTCCTATGCCGCTGCTCATGTGGCTTGTCTTCAGTCGCTTCGAGTAGTAGAAGCGCTCGAATATGTATGGCATGTCTTTCTCGTTGATTCCTCCGCCGGTGTCTGCCACCCGCAGAGTTATCATAGAGTCTTTCTCGGCTGGTTCCACGTTGCAGTCGAGGCTTATCTCGCCTCCGTCGGGTGTGAACTTGAACGAGTTGGACAGCAGGTTGTTGACTATCTTATACACCTTGTCGCTGTCTATCTGCACTATGTGCTGCTCTTGCGGAACGTTGACGCTGAGTCTTATCCTGCGTTTCTCTGCCATCGAGGTGAACGCTTCCGAGAGGTCGTTGAGCATTTTCCCGATGTCTGTTGGTGTCTTCTGCAGTGCCTCGTAGCCGCTGTCGAAGTTCCTCACGTCGAGAATCTGGTTTGAGAGAGTCAGCAGGCGGTCGGCGTTTTTCCTTATGGTGCCCAGCAGCGTCAGTGTGTTGTCGCCGTCGGGCTTGTCGGTGAACCGCTTTATCAGTTGGTCTGCCGGTGCTATGATTAGCGTCAGCGGTGTGCGGAGGTCGTGGCTGATGTTGGTGAAGAAGCGTGTCTTCATCTCGTTGAGTCGCTCATCCTCTTTCTTCTGCCGTGCTATGCGGCGTATCTGCTGCTTGTATCTGCTGCGGTTGCGTATGAAGAGGAACACTATGGAGCCAACGATTGCTGCTATGGCAGTCCACAGCATTATACCCCATGTGGAGAAATAGAACGGCTGGCGTATCCTGATGTGCAGTATGCTGAATGCCTCTGCGTCTTCTTGCGATGCCGAGCGCACGAGGAAGTCGTACTCGCCTGGTCTGAGGTTTGGCAGCATTATGCTGTTGTCGTTCATTGGTATCCAGTTGTCCGAATAGCCTTTCAGTTGGCAATAGTATTGCTCTTCCATTCCTGTGGTGAACCCTCTGGGCTGGCACACCACGAAGATGTTCTTCTCCTCGTAGCCGAGATCGAGCGTGTTTGCGTAAATTACGTCGCTCTGTTCGTTGCCTCTGCCGGCGAGTGTTTGCGGTGTCATTATCTCTCCGTTGATGCGCAGCATTGCTATGATGGGTGCTTGCGGTTCGGCATGCAGTTTCTTCCCCTCGGCAATCATTTTTGGGTTGAACTCTATTATGCCGTGGTCAGTCCCTGCCACCATGTATCCGTTGTCCAGGGTGTGCAGTGCCCTTTGGTTGTAGTGGGTGTCGCTGGACATGTTGAACGAGTACTTGTAGAAACTGAATCGTTTCCCGTCGTTGACGATGCGCACCAGTCCCTGGTCTGTAGTGCACCAGACATTACCCTCGTTGTCGGCGTTTATCGCCATGACGATGAATTTCGACATGCTCTCCAGTGTGTGTGTCTTGCCTGTCGCGGGTTCATAGATGTATATCGGCGAGTGATTCACACTGCTCACCATCCATAGTCTTCCTTCTTTGTCAGCGAAGATGTCGCGATGCCCCTGCCTCATGCGGTTGTTGTTTCCGAGCACTGTCAGCGGTGTCTTCTTCACGGCGAGTGTCGCGGCGTCCACCTCGTAGATGAAGTCGTTGGTCACGGCATATAGTTTCCCTCGTGCTGCTGCGAGTTCGGTTATCCACGGGTTGTCGGTGGGTATTCTTTGTGTGTCGCCCGTTTTGGGATCTAAAGCCATGATGCCCTGTCCGAGCACCGCCACAAAGAGCCTTCCTCCCTCTATTGGTTGCTCTATGGCGTATGGCGACAGTCCCTGCAAGAAGTGTCGTCCGTTGTCGGCGGTCAGTCCGCCGTTGTATATTCCCGTCCACAGATGTCGCTCGCTGTCAGTGAAGAGAGCGGTGATGGCGTTTCCTCGCAGTTTGTTCTCCAGAATCTCCAGGTTGCCGGTGCTCTTTATCCGGAATATGCCTCCGTCTTCGGTTCCTGCCCAGAACGATTTGTCGTCTGCCGCCTTTGCTATCGAGATGACATCCTCTGGCTGGTAGTTGCTTGCCGGTGTTGCGAGGCTGTAGGTGTTGAAGAAATATGTGTTTGGTGTTATTACGCTGAGGTTACATTTATAATATGTAACAATCACGGCATCGAGTGTCTCGCTGTAATAGAGAGCCTCGATGTGGTTAGTCAGCAGTCCGTTGGTGTTTGGCGGTGCCTGCCTGAAGTTCAGCGGTTGTGTCGATCCTGGAAGGAATTCGTAAAGACCGTAGTTAGTGGTTGCCACGAAGATGTGTCCCTGTATCGTCGCCACTATTCCCTTCACGTTTTTTATGTCGTTAATCTCTCTCCACTCTTTGGTTTTCCTGTCGAGTCGTAAGAGCCTGTTGTCTATGGCGAGCCATAGATTCTTGCCCATGTCGCGTTTCAGAATGAAGTCGTTGTTCTTGATGGGGTAGGGCGTTGTGCCTATGTTCTCTGCGGTGTTCTTAGGTGTTGCTATGCTGTAGATGTTGTTTTGTGTCACCACGAACACATCGTCGCCGTTGCTGTGCAGTGCTATGATGTTGCCGCTCTTTGGCGGCAGTGGCACGTTGCGTGTGGTCTTTTCTTTGAAGTCGTAGCACACCACACTCTTGGCGTTGCTTGTCCATAGTTTCCCCTGTGGTCCTATGATGGTCAGCCGCTCGTTGACGTATGGAATGTTGAGGCTTTTCAGGTAAGAGTCCACGTCGGTGATGACGCTGTTTCTGTGCGGGTCGTAAACCAGAATGTGGTTGGCGTGTGTCAGCAGCCACAGCCGTCCTGTGTTGTCTTTCTTTATGTCGTCGATGAGTTGGTTTAGAGCCTCGTGGCGTGTGTAACTGAACGGGTTGTTGCTTTTCAGTTGCGCGAGTGTTGTCAGTCCGTTAGTTGTCCCCACCCATACTATGCCGTCAGCGTCGCGGCAGATGGAGTGTACGGCATGCCCTCGGGTGTAAATATGCTCGAAGTGGGGCAATTTCCTTTCCTGCTGCCCCTGTGCTGTGAGGGCTGTAGCGAGTGAAAAGGCAGTAACAAGACAATATATGAGTAGTCTTCTTGTTATCATGATAGTATTTTGTAGCGGTTATTTGTTCTTGATGGTATTTTTGTATAGCAGGCATCGCCTGCTGAGGTCGATTGTATAATAAGCAATTGCAAATTTAATACAAATGTTTTTAACGTGCAAAGAATTTTGTAGTTTTTTTTCATTTAGTCGTTTGGTCGTTTAGTCGTTTAGTCGTTTGGTCGTTTAGTCTTTTAGTCGTTTAGTTGTTTAGTTTTTTAGTTGTTTGGTTGTTTGGTTGTTAACTTCCCCCCTCGGGGGGACTGAGGAGGGGATTCTTTTCGAGTGACTTAGGAATGATTTTACCTATAACTATCCTTTTTACTCTTTTACCCTTTTACTATTTTTTACCTATAACTATCCTTTTTACTCTTTTACCCTTTTACTTTTTTACCTTTTAATATGGGCTATTTTACTGTGCGACAACAGGTCGCCAAGTGTTAACTATTTATAATATAATAAGGTGTAAATGAAACTATCGGGGGCGTAATTCGTCAAAAAAAACAATTATAAGAACCAAGAGAAACAACCTAAATGAGAAACAAACTATTATCTATTGTCATGCTGTTGGCATCAGTAACAAGTGCCAGCGGACAAGAACTGCCCCGACATTGTGAGCAGGAACGAGATATACCGCGTGGCGAACTGGCTCTATGGCTGTCACCCATATCACAACTACTCGTTCGTGGCTGTTGTTGGCGCCGCCCGTCCCAAGCAGGTGTTCTACGGCAACAACCGTGCCGACTTCTTGTTCATTCCGGGCAATGTGGCACCGGGACTGCTCTTCCGCAAGCCCGACCACTTCGAGAATTTCGACGACTGGCCATTCCTGTGGGGACAGAACGAGGAAACCATCGCCGGAAATACCCAGTACGTCATCTTCGGCTCATCGTTCAAGAACATCGTAACACTCTCCTCGCCCATACAGGGGAAGGAGTAATTACGTATTTGAAATTAGGAGATAGGAGTGGAGAATGCTGTAGGGGCGTACCCCCGTGTGCGCCCGGAAACCCCGCATTGTCGTGATTATAACGGGCGCACACGGAGGTACGCCCCTACAATTAAGGGTTGTTGAGGGGGCGTTCGGCTCTGCTGCTTTTACAAAGGCTTTAGCCGACTATAATAGCCAATCTCCAATAACCCATAACCTATAACAAAAAAAAAACAATGAAACAAGACCAAATACTTCGTGTCGGCATCGTCGGCACCGGATGGATAGCAGAGAAGGCTGCCATCACACTGAGAGGATTGAAAGAATGTGAGGCATACGCCGTTGGTTCGCGCACTAAGGAAAAGGCAGAGGACTTTGCCAAGACATGGGACATTACCAAGGCATACGGCTCTTACTCGGAACTGATTGCCGACCCCGACGTTGACCTGTTGTATATTGGAACGCCACACTCCCATCACTTTGACGTTACCCGCGAGGCGCTGCTTGCAGGCAAACCATGTCTCGTGGAGAAGGCTTTCATGGCGAATCACCGCGAGGCGGCAGAGATAGTGCGCATCGCGAAAGAACAAAAGGTGTTCCTTGCCGAGGCCATCTGGACTCGTTATCAGCCAGCAGTGAAGATAGTGCGCGACCTCATCGACAGCGGACGCATCGGGACACCGCGACTGGTGACGGCAACACTGGGTTACTCTATGGGCGACAAGCCGCGCATTATGAGGGCTGACCTATGCGGCGGGGCATTGCTCGACCTCGGGGTTTATACGCTCAACTTCGTGCGTATGTTCTTCCCTGCTGACATAGTGAATATCGAGAGTCAGTGCGTGAAGAGCAAGACGGGCATGGACCTCACCAATGCCATGTCACTCGTCCTGGCAGACGGCATACTCGCCAACGTGCAGTCGAGTGCCGCATGCGTGGGTGATAATATCGGAGTGATTGCCGGAACCGACGGAAATCTTATCATCGACAATATCAACAACCCGCAGAAGATAACCGTGAACACCCACGACCGTGAGTTTGTCGAGGACATCCATGTGCCGAAGCAGATAACGGGCTATGAGTATGAGTTCCTTGCCTGTCGTCAGGCACTTATCGAAGGACTCCTCGAGCCGCGCGAGATGCCGCATGCCGAAACCCTCTACATCATGCAACTCATGGACAGCCTGCGCCAGAAATGGGGTGTCCACTATCCGATGGATGAGGCATAACCATCCCGACGTATTTGGACAAACAAAAGGAAACTGGGGATACCGACTCATTGTCAGTATCCCCAGTTTCTTGTGTTCTCTACCCTTTTCTTTTTCTCCGCCCCTTAAAGTCCCCCTCGCCCTTTGGAGAGGGGTCAGGGGTGAGGCTTAGTCTTTAATTCATCCTCCTTCTCCACCACCAGTGATAGAGCCTGAAGAACGGTTCTGATAGACATTCTCCAGGGAAATATCTGAAGAGCATCATGTCACGCTTCAGCCTCTGGCGGTTCCTTCCCACTGCACTGTGGCGTGTGGCATCAGACACGCGCTCGTCATACTGTCCGAAGTTTCCTGTCAGCATTATCTCGTTCAGCAGGAAGCGCCCCGTCCTCTCGTCAGGCTCGACGAGCATGTATCTCTCCTGCATTCCGAACGACTCGCGGAGCACGTAAATCACGGCGCCCGCTATCCTCATCATGCCGCACTTTTTCAGTTGCCTGAGCACTGCCTCACGTCTCTCTTTGTCCTCTGCCAGTCCCGTGCTCACCAACATGTGGTAGTAGTCGAGCAACTGGCGCAGTCCTATGCCCTCCTCGTAAAGGTGACGATAGATATGGCTGAGCAGGAACACGGCATTAAACTCCGCCGTTGGCATACTCACCGTTCCTCCTCCCATCTCGATGGTGTTCAGGAACTGCTTGCCCGCCTCTCCGTAGAAATACTTTTGCAGTCTGCTGTTGGCAACAGCACTGAACATGTACGACGGTCGGTAATGAATCTCCACCGACACATCCTTCATGGCAGGGAAATCCACATGGTGGTACGATGCTTTGGTGTCGGGAGTGAACTGATGGGCATAGTCTGTCACCAACCTTGCGCACTGGTCCACATCCATGCCGTTCCTTTGCTTCGGCAGCACCCATGCGTCGATGTCTCCGCTCTGCCTCCGCAGTGGGGCGGGGTAGTACGCCGCCACCCCCTGTCCTTTCAGTATGCAGCAGTCGAAGCCGTCACGAAGAAATCTCTCCGTGACCTTGGCGCATGCCTCGTTCATCATGGCGTTGCGTTTCTCTATCTTCGACACCACCATGAACCATGGCAGAATCATCTCGCGTGGCGGTCTCTGCTCAGCGGGCAGCCGTTCCACACCGGAGAACATCACCCCAATGAGAGCCTGCCGTGTGGCATTGTCGTAAATCTCTCGCCACTCCTCCAATGTCGGTGCCACAGAGAATCGCTCCCTATTTCCCAACGCTATTTGTAATAGTTCAAAGAATTTCATATAGAAGACCCCTCCAAAAGAAACCCCTCCTCAATCCCCAAAAGAAACCCCTCTCTAATCCCCCCAAAAGGGGGGAGGAAGAAATCAGTAGTCAGTGGTTTTGAACGTAAATGGCCGTTAATGAGACGTAAATGACCATTAATAATTTATTTGCGTTTAATTGGCGTTAATTTGCGGAGAATAAATCCGCAATTCGTAGTTGTTTTCCTCCGCCAATTTTCGCAAATGTAACGTTAATAACCGATAATAAGATTAGCGTATAATTCGCGTTAATTGTCGGAGAAAAATCTATGAAATCGTTCGTTAGAAAACAATCAAGATAAATACATAGTCTAATAATCAACGTAATCCGCGAAATCTGTGGTTTAATAATTCGTTTAATTCGTAGTTTAAGGCACGGATTACACGGAATACACGGATATTTTTCTACAGTTCATTGTTTGCGGGCTAACACGGAGGTTAGCCCCTACAGTGTCACGAGACCTGTTTTATAGGTTTTATAATTGTAGGGGCCAACCTCCGTGTTAGCCCGTTCTTTAATTCGTAGTTCCTATCAAGTCCATAGAGCCATCAGAGTCATCAGCGAAATCTGTGGTTTATAATTCGTATAAT
>DGTS01000012.1 GCA_002394385.1 Prevotella sp. UBA4330
AGGCAGACAGACAGATTGCAGAGGCTATAAAAGAAATAATGAAACAAGATTCTGTTTGGGTAAAGGAAAGAATGGTTGAATTTTATAATTTATATCTCCAGAATCCGAATATAATAAAGAAAGAAGATCTCAATTTCATGAAAGAATCCACAAAAGGATTTATAGAAGATTGTAAAAAACAAAACATCGACTACAAAGCCATCCTTCGCAAGGAACTTGGGGATGAGCAGAAAGTCAAGGACCTGTTGAAGTTCTACGGGGCAGAGTAATCTTTTAACAATATAAATCACGAAGAAAGACCAGGCAAGCCTCGACCGCATCAAGTGCAGTGCACTGAGCGACGAGGCCACCAACGTGACCAATATCACCTACACCACCGAGGGGGAGGTGAAGACCGCCACGGCCACTTACGACCATAACGGGGCCACCTACACCTTCACCGACACTTACACCCTGCCCTTGGAGAGTCTCGAACTACGGGATAATGCCAGCAACGAAGAAACCCTCGAAAACTATGGAGGAAGGAAAGTGAATACGCTCACGCTCAGCGGTCGCACACTCTATGGGGACGGCTCGTGGAACACGCTGTGCCTGCCCTTCGACCTCAGTCAGGATGAACTATCAACACAACTCAACCCCAGCGCGCTGAAGACCCTCGGCACCAGCAGTTTCGACAGCACGACGGGTGTGCTGATGCTGAACTTCACCGATGCCACCAGCATCGAGGCGGGAAAGCCCTATCTCATCAAGTGGACCAGTGGAGAAGACAGAAAGAATCCATTGTTCAGCAACGTCACCATCAATATTGATGATAAGGCGGTGATTACTGACATTGTGACCTTTGCCGGCTCGTTCTCGCCCTTCTCGCTGGAGGCTAACGACCGCACTGTGCTCTACCTCGGGGCCGACAACACGCTTTACTATCCTTCGGCTGACATGACGGTAGGCTCCTGCCGCGCCGTGTTCAAACTGAATGGCATCACGGCTGGCGACCTCGCCCAGCAGGCCCGTGCCATCGTGCTGAACTTCGGCAATGGCGAGACCGCCACAGGGATTATCGGCATTGGATCGACTCGGACGGAGACGGATAAGAATGATGGCTACTGGTATGACCTGCAGGGACGTAAACTCAGTGGCAAACCCACGCAGAAGGGCATCTATATCAATCATGGTAACAAGGTCGTGATTAAGTGAGAATAAAGCAGAGCTCGCTCATGCTTTATCGAGCGTGAGCGAGCTCGAACAAAGTTCAAGGTCGTGATTAAGTGAGAATAAAGCAGAGCTCGCTCATGCTTTATCGAGCGTGAGCGAGTTCGAACAAAGTTCAAGGTCGTGATTAAGTGAGAATAAAGCAATATGAAAAAGAAAGGATATCAGAAGCCCGCGGTGCGGGTAGTCTAGTTACAGCAGCAGGCACGCCTGCTGGCTGGCAGCATCTTCACCACCACCAGCACCAACCTTGCCGATGAGGACGAAGACCTCATCTACGGCGGTGGCGACGAAGGTCCTGCGAGATGAATCAAGCGCACACGGGCTCAGACCCCGTGTGCATTTTTTTTCCTGCTATCGCCATCAGGGCTTGAAGCCTTTTTGCCAGACGGCCTTCACGCCGTCGCAGACATCGTAAAGGATATGCCGCCCCTGGATGCGGCGCCCAGTAAGGAACTTTTTTTGCTCAGTACATTTTGAGGCTCTCTTTTGCATTATTTTGCCAATTTGTTTGGTTGTCTCGATTGAAAAGTGTAATTTTGCAGAATTAAATTTTATTGAAAAGTGTAGTTTTTGACTGCTAAAAGTTATTGAAAAGTGTAAATGGCCATGCTGTACAGGAAGATCACATCGTACATCGAGGACTACCTGAAGTCCGATAATGACAAGATTCTGATACTGGAGGGAGCCCGCCAGATTGGTAAGTCGTTCAGTATTCGTGAGGCGGGTACACGTCTCTACCCGAACTTCGTGGAAATCAACTTCGTGGAGGATGACGAGGGGGAGCAGCTCTTTAAGAACATCCATAAGAAGGAAGACTTCTATCTGACCCTTAGCATGGTGGCAGGCGACAAGCTCAACAACCGCGATGATACACTGGTGTTCCTCGACGAGATTCAGCACTATTCGCAGTACCTCACCATGCTGAAGTTCCTGCGTGAAGATAACCGCTACCGCTTTATCGCCAGTGGCAGTCTGTTGGGTATCACCCTGAAAGACACCACCTCCATTCCAGTAGGCAGCATCATCATCAAGGATATGTTCCAGCTCGATTTCGAAGAGTTCCTGATTGCGAACGGCTTCGGAACTGAGGCGATTGACATGCTGCGCATGTCCTATGAGAACCGCCAGAGCCTTTCGGAAGAACACCATAACCATGTACTCGACCTTTTCCGCCGCTATCTGCTGGTAGGCGGTCTGCCCGATGCCGTCAATACCTACCTCGAAACACATAACATTGTGAAGGTTCGCGAGGTACAGGATGGCATCCGTAACCTTTATGCCAGCGACGCTTCCAAGTACGAGAAGGAACACAACAAGAAACTGCTCATACGCCGTATCTACGAGATGATTCCCTCGCAGATGGAAAACAAGAAGAAACGTGTGGTGGCACAAAACATTCGTGGCAAGAAGGGTGACCGTTTCGACCTGTATAAGGATGAGTTCGAGTACCTGATCTCATCAGGTATATCCTTGGCCGTCAATGCCATCACCAACCCTCATTTCCCGCTGAGTGAGTCACTCCAGAAGAATCTGCTGAAGCTCTATCTGAACGATGTGGGACTGCTTACCGGCATACTCTATCGCAACAACATCCGTCCAGTTCTCGACGATATTCGCAGTATCAATCTCGGTTCCGTCTATGAGAACGTGGTGGCCCAGGAGCTTCGCGCGCATGGACACAAACTCTACTATTACGACAACCGCAAGCAGGGCGAGGTGGACTATCTGGTTGACAGTCACCAGACGATGAGTGCTCACCCGATAGAGGTCAAGTCGGGAAAGGACTACACAGCGCACAGTGCGCTCAACAACCTCTTGAAGAATCCCGAGTACAATGTCCGTACGGCTACTGTCATTTCCAACGAGCGCAAGGTCTATCAAGATGACAAAGTGACGTATATGCCTGTCTATTTCGTGATGTTTATGGAAGCTGATACACCTCAGACAGACAAAGAAGAATATATTTTTTAAGAAAATCCGAAAGCTCCAAATATATGGCCGCCTTTTTGCACTTTTAACGCGCAGACGGCTCGTCATTTCACAAATTATTTGTACCTTTGCCATGCCATTGATGATTTTTGCTTGTCTTGATTTGCAGCACTAAGGTAAGTGAAAAATCCGATATGGCAAAATCCTGAGCCGCTCGGCTCTGCCGCTTGCCCCAGCAAGAACTTTTTGTTGCTCAGGTACTTATAAAAGCTATTAAACTAAAGTACTGCGGAATTAAGGAATAACAGAAATTGAATACATATTATAATCTTTTTCATAACGCTAAATTACGATTTATCTATTTTCTAAAATACGAATTCACATCCTCTTATATAATGTGAATGGTGCAAAAACGGGGTCGGTTCCTTTTGTGCATTCATTTTTCATCATAAAAGTTCGAAACACATTTATATTTAACTAAATTTTCTATCTTGACATTCTTTGTTTCATCAAAGACGACCCATCCTTTATCAAAAACAGGTATTATCCAATGAGGCTTATTCTCTTCATCAAAACAAAACACATAAATGCTGTCTTTATTGTAATAGTAACTTTTTATATAACTGATAACAAATTTTGTATTATGAGAGTTCACAGGAATGGAACTTCCAGTTCCTGTGAACTCTGAACTATCCGTAATTAAATAGAACCTCTCTATCGGTACTCTATTGCCATTCTCTATAATATAGTCTTTGTTATAATACGGAGTTAATCCGTACGGAAGTTTATGATAATCAATAAAACTTCTGCCATAAAAATAGTTGTTATAATCACGTATTAATAATAAACATAATAGTACTGGGAATAGCCACCAACATTTTTTTATTATACGTGTCATGATTATTCTGCTAAATTCCGATTAATCTGTTTCGTTAATTGTCTATAAAAGTGCAAAGGTTTCTATATTCACATGCAGAGGGCGACTTATTTACTGATTATCAAGTGGCGTATTCTTTACATGTATATCGCGTTGTGGGAACGGTATCTCGATGTTGTTCTTGTTCAGGGTGTCGTAGATGCACTCCATGATGTCGCTGACAACATATATCTGCTTAACGGCATCCACCCAGCAGAGCAACTGGAAATTGACGCTGCTGTCGCCAAACTCAGTGAAGACGGCACGCACCTTTTTCTTCTTGTCGATGTTGGGATGCTTCATGTTCACCACCGCGTCTTCTACCAGGCTGCACACCTGTTTCACGTTGGAGCCGTATGCCACGTTGAAAGGTATCAGCGAGAGCACAAAGCCGTGATTGCGCGTGAGGTTCTTATAGTTCTTTGTGAACAACTGCGAGTTCTGGAAGGCGATGACCGAGCCGTCGATGGCCTCAATCATTGTGCTGGTGTAACTGATGGAACTCACCTTTCCCTTGGTGCCGTCGCACTCTATCCAGTCGCCAATCTTAATGCGTCCTGCCATGAGCGAGATGCCGTAGTAGATGTTCTCCAGGATGTCCTTCATGGCGAAACCGATACCTGTTGACAGACCTCCCGAGATTACTATCAGCCATGTGTTGCTCACCTTCATTATGGCGAGACTGATGAGCAGCCACGCGCCCCATACCACCACCTGCAGCACGTTGCGCCCCATCACGCTGCGGCTGTCGGCCGTGCGCGGGTCTTTCTCTACGAAGTGCTGGCGCAGCAGGGCGAGCGAGATGCGGTTGATGTATCCGAAGAGGAACCACAGCGAGGCCACGATGATGATGTTCAGTATGCTCACGCTGATAGAATCGGTGTCGATGAAGCGCTTGGTAATGATGCCCATCACCACGTCGCTGAGGTTGAACACGTCGGCGGCGTAATAGATGGAGATGATGACGGAGCACAATCCCATGACAGGCAGCAGCACACGATAGACAAAGCGGAACATCCATGTCTTGCTGACCGGCTGTTCGTAAATGTGGTGAGAGTCGCTGTACTTGTGCATCCACTCGCTGATGCATGTTATGGTGAGGATGCACGTTAGTTGCATTATCCACCAGATAAGCATCTGCACGCTGAGCAGCGTGTAGCCCATCCACGAGCAGATGACGCTGGCAACAAACACTCCGAGCGAGATGTATGTATAGTTCATGTCGCTCTTTGGAATCTTCTTGTTGTATCGGCGGATGAGGTACCACTGCCACAGGGCGCATACGAGCAGAATAGGCGGGAAGATGAGGTTCACCAGGTCGTTAGGTATGAGCACTATGCGGAAGGTGATGACGATGAAGCCTATCACTATCAGCGGCGTGTAAATCTTGAATGCGCTCTTTATCTGGTTGCCGTCAACACGCAGGAGCAGCGAGATGAGGATGACGCCCAGCAGCCAGGAGTATTCCACCAGCAGCCCGCTGGCCATGATGAGGAAGTTCTGGTTTACGGTAGCCCTCAGTATTCCCAGTATCAGCGCGAATGTGATTGTCGTGGTGGCGAGGATGATGCATGTGCGTTTCTTCAGAAATTCAGCTGAGCGGAAACGCTTTGGCAGCACATACCTGATGGCTATGATGTTGAGCACTATGGCAAGTGTGCCATATATTAATATGAAGAGGAAGAGGAAGGTGATTATCTTTATGTCCCATTGCGACTTCACCCCCTCTATCGGCTTGTATTTGTCGGTTACCGAGTCGGCAGTCTTCGACATCTGGTATTGCATGCTCTTGATGATGTCCCAGTATGGCTCGCCTCCGTTCTTGAAGATGTTAGTCTGTATCTCGTTGTAGCGCAGGTTGGCATAGTCGTTCAGCGTCTTCAACTGCTCTTCGGCTCTTTCGTAATACTTGATGTATTCTGTCATGCGCTCCCGCGTTTCCGTGTAGTTGTTGCGTATGTTCACGGCGAGCGTGAGACATACGTCGTGGTCAACCTTGGCACTGTCGTCGAGCCGGCGCGTGGGCATCTTGCTAAGGCTTGTGACAAGACTGTCGTAGCGCGCTATCTCGGTGTTCATCTTGTCAACATACTGGCGGAAGGGCAGGGTGGCCTTCTTGAAGTCCTGATATTGGTCGGTGGCCTCGTGGCACGCGTATGTGAGGTCGAAAACATAGTCGGGCTTCTGCGAGTAGAGCATAAGCGCGTTCTGGTTGCTTCTCGACATAGTGGAGAACAGGTTGGTGAGAATGCGCTTGTTCATCTCCTTAGACGACTTCATGTTCTCCTCCATTTCGAGGTACGTTTTCGTGAGTTCCTTGCGCAGAATATACAGTGTCTTGCTCAAGTCTTCCTCCTTGAGCACAGCGTGCATCGGCAGTGCCATCAGCAATGCGAGCACCAGTGTAAGCAGTTTTGCATGTTTCATCACGACCGCAAAGATAACAATTATCCATGCTTCTACCAAATGTTTTACGTCAAATTCATTTTTTTTAGTCGATGTGCCGTGAAAAACAAATCTTTTAAGTACTTTTGCAACCATGAAACTGATAGCAGACAGCGGAAGCACAAAGACCTCATGGGCGCTTGCCGACGGCATGGGCGCTGTGAGAATAACCACGGCAGGCATCAATCCTGCCGTGCAGAAGGAGGCTACTATAGAGCAGACACTTAGCATGCTGAGGATGCAGATGCCAGGATGTGCAAGTGAGATTTACTTCTATGGTGCGGGTTGTCGTGGAGAGGCATCGCTGCGCATGGAGAAATGTCTTAGAGAAACGTTCCCTGACGCAGCAAAAATCTGTGTCGAGAGTGACCTTTTGGGCGCGGCACGTGCATTGTTCGGCAGCGAAGAGGGCATAGCATGCATTCTCGGCACAGGCAGCAACTCTTGTCTTTACGACGGCAAAAGCATTGTGGCGAACGTTCCTCCGCTCGGATACATTCTCGGCGACGAGGGCAGTGGGGCAGCGCTGGGCAAGATGTTCTTCAACGCTCTGTTCAAGGGCGACCTGCCAGAAGAATTGAAGGACATGTATCTTGACGAGACACACCAGACGTACGACGACGTCATACGCTGTGTCTATCGTGAACCGAACGCCAACCGATACCTTGCATCAACATCATTGTTCGTGTCTAACCACTTGGATGTGAAACTGTTGACTGATATCGTTGAGCAAAACATAGAACAGTTCTTCCAGAGGAATGTTTGTAAATACAAACGCTCTGACTTGCCTGTTGCAGCAGTAGGCAGCATCGCCTTTTCCTATATAGATATATTTAATAAGGTGGCAGCACATCATGGTTATCGGGTGGCAAAAGTCATCAAACAACCAATAGAAGCACTCGTAGATTATCATACAGAAAGATGATGAGTGAAAGAATATTTAAAAGGGAAAATAAAGAATAATTAAAAAAATATTGCCGAAAATTTGGAGGTATGGAAAAATAACACTACCTTTGCACTCGCAATTGAGAAATCAGTTGCTGGCAAATCAAAAACAAGCCCGAGGAAGGATGGGTGAGTGGCTGAAACCAGCAGTTTGCTAAACTGCCGTACGGGTTCCCGTACCGGGGGTTCGAATCCCCCTCCTTCCGCAGGGGATTTGACCAAACATAGATGGTGGATTCATCTAATGGTTAGGATACAAGATTCTCAATCTTGGCATAGGGGTTCGATTCCCCTATCCACTACAAAAAGCCTCGTAGATCAAATGATTTACGAGGCTTTTCTTTTTAATATGCCTGTTCATGCACCCCTTTGACGGCACGGCCGCTGGGGTCATTCATGTTACGGAAGGCGGCATCCCATTCAAGGGCAATGGCAGTAGAACATGCAACACTGGCCTCTGATGGAACGCTATGTGCGGCAGAGTCAGAGGGGAAGTGCTCGGCAAAGATGCTGCGGTAGTAGTATTCCTCCTTGTTCTTAGGCGGGTTGATAGGGAAGCGTTCGGCAGCATGCGCTATCTGTTCGTCTGAAATGGCTTTGGATGTAATTTCTTTGAGAGTGTCTATCCACGAGTATCCAACACCATCGCTGAACTGTTCCTTTTGTCTCCATGCTATCTCCTTAGGCAGTAGGTCAGCAAAGGCCTCACGCACAATCTTCTTTTCGATTGTTGTACCAGGGCACATCTTTGCCTCGGGATTAGTATGCATGGCTACATCAAGGAATTCCTTGTCGAGGAATGGCACACGCCCCTCTACACCCCATGCTGATAGACTCTTGTTTGCACGCAGACAGTCGTAGAGATGTAGTTTCGATAGTTTGCGTACTGTCTCATCGTGGAAGTCCTTTGCAGATGGTGCTTTGTGGAAGTAGAGATAGCCGCCGAAAATCTCATCTGCACCTTCGCCAGAGAGCACCATCTTGATGCCCATCGACTTGATGACACGTGCCAGCAAGTACATGGGCGTAGAGGCACGTACGGTGGTGACATCGTAAGTCTCGATGTAGTAGATGACATCGCGAATGGCATCGAGTCCTTCCTGAATAGTATAGTTTATTTCGTGGTGCACGGTGCCGATGTGATTGGCCACTAGTCGTGCCTTTGCCAAGTCGGGAGCACCCTTCAAGCCAACGGCGAAGGAATGCAGGCGGGGCCAGTAAGCACGGGTGCGGTTATCGTCCTCTATGCGATGCTCGCTATATTTCTGTGCAATGGCAGAAATCACGCTGCTGTCGAGACCGCCAGATAGCAGCACACCGTAGGGAACATCACTCATCAACTGACGACGTACTGCATCTTCAAGGGCATCGTGTATGGCGTCGATGCTGGCCTCGTTGCCCTTCACAGCATCATAGTCGAACCAGTCACGTTGATAATAACGTTTCATGCCTGGTTTGCGGCTCCAATAATAATGCCCAGGTAAGAAAGGCTCATATCTCTCGCATTGTCCTTCTAAAGCCTTGAGTTCGCTTGCTACATATACGGTACCGTCGCTGTCGTAACCTATGTATAAAGGAATTACTCCGATGGGGTCGCGTGCAATGAGAAACTCGTCACGCTCTTCATCGTACAGAACAAAGGCGAAGATGCCGCTCAACTGTTCCAGCATTCCGCAAATCTGCTCATGAGTGTATATATTCTCCTCTTCCGTTGGAGATGGGCTGGGGACGAGGCTCCTGTATAGTGCTAGAATGACCTCGCAGTCGCTGCCTGTTTGAAACTCGTATCTACCAGCATAGCGGCGGCGAATTTCCTGATGGTTGTAGATTTCGCCATTAACTGCCAATACCTGTTTCCTGTCGGGAGAGTAGAGTGGTTGTCCGCCCGATTCTGGGTCAACGATGCTTAGTCGCTCGTGAGCAAGGATGGCTGCTCCGCCACAGTATATTCCACTCCAGTCAGGGCCACGATGTCGGATTGTCTGACTCATTCTTAATGTTTTCTGACGTAATTCGGACGTCTGTTCCTTTACGTTCAATATTGCTACTATTCCACACATATGTTTATTATGCTTTTTGTCAATTTCACGATTTCATAATTATAAATACGAAAGGTATAGATAGTTTGTCTGTGCGGGATACTCTGCCGCAAGAGTGTCTATCTGATTGGTCGTTGGCACGACATTCAGTTCTTTTCGCCACTGGCGAATGGTAAGGCCTGACTGTTCTGTGCTCATGCATTTTTCCAAACCTATGGCACGCCCTATCTGGAAGTCGGAGAAACCATATACCTTAGCATCACGCAGAAGATTAACAAATTCTGGTGCTTCAAGATATTCTATCAGTTCTATCGTTTCCATAAACGTTGCCATGTATGCTAATTGACTGAACTCATGCAACTGGAGGTCAATGTCAATGATATGCTTCAGTTTTTGAAGGAACCAACGGTCAATCTTTGTTAGTTGATGAATCTGCTCTACGGTATATCCCATCATCATTGCTTTAGAAACGACGAAGACACGCATGTCGGTAGGCTCATGCAGCGCTTTCGCCACATCCATGATTTTGATTTTGTGATTCTCCACGAATCCGTGCATGCCTTGTCCTATCATGCGCAGTCCTTTCTGGAGAGCCTCTTCAAAAGTGCGTCCGATTGCCATCACCTCGCCAACGCTCTTCATCGACGAGCCAAGTTCACGCTTTACACCATGAAATTTAGTCAGATCCCAACGCGGAATCTTCACCACGACATAGTCAAGGGCAGGTTCAAAGAATGCAGATGTTGTCTTAGTGACGGAGTTCTTCAGGTCGAAGAGACCATAGCCCAAGCCTAGTTTCGCTGCGACAAAAGCAAGTGGATAGCCAGTTGCCTTGGATGCTAATGCCGATGACCGGCTGAGTCGGGCATTTACTTCAATGACGCGATAGTCCTCCGACTGCGGGTCGAGGGCGTACTGCACATTACATTCGCCAACGATGCCTATGTGGCGTATTATCTTGATAGCCAGTTCCCGTAGTTTATGGTATTCGCTGTTGGAAAGAGTCTGCGATGGAGCCACCACAATAGATTCGCCCGTATGGATGCCTAACGGGTCGAAGTTTTCCATATTGCAGACAGTGATGCAGTTGTCATAGCGATCGCGCACCACCTCATACTCAATCTCTTTCCATCCCCTCAGTGACTTTTCGACTAACACCTGGGGTGAGAATGAGAATGCCTCTTCGGCTTGCGTGAGCAGTTCTTCCTCGTTGTCGCAGAATCCGCTGCCAAGTCCACCGAGTGCATAGGCGGCTCTTAAAATCACAGGGAATCCTAATCTGTGGGCAGCGCGTTGCACTTCCTCGACCGTAGAACAAGCCTCACTCTTTATCGTCTTTACACCAATCTCATCAAGTCGCTGCACGAAACGGTCACGGTCTTCAGTGTCGATGATGGCCTGGATAGGTGTGCCCAGTACCTGCACATTGTACTTGTCGAGTGTTCCTTTCTTGTAAAGTTCTACACCGCAGTTTAGCGCCGTCTGTCCACCGAACGAGAGCAGTATGCCGTCGGGGCGTTCTTTCTCTATAACCCGCTCAACGAACTCAGGTGTCACAGGTTGGAAATACACGGTGTCTGCTACATCCTTTGATGTCTGCACCGTTGCAATGTTAGGATTAATCAGCACAGAGTGAATGCCCTCTTCTTTCAATGCTTTCAGCGCTTGCGCTCCGCTATAGTCAAACTCTCCTGCCTGACCTATCTTCAACGCTCCACTGCCCAGAAGCAGAACTTTGCGCCCAGTCCATGTCACTCCACATGTGAGGGGAGTTTGACAACTTTTACTGGAGGAAAAGGCTGTGGACATATTAAATCCTCCCCTCTCCTTAGGAATGGGGGTGAGGCTTTTCACAAACTCGTCAAACATCCACTCGGTATCAGTAGGACCGCTGCATGCCTCAGGATGGAACTGAGCCGAGAACCACGGATTTGTCTTATGACGAATGCCTTCGTTCGAACCGTCGTTCATGTTGACAAACAATGGTTCCCAGTCGTCGGGCAGGGTAGTGTCGTCAACGGCGTAGCCATGATTCTGACTTGTGATGAAGCATTGCTCGTCGTTTCTAACACCAACTATTCTTACTGGTTGGTTGTGCGAGCGATGCCCATATTTCAACTTGTAGGTCTTAGCACCAGCCGCACGAGCCAGCAACTGATTGCCAAGACATATTCCCATGCAAGGTCGTATGTTCTTGTTATTAAGAAATGTTCTTATATGTGCTACGGTCTTCTCGCATTGTTCCGGGTTGCCTGGGCCATTAGCCAGGAAAAGACCGTCGAACTCTAATTGATTGAAGTCATAGTCCCAGGGTACACGAACTACCTCTATTCCCCGTTTGGTGAGACAGCGGATGATGTTGGCTTTCACACCGCAATCAACCAGCACTACACGTTTTCCGGCACCTCTATTGTAAGTAATAATCTCCTTACAACTCACTTTCTCGACCCAGTTAACGGTCCCGTAGTCTTGTATGCTTTTGTTCTCCTTCATTGCTGGGTGGGGTGGAGTCTTTATTCTTCCCATCATAACACCATGCTCCCTGAGCACTTTTGTCAATCGTCGGGTGTCGATGCCGGTAATGGCTGGAATCTTTTCGCGCTTCAGCCATGACGACAGACTCTCGAGTGCATTCCAGTGTGAATAATCCTTACTGTAGTCGGCAACAACCAATGCCTTGACATGGATTCGCTCGCTCTCCATGAATAGCGGCAGCCCGTTGCTGTCCATACCAGTGTCAGGTACACCATAGTTTCCTATCAAAGGAAATGTCGTAACCAGTATCTGCCCCGCATAACTGGGGTCTGTAAGACTTTCTGGATAGCCTGTCATTGCTGTGTTGAATACTACTTCGCCCTCAGCGTCGGCTTCATAGCCAAATGAATGACCGACAAACTGGCTTCCGTCATCAAGTATTAATCTTGCTTCTCTCATTATTATATATAATAGGATATTACAATTTCAATGTGACAATCATACAATTATGAACTGGTGCAAATGTCTAATGCAGTTGCTTTTCTACATAATTAATAAAGGCTTCGTTGCAGAGACGTATGCCGCCGGGCGTGGGATAATGTCCTGTGAAATACCAGTCGCCAGGATGATGTGGACATGCCTTGTGCAAACCCTCAATGCTTTGAAATACCAGTTCTATAGGCGACTGCATACCCTCTGGACGCAGTATCTCTACAATCTTGCGGTTAATCTCGTCGACCGTAAATGGCGCGTAAATGGCACGTACATGATTGGCAGTCAATGGCTCTTCCTTGCATTTTCGATATGTCTCGTTAATAACTTGTTGCAATCCTTGCTCCTTTATCAGTTCAATGGCGGCGTGGAATGCACATAATTCTTCCAAATGCGACATGTCGATACCGTAATAGTCGGGATATCGAATTTGGGGAGAACTCGATACCATCACGATTTTTCGGGGATGGAGGCGGTCGAGGATTTTGAATATACTTTCGCGAAGTGTGGTGCCTCTGACAATCGAGTCGTCAATGATGACGAGGTTGTCCTCGTAAGGTCTTAAACTGCCATAGGTGATGTCGTAAACATGAGCGGCAAGGTCGTTACGCTCTGTACCCTCGGTGATGAAGGTGCGCAGTTTTATGTCTTTCCACACCACTTTCTCTATTCTCACTTCATGGTTTTTCCGTCTCATTCCGTCGGTCATGCCGTAGAAGGCTACTTCTGCAGTATTTGGGATATACGAAAAAACGGTGTTGTCAACCTCGCCATTGATTGCTTGCATTATGGAGGGAGTGAGTTGCTCGCCCAGTCGTTTGCGTTCCTGGTAAATATCGCTGTCAGAGCCTCTGCTGAAATATATCCTCTCGAACGAGCATGCGCACAGTTGCATGGCGGGTAAGATTTGCTCTACACGGCTCTCGCCATTCCTGCGAACAATAAGTGCCTCGCCAGAATGCAGTTCATTGATGTCTTCCGAGCGCAAATTGAATGTCGTCTGCAGCACAGGACGTTCGCTGGCCATAGCAATGATTTCATCGTCGCGATAATAAAAGGCAGGACGTATGCCCCAAGGGTCGCGCACTGCAAACATCTCGCCAGAGCCAGTCAGTCCGCACATCACGAAGCCGCCATCGAAATGACTCATCGTTGTCTTCAGCACATTTGCCATCTCCACATTATTGTCTATATAGCACGTAATGTCCGTTCCTTCAAAGTCTTTCGTGCGTGCCTCCTGATAGAGTCGTTCCACCTCACGGTCAAGGCGATGCCCCATCAGTTCGAGTGTTATGTATGCGTCGCCATAAACTCGTGGCGATTGTCCCTGGGATGTCAGGAACTGAAACACCTCGTCGATATTGGTCATGTTGAAGTTGCCGCACAGGCAGAGGTTCTTGGCCCGCCAGTTGTTCCTCCTTAGGAAGGGATGCACGTACTGCAGCCCATGCTTGCCTGTTGTGGAATAGCGCAGGTGCCCCATGAAAAGTGATGACCCTTCCCAGCCACCACTCGTGGGCATGGCTTCGTGTTCTTTTCCCATCTTAGAGTGGGGCAGGCTCCTGAATATCTCGGTTATGGCATCCTTGCCCTCGGCTCTCTCACGAAACATATATTCCTCTCCTACAGGGGCATTGAGGTTCACACATGCTATGCCTGCACCTTCCTGACCACGGTTGTGCTGTTTCTCCATCATCAGGTAGAGTTTGTTCAGCCCGTAGCGGTTGGTGCCATATTTCTGCACATAATAACTCGGCGGCTTTAACAGACGAATCATCGCCACACCGCACTCATGCTTCAGTTGTTCCATTTCTCTATTTCACTATTTTACTATTTCAATGTGTCATTCGTACAATTCTGAAATCGTGAATTGGCCTGACTGTCAACCCTCTATGCATGCTTGGATGAACGACACAAATAACGGATGCGGATGCAGTACCGTTGACGAATACTCGGGATGGAACTGCGTGCCTATGTACCATCGTTTTTCGGGTATCTCAACAATCTCTACCAGATTGGCTGCGGGATTGATGCCCACACACTTCATACCGGCAGCCTCATATTCCTCCTTATATATGTTATTAAACTCGTAACGGTGACGATGACGCTCTTTGATGAGTTGAGAGTTGAGAGTTGACAGTTGAGAGTTGGCTGCTATGTAGGCTTGCGCAGCCTTGCTGCCCTCACGCAGTTCACACTCATAGGCTCCCAGCCTCATTGTTCCGCCCATGTTTGTTATGTTTTTCTGCTGTTCCATCAGGTCGATGACGGGATGTTTCGTGTCAGAAGACATCTCGCTGCTATTGGCATCAGAATATCCTAACACGTTCCGGGCAAACTCAATGACCATCATCTGCATGCCGAGACATATTCCAAAAGTGGGAATATCGTTCGTACGACCATACTCGGCAGCAATGATTTTCCCTTCAATGCCTCGCAACCCAAAGCCAGGACAGATAATCACTCCCGCCATGCCGCAGAGTTTCTCTGCTACATTCTGAGCCGTCACCTCCTCGCTGTTGACGAAATGAATCTTTGTTTTCACGTCGTTATAGACACCTGCCAGACTAAGGCTCTCGCGAATGCTCTTGTAAGCATCCTGCAAATCATACTTACCCACAAGTCCGATATGAACCTCGCGTGTAGCCATGTGTTGCTTTTCAAGAAAGTTGTGCCACGATTTCATAGCAGGTGTCTCGCCTACAGGGATTCCTATCTTGCGCAGAATGGCGGCGTCAAGTCCTTGCCGCTGCATGCTCACGGGCACCTCGTAAATGCTGGCCATATCTTCGCTCTGCACCACGCATTCCAAATCAACATTACAGAACGAAGCCACCTTCAGGCGCAAGGCGTCGTCGAGGTGGCGTTCGGTGCGAAGGACAAGAATGTCTGGTTGTATGCCCATGCTCTGCAATTCCTTTACAGAGTGTTGCGTTGGCTTTGTCTTCAGTTCGTCTGCCGCCTTCAGATAAGGCACATACGTCAAGTGCACGCATACCGCATCGCGCCCCAACTGCCAGCGCAACTGACGGATAGCCTCCATGAACGGAGCACTCTCAATGTCGCCTATGGTGCCGCCCACTTCGGTGATGACAAAGTCGAAAGCATCCCCAAGCATTCTCCGCTTTATCTCGTCCGTGATATGCGGCACCACCTGGATGGTCTTGCCAAGATAGTCGCCATGACGCTCGCGGTCGATAACAGTCTTGTAAATCCTACCTGTGGTAATGCTGTTGTCCCGTGTTGTCTCAATGCCTGTAAACCGTTCATAGTGACCCAGATCGAGGTCTGTTTCCATACCGTCAGCGGTAACGTAGCACTCGCCATGTTCATAGGGGTTCAGCGTTCCTGGGTCAATGTTGATGTAAGGGTCGAACTTCTGAATGGTTACCTTGTAACCACGTGCCTGCAACAGTTTGCCAATAGAGGCGGAAATAATGCCTTTTCCTAATGAGGAAACAACACCGCCTGTAACGAAAATGTACTTTGTATCCATAAAACAAATCTATTTTATGGACTACAAAATTATTAATTCCCCAGTAATTAAGTCCTTTTCCACCTGACTTTTGAATGTTAAAATCTACTAGAACTGACATTTTGTAAAGTGCAAGCAAGTTAAAACACTCTATTTCCTTTCTTTTTGACTTCAAAACCCAATGATTCTTTGCAACTTGTCAAAATGACAGGTGCAACCTCATGAAGATTGGTATTCTTCCATCGTGATGACTGTGTGGTATTCACCCACCAGCCGTTCTTTTCATGACGATTTATGCCATCCGGTTGTGGCTGAGATCCGATCTTGAGTGAACAGGTCATGATATTTTCTTCAGCCATCTTCTATATAATTGCCTAAAAGAAACGGTCGCAGTCACAATTGTGACTATGCGACCGTTTACATTGAATCGGGTGATATGTTTTTTCTCAATCGTACGATTAAGGCTGTAGCGTGAAACCGAAAACCATAAAGGCTTTGCGCGAACAAGAGTTGCCTGTTACCTCTCCAAAGATTGGAATGGAGAATCGATCGGTCACCTTGATGTCCTTAGTGGCACGCAGCGACAAGTTGGTGACTGCGAAACCACTTGTGCCATAGAAGTCGGTGGCGTAAGGAACGGCGCCCGCCGTAGCAGTAAAATCGACTCCAGCAAGGCAGAATGGAACAACTGCTTCGAAATAACTGCTGTAGGCGCGCTTGCCGTTCTTGTTTACGCCGTCGTTTCCGGCAAAGTTAGTGTACCATGCAAAGGCAACAGGACCGAAGTCGTATCCTATGTTAGCCTCGAAGACATGGCTGGTTCGATGGGAGGCATAGAGGAAGTAACGCTCTTCTGGAGAGTTAAACCAATAGTCGGTCACGCTGATGTTAAAACCGCCAATGGTATAATCCAGCGTGAGGTCGAACTCTTTAGCATCGTCCTTGTCAACAAGTCCGTAACTGCCCCATGCCGTCAGCGACAATCCTTTATATTCAATGCCAAGAGTCGGCTGCACAGCAGCACTTCCTAAATCCTGACCACGCCAGACATAACTACTCACGAAGTCGCTAGAAAGCCTTATCTCCAGTCCCTCTCCCAAAGAGAGGGGAGTAGATTCTTGTGCAGACAAGGTAAGGGCCGATAACAATGCTATTGTGGTAATAATACATTTCTTCATAATCTATAATGATTTTGTTATTATAATCTTTATTATGTGAAAGTCTAATCATCCCCTCTTCCCTTGGAGAAAGGTCGGGATGAGACTTCTTAATTATAACACGTCTCTCCATGTTCGTAGATGTCCAAGCCCTCGTCTTCGATGCGGGCATCAACTCTAAGGCCATGTAATTTTTTGATGCCGAAGAACAAGATGAAACCGCAGGCTGCTGCCCAAAGATCGATGATCAAGATGCCGAAACACTCTGCGCCAAAGAATCCCCATCCGTGACCGTAGAAAGCGCCATTGCTAGTAGAGAGCAAGCCCGTCATTAGGGTTCCGAGAATGCCACAGACACCGTGCACAGAAGATGCGCCCACAGGGTCGTCGATGTGAAGACGGTGATCGATAAACTCTATGGCATAGACAAGCACTACACCGCATACGAGTCCGATAAAGACAGCACCTGTTGGCGATACGAGGTCGCAACCTGCCGTGATGCCTACAAGACCTGCCAGCACGCCGTTGAGTGTCAATGAGAGTGACGGCTTGCCATACTTCATCCATGTGATAAACATCGTTGCTGTTCCGCCTGCCACCGCTGCGAGGTTAGTAGTAAGGAATACATGTGATATTGCTACACGATTCACCTCACCACTTGCTGCCAACTGCGAACCTGGGTTAAAGCCAAACCAGCCCATCCAAAGTATGAACACGCCCAGCGATGCCAGCGTCAGGTTGTGACCGGGGATGGCACGGCTCTTGCCGTCGGCAGAGTACTTGCCGATGCGAGGTCCCAGAGCCATAGCGCCAATCAGAGCCAGCACGCCACCCACGCTATGCACAATGGCAGAGCCAGCAAAGTCGTGGAACACACTGCCAAAGGTGCTCATCATGAAACTGTCAGCAGCATCATTACACAGCCAACCGCCGCCCCATGTCCAATGACCTTCAATGGGATAAATGAAGAGCGAGATGGCTGCACTATAAATAAGATACATCGAGAACTTCGTACGCTCTGCCATCGCACCGCTAACGATAGTGGCAGACGTGGCACAGAATACGGTCTCGAAGATAAGGAATCCTTCTACAGGCAGTTCGCCCTTATAAAAACTCAGGTCGCCCCAGTTGGGCATGCCGATGAACCCGGCACCGTCGCTGCCAAACATAAATCCAAAACCTACAAAGAAGAATAACAACGAGCCAAACATGAAGTCAACAAAGTTCTTCATCAAGATATTCGCAGTGTTCTTGCTTCGTGTAAAACCTGCTTCACAAAGGGCAAAACCTGGCTGCATCCAGAAAACCAACATGGCTGCCAACAGCATCCATACTGTATCAAGTGATAATCCTATTTCGTTCATAAACTTACCCCCCTCTGAATCCCCCGAGGGGGAAAGACCTAAGCGGGGGCGTTGGGTCTTTTGTGATGTTACAATATGCTTCCCTCCCGAAAGAGGCTTGAATGTTTTTTACTTTTTATCCCTCAGTACGGTGTCACCGTTTTCGCCTGTGCGAATTGACCATGTGTCTATCATGTCGCTCACGAAGATGCGTCCGTCGCCAATCTCGCCAGTGTGGGCAACTTTCATGATGACCTTCACTGTTGGCTCCACGAACTGGTCGCGGCACACTATGGACAATGCCACGCGCTCGATGACATCAGTGGAATATTGGACGCCTCGATAGATGCGTTCTTCACGGCTCTGTCCTATGCCATGAACGTTATGGTACTCAAACCAGTCGATGTCCGACTGCAATAGTGCCTCCTTGACATCCTCGAACTTTGTCTTGCGGATAATTGCTTCAATCCTTTTCATACTTTTTACCTTTTAAATATTAATAATGTTATCTTGAAAGCTTTCGCTGGCAAAGATAATTTGTTTTTCAATAAACAAATACAAAAAAAATTCACTTTGTGTTTGGAAAATTGCACAAAGTGTCAAAGTGTAAACTAATGAGTTGTTTACTTACTTGTTTTAATTTCATTTTGTTCGGATATTTAATAAATTTGTTGCAAAGTGTTATTTGTAATCAAAATAATCACAAATAATTGTTACTAAATACTTTGTTTTAATTACTTTTTGCTTATCTTTGCACCCGTAAATGGAACAAAAAGAAAGATTAAGCAAGGATAATATGAATTTGAAGCAAAGAACACTGGAAGGACTTTACCAAAGCCAGTATGAACATGATGCATGTGGCGTGGGTATGGTGGTGAATATACATGGCAGCAAGAGCCATGAATTGGTTGACCAGGCGCTGCGCGTGCTTGAGAATATGGAACACCGAGGTGCCGAGACACGCGACAAGACAGGTGACGGAGCGGGTATTATGCTGCAGATACCCCACGAGTTCATTCTGTTGCAGGGCATCCCCGTGCCTGAGAAAGGAAAGTATGGCACGGGGCTGGTGTTCCTGCCTAAAGATGAGAAGGAACAGCAAGAGATTCTGTCGGTTATGATAGATGAGATAGAGCGCGAGGGTATGCAACTGATGCATATGCGTACGGTTCCTACTTGTCCGGAAGTGCTTGGCGAGGCTGCTCGACGTGTGGAGCCTGCCATCAAGCAGATATTCATAGCGCACGGGCAGACTGCAACCCACCCTCGACCTACAACCCACCCCCAACCCCTCCCTAAGGGAGGAGGGTTTTGTTACTCTCAAGACGAGGATACTGCGCTAAGCAGGAGATTATATATAATAAGGAAGAAGATTGAGAGGCGCGTAAGGCATGAGGACTTTTATATTTGTTCTCTGAGCAATAGGAGCATTGTTTACAAGGGTATGTTGACGAGTGGGCAGTTGCGTCGTTATTTCCCAGACTTATCGAATCCATATCTCACGAGTGGACTGGCGCTGGTTCACTCTCGTTTCAGTACAAACACATTCCCAACATGGTCGCTTGCGCAGCCGTTCCGTTTGCTGGCACATAACGGTGAGATCAACACTATTCGCGGCAATCGCGGTTGGATGAAGGCACGGGAGAGCGTGCTCAGTAGCGAGGCTTTGGGTGACATCAAGGAGATTTCGCCTATAGTTGAGGAGGGCATGAGTGACTCTGCAAGTCTTGACAATGTATTTGAGTTTTTGACGATGAGCGGCTTGTCGTTGCCTCAGGCTATTGCTATTCTGGTGCCAGAGAGTTTCAACGACAAGAATCCTATCAGCGAGGACCTGAAAGCGTTCTATGAGTATCATTCCATATTGATGGAGCCTTGGGACGGTCCTGCTGCTTTGTTGTTCTCTGACGGTCGGTATGCTGGCGGTATGCTTGACAGGAATGGTTTGCGCCCTTCGCGTTATACGATAACAAAGGGTGGCGTGATGGTTGTGGCGTCAGAGGTTGGCGTGATGGACTTTGAGCCTGGGGATATTGTGTCGAAAGGACGTTTGCAGCCTGGTAAGATTCTGCTCATTGACACTCAGGAGGGTAAGATATACTACGATGGTGAGATTAAGGAACAGTTGGCTCAGGCACACCCTTACCGTGAGTGGCTCAGTGAGAACCGCGTTCAGTTGGAGAAACTGAAGAGCGGGAGGAGGGTAGAGAACTCGGTAAGCAATCTGGAGCGGAAACTGGTGCAGTTTGGGTATGGGCAGGAGGACATCGACAGGACCCTTGTTCCTATGGCTACAACGGGTCAGGAACCTGTGGCTGCTATGGGTAATGACACTCCGCTGGCGGTGGTTAGTGACCGTCCACAGTTGTTGTTCAACTATTTCCGTCAGCAATTCGCTCAGGTGACGAATCCTGCGATAGACCCTATCCGCGAGGAACTGGTAATGTCGTTGACGGAGTATATCGGTGCCGTGGGGACTAATATCCTTACGCCCGATGCCTCGAACTGTAAGATGGTTCGTCTGCCGCAACCGGTGCTGACGAACACACAACTGGATATATTAAGTAATATAAGGTATAAAGGTTTCAGGACGAAGAAGTTGGCGATAACTTTCAGCCTCACCCCCAACCCCTCTCCAAGGGTAGAGGGGAGTGATTACACTCAGGCTGGTGAGAATTTGCGTACTGCTCTTGACAAATTGTGCAAGGATGCGGAGCAGGCGGTGGATGACGGCTACAACTACATCATACTGACAGACAAACTGCCTATCGACGACGCAGAACTATCTGCTCCCCTCTCTACGGGAGAGGGGTCGGGGGAGAGGCTTTTCATCCCCTCGCTTCTTGCTGTCTCTGCTGTTCATCATTATCTTATCTCTGTAGGCAAGCGTGTGCAGACGGCCTTGATTGTGGAGAGTGGCGAGATACGTGAGACGATGCATGCTGCGTTACTGCTTGGTTATGGTGCAAGTGCGCTATGTCCATATATGACATTTGCCATTCTTGATGATTTGGTAAAGAGGGGAAAGATACAGGAGGAATATGCCACTGCTGAGGCGAACTATATAAAGGCAGTGGATAAGGGTCTGAAGAAGATTATGTCGAAGATGGGTATCTCGACCATTCGCTCGTATCGAGGTGCAAAGATTTTCGAGAGTATCGGACTTAGCGAGGACTTGCTGCGTAGGTATTTCGGTACGGAGGTGAGCACCATTGGAGGCATTGGACTGAAGGAGATAGCAAGAGACCAGATACGTCTCAGCAACCCCCTCCAGACCTCCCCGAGGGGAGGCGCTCTGAGCCTGAAGAACCACGGTCAGTTCTCTTGGCGTAATGACGGCATTAAGCATGCGTGGAACCCGGAAACGATATATCGTCTGCAAATTGCTACGCGAACAGGCGACTACAATAAATATAAGGAATGGGAGTCGCTGGTTGACAAGAAGGACAGTCCTATATTCATACGTGACTTTTTCGAATGGAAAAAGGCTGCGACACCAACTCCTATGGACAATGTAGAGCCTGTAGAGTCTATTGTTAAGCACTTTGTGACGGGTGCCATGAGTTTTGGTGCACTCAGTATTGAGGCTCATGAGGCGTTGGCTTTGGCAATGAACAGACTGGGCACTCGCTCGAACACAGGTGAGGGTGGCGAGGACAATGGACGCTATCATACTGAGGTGGATGGTGTGTCGTTGTCGAGCAAGACGAAGCAGATAGCATCAGGTCGTTTCGGCGTGACGGCTGAGTATTTGGTGAATGCCGAGGAGATACAGATAAAGGTGGCTCAAGGTGCCAAGCCTGGTGAGGGTGGTCAGTTGCCAGGATTCAAGGTTAATGATATCATTGCCAGGACTCGCAATGCCATTCCTGGCATCTCTCTTATCTCGCCCCCTCCCCATCACGACATCTACTCGATTGAAGACTTGGCTCAACTTATCTTCGACCTGAAGAACATTAACCCGAGTGCTGCTGTTAGTGTGAAACTTGTGGCAGAGAGTGGTGTAGGCACTATTGCCGCTGGTGTGGCGAAGGCGAAGGCAGACCTGATAGTGATTAGCGGTGCCGAAGGCGGAACAGGTGCTTCTCCTGCGAGCAGTATGCGCTTTGCAGGCATATCTCCTGAGATTGGATTGTCAGAGACACAGCAGACATTGGTGTTAAATGGCTTGCGCAATCAAGTGCGTCTGCAGACGGACGGTCAGTTGAAGACTGCGAAGGATGTAATTATCATGTCTATGCTTGGTGCAGATGAGTTTTCGTTTGGTACTTTGCCGCTTATTGTGCTGGGTTGTGTGATGATGCGTAAGTGCAACACAAATACGTGCCCTATGGGTGTGGCAACACAAGACCCTGAGTTGCGCAAGCACTTCGAGGGTCGTGCAGAGTATGTGGTGAACTACTTCACGTTTCTTGCTCAGCGAGTACGTGAATATCTTAGTGAAATAGGTGTGCGTAGTTTGAAAGAAATAATCGGCCATACGGAAATGATAGAGAGCCATATCCCATCTACAAATCACGAGGGAAGTGATGTCGTGGAGAAGTGGAAAACCATAGACTTCGCCCGCATATTGCATAGGCCGGAGACGAACAAGGCATTGTACTGGGATCGTGGTGCATACACAAAGGTAACGGGAGTCAAGGATGAGGAAATCATAAAGGCTGCTGCGAATGCAATTGAAAGCGGCGAGGAGGTTACGCTCGACTATGCTATTAGAAATACCGATCGTGCTGTGACAACAATGCTCAGTGGTGTCATCGCAAAAAGATACGGTGAAGTGGGACTTCCTGACGAAACCATAAATATAAAGTTCAAGGGTTCTGCAGGCCAGTCGTTTGGTGCCTTTGCTGTTCGCGGTCTCAACATCAAACTAGAGGGAGAGTGTAACGACTACTTTGGCAAGGGACTTTGTGGCGGTCGCATAAGCATTTTACCTCCTGTCCGTTCAAGTGAGGAATTCCATGCAGAGGACAATATCATAGCCGGTAATACTGGTCTCTATGGCGCTACCTCTGGCGAACTTTACATCAACGGAAAGGTGGGCGAACGTTTTGGAGTGCGCAACTCTGGTGCCATTGCCGTCATCGAGGGTGCTGGTGACCACTGCTGCGAATATATGACAGGTGGCCGCGTGGTGGTACTGGGCGATACTGGTCGTAACTTCGCTGCCGGCATGAGCGGTGGTGTTGCCTATGTGTGGGACCCTCACCATCATTTCGACTATTTCTGTAATATGGATATGGTGGAAATCAATCTCATCGAAGATAGTGTTTCGCGCAAAGAACTACTAGAACTTGTCCGTCAGCATTATCTACATACAGGGTCGGCTCTTGCCGGTCGTATGCTTGACGACTGGAGTCACTACTGTGAGGAGTTTGTACAAGTTGTTCCTATCGAGTATAAGCGCGTGCTTGAAGAAGAGAAGATGGCGCGTCTTCACGAGAAGATCAGGCAATTGGACAATTTGACAATCATGTAATTGGACAAATGGACAATTTGACAATTTGCCGTGTAAATCGTAAAATTGAAAATCGTAAAATAGTAAAATAAAACGATGGGAAATCCTAAAGCATTTTTAGAAATACATAGACAAGAGGCGGGTTACCGTCCGATACACGACAGAATTCACGACTTTGGTGAAGTGGAGCAGACGCTGAACACTCGTGAACGCAAGTTGCAGGCATCACGTTGCATGGATTGTGGCGTACCATTCTGTCACTGGGCATGTCCTCTGGGCAACAAGGCTCCGGAGTGGAACAATGCTTTGTATAATGGAGAGTGGGAGTTGGCATATAGACTTTTGTCGAGCACAAACCCGTTCCCTGAGTTTACAGGCCGTATATGTCCTGCGTTATGTGAGAAAGCATGTGTGCTGAATCGTTTCAATCATGAACCCACCACCAATCGCGAGGATGAGTGCGCTATAATAGAGACTGCCTTTCGTGAGGGGTTCATCCAGCCGCGAATCGCTGCCAGGAATGGTATGAAAGTGGCTGTGGTTGGTGCTGGCCCTGCGGGACTTGCCGCTGCCGACGCGCTTAACCAAATGGGTTATTCGGTAACTGTTTTTGAGAAGAATGAAGCAGCAGGTGGCTTGCTTCGTTACGGCATTCCCAACTTCAAACTCAACAAGGCAATCATAGATCGTCGTATTGCCATGATGGAGGCGGAAGGTATTGTTTTTCGATACAATCTAAAAGCCTCCACAAACCCCTCCCAAGGAGGGGATGTTGAGATACATATTGCCCCTGATGTTTCTGCTCCTTCAAGTAACCAAACATCCACTCCTTGGGAAGGGCTTGAGGATGCTTTCGCCGCCGTCGTCATTGCAACGGGAACTCCAACGGCAAGAGACCTGAAAATACCAGGGCGTGAACTGAAAGGTGTTCACCTTGCTCTTGAAATATTGAGTCAGCAGAACCGTGTCCTTGCAGGAATGGAATTTTCCAAGGATGAACGAATCACAGCAAAGGGTAAGGATGTTCTGGTAATAGGTGGTGGAGACACTGGTTCCGACTGTATTGGCACTGCTCACCGCCAAGGATGCAAAAGTGTGACGCAAATAGAGATTATGCCTAAGCCTGTGCAGGGACCTGAAGACCCGCAGAATCCTTGGCCCAACTATCCCCGTACGCTTAAGACGACATCGAGTCACGAGGAAGGATGCATCCGTCGCTGGAACATCAACACACTTGAGTTCCTTGGAGAAGATGGAAAACTGACAGGTGTTAAGGTACAGGAAATTGACTGGGAACCCAATCCCAATGGTGGCAGACCAATAATGGTAGAGAAGGGTAAGCCTGAAATCATAAAGGCAGAACTATGCTTGCTGGCTATGGGTTTCCTGAAACCGGAACATCCTGATTATCCTAAGAATGTCTTCGTATGCGGCGATGCTAAGAATGGTGCCTCTCTGGTGGTTCGTGCTATTGCAAGTGGCATAGAGACTGCACGAAAGGTAAATGAATATCTGTCAAAATTATAAAAACATATAATTATCCCCATGGCATTAGTAAACATACATTATCTGAACCTACAGAATAACTACTTGTTCGCTGATATAGCCAAGAAGGTCAACGCCTTCAAGGTGATGCACCCCAAGGCCGACGTTATAAGTCTTGGTATCGGCGATGTCACCCAGCCCCTTTGTCCTGCAGTTATCGAGGCTATGCACAAGGCTGTAGATGAAATGGCTACTACAAACGGTTTTCGTGGATATGGTCCGGAACAAGGTTACGACTTCCTGCGCGAAGCCATCGTGAAGAACGATTTCGCTCCTCGTGGTGTGCGTCTCAGTGCAGATGAAATCTTCATAAATGACGGTGCGAAGTCTGATACAGGTAATTTCCAAGAATTGCTCCATTGGGACAACTTCATTGGTGTGACCGATCCCATCTATCCTGTCTATATTGACTCTAACGTTATGATAGGCAGATGCGGAACCTATCGTGAAGGACGATGGACCAATGTGCGTTACATGCCCACAGTGGCAGAGAATGGTTTTATTCCCGAACTGCCTAAGGGTCGTCCTGTTGATGTCATTTATCTTTGCTATCCGAACAATCCTACGGGCACTGTTATTACCAAGCAAGAACTGCGCCGCTGGGTGAACTATGCTCTTAAGAATGACGCACTCATACTTTTCGATGCTGCGTATCACGCATACATACAGGACCCGGAAATTCCGCATAGTATCTATGAGATTCGTGGGGCTCGCAAGTGTGCTGTTGAGTTCCGCTCATTCTCCAAAACTGCTGGCTTTACAGGTGTTCGTTGCGGATATACTGTTGTGCCAAAAGAGGTTAGCGTTGCCACATTCGAGGGCGAGCGCATACCTTTGCACCAGTTGTGGCTCCGTCGCCAAAGCACTAAGTTCAATGGAACCAGTTACATCTCGCAGCGTGCTGCTGAGGCGATTTATTCGCCTGATGGGAAACAGCAGGTACAGGAGACCATAGACTACTATATGCAGAATGCACGCAGGATGCTCGACGTGCTCAGGGCATCGGGCTTTGAGTGTTACGGTGGCGAGAATGCTCCTTATATATGGATGCGCACTCCCAACGGCATGGGCTCATGGCAGTTCTTCGAGGCGTTGCTGTATGGTACGCAGGTAGTATGTACGCCAGGTGTCGGTTTTGGTCCGAGTGGTGAGGGATACGTCCGTTTTACTGCTTTCAGTAGTCACGAGCGTACAGAGGAGGCACTCGGGCGTATCACGAAATGGGCCAGCAAATAATATAATTGTAAAATAGTAAAATTTAGAATTAAGATTATGGAAGCATTAAGATTTCAGGTTGTCGGTGAGGCATTCAAGAAGAAGCCGCTCGACGTAAAAATGCCAAGTGAGAGACCTGCAAAGTATTTCGGTAAGAAGGTCTTCAACCGAGAGAAGATGTACAAGTACCTGCCTAAGGACGTGTACAAAAAAATGATTGACGTGATTGATAACGGAGCACGTCTTGATCGTGATGTTGCCGATGCCGTTGCAGCAGGTATGAAACAGTGGGCTGCGGAGAATGGCGTGACACACTATACTCACTGGTTTCAGCCTCTGACGGAAGGCACAGCAGAGAAGCACGACTCATTCCTTGAGCATGACGGCAAGGGCGGTATGGTGGAGGAGTTCACGGGTAAACTGCTCGTACAGCAGGAGCCTGACGCAAGTTCTTTCCCAAGTGGAGGCATACGTTCGACTTTTGAGGCACGAGGTTACTCTGCCTGGGACCCTACGTCGCCTGTGTTTATCATTGATGATACGCTTTGTATTCCAACTGTATTTATATCTTATACGGGAGAAGCACTTGATTATAAGGCTCCGCTGTTGCGTGCTCTTCATGCTGTCAATGTTGCAGCCACTGACGTGTGCCATTACTTCGACCCGAGTGTGAAGAAGGTGACAAGTAACCTTGGTTGGGAACAGGAGTACTTTCTCGTTGATGAAGGACTCTTCTCTGCACGTCCTGACTTGCTGCTGACTGGTCGCACGCTGATGGGACATGACTCTGCGAAGAACCAGCAGATGGACGACCACTACTTTGGAGCCATTCCCGAACGCGTTGCTGCCTTTATGCGCGAACTGGAGATTGAGGCTCTGGAACTGGGGGTACCATGCAAGACTCGTCATAACGAGGTGGCTCCCAACCAGTTTGAACTTGCCCCGATATTCGAGGAGACAAATCTTGCAGTAGATCATAATATGCTGCTTATGTCGGTGATGAAGCGTGTTGCACGCAAACATGGATTTCGTGTATTGCTGCACGAGAAGCCATTTGCGGGCATCAATGGATCGGGAAAGCACAACAACTGGTCATTAAGTACCGACAACGGTGTTCTGCTCCATGCTCCGGGAAAAGATGCAGTTCAAAACCTTCGCTTTGCAACATTTATTGTAGAGACATTGATGGGCGTTTATCGTCATAATGGTCTTTTGAAGGCCAGCATTATGAGTGCTACAAACGCTCATCGTCTTGGAGCCAATGAGGCACCTCCAGCCATCATCAGTTCTTTCCTTGGCAAGCAGGTTAGTGAACTGCTCGACCATATCGAGAAAGCCGATGTGTCCAATATCCTTGCAATGACAGGCAAACAGGGTCTGAAGATGGATATCCCAGAGATTCCTGAACTATTGATAGATAATACCGATCGTAACCGCACGTCTCCGTTTGCTTTCACTGGCAACCGCTTTGAGTTCCGTGCCGTAGGTTCTGAAGCCAACTGTGCATCGGCAATGATTGCCTTGAACAGTGCGGTAGCAGAAGCGTTGGTTGACTTCAAGAAACGTGTGGATAAGAAAGTTGAAGAGTTGACAAGCAAACAAGTTGACGAGTTGAAAGAGGGTGGGCACAATCCTGTGATGCATGCAATCATTGATGTATTGCGCGAGGATATCAAAACATGCAAGCCAATCCGTTTTGACGGTAACGGTTATTCAGACGAGTGGGTTGAAGAAGCGCAGAAGCGTGGACTCGATGTCGAGAAATCATGCCCGGTAATCTTCGAGCGTTATCTTGACGAAGAGAGTGTTGAGATGTTTGAGAGTCTTGGTGTGATGACTCGCAAGGAACTGGAGGCTCGCAACGAAGTGAAGTGGGAAACATACACAAAGAAGATTCAGATAGAAGCCCGCGTGCTTGGTGACCTCTCGATGAATCACATTATTCCTGTAGCCACTCATTATCAGACACAATTGTTGCAGAACATCAGCAATATGGCAGTTGTTTTCCCCATCGAAACAGCAGACAAACTGTCGGCACGAAACAAGAAGATAATAGAGGAAATTGCGGAGCGCACCACCACTATAGAGAAGGGAGTTGAAGATCTGGTGAATGCACGCAAACAGGCTAACAAGATTGAGGATGAGCACAAAAAGGCTATTGCTTATCATGATACAGTGGAACCGAAACTTGATGCCATCCGATATCAGATAGATAAGTTGGAACTTATCGTGGACGACTCTTTGTGGCCGTTGCCGAAATATCGTGAATTGTTGTTTATTAGATAGTTAATAGTTGATGGTTTACAATTGATAATTGATAGATTCTTCAACGCTGTCTATCAAATGTCAAATGTAAACCATCAATTCTATCTGCGTTCTTTTATGAATCCATGGCGGAAGGCGTATAGGAGTTCTTGGAGGTCGCTTATTTGTTTGCTTAGTTCTTTACCTTTGTCGGTATCGGCGACTTTCATGCGTTGTGCGGACATCTCGACTATTTTTGTTGTTCCCTTGATGTCTGCTCCTGTCCTGACGACGTCCTTTGCGCTTGTGAATGGTTCGTGCTGGACGAGTTCAAAGCCTCGGCTGTGATAGACGAGTGTATAGCCTGCTATGCCTGTCTCTTTGTGATATGCTCGTGAGAATCCTCCGTCGATGACCATTAGTTTGCCGTTGGCCTTTATGGGGTTTTCTCCCATGGAGGCATGTACGGGCACGTGTCCGTTGATGATGTGACGGTTGGTGCCGGTGAGTCCGAAACTGTCCATTATGCGGTCTATGACTTCTTCGTTGTCTCGCATGTTGAAGAATGTGCCTTTTTCTTCTTTGTGTGTTTCTTTGTCGGTGATGAAGTATCGTTCGAATGTTGCCATCTTGGACTTGTCGAAGAGGCATGAGTCTGGTCCGCACCAGAGGTATAGGAAATAGTCGCGGGCGTAGTCTTTTTCATGCGGGTCGGAATCGTTCTGGAATGCGGCGCGAATGAGCATGCCGGTGTGGTGCATGAGTTCTTTTCCGGAATATTTCTTGCCGTTGTAGAGTTCAACCTCCTTGAGCGTTCCGTCCTGATTGAGTGGTATGGATGCGTGGAAGAGCAGGTTGTTGTTGAAGACGGAGTACATGCATCCGTGTGAGAGCAGGGTGCGTATGTGCTTATGCAATTTTTCGCTGTGCACGAAAGAGTCGTGCAGCCGTTTGATGACATCCCGCTCCTGCTCGGTGAGTTCGTTGGGATTGTTGGGGTCGATGGTAGGGAAGTTGCAACTCGTCATTTTGTATTCTTTGCCGTCGATGGTGCATACTCCGCGTTGGTAGTCGATAGATTTCAACAGTTCGCGGTCTTGCATGCCCCATTGTTTGTGCTTCTCAAAGAGCGCGGCCTCCATTTTGAACTGTATGACGACAATGGCCTTGTGCATTTTGGCTATTTGCATTCTGTCGCGTTCGTCGATGTCGTTACCCTTGAGGCATTTGGGCATGAACTCGGTGCATGGGTCGTCGGCGTAGGTGTCGAGGGCGAACGACAACAGGGGCACGAGGTTTATGCCGTATCCGTCTTCGAGAGTGGTGAGGTTGGCATATCTCAGCGAGATGCGGAGCACGTTGCAGATGCATGCGTCGTTTCCCGCCTTTGCCCCCATCCATAGTATGTCGTGGTTTCCCCACTGTATGTCCCATGAGTTGTAGTTGCGCAGGGTGTCGATGATGATGTGTGCGCCTGGTCCGCGGTCGTAGATGTCGCCGAGTATGTGCAGTTGGTCGATGGTTAGCCGCTGTATTACGTTGCAGATGGTGATGATGAAGTCGTCGGCTCTGCCTGTTGATATAATGGTGTCGATGATTGCGGAGACGTATGCGCTTTTGTTGACGTCGTCTGCTTGCTCGTGGAGGAGTTCCTGTATTATGTATGAGAATGCCTGTGGCAGTGACTTCCTTACCTTGGAGCGTGTGTATTTCGAGGATACCTCTCGACATACTCTGACGAGTCGGTGTATGGTGATGTGATACCACTCGTTGATGTCTTCCTCGTTAGCCTTGACGAGTTCCAACTTCTGTTCGGGGTAGTATATCAGGGTGCAAAGGTCACGTTTTATGCTTTCGCGCATCTCGTTGCCAAACAGTTCGTTCACCTTTCGCTTGATGTTGCCCGAGGCGTTCTTCAGCACGTGCTGGAATGCCTCGTACTCGCCGTGAATGTCTGCAAGGAAATGCTCTGTTCCTTTGGGGAGGTTGAGAATGGCCTGCAGGTTGATAATCTCTGTACTTGCGTCTGCTACGGTTGGAAATGTGTTTGAAAGCAGTTCCAGGTAGCGCATGTCTTTGTTGATATCGTATTGTTTCATAGATGTTAGGTGGTTAGTGGTTTGTGATTTGGCTGCGATGGCATCGCAGCATAGGTTTTTTGGCTGCGATGGCATCGCAGCATAGGTTTTGTTATATCTTGTGTGTAATGAAGTCGTATTTGTCTGCCTTGCGGTATGCTATCCAGTAATGGAACTTATGCCACAGTAGCCTTATTTCAAGAGGAACGATTTTCCATGCAGGTATCTGTGACATGAACTGCCTAGTTTGCGACCTGGCAATAAATGTTCTTATTATTATCGTTAGCAATAGTGCAGCAGTCGCAGCAATGAGGGTAGGACTTTGAACATTGAACATTGAACATTGAACATTGAACATTGAACATTGAACATTGAGCATTGAACATTGAACATTGAATAATGCCAATGTGATGGCAATGAGCGGCAGCAGCAGACTAAGAATGAAAAACGCCCCGTCGATGACCAATGGCAGCCGATGGCGTATCTTTCGGGTAAGATGACGTCGTGTCTCCATATAGTAGAGCCTGTGGTTGCGCCACATCTTTCTTGTTGGTTCTGCCTCCACCAGCAAGGCTTCTGGGTCATTGGTAATGGCAGTTCCGCCTTTAACGGCATATTTGTTTACTATGAAGTCATATTCTCCACGCATATACTTCAGGTTCCCTTCGAATCCTCTTCCTTCGAGAAACTCGTTGCGAAGCATTAGTATGTTGTTGCACTCTGAGCGGTAAGCCGTGGAGAATGCTGCCTCGTGTGCAAGGCTGATGTCGTCGTGAAGTCGCTGGAAACGATAAAAAAGCGGACTCTCTTCATCGTAGATGACAGGTCCGATGACGATATTCTTGCCCTCACTCATGCGTTCGGTCATCGTCTTTATCCACATGGTTGATGTGGGGCGGCATGTGATGTCGGTGAAAAGAATCCAAGGATTGTGCGCAGCCTTCACTCCGAGAGTCATCGCGAGTTTGCGCCTGCTGATATACCTCGAGGAGTCAGGTATGAATGTGGTGTATAGTCTGGGGTTGCCTGCGAATCTCTTAAGCACGTCTTCGGTGTCGTCTTCGCTCTTTGCACACACCACAATCACCTCGTAGCCGGGCTCGTATTCCTGCTCAAGAAAAGCGCTCATGTTGTTTTCTATGTCCTGCGCATTGTCTTGAACGCACAGGATAACAGACACAGGCTTCTTCTCATGCTCTTTATCGGGCGTGTTGAACCTCTGCCGGCGCATGTAAACGCTTAGCAGGGGAGAGACAATGGCTATGAGAGCCAACAGTGATATGATAATAATATTAGTCATTTCAGAATGTTAGAATTCGTCGGATAGATATCCCTTGGGCATCGGTCGGCAGTTGTAGCATGATGCCATTATCTCTCCGTAGGCACCAGCCGAACGTATGGCGATGTAGTCGCCGCGGTGGCAGGTGTTAAGGTCGATGGCCTTTCCAAACACATCGCTCGACTCGCAGATAGGTCCTACCACATCGTACGTCTCGTTTGGCTCATCGCTGGATATGTTCTCTATCTTGTGGTAAGCCTGATAGAGAGCAGGGCGGATGAGGTCTGTCATGCCTGCATCCACTATGGCGAACTTCTTGGCCGTACCCTCTTTGACGTAGAGACACTTGGTGATGAGCGTGCCGCATGGAGCGACGATGGCTCGTCCCAGTTCGAAGTGTAGTGTTTGCCAGTTGCGAAGTTTCAGATGACGTGCATACGTCTTGAAATAACTCTCGAAGTCGGCCATCGGAACCCTGTTGGGATGGTTGTAGTCGATGCCCAGACCACCGCCAACATTGATGTGCTCTACGCGAATGTGATGCCTCTCCAGTTGGTCTTGCAGGTCGTTGATGCGGTTGCATAATGCGCGGAAGTCGCCCATGTCGAGTATCTGCGAGCCTATATGGAAGTGAAGTCCCACGAAGGTGACGTTCTCCATCTGTGCCGCCTTCTGTATTACGTTCTCCATATCGGCCATCGCGATGCCGAACTTGTTCTCGGCAAGACCAGTGGTGATGTTGGCATGAGTGTGGGCACCCACATCAGGATTGATGCGGAATGCCACTCTTGCCACCTTGTTGCTTCTCTCGGCAATGTCGTTAATCACCTCGAGTTCGGCAGTGCTCTCCACATTGAAGCAGAAGATGCCCTTGTCTATGCCCAGTTGTATTTCCCAGTCGCTCTTTCCTACTCCGGCATATACTATCTTCTTTGCAGGAAAGCCGGCATTCATGGCAGCCTGTATCTCCCATCCACTCACACAGTCAACGCCGAGACCAGACTGGCAGATGATGCCCAGTACCTTAGGGTTGGCGTTAGCCTTAATGGCGTAGTGTACGCAGAATCCCTCGTGCTTGCTTGTCACGCGTTTTATCTCGTCGAGAGTGTTACGCAGCAACTCGGTGTCGTAGTAGTAGAATGGGGTGGTGACGGAGTTGAATCTGTCAACTGGGAATATACCTTTCATGTTTCTATTTATTAAATAATGTATCAGAAAGACTCTGCAGAGCCCTCTTCTTGTCTGCCTCTCTGATGAGGAACGAGATGTTGTAGTTAGAGCCGCCGTATGAAATCATTCTCACAGGGATGTTCTTCATGGCGTCTGTCGCTATAGTCTCGAAGCCCACGTTGCTCCAGTCAAGGTCGCCAACAACGCAGATGATGCACATGTCGGTGTCAACGGTGACGGTGCCGTACTTCTTCAGTTCGTCAACAATCTCGTTGAGATGAGCGTCGTTGTCGATACTCATTGAAACGCCGACCTCGCTTGTTGCCACCATGTCTATAGCAGTCTGGTAACTCTCGAATATCTCGAACACCTTGCGCAGGAAACCTGTGGCGAGAAGCATTCTGGAACTCTTTATCTTGATGGCTGTGATGTTGTCCTTGGCAGCCACTGCCTTTATCTTGCCCCTTACGGTGACATTGTCGATGATGGTGCCTGGAGCGTCGGGCGACATGGTGTTCTTCAGTCGCACAGGTATGCCTGCGTACTTGGCTGGCTGAACGCATGTCGGGTGCAGAATCTTAGCACCGAAGTATGCCAACTCGGCAGCCTCCTCGAAGTGCAGTTGTCTTACGGCCTCAGTCTTGTCAACGATGCGTGGGTCGTTGTTGTGCATTCCGTCGATGTCTGTCCATATCTGTATCTCTTCGGCATTGATGGCGGCACCGATGAGCGATGCTGTGTAGTCGCTGCCTCCGCGCTGCAAGTTGTCTATCTCGCCGTATGCGTTGCGGCAGATGAAACCTTGTGTGATATATACCTGATGTCCTGCCACCTTCTCCATGATAGCACCCAGTTTGTCGTGGATATATGTTGGGTCGGGCTCAGAGTTCTTATCTGTTCTCATGAAGTCGAGTGCGTTAAGCAGCACGGCGTCGATGCCTTGCTCCTTCATGTAGTTCACCACCATGTTGGTGCTCATTATCTCGCCTTGAGCAACGATGCTCTTTTCTTCGAAACTTGTGAACAGTTCCTTCGTGAACGAGCGCAGATAGTTGAACTCCTCATGCAGGAACTCGCGTGTGATGTTCTTGTACTCCTCGGTGGAGTAAAGTTTCTCCACATGCTGCATGTAAACGCCTTCAAGACTGTTAATCACCTCGTTGGCTCCGTCAGGGTTTTTCTTGTAGAGGTAGTTTGAAATCTCTACGAGAGAGTTGGTTGTGCCAGACATTGCCGAGAGCACCACGAAGACAGGCTCCCCGCCGTTTGTTATTAATGATGATACGCTCTGCATGCGCTCTGGCGTGCCAACAGAGGTGCCACCGAACTTCATTACTTTCATCTTCTGTATGTTTTTTGTTTATGATTCTTCTTTTTCAGCCGTCAGGTCGAGGCTGTTGTATGTGTTTGTTATGTCGCTTATTGATGTCTCTTGGCATCTGTAAACAATGCCCGGATACTTGTCGAGCATCGGGATGTTGTGTGTTGACATCACCACCGCTGTTCCCGTGAGGCTAATCTGGCGCAACAGGGAGATGATGTTGCTTGCCGTCTCTGGGTCGAGATTGCCCGTCGGCTCGTCGGCTACTATTATCTTGGGGCTGTTGAGCAGCGCGCGTGCTATTGCTATTCGTTGCTGTTCGCCTCCCGACAGTTCGTGTGGCATCTTGCCAGCCTTGTCGGCAAGACCGACAGTCTCGAGCACCTCCTCAATGCGCTGGGCGCGTTCGCTCTTCTTCCATCCCGTCGCTTTCAGAACGAAATCGAGGTTCTTCTCCACCGTTCGGTCGTGAAGCAACTGGAAATCCTGGAACACTATTCCCATCTCCTTGCGCAGTTCGGGAATCTCTCTGCGCCTTATCGTCATGATGTCCCTGCCCAACACCTCTGCCTTCTCGGCACTGTCGATGTCGAGTTCGCAGTAGAGAGTCTTCAACAGAGAACTCTTTCCCGAGCCCACCTTGCCGATAATATACACGAACTCGCCTTCATCGACATTGAAGTCAACGTCGTTGAGCACGCAAACGTCATCTTGGTAAATGTTTACCTTCTTGTAGTCTATCAGCATCTTATCATGTTTTATCTAATTAACCTATAACCCATAACCATGTTATTCCATTTTTCCCTCAGCCTTTAGCGTGCGTCGGGTCTTGTCCCAGTCGGGGTCGTGGCGTTTCATCAGTTCCTTTGCCAGGTCTTCTATGCGCAACCCTTTCTCTGTGAGCAGCACAAGCAGATGATAAAGCATGTCTGCACCCTCGTAAACCAGTTTGTCGTTGGTTCCGTTGCAGGCTTCTATTACCGTCTCAAGAGCCTCTTCTCCCACCTTCTGAGCCATCTTGTTCACTCCGCTGTTGAACAGTTTTGTGGTGTAAGAGCCTTCGGGCATCTCCTCCTTTCGCTTCTCGATGAAGTCCTGCAGGAAAGAGAAGAAGAGCAGAGGGTTCTTCTCGTTGGTCTCTGCCCAGCAGGTGTCGGTGCCCTTGTGACATGTGGGACCGTCGGGAATAGCCTTCACCAGCAGCGTGTCTTGGTCGCAGTCTATTTTGATATCGACAAGATTGAGGAAGTTACCGCTGGTCTCTCCCTTTGTCCAGAGCGTGTTGCGCGAACGGCTCCAGAATGTAACCTTCTTTGTTTCTATTGTTTTTTGCAGGGCCTCCTCGTTCATGTATCCGAGCATGAGCACCGTCTTGGTGTCAGCATCCTGCACTATGGCAGGCACGAGACCGCCCATTTTCTTGAAATCTACTTCCATGATCAATGTTCAATGTTCTTTCAGTCGGCTGACGCCTTTTGTGAAAGCGGCGAAGCCGAGCGCAATGTTCAAAGTTTAATGTTCAAAGTTCAATGTTCAAAGTTCAAAGTTCAATGTTACCTTCTCACGTTTATTCCCTCGCCTATGAGATAGTCCTTCAACTCGGGAATCTTTATCTCGCCGAAGTGGAACACGCTGGCGGCAAGTGCAGCGTCGGCTTTACCTATAGTGAAAGCATCGCGGAAATGTTCCATCGTGCCTGCTCCGCCGCTTGCTATGACGGGTATTCCGAGGGTGTCTGCCAGTCGGGCGAGTGCCTCGTTGGCATATCCTGTCTTCACTCCGTCGTGGTTCATGCTTGTGAAGAGAATCTCTCCAGCGCCTCGTTCTTCCGCTTCTTTAGCCCATGCGAACAACGTTTTCTCAGTAGGGATGCGTCCTCCGTTGAGATAGCATGTCCATTCTCCGTTTTCCAAACGGGCATCTATGGCGCATACACACACCTGCGAACCGAAGCGGCGTGCTATTTCGTCAATGAGTTCAGGCCGTCTCAGCGCTGCCGAGTTAACACTCACCTTGTCTGCTCCTGCATAGAGCAGTCTCTCAACGTCTTCTATAGAGTTGATGCCGCCTCCCACCGTGAATGGTATGTTGATGTTCTCAGCCACACGGGTGACCATCTCGGTGAATGTCTTCCGTCCTTCGTGACTTGCCGTGATGTCGAGAAACACCAGTTCGTCGGCACCTGCTTTGCTGTATTCCATGCCCAGTTCCACTGGGTCGCCAGCACGACGCAGGTTCACGAAGTTGGTTCCCTTCACCGTCTGTCCGTCCTTTACGTCAAGACAGGGAACTATTCTCTTTGCTAAACCCTTCTCCATAACTCCTAACTCAACATTCTACATTCCCCCTCTCCCTTTGGGAGGGGTCGGGGGTGGGCTTCAACATTCTCAAGTCAATCCGCCCTTCATATATTGCCTTGCCGAAAACTACGGCAGGTATTCCCTCGCTCTCAAGTCTGCGTATGTCCTCAATGCATGAGACGCCGCCGCTCGCGATGAGATGCAACCCGGGATACTCCCGCATCACGTCTTTATACAGTTCAACGGCAGGACCCTCAAGCATGCCGTCTTTGGATATTTCTGTGCAGAGGACGTTCTTCACTCCCTTGTCGATGTATTTCTTAAGGAACGGAAGCAGCGCCTCACTCGAGTCCTCTTTCCATCCGTTGATGCTTATCATGCCATTCCTGACATCGGCACCGAGGATTATCCTCTCTGCCCCGTACTTCTCCAGCCATTGGTAGAAAAGAGTGGGCGAGGTCACCGCTATAGAGCCCACCGTCACCATCTGCGCTCCTGCCTCGAATGCCTTCTCGATGTCGTCGTCAGTCTTTATGCCGCCGCCGAAATCTACCGAGAGACTTGTCGTGCTTGTTATCTCGCGCAAGACGTCGATGTTCACAACGTGCTTCGATTTGGCGCCGTCAAGATCCACTACATGCAGACGCTTGAAACCAAGCCTCTCAAAGTCCTGTGCAATGCGCGCGGGCGAGTCGCCATAAACCGTCTTCTGTTCGTAGTCGCCCTTGCAGAGCCTTACGCACTTGCCGTTGATTATATCTATTGCGGGTATAAGTTCTATCATCTCTGTCTTTTTTACCCTTTTGCTATTTTACTTTTAAATAATAATAGGTGTGCTCTTGCACTCCGAATGATGTCCTTTGGCATTCTCACTTGTGCCTTTTGAGCACCTCACTTATATATATCTGACCTCCTCACTTGTGCTTCCTGACAACCTCAGGTGATACTCCTTAACTCCTAACTCCTAATTTCTCGCTCGGCTCTGCCGCTTTTACAAAGGCTACAGCCGACTAAAAGAACTCCTAACTCTTATATACTCAGGAAATTGCTCAATATCTTTTCGCCAACAGCACCGCTTTTCTCGGGGTGGAACTGGCATGTGTAGAAGTTGTCCTTGTGCAGAGAGGCAGAGTAGGGAAGGGTATAGTGCGCCTTTGCTATCGTCCAGTCGCACACGGGAACGTAGAAACTATGCACGAAATAGACGTACTCGCCGTCGCTTATTCCTTTATATAAAGGGCTGCAAACGTCAGAGAGAGCATTCCATCCCATAGCGGGAACCTTGTCTTCATGCCTTGTGGGGCAGAAGCGGCGCACATCAATATCGAACACTCCGATGCAGTCTGTGTCGCCCTCCTCGCTATGCCGGCAGAGCAACTGCTGTCCGATGCAGATGCCAAGCACAGGCTGGCGAAGGTCCCTAATCAACTGGTCGAGGTTTCTCTCACGCAGATACTCCATCGCGCCACGTGCCTCTCCCTGACCGGGGAATATCACCCTGTCGGCTTTCTTTATCGTTTCGGCATCGTCTGTCAGCACTAGTGAACATCCCAGTCGTTTCAGTGCGTTCACCACCGAATAGACATTGCCCGCGTTATACTTTACAATAGCAACTTCCATATAACTAAACTCCTACATAACTTGTCAACTCGTCAACTCGTCAACTTGTCAACTAAATATAATCGTCTTGTTCTTATACGTCAGTATCTTCCTTTGTATATGCTTCGTCACGGCACGGCTCAGCACAATCTTCTCAAGGTCGCGTCCTTTCAGCACCAGAGAGTCGGGCGTGTCCTTATGTGTTATACGCACCACATCCTGCTCTATGATTGGTCCAGCGTCGAGGTCGGCGGTCACATAGTGACTCGTAGCGCCGATAATCTTCACGCCTCGCTCGTATGCCTGATGGTAAGGCTTTGCCCCGATGAATGCGGGAAGGAACGAGTGGTGTATGTTTATGATGTGATGAGGATACTCCTTTATCATCTCGTCGCTTATTATCTGCATGTAGCGCGCAAGCACGATGAACGTCACCTGCTCCTTCTGCAGCAGTTCCATCTCTGCCTTCTCCACCTCTGCCTTGTTCGAGTGGTCTTTCTTTATGCTCCATACGTGGAACGGAATGTCGAACTGCTCTGCCACATAGCGCAAGTCCTCGTGATTGCTCACAATGCACGGTATCTCCACTTCCCACTCGCCAGCCTTGTAACGAGCCAGCAAGTCATACAGGCAGTGGCTCATCTTGCTAACGAAGATAGCCATTCGCGGCTTCACGTCGTTGAAGTAGAGGTTGAACGTCATCTTGTATCTTTGCGCGTAAAGCGTTGAGATGTATTCCTTTATCTTGTCTCTTGGAATCAGGAAGTTGTCCAGTTCCCATTCAATGCGCATGAAGAACATCCCGTCAACACGGTCCACATACTGGTCCAGATAAACGATGTTGCCCTTATTGTCGGTGATGAAGCGAGTCATCTCCGATATGATACCGGGCTTGTCTAAACAGTGCAATAAAAGAATTGCTGTAGGTTTCATTTTCTTTTCTTGTTACTAATGGAGCCGCAAAGTTACTAAAAATGTTTCAAATTATCACGTTTTTCTCTTGATAATTGTCATTTTGAACTGCCTTTGGGCGCATTTCTTTCATTTTTACCTTTTTTGCCGCCCCCGTATCTACCTTTTCTGGGATTGCCTCCTTTGCCCTTTGCACCTCTCTGGTGTTTGTGGTTAGGTTTCCCGCCGCGCCTTCCTTTCTTTATCATAGGCACATATTCGGGACCTTCACCGATGCCCTCGGGCAGAGGATTCTTTGTTACCTCATAGCCAAGGAAACGCTCTATCTCCATGAAGTCAACTATCTCCCATCCCCTGACGAGTGTTATGGCAACGCCGTCGCGATCGGCACGAGCCGTGCGCCCAATGCGGTGAACATAGTCCTCGGCATCGTGCGGAACGTCGTAGTTGATTACCGTCGCTATGTCGTCGATGTCAATGCCACGCGCCACGATATCGGTGGCAACAAGAACATCTATCTGGTTCGACTTGAAACGGTACATCACGTCGTCCCTCTGCTGCTGAGAGAGGTCGGAATGCATCTCGTCGCAGTTGACACCCATGCGTTTCATGTCGCGCGTAATGTCCTTGACTTTCAACTTAGAACTCGAGAATATGATCACTCTCGAAAGGCGCTCGCCCTTGAACAGATGCTTCAGTATCGCCATCTTTTGAGTCTCGTGGCACACGTATGCCGACTGTTGAATCTTGTCTGCGGGCTTGCTGACGGCGAGTTTCACCGTTACAGGGTTCTTCAGCAATGTCCTTGCCAACTCCTCTATTTTAGGAGGCATGGTGGCAGAGAACATTATGGTCTGACAATCCTCGGGCAGCAGTTTGGCTATGGAGATGATGTCATCGCTGAAACCCATGTCAAGCATGCGGTCTGCCTCATCGAGCACGAAGAAAGAGACGCGGCTGAGGTCGATGTTTCCCATCGTTATGTGACTCTTCAGGCGGCCTGGCGTTGCAATGATAACGTCTGCTCCCATCCTCATTCCTTTCTGTTCCTGGTCGTAGCGGTTGCCGTCATTGCCTCCATACACAGCCACGCTGCTCACATCGGGCATATAGTATGAGAACCCCTGCATCGCCTGGTCTATCTGCTGGGCAAGTTCGCGGGTGGGGCTCATCACCACGCAGTTTATTGCATCGTGGGGAAAGCCACCGTCGTCAAGCATGCTCAGAATAGGGAGAAGATAGGCTGCCGTCTTGCCTGTTCCCGTTTGTGCCACTCCCAGCACATCGTGCCCGTCGAGTATCTCGGGTATGCACTTCTCCTGAACGGGCGTGCAGGTGTAGAAATGCATGTCGTCGAGTGCGTCAAGTGTATTGTCGTTCAGGTCTAAGTCGTAGAATTCCATAACTTAAAGTTCAATGATCAAAGTTCAAAGTTCAATGTTCAAAGTTCAAAGTTAATTAGGTGCCTTGCGATAGCAGAACCATGCCACCACCGCAAATATTATGTTCGGTATCCATGCGGCAAGCATAGCAGGCGTATTGGCCTGAATGGCGAACGTCGCCGACACCGTTTGAAGCATTATATATCCGAAACTCAGCGCAAGTCCGATGCCCAGATACAAACCCATTCCTCCCTTACGCTTGCGCGAAGACAACGAGAGGCCGATAGTGGTGAGAATGAACGAGGCGAACGACGATGCTATGCGCTTGTGGTACTCAACCTCATATTGCACCACGTTGCCCGAGCCTCGGTCTATCTGCTTGCTTATGTAGTCGCGCAACTGGGGACTTGTGAACGTCTCTTGCTGACCTTTAGAGAACACCAAGTCGGTGGGTTCCATCATCACAAGGGTGTCTAACGTTGCACCGTTGGTGATTTTCTCCCTCATACCACGCATGTCACGGATGCGCCAGTTGGTCGCTTTCCAGTGGTATTTTGACTCAGCAATAGTGTCATATTGTATCTCTGTGGCGGTCATGTGGCTCACCACTTTCTTGTTCTCGAACTTGTCCAGGCAGAAACCGTAGCCTCTCTTGCGGTTGTTGTCATAGAACTGAATGTATGCTATGACACCTTTGCCCACTTGCAATTGCACGTTCTCGGCAGCGGTGTTCTTCTTCTTGTTCTTATATAATGTCTCGAAGTTCTGCCTTACCACCGTTCCCTTCGGTATGACATACGAGCCAAGATAGAACGTGAGAGCAGAGATGAGGGCAGCCGAAATCATGTACGGCCTCATCAGTCGTCTCTTGCTAACGCCTGCGGCCAGCATGGAGATAATCTCACTGTTGCCTGCAAGTTTAGATGTGAAGAATATAACGGCAATGAAAACGAACAACGGAGAGAAAAGGTTGGCAAAGTAGGGCACGAAGTTCATGTAGTAATCGAACACAATAGCCTTCAGAGGGGCATGATACTGCGTAAACTTCGCAAGGTTCTCATTAACGTCAAAGACAATAGAGATGGAGATGATGAGGGCAATGGCATAGAAATAGGTACCAATGAACTTCTTGATGATATACCAGTCGAGAATCTTCAAGTAGTGCTTGGGGTTGAGATACTTAATCCAACCCAGATACCCTGCCACCCATCGCATTGCTTTCACGATGGGCGCAAAGGCGTTCTTTATCGTCCTGACTGCCTTTAAAGGCTTTCGCCAACGCTTTATGTTGCTGTATTCCACGTTCTTTCTTACTTATTAAAGCCTTCTTCCGAGTTGTTCAACAATACTTCTTTTCCACATTGTGAAGTCGCCTGCAATGATATGTTTGCGCGCGTCGCCCACCAAGCGGAGGTAGAACGAGAGGTTGTGAATACTTGCTATCTGCATGGCCAGCAGTTCCTGGGCCTTGAAGAGATGGTGAAGATAGGCCTTGGTGTGAATTCTGTCTATCTCGCAACCGTCGGGGTCGATGGGGGAGAAGTCGTCTTCCCATTTCTTGTTCTTCATGTTCATGGTGCCTTCGTAGGTGAAGAGCATCGCGTTGCGCCCGTTTCTCGTAGGCATTACGCAGTCGAACATATCCACACCGCGCTCTATTCCCTCAAGCAGGTTCTGTGGTGTGCCCACTCCCATGAGGTAACGGGGTTTGTCTTTGGGCAGAATCTCGTTCACCACCTCAATCATCTCGTACATCACCTCAGTAGGCTCGCCCACAGCCAAACCGCCAATGGCATTGCCGTCGGCACCCTTGTCGGCAACGTATTTTGCCGCCTCTGTGCGCAGGTCTTTGTATGTGCAGCCCTGAACTATGGGGAACAGGCTTTGTTGATATCCATATTGAGGCTCTGTCTCGTTGAACCTTTTGATGCAACGGTCGAGCCATCGTTGTGTCATCGAAAGACTCTTGCGGGCATACTCATAGTCACTCTTTCCGGGAGGGCACTCGTCGAGCGCCATTATGATATCTGCTCCGATGGTACGCTCGGTGTCCATAACGTTCTCCGGAGTGAAGAAATGGCGCGAACCATCAATGTGAGAGGTGAACATGCAGCCTTCTTCTGTGAGTTTTCTGATGCCCGCCAGCGAGAACACCTGAAATCCACCGCTGTCTGTAAGCATAGGCCTGTCCCACGAGATGAACTTGTGCAGTCCCCCCGCCTTGTGCAGAATGTCGAGCCCGGGGCGAAGATACAGATGATAGGTGTTGCCAAGTATTATCTGTGCCCCTACCTGCTGGCGCAGTTCGCTGAAGTGAACGCCCTTCACACTGCCCACAGTACCTACAGGCATAAAGATAGGAGTCTCTATCTTGCCGTGGTCGGTGGTGATGAGTCCGGCGCGTGCTTCGCTCGCGTTGTCTGTGTATTGCAGTTCGAATGTCATTTCTTCTCTTCTTCAATTTCAAAGCATACGGGATGCTCCACTATTTCGTCGGTGAGCGCAAAGTCCCACACGTCTCTCACATTCTCTACATAGTGGAAGCGCACTCCCTTGAGATACTGCTCTGGTATCTCGTCGATGTCTTTCCTGTTGTCCTTGCAAAGGAGTATGTCAGAGATGCCTGCGCGTTTTGCGGCAAGTATCTTCTCCTTTATTCCGCCAACGGGGAGCACCTTTCCACGCAGGGTTATCTCGCCCGTCATTGCGGTGTTCTTACGTACCTTGCGCTGAGTGAGTGCCGAGGCGATGCTCGTTGCAATCGTTATACCGGCGCTCGGACCGTCCTTTGGAGTAGCACCTTCTGGTACATGTATGTGAATGTTCCAGTTGTCGAATATCCTGTAGTCTATATTCAGGTCGTCGGCATGAGCCTTAACGTACTCCAATGCCAGCACCGCACTCTCTTTCATCACGTCTCCGAGATTGCCCGTAAGTGTGAGTTTAGAGCCTTTGCCCTTGCTCAGGCTTGTCTCGATGAAGAGTATCTCGCCACCAACGCTTGTCCATGCGAGGCCTGTCACCACGCCAGCATAGTCGTTCCCTTGGTATATGTCGCGGTAGAATGGCGGCTTGCCCAGCAGTCCTTCTATCTCTTCTGCCTTCACCTTGAGGAACGGCAGTTCGCCCTCGCGTGCCTTCATAAGTGCCATCTTGCGTAGAGCCTTGTTTATCTGCTTCTCCAGTTGTCGCACGCCGCTCTCGCGTGTGTACTGTTCTATGATTTTCTCTATGGCAGCCTTGTTGAATGCCAGTTGCTTCTCTTTGTCAAGTCCTGTGTTTTCCTTCTCCTTCGGAATGAGATGGCGCTTCGCTATCTCAATCTTCTCCTCGGTGGTATAACCGCTTACTTCGATTACCTCCATGCGGTCCAGCAATGGGCGTGGAATGGTGTTCAGGTCATTAGCGGTTGCAATGAACAGCACCTTCGACAGGTCGTAGTCAACGTCGAGATAGTTGTCATGGAAGGCGTTGTTCTGTTCTGGGTCGAGCACCTCAAGCATAGCCGATGACGGGTCGCCGTTGATGGTGTTCTGTGTCACCTTGTCTATCTCGTCGAGAATGAATACAGGGTTCGAAGAGCCTGCTTTCTGAATGCTCTTGATTATTCTTCCCGGCATCGCTCCGATGTAGGTGCGGCGGTGTCCGCGTATCTCCGACTCGTCGTGCAGACCTCCAAGGCTCATCCTGACATACTTGCGCTTCATCGCCTTTGCGATGCTCTTGCCTAAAGAAGTCTTTCCCACTCCTGGAGGACCATAGAGGCAGAGAATTGGAGACTTAAGGTCGCCGCGCAGACTAAGCACAGCCATGTACTCCAATATACGCTCCTTCACCTTCTCCAGTCCATAGTGGTCGCGGTCCAGAATCTTCTGAGCGCGCTTCAGGTCGAGGTCGTCTTGCGAGAAACTGCCCCAAGGCAGTCCGACCAGCGTCTGCAGGTAGGTCATCTGTATAGAGTATTCAGGACTTTGCTGGTTCAGCATGTCCAGTTTCTCAAGTTCCTTGTAGAACACCCTCTCCACATCCTCGTTCCAGTTTTTGTGAGAAGCCTGCTCAAGGAGTTCCTTCCGCTCGGGTGAACCCTCGTGGTTACCCAGTTCCTCGCGTATGTTCTTTATTTGCTGTTGCAGGAAGTACTCGCGCTGTTGCTCGTCAATGTCCTCGCGGGTCTTCAGCCTGATGTTCTGTTTCAACTGTTCCAACTGTGTGGCGCGATACAGAATCTTCAGCAACTCGAAGACTCTCTCTTTCGTAGAGTTCTTCTCGAGCAACATCATTTTCTCTTGCAAGTCAAGCGGAAGACTTGAACAGAGGAAATTGGCAGCAATCACATCGTTGTCGATGTTATTCACCGCAAACTGTGCCTCGTCAGGAATGTCCTCGTTCTTCTTGATGTATTCCATTGAAGCACGTCTCAGGTCTTCCATCGCCGCACGATACTCCTTGTCTTTGTTGGATGCTAATATCTCAGGCGCAGCCACTGTCTCGCCAACAAAGAACGGTGTCTCTTTTACTATCTTCTTAAGAAAAACCCTGCCAAGACTCTGCACGATTACCGTCACTCTGTCCTCTTGGTTGGGAATTTCGAGCACTCTGATTATCTTAGCCACCACACCATAGTTGAAGAGGTCTTCAGGTCCGGGGTCTTCTATGTCAGGGTCGCGCTGGCATATCACAGCCATCAACGCATCTGGAGTTTTCCTTAGTTTCTCAACGAGCATTCTGCTCTTGTTCCTGCCGATAAGTACTGGAGTCACCACTCCAGGGAAAAGCACAAGATTTCTTGTGGCAAGTATTGGCAACTTGCTTTCTTCTGGTGCTTCAAAAAGATGTTTCACGTCGCCTTCGTAGTCGGCAATCATTGAAAACTGGTTATTTGGTCTTTCGCTCATTTCCTATTTTATATAACTAAATCGGGTGCAAAGATACGAAAAATCGAGGGCAGAACAAAAGAAACGCGTTCCTTTTTTATATGGGGATGTGGCAACATCGTCAGTTTTATGGCAAAGTTGCGTAATTTACTCGTTATTCATAATTGTATGACGAACCTTGTTTTTCGTATTAAACCGAGATGCAAAACAAAAACAAAGGGGAACTCATCTTGATGTGTCCCCCTTCTTTATTACTGTAATCAGCGCGCTTTATAAGAATGAATTACAAATGGAAACGATAACCCAACGTGACGGAGAGATAACGGTTGTGGGCCTTGTCTGGATCTTCCGTGCTGTCCACTTTCTTCAATCCGAAATAATAGCGGGCATTCAGTGTGACGTTCTTGTATTCGTACGATAAGCCTACGGGAATGCCGAAGTCAATGGAGTTGCATACTCCAGTCGTTTCCATTTCACGATAAACTTGTTGGTTAGTGAATTCATTTATATTCTGATATTTCCAGTATTCAAGTCCGCTGGCGGGAATTGACGCGACATATGATTTAACTTTTATTATGTCGTTTACCAATACACCCATCTGCATGCCTATTTTGATAGCCAATCCTTTCACCTGGGGAATGTAGATATTGGCAAGAAGCGGGAAATTCATGTAGTCACAATGTATTTTACCTTCTATTTCAATTGCGGTGTCGTATTCTACACCTTCTGCGTCTATAGTAGTACCAGTGGAATACATGTCTATATTGGCTCCTTGTTGAGAATAATAAGCACCCAGTGAGAGTCCAAACCAGTCGTTCACGGCATATTCGGCTTCTGCGCCGGCTGTCATGCGCACCTTGTTTTTATACATATCTACCGTTCCTCCGCTCAATCCTGTCACATTTATACCCGCCATAGGTGTAACAGAGAACCTGCCTTTGGGGTTTTGTGCTGAAACAGCCATAGGCAATACTACAAACAATAACCATGCTAAGAGACATTTCTTCATACATTTTAAGATTTTGTTGATTTTCGCCGCAAAAGTACTGCTTTTCCACCAATCTACAAAAGAATCCACTTAGATTAATTACACAAAGCCACAGAATGTTCCAGTAAACACCTTCTTCTCCGTAATGCCATGAGAGATTATATACGAATGAGATAGCATATTGATTGTATTGTCTATGTTGACAATAGGCTAAATTTGCGTATGTGATATTAATTTCGTACCTTTGCGCTCGTGAGTAACGATTTTTCTCTGAAACAATTCGACATTAGACAGGACCGCACGGCAATGAAGGTTGGAACGGACGGTCTGTTGCTCGGTGCATGGGCTCTGGGTGGTAGCAGAGTCCTTGACATCGGCACGGGCACAGGACTCATCGCCCTTATGATGGCGCAGCGTTTCCCCGATGCCCATGTAGATGCCATCGACATTGATGCTGATGCAGCAGCGCAGGCAGAGGACAATGCCCGTCGTTCGCCTTTTGCTGACAGGGTAGCGGTGAGGTGTGTATCGTTGCAGAAATTTGAGATAGAGAGGGAATACGACTCCATCGTCTGCAATCCTCCCTTCTTCACTCAGTCATTGCAGTCGCCAGACACCAAACGCACTTTGGCGCGCCATTCCGTCGCACTGCCGTTTGACGACCTGTTTCGTCATGCTCGTCGGTTGTTGTCCGAGGATGGTGTGCTCTCTATCGTTGTGCCTTCCGATGCGTTGTCTCAGATAGAAACGGCTGCGGCAATGAACGGCATGTTCCTTGTCAGACGATGCCTCGTGCGCACCACTCGGAAGAAACCAGTGCGTCGCCTGCTGTTGTCATTTTCGCAAAAGCCTTCACCAATTCAAAATGAGGAAGGCATCATTCAAGAGGCGATTAACGAACCATCAGAGTGGTATCGTAACCTTACTTGTGACTTCTTGTTAAAATATTAGTATATATATAATTACAACAAACTATTAATGAAAAAGATTATAAACCCTTGGACACGGCGTGAAGGCTACGACTGCTTCGGTTGTTGCCCCACAAACCCTATTGGAGTGCACATGACTTTCTTCGAAGATGGTGACGACATCGTGAGCCTTTGGAAACCGAGTCAGCACTATCAAGGTTGGATAAACACCATGCATGGTGGCATACTGTCCACATTGATTGACGAGACGGCAGGGTGGGTTGTTTTCCGCAAACTGCAAACCAGCGGCATGACCACTCATCTTGATGTTCACTATCGCAAGGCGGTGTCAACCATCGACCCCCAACTGGAGATACGTGGTCACATCGCAGAGCAGAAGCGCAACATCGTATTTATAGACGTGGTGGTAAAGAACTCGCAGGGAGAGGTGTGCTGTGAAGGACGAGCAACTTATTTCTGCATGAATGGCGAGCGTGCAAGGGCTATGGGATTTGAGTCGTGTGATGTAGAGGAGCAGGAGTAAGAGTATCATAATTATTTGTGATTTTCTTATGTTTCATTATATTTTTTCACGATAATTTATTACTTTTGCGCTCGAAATCTAAACTTAGTTTATTTTTAAGGTAGCACAAGGTAACCAAATAAGTATTATTATGAAGATTGGCTTTGACAATGACAAGTATCTCCGAATACAGTCGGAACATATTAAAGAACGCATTGCGCAGTTTGGTGACAAACTTTACATGGAGTTCGGAGGGAAACTTTACGATGATTATCATGCATCACGTGTCCTCCCGGGGTTCCATCCTGACAGTAAGTTGCGCATGTTGATGCAACTTAAGGACGATGCGGAGATTGTTATTGTTATCAGCGCCGAGGACATCGAGCGCAACAAGGTGCGTGGCGACCTGGGCATCACATACGATAAGGACGTGTTGCGTCTGAAGGATGTGTTCACCGAGCGTGGACTGTATGTCAGCAGCGTGGTGATAACACATTTCAATGGTCAGTCGAGTGCAGTGTCTTTCCGTGAAAGACTGGAGCGCATCGGTGGTGTGAAGGTTTACTACCATTACCTTATTGAAGGCTACCCAACGAATGTAGAACTCATCGACTCTGACGAAGGCTTCGGCAAGAACGACTATGTCGAGACCACGCGCCCGCTGGTGGTGGTTACTGCCCCTGGACCAGGAAGTGGCAAGATGGCGGTGTGCCTGTCGCAACTATATAACGAGAACCGACGTGGAGTGAAGGCAGGTTATGCTAAGTTCGAGACATTCCCTATATGGAGCATACCCCTGAAACATCCAGTAAACGTGGCATACGAGGCTGCAACAGCCGACCTCAACGATGTGAATATGATAGACCACTTCCATCTGGAGGCATACGGAAAGACAACGGTTAACTATAACCGTGACATCGAGATATTCCCTGTTCTTAATGCTATCTTCGAGGGAATATACGGCGAGAGTCCTTATAAGTCGCCAACAGACATGGGTGTCAATATGGCAGGCTTCTGCATCAGCGACGACGAGGTGTGCTGTGAGGCATCGAAGCAAGAGATTATACGCCGTTATTACACCGCACTCAGCAACATGACCGACGGCAGGAACAACGACCACGAGGTGAACAAACTGGTGCTGCTGATGAAGCAGATGAAACTAACAACAGCAGACCGTAAATGCACCGTTGCCGCATACGAGCGCAAACTGCGTTCAGGCACTCCTTCGGCTGCGATAGAACTCGCGGACGGTACGTTGATTACAGCAGAGACAAGTGCGCTGCTGGGACCGAGTGCCGCATTGCTGCTTAATGCCACGAAGCATCTTGCAGGTGTTGACCATGAACTGAAACTTATTCCGCAGGAGATGATTGTGCCTATACAGCGCATGAAGACATCAATGCTGCATGGCAACAACCCGCGACTGCACACCGATGAGGTGCTTGTGGCACTCGCTGTGCTCAGCCAGACCGACGAGAACTGCAAGAAGGCACTCGACACACTGCCGCTTCTCGACGGCTGTCAGGTGCATGCTACGGTGATGCTCAGCGAGGTTGACCGCAAGATATTCAAGAAACTGGGCTGTGGTCTGACGTTTGACCCTGTGAAGAAATAATCTCCTTATTCTATGGAAGGAACGGTAATAGGATTGCTTATACCGCTGCTTGGCACCATGTTCGGCTCGGCATTTGTCTTCTTCATGAAGAAAGACATGCCGGCGCTGGTGCAGAAGACATTGCTCGGATTTGCTTCTGGAGTGATGGTGGCTGCATCGGTGTGGTCGCTGCTCATCCCCGCAATGGAGATGTGCGAGGCAGATGGCAAGTGGGCGGTGCTTCCCGCAGCCATTGGTTTCTGTCTTGGCATGGCATTCCTTCTATTTGTCGATTATGTCACACCCCACCTTCACATCGATTCTGACACACCTGAGGGTCCGCGCAGTCATCTCTCGCGCACGGCAATGTTGTCGCTTGCCGTCACCATTCACAATCTTCCCGAAGGAATGGCAGTGGGCGTAGTGCTTGCCGGTGCTCTGCAAGGAGGCATTGGCATTTCGGCTACTGCTGCGCTTGCGATGTCTCTGGGTATTGCTATTCAGAACATTCCCGAGGGTGCAATCATCTCAATGCCTATGCGGGCGGCGGGCAACAGCCGTCTGCGCTCATTCGTCATAGGCAGTCTCAGTGGGGTAGTGGAGCCTATTGGTGGTCTTTTGGTAATACTCCTGGCATCATTCATGACACCTGTTTTGCCTTATTTCCTCGCCTTTGCTGCTGGTGCAATGTTTTATGTAGTGGTAGAGGAACTCATTCCCGAGGCTTCTGAGGGTGTGCACAGCAATCTCAGCACCGTGGGCTTTGCCGCAGGGTTTGTGTTGATGATGGTGTTGGATGTTGTTATGGGATAAATAGCATACAAATATATTGAACACAAAAAAGGCTGCAACCATGATGGTGCAGCCTTTTATTATGTAGTAAAAGTGTATTGTTTATCCCAGATATTTCATGAGAATCTTTGCGTTACCGCTGTCGCGAAGTTTAGCGATGCTCTTCTCGCGAATCTGGCGCACGCGCTCACGTGTCAGTCCGAGTTGATCGCCTATCTCCTCAAGTCCCTTTTCAGGACGACCGATGCCGAAGCACTCGCGGATGATGGTGATTTCCCTTTCCTTAAGCACCTTGTTGAGCACAGAGTCGAGTTCCTGTGCCATTGACTCGTGGTCAACATAACGGTCGGTGCGGCTGTCGTCGCCACTTGCCATAACGTCGAGCATGCAGTTGTCCTCACCGTCCTGGAACGGTGCGTCGATACTTACATGATGTCCGTCGGCAGCAAGACTCTGACCAATCTTCTCCTCGTCGATGTTTGTCTTCTCTGACAATTCGCTCACCGAGGGGTGACGCTGATTCTGCTGCTCGAACTTATTGATTTCGTGGTTTATCTTGCTGAGCGAACCTACCTGGTTGAGAGGCAGTCTTACGATGCGGCTCTGCTCGGCGATAGCCTGCAGAATGCTCTGGCGTATCCACCATACAGCATACGAGATGAACTTGAATCCGCGTGTCTCGTCGAATTTCTGTGCAGCCTTGATAAGGCCGATGTTTCCTTCGTCGATAAGGTCAGTTAGAGTAAGTCCTTGGTGTTGGTATTGCTTTGCAACGGAAACGACAAATCGCAAATTGGCTGTAACCAGTTTGTCCTTTGCTCTTTCTCCCTCGCGTCCGCCTTTCTTAATCTTCTGTGCCAGTTCTATTTCCTCGTCGATGGAAATGAGTGGAGCACGTCCGATTTCCACGAGATACTTGTCCAGTGCCTCGCTTGAGCGGTTTGTAATACTTTTCTGAATTTTAAGTTGTCTCATCTTTTATCTTTTATCCCTTAAAAATATGTAACTTCTTGACAGTCAAAGAAATATCTGTCACTTGGCGCTAAAACGTTGCAAAATTAAGAAAAAATGCCGTACGTTGTACTCGCAGAGTGCCAAATTTAAATATTTTTAATATTTATTCCATATCATCGTCAAGTCGCTTCTGCCACAAGTACTTGCGTGTTTCGGCAACAAGCACTCCGCTGAGGAAAAGCAACGAGATGAGGTTTGGTATTGTCATCAGCGCGTTCATGCAGTCAGCGATGTTCCATACCACGGTCAGGTTCATCACGCTGCCAATGAATACGGCAATGATGTAGAGTATGCGGTAGTACAGTGTCCACTTTCTGCCCTTGAGATATTCAACTGCCCTTTCGCCGTAGAGTTCCCATCCGAGAATGGTGCTGAAGGCGAAGGTCAGCAGACCGAACGTTAGCAACGGTGCTCCGATGTACGGTATCTTTGAGAATGCCATCTTCGTCAGCGTGGCACCGTTCTCGTGGCTTATGTCAGGATAGGCGATGACGCTGCTGACGATGACGATACCCGTGAGGGCGCAGATGATTACCGTGTCCCAGAACGTGCCCGACGACGACACCAATGCCTGGCGAACAGGGTTGCGTGTCTGTGCTGCCGACGCCACAATGGGCGCGCTTCCCATACCACTCTCGTTTGAGAACAGTCCGCGTGCTATTCCGTAGCGTGCCGCCAGCATTATGGTGCTGCCAGCGAAGCCGCCGCCTGCCGCCTTTGTGGTGAATGCCGATGTTACTATCAGTTTCAGCGCCGGCCACACATAGTCGGCATTTATTATGAGTATGACGATGCAGCCGATGATATAGAACACAGCCATGAAGGGCACCAGGGCGGTGCACACCTTGGCGATGCTCTTTATTCCACCTATCGTCACCGCGCCGATGAGCGCTGCCAGCACGATGCCCACAACGGCGGGAGAGAAGTTGTAGGTCTCTTTTGCCAGAGTGGCTATTGCGTTGGCTTGCACGGTGTTGCCGATGCCGAAGGCGGCTATGGCGGTGAAAACGGCGAACAATACTGCCAGCCACTTGCTGCCCATGCCTTTCTCCAGCGCGTACATCGGGCCGCCAACCATTCTTCCTTCGGGTGTGCGTTCGCGGTACTTCACCGCAAGAAGTCCTTCGGCATATTTGGTTGATATTCCGAAGAGTCCTGTCAGCCAGCACCACAACACGGCACCGGGCCCGCCAAGTGCCACGGCTGTTGCCACACCGACGATGTTTCCCGTTCCTATGGTTGCCGCGAGAGCGGTGGCAAGAGCCCCGAACTGCGACACGTCGCCCTTTGAGTCCTTGTCTGGCTTGACACTCAGTTTTATGGCCTTCAGCAGGTGGCGTTGCGGGAAGCGCAGCCTGATGGTAAGGAACACATGGGTACCAAGCAAGAGGATTATCATGGGCCATCCCCACAATAATCCACTTAGTTCAGAGAAGAAATCATTGATAAAGTTCATTCTTATTATCTTATATCTACACTCCTACATTCCTACATTCCTGCACTCCTACACTCCTCAAGCGTGCGAAAGTTATTCTATCCTTACCGTGTCGCCTGGTTTCAGTTCGCCAGAGAGAATCTTCTCGCACACCGTGTCTTCGATGTAGTTTTGAATGGCACGTTTCAGCGGACGTGCGCCGAACTGCACATCATAGCCTTTCTCAGCAACGAACTCCTTCTTGGCGTCCGATATCTCGAGATGATAGCCCAGCGACTCCACTCTCTTGTAGAGTCCGCGCAGTTCGATGTCGATGATTTTCTTTATGGCGTTGAGGTCGAGTTGGTCGAAGGTGATAATCTCGTCCAGACGGTTGAGGAACTCGGGCGAGAACTGCTTCGAGAGACTCTTCTGGATGATGCTGCGTGCATATTCCTTGTCTTTCTCGTCCATAGCAAGACCTGTGCCGCCAGCGTTGAAGCCTACACCGCGGCCGAACTCCTTCAGTTGGCGTGTTCCGGCGTTGCTGGTCATTATGATTACCGTGTTGCGGAAGTCGATAAGACGGCCGTTGCCATCGGTGAGACGACCCTCGTCGAGCACCTGCAGCAGCATGTTGAACACGTTGCCGTGAGCCTTCTCTATCTCGTCGAGAAGCACTATTGAGTATGGTTTGCGGCGCACCTTCTCGGTGAGTTGTCCGCCTTCTTCATATCCTACATATCCCGGAGGCGCACCCACGAGACGCGAGGTGTTGAAACTCTCTGAGTATTCGCTCATGTCTATGCGTATCAGAGCGTCCTCCGAGCCGAACATCTGCTCGGCGAGTTTCTTGGCGAGATAGGTCTTGCCCACACCCGTCGGACCAAGGAACATGAATGCGCCAATGGGGTGGTTGGGCTCTTTCAGTCCTACACGGTTGCGCTGAATAGCCTTCACCATCTTTTCTATGGCTTTGTCTTGTGCCACGACGCTTGCCTTCAGTTCGTCAGCCATGCGGCTCAGCCTTGCGCCCTCGCTCTCGGCCATTCGCTGCACAGGCACGCCAGATGTCATTGCCACCACGTCGGCAACAGCCTCTTCGGTCACGATGTCGCGTGTCTCTTCGCTGCCTTCGCTCCACAGTTTGTTCTGTCGCTCCAGTTCCTGCTCCAGTTTTGTCTGCTCGTCGCGGCAACTGATGGCCATCTCGAAGTTCTGCTTCTTCACCGCCATGTGCTTCTTCTGGTTCATCTCTTCAATCTGCTTCTGCAGTTGTACGATGACATCGGGCACCTCGGCATGCTGCAAGTGTACGCGCGAGCCCACCTCGTCCATAGCGTCGATGGCCTTGTCGGGGAATGCGCGGTCGGTGATGTAGCGTTCTGTCAATTTGACACATGCCGCGAGTGCCTCGTCGGTATATGTCACGTGGTGGTGCTCCTCGTAGCGTTCCTTTATGTTGTGCAGTATTTCAAGTGTCTCTTCTGCCGTAGTAGGCTCTACAAGCACTTTCTGGAACCTGCGCTCCAGTGCTCCGTCTTTCTCGATGGAGTTGCGATACTCGTCGAGAGTTGTTGCGCCGATGCATTGTATTGTGCCTCTTGCCAGAGCAGGCTTCATTATGTTTGCAGCGTCCATTGCTCCGGCAGCACCGCCAGCACCTATGAGGGTGTGTATCTCGTCTATAAATACAATGATGTCAGGGTTTTGCTCGAGTTCTTTCAACAGAGCCTTGATGCGCTCCTCGAACTGTCCGCGATACTTCGTGCCAGCCACCATGCCTGTCATGTCGAGGTTCACCACGCGCTTGCCGAAGAGCACTGGCGATGTTTGCCTCTTGGCAATCATCTGTGCCAGACCTTCCACTATGGCGCTCTTGCCCACGCCAGGTTCGCCTATGAGTATGGGGTTGTTCTTCTTTCTGCGGCACAGTATCTCCACCACGCGCTGCATTTCCTTTGCTCTGCCCACCACAGGGTCGAGTTTTCCGTCGCGTGCAGCCTGTGTGAGGTCTGTGGCGAATGCGTCAATGACGGGAGTCTTGCCGCCCGTCTTCTTTGTCTGTGTCTGACTGGCAGTGCGCTTCTCGTCGCTGCTGTTGCCTGTCGGCACAACGCCCTCGTCCTCGTCTTCCTCTGGGAAGTCGATGCCGTCCTTTGTCTGGCTCTCCTTCTTCTGGAAGAAAGCCAGAGCGTCGTTATATGTCATGTTGTTCATTTCCAAAATACTCTTCACTCCGTTGTCTGCCTGGTCGTGCAGCATAGCCAGCAGCAGGTGCTGCTCGTCAACAATCTGCGTGTGCTGCACCCTTGCCTCGAGCACGGCGAGTTTCAGAATGTTGCTTGCCTGCTCGTTGAGGTATAGTTCTGTTGATGTGAGAGTTCTCTCGTGGTTGTTCTCCTTTATCTTCTCCACGAGCGACTCTTTCATGTTATCCATATCAATGTCCATGATGGTGAGGAAGTCCTTCACGGGGCTGTTCTTTTCCCGTAGTATGCCGAGCATCATGTGCTCTGGGCCCACTGCCGTGCTCGCCAGTCTCATCGCCTCCTCCTTGCTGAACGCGAGTATCTCGGACACTTTGGGTGACATTTGGCTTCTGTTCGCCATATTCTTTCCTTTCTTTTACTAAAACGATACAAAATTACACATTTTATATGAAACAAACATCGTGCCACTCCGTTTTTTAAGTTTTTTACATGAAATTTTGTCACATGTTAAGTTTGTCTGTGTTATAAACGACTGTTCTGTGTCTCACTTGTATCTCCTGACCACCTCACTTATATATACCTGACCACCTCAGGAGTGCTTCCTGACCACCTCACTTGTATCTCCTGAGCGTACCACATGATAGTTGTGGTGTTATAATTTGCTAAAACTATTGCATATCTGCTCGGGCGGATTTGTAATCCGACCGCATTGAGTATTAGCATTTATAATGCACAATAGACCAAACCTATGGCAACTTTAAGATTATCAAAAGAACTCTACTTCACCACATCAACAATCATTGATTGGTGATGTTATAATTTGCTAAAACTATTGCATATCTCGTTTTTTTTTCTGTATCTTTGCACAGACAAAAATATGTATAACGAGAAGTTCACCAGTAAAGCAGTTGT
>DGTS01000028.1:0-14448 GCA_002394385.1 Prevotella sp. UBA4330
AAATAATAAAACGATGAAAGAAATAAAACGATATATGATGGTAGCAACGCTGGCTCTCTTATGGATGGGAGCCTGTGCGCAACCCATGATGAGGCCCCAAGGCCCGCTGAATGAGTTTTCTGCAATAGAGGGTACTTCCGCCTTGCAGTATAATCTGCCTATGGAGAGGAATATAGAGTCACGCGCCGGATTTGGCCCTGCTTTTTATATCTTCCCTGATCAGAAGCTGGATAATGTATCTGCTTTAGCGTTGGCAAAGGAACTGAAGGTAATAGAAATGGCTGCTGAAAACGGTGGCAGAATTAGTGTGGTGAATCCTGTAGGCGACAAGTGGCAGGCTTCTGACGTACAGGCTTTCCGTGAACTGATAGGTAGAGGTGGCCCTGCCACTAACATTAAGGTGGTGGGCATTGGCAATGGTGCTACTTTCGTCAATCAGCATTTGGCTGCTTCTGACTTGACGGGTGCCATAGCTGGCATCGTTTCTATTGGTGGTGCTCCTGGTAAGGTCTGCGCACTGCCTGTCCCCACTTATGTCGGTGGCAAGAATGCAGCAAAAGTGGCCAAACCTTATCAGAAAACCAGTGATGCCGCTCCCAAGGATCCTTTGCAGCAAATAGTAGTGAATGCTGATGCTAACGCTTCTGAAGCTATGTTGTTGGCTGATGCTTGGGATAAGGTGTTGAGTGCTAACTATCGTTACAACAACCTCTATCGCACGTTCTATATGAGCCGTGGAATTGACAACCCGGAAGGTGTGAAGACTTTCGAACTTGTTTCATACCCGATGTTCGATAAAATGGGCATCCAGCGCAATGTAGTACAACATCCAGTAGTGGATACCAATGCGGCAGGTGGGGTAGAGAACCCTAATAAATATCTGTGGTATGAGTATCTGCCAAAGCAGGTTCAAAATGCAGCTAAGGGTACTGTGCCATTAGTCGTGATCCTGCATGGTCATGGGAACGATCCTCGCACACAAAGTGAGACGGCTGGATTTGTGGAACTGGCAGCTGAAGAGGGCTTCATGGTAGTAGAGATGGAGTGGCAGGGCAGCAATGGTTTCATCGCTATGGGATTGGATGGCATTGAGGCTGTTATCAGTGTACTCAAAGAGAAATATCCGCAGATTGATGCTTCACGTATCTATTGTGAGGGTTTGTCTGCTGGGGCCATGACCAGCAATATGCTGGGCGTGCGTAAATCGCATCTCTTTGCTGCCGTAGCTGGCCATTCTGGTGGCATCTTCTCTGGCAACGGACTTGGTTATTATGGCTATGGCAGTGAGCCTTTGATGAATGAGGCCATTCAGAAGCGTGGCTATGTGGAAGTGGGCTATTGCTCTGTGGCTGGTACCCATGATGATGTGATACGTTACTTGCGTCCTGACAACTGGCAAGGAAACCCTTATTTGAATGTTTGGCGCATCTATCAGACGATTAATGATATGGAGGTGACAGGTGATTTGGATTTCAATGTGGATCCAACCTTCGGATTCAAGTTGCAAGACCGCCGTCAGATTCATACGGGCAAGAGCGAAGACATCACGATGGAGTTTGGTCAGCTGTATAAAGGCAATAAGCCGATGATCCGTCTTATCGCTATCAATAACTATGGCCATTGGAACTTCAAGCCTGCAGCTCGCCTGATTTGGGACTTCTTCCGCCACTTCTCTCGTGACATGGAAACCAAGAAGCTGAATTATACAGAATAAAGAATTTGACAAAACTTATTGAATATGAAAAAGATTATCTCACTGATATGCGCCTTGATGGTGGTGTCGGGCATGGCTTTAGCGCAGAGGGGAGAACCTGTGGTCATTCCTCTCTGGCCTAATGGAGCACCCAACGACAACCATCTTACTGGCGAGGAAGGGCACCCAGACCCAAGGAGTGTCAACAATGTTTCTAAGCCTGAGTTGTGGGTTTACCCTGCATTTAGACCTAATGGTACTGTCATCATCGCTTGTCCTGGTGGCGGATATGTCTATTTGGAGATAGAAAAAGAAGGCACTGCGTTGGCACCTTGGTTCAACTACATAGGCGTGACGCTGGCTGTGCTGAAATATCGTATGCCCAACGGACATTTTGAGACCTCTTTGAGTGATGTGCAGGAGGCAATCAAGATTATGCGTCAGCATACCTACGACTGGAAGGTGAATCCAAACAAGGTGGGTGTCATGGGGTGCTCTGCTGGTGGTAACCTGGCTTGTGAAGCTGCTGTTCAGTTTACGGGCCCAGAAAATAGACCTGATTTCCAGATTCTGCTCTATCCCTCCACCATTCCTAATAGCTATATGAACAATGAGATGCATGGAGCAAATGCCACTCAGGAAATGATAGACAAATACACTATACTCAAAAATGTCAAGCCTAACACTCCTCGTGCTTTTATAGCTTGCAGTGCCGACGACCCTCTCGTGTCGTTTGAAGAAAGCATTCAATATTTTCGCGTGTTACAACAGAACCGCATTCCATCAGTGTTGCATATTTATCCTACAGGTGGTCACGGATGGTGCGAAGGTCCGTGGTTTCATTACGCACGCGAATGGAAAGCCGAGTTGGAAAGATGGCTCCTTGAAGAATAAAAGAATGCTCTCACCGTTAGCCAAACTGACTAAGGTGAGAGCATTTAACTTAATAAGTGAAGAATCTACTATTTAACGTAAGTTCGACGAATTCACGTTAGTTATGATTGAAGACAAAAATGAGTGACGAAGTCAGGAGAAGTTTCTGAGAACTCTGTGAGACTTAATAGAGAAGTTACATTGATTCAGCATGCACTTTCTGTACAATAATTGCCATGACGCATTTGCCGGTACATCTTGCCGATTTTTTTAGTTTTTTACAAAGGAGAGATACTAAACCCCAACGAGAATCCGTTATATAATAAAACGAATCGATGAAACACCTCTTTTCTTTCCTTTCCGCCATTCTGCTCCTGTCTGCTTGCTCGAAAGGCAGCGACGGCGACGAAGTCATTGTCGAACCGGACATTCAACCCATAGTCACGAATACAGGGGAGTTGCTCTCTGTAGACGGAAGCAGGATGCATATTGCCTACAACTACGACGAGGCGGGCAGAGTCGTCTATGCCGAGCGGTTCGACAGCAGTTTGTATGTCGTGAAGATGATAGGCGAGTACAAGTACGAAGCCGACCGCATCTACATCACCTTCCAGGAGTTCGCGGAAATGCCTAACGGCGAGCGCAACTCCGCCTACAGCCGCGACTATGTCCGCGACGATACGCTCTTCCTCCAGAATAGCAGGGTGGACAGCTGCGCAGGCGCCATGAGGAACAGGAACAACAGCTTCCGCTACATGTTCCGCTACAACGAACGCGATGAGCTCACCTACGTCAGGGACGACAACTTCAAGCGCAACTACAGGGGGAAGCTGGAGGAGAAGCCTTGGTACACTGAGATATACCAGTTGGAATGGCAAGACGGTAACGTCCTGCGCAGAACAAACATCGACCCCATCCACCGCGACACGACCGTCTGCACCTACCGTTATTCCTCGCTGACAGGTTCTTGCATCGTCAGCGAGCCGAGGAACGTCCTGCCCGATTTCGAGCCTCTCATGCAGACAGGCTACTTCGGCAAGAGCTGCAAGAACCTGTTCGAAAGCATTGAGGCAAAGACACATACGACGCAGACGGCCTACCAGCTCGACGAACAGGGCAAGGTCGGTCTGGTGAAGTCCAACGTCACTTGGGACGACGGCACAAGCCTCGACTACACATACAGCATTCGATGGACTCGCGGCAACTGATGAGGTTCCGTGGGTCATGGGGACAGGTACTTGATTCCTTGAAATGTTGGCACTATATGGATGACATCCAGGGGTGCCCAGCGTTCATATTGGGAATGATGATACATTTCTGAATGTATATGGAGATAGTATTATTAAAGAGTTGCAACCATTAGTGTCCCGTTAACGGGACACTAATGTCAGGTGATATAAGAAAAATGGGAACCCAAAGGTTCCCATTTTCACATTTCTGCGGAGAGAGAGGGATTCGAACCCCCGGTGCCTCTCAGCACGACGGTTTTCAAGACCGTTGTAATCGACCACTCTACCATCTCTCCTTGCTTTTAACAGGTCGATTTCCGAAAAGCGAGTGCAAAGGTAATACGATTTTTCAAGAAAGAAGAAACAAAGGATAAGAATTTGATTGGCATTAAGACAAATTAACAAATCGTGCATTGGTGACGGGATTTTTGTGACTGACTAAGGGTGCAGGTGCCACAAACCGTATTTTCTTACATCTAAATTTCCTCATTTTAATTTAAAATAGTAACTTTGCACCCATGATTTATCCTAACACCTTTGAGAAGAAGATTGGCTTCAGCGAGATAAGGAATTTGCTGAAGGAGCATTGCATCAGCCAACTTGGCAAGGAACAAGTTGACAGCATGATGTTTTCGTACGACGCAGAGGTAATAGGCCAACGCCTGCAACAAGTGAGAGAGTTCAGACGCCTGACGCAAGAAGCAGAGGACTTCCCACTGCAATACTTTTTCGACATGAGGCAACAGGTGGCACGACTCAGGCTTGAGGGCACTCATCTGGAAGAGGAGGAACTCTTCGACCTAATGCGCTCACTGAACACAATCAACCTTATAGTAAAGTTCTTGAGAAAGGCAAATGATGACGACGCGCAAGTGAAGACTTACCCCTACCCTGCCCTAAAGAGACTTACCGACGGCATCGTGACATTCCCTCAACTGGTGCAGAGGATAGACGGCATTCTGGACAAATACGGACACATTCGCGACAACGCCTCGCCTGCCTTGGCACAGATAAGGAGTGAACTGGCTCGCACTGAGGGCAGCGTGTCGCGCTCTCTTTACAACATATTGCACCAGGCTCAGAGCGAGGGCTTGGTGGAGAAAGATGTCACCCCTACCCTGCGCGACGGCCGTCTGGTGATACCCATAGTCCCCGCACTGAAGAGGAAGATACGCGGCATTGTGCACGACGAGTCGGCATCGGGAAAGACGGTGTTCATAGAACCCACCGAGGTGGTGGAGGCAAACAACCGCATACGCGAGCTACAGGCAGACGAGAGGCGCGAGATAATACGCATACTGACCGAGTTTGCCACCGAGATGAGACCTCATGTGAGGTTTATCGTGGCTTCATACAAGCTGCTCGCGCAGGTGGATTTCATCCGCGCCAAGGCTTTGTTCGCCGAGGAGACTCAGGGCTTCGAGCCAGACCTAAGCACTACGCCGACGGTGGATTTCATCCGCGCCATTCACCCCCTGCTTCGCATCTCGCTGGCAAAGCAAGAGAAGGAGGTGGTGCCGCTGGACATCATGCTCACGCCAGAGAAGCGCATACTGCTGATTTCAGGTCCTAACGCGGGCGGAAAGTCGGTATGCCTGAAGACGGTGGGGCTGCTTCAATACATGCTTCAATGCGGTGTTTCCATCCCCGTATCCGAGCGAAGCAAGGCAGGCATCTTCGAGAACATACTCATTGACATCGGTGACGAGCAGAGCATCGAGAACGACTTGAGTACCTATTCGAGCCACCTTATGAACATGAAGTACATGATGCGTGCCGCCAACGAGCGAACGCTGATACTCATAGACGAGTTCGGCACAGGTACAGAACCACAGATAGGTGGCGCCATTGCCGAGAGCGTGCTGCTTCAGTTCTGCAAGAAGAAGGCATGGGGCGTGATTACCACACACTATCAGAACCTGAAACTCTTTGCCGACAACCATAAAGGAGTGGAGAACGGTGCCATGCTCTACGACCGCCACGAGATGCGACCGCTGTTCCAACTTCAGATAGGACAGCCAGGCTCGTCGTTTGCCATCGAGATAGCACGCAAGACAGGACTGCCCGAGGAGGTGATTGCACATGCCGAGGAGATTGTGGGTTCCGACTATATTCAGAGCGACAAGTATCTTCAGGACATAGTGCGTGACAAACGCTACTGGGAAGGTAAGCGCCAGAACATTCATAGTCAGGAGAAGCAGATGCAGCAGACCATTGCCCACTATGAGGAGGAACTTCAGGAGGTTGAGCAAGAACGCAAGGCAATACTGAAACGCGCACGAATGCAAGCAGAGGAACTGCTGAAAGACGCCAACCGCAGAATAGAGAACACCATCAGGGAGATAAAGGAGGCTGAGGCTGAGCGCGAGGCTACACGAAGGGCTCGTGAGGAACTCCAACTCTACAAGAACGAGGTACACGAGATAGACACCACCGCCAACGACGAGATGATTGAGCGCAAGATGAAGCAAATCCTAGCAAGGCGGGAGCGCAAAGAGAAACGCAAGGCTGAGAAGGCCAAGAAGAAGGAGGAAGAGAAGCGCATGACTCAGAGCCACAACGCCGATGGCACACCACTGCCCGACACGCAACCTGCGTCAAGCCCCAAGGCAGCAGTCGAGTTCAAGGAAGGCGACACCGTGAGGATAAAGGGCATTGGCAGCGTTGGACAGATTGCGCGTCTTTCTGGCAAGAACGCCACGGTAGTCATCGGCGGGATGAGCAGCAAGATAAGCATTGAGAAACTGGAGAAAGTGTCGGCATCGGCAATTAAGAAGAGCGAGGAGGCAAGACCTCAGTTCACCGTTCTCAGCCGTAGCACTCGCGAGACGATAGACAGCCGACGCTCTAATTTCCACCAAGACCTTGACATTCGCGGACTACGTGGCGACGAGGCATTAGACGTGGTGATGCACTTCATCGACGATGCAATACTTATAGGTATGTCGCGCGTGCGTATTCTTCACGGAACCGGCACGGGTGCCCTTCGCCAACTGGTGCGTCAGTATCTCTCAACCGTTCCCAACGTTGAGAAATTCCACGACGAGCACGTGCAGTTCGGTGGCGCAGGAATCACGGTGGTGGACATCGGATAAGGAAAAGTAAAAAGGTAAAAAAGTAAAAAAGTAAAAGGGTAAAAAGGTAAGAAAGTAAAAAGGTAAAAAGGTGAAAAGGTAAGAAAGTAAAAAGGTAAAAAGGTGAAAAGGTAAGAAAGTAAAAAGGTAAAAAGGTGAAAAGGTAGAGTTAAAAAAATAAAGGTAAAAGAGCAAGTCGTACTCTTTTACCTTTTTCTTTGAGCCTCTTGTCGGATTCGAACCAACGACCCCGAGATTACAAATCACGTGCTCTGGCCAACTGAGCTAAAGAGGCGGGTGGGCAAGCGACCTGCATCGCGCCGCTACAACCAACTACCTTTGCTACGTTCCCGTCCTGGAGGATTCGAAGGGAGCTGGCCGTGCAGGACTTACCCATTTAGCAGGTGCAAAGGTAACAACTTTATTTCGGAAATCATAATATTTCGGGGAATAAACCTTTCTTTTAACTTTTTTTGGTTAAAAAGCCATCTCATAAATCCCGCTAATTACACCGACACGGCACGCGAAAAGGTTAAAATATGCACGTTTTCTTTGGAGGTTTATTAATAAATGAGTAATTTTGCCCCACAAAACGAAAAAGAGAATAATGGCAACCCAGGAAGAATACGCCCAACTGAAAGCATACTCGCGCATCGACGGAGCGCTTGTGGGCTTGATGTGGGCTGTCAGTTTCGGCTGCATGGTGGCTGGTTTCAAGAATCCTTCATGGTCTTTTGCCGCCATCGTGATTGGTTTCGCATCGCCCATCTATGGCATTTCACGCATGATAAAGTTTCGCCGCAAGGTGCTCGACAACAAGATGAGTTATCGCCGCGCTTTGGGTTATGCCATCATGATGCTGCTCTGTGCCACACTGATATTGGCTGGCGTGCAACTGGTTTATTTCCAGTTCTTTGATCACGGTTACTTCATTGAAAACTACGCCACGATATTGAAGTCGCCAGAGATGATGGAGGCAGCCGTAAACTATGGTCTTTCCGAGCAGGACATCGACTCCACAATAGCCGTAATCTCAGAGATGCGTCCCGTAGAGGTGGTCATCCAGTTCCTCTCGAGCAATGTGCTGCTGAGCGTTATGCTTAGCATTCCGATGGCGCTTTTCGCCAAGAAGAGTTGAGACAGTGGCCGAGAATATTTTTTTTTGAATTGCTAATTACACACACGATATGGATATTTCAGTTGTAGTACCTTTATACAATGAAGACGAGTCGTTACCCGAACTCTACGCTTGGATAGAGCGTGTGATGAAGGAGAACAACTTCTCTTACGAGGTAATCTTCGTCAACGACGGCTCGCGCGACCACTCATGGGACGTCATTTGCGACCTCAAGTCGAAACACCCTGAGGTGAAGGGCATCAAGTTTCGCCGCAACTACGGCAAGAGCCCAGCCTTATTCTGCGGTTTCGAGGAGGCACAGGGCGACGTTGTTATCACGATGGATGCCGACCTTCAGGACTCTCCCGACGAGATTCCCGAACTTTACCACATGATTACCGTCGATGGTTTCGACCTCGTTTCAGGCTATAAGCAGAAGCGCTATGACCCTCTGACAAAGACACTTCCAACGAAACTCTTCAACGCCACGGCAAGAAGGATAAGCGGAATAAAGAACCTGCACGACTTCAACTGCGGCCTCAAGGCCTATCGCAAGGAGGTGGTGAAGAACATCGAGGTTTACGGCGAGATGCACCGTTACATCCCCTATCTGGCCAAGAACGCAGGATTCACCAAGATTGGCGAGAAGGTTGTGCACCACCAGGCACGCAAGTACGGCAAGACAAAGTTTGGTCTTAACCGATTCTTCAACGGCTATCTCGACCTCATAACATTGTGGTTCCTCAGCAACTTCGGCAAGAAGCCCATGCATGTGTTCGGTTTCCTGGGCACAATAGTGTTCATCATAGGCTTCCTCGCCGCCGCATATATCGGCGCCGACAAACTATGGTGCCTCGCTCACGGCATCAGGCAGCGCCTCGTTACCGACTCCCCGTTCTTCTACATCTCGCTGACAATGATGATGATAGGCACCCAACTGTTCCTCACCGGCTTCCTCGGCGACCTCATCAGCCGTTCGTCGCAAGGCAGGAACGACTATCAGATTGAGGAGAAAATATAGCATTCAGAATTATGAAGAAGTTGCTCTTGCTAATAACATGTGCGATTGTGCTGGCTGCATGCTCGTCAATCGAATGTCCGCTCAACAACACGGTTTATGCCAACTACACCATTTACAAGTCTGACGGCACACCCGACATGCTGAGCGACACACTCACCGTGTTCACCAAACGCCACACTCCCGACGAAGACACCGTGAAACTGAACAGATTTATCGGTGCCAGTACGTTCAGCCTTCCTATGAGTTACACGGGCGAGACCGACGTGCTGATATTCGAGATGAGAGACACTCTGCACAATGTTGTCTATGACACCATCACCATCAGCAAGACAAACACCCCGCACTTCGAGTCAACAGAATGCGGACCAGCCTACTTCCACACCATCGAGGGAGTGAGCACCACCAACCACAAGATAGAATCGGTAACCATCAACGATACTGAAGTGAACTATGACGCTACGAAAGAACATATATACATACTTTTTAAGTCTGACGATTAGTCTCCTGCTGTTTCCGCAGGCGGCTGACGCACAACGCAAGAAAGCGGTGGAAGAGCCCGACACGGTGCCCTTCTTCCGCGGCGTGGCAGTGTCTGCCGACCTCGTGGGACTGGGCATGGTGATGCTGAGCGACTACGGACAGTATGAAGGAGCCGTGCGTGTGAACCTTCGCGACCGCTACTTCCCTATCGTCGAGGTGGGCATCGGAAAGGCTGACCGTGAAAATGTGGTGACCAAACTAAAGTACACCACGAGCGCTCCGTACGCCAAAATAGGTATCGACTTCAACCTGATGAAGAACAAGCACGACATCTATAGGCTTTACGGAGGCGTGCGCTATGCATACACCTCATTCAAATACGACGTCGAGCACCCTGGCGTAGAGGTTCCATATTGGGGCGACGTGGCCGAGTTTGGCGGCAAAGACATCAAGGCAAACTATCATTGGGTAGAAGCGGTTTTTGGTGTTGACGCCAAGATATGGGGTCCCATTCATCTCGGATGGAGTGCCCGCTACAAGAGACGCATAAGCCACAACAACGGCACACTGGGCAAACCGTGGTACGTACCGGGATTCGGAAAGAGCGGAGGCTCGCGACTGGGCGGGACATTCAATGTGACTCTGGAGTTCTGAAAAAGTAAAAGGGTAAAAAAGTAAAAAAACAAACTACTACAATATGAAACGCTTTCTACAGATACTTTTCCTCGTGGCGCTCATCGTGGGCACCATACTCATCATCAGACAACAGCAGTCGATGCCTTACCAGCACGACAAGGGCGAGGTGTTCGGCACTTTCTATAGCATCACCTATCAGTCGGACAAGAATCTGAAGAGTGAGATAGAAGAGGCACTAAAGAAAGTGGATGCAGAGTTCTCGATGTTCAACAGCAACTCTACAGTGGCGAAAATCAACCGCGGCGAGAAACCCGAACTTAGCGAAATGTTCATGGAGGTGTATAACCTGGCAACAACAGTGAACGAGGAAACACACGGTGCTTTCGACATCACTGTGGCTCCTCTGGTCAACGCATGGGGCTTTGGATTTAAGACTGAACAAATGCCTGGTAAACACCAGATAGACAGCATATTATCATTCGTGGGTAAAGATAAGTTTAAAGTCGTGAGCGAAGGCAAGAAGCAGATGCCTCAGAAGAGCGACAAGCGCACAATGCTCGACTTCAGCGCTATTGCCAAAGGCTACGGAAGCGACGTCGTGGCACGCCTGCTCAGGAGTCACGACATAAAGAATTTCATGGTGGAGATAGGCGGCGAGATTGTCACTTGCGGCAACAGCGAGAAACGTCTGCCGTGGAAGATAGGCGTAACCAAGCCCGTTGACGACTCGCTAAGCGTGGACAACGAACTGCAGACCATACTGAACATCACCGACAAGGCTATGGCCACAAGCGGCAACTACCGCAAGTTCTACTATAAAGGGGGCAAGAAATATGCCCACACCATCAATCCCACTACCGGATTCCCCGTTCAGCACAACATTCTCTCGGCCACAGTAATCACCAAGAACTGCGCCGTTGCCGATGCTTATGCCACCGCCTTTATGGTGCTTGGCATGGAAGAGACAAAGAAGGTGCTGGAGAAACACCCTGAACTGATGGTTTATCTCATCTACGCCAACGACAAAGGTGAGAACGAGGTATGGTTCTCGCCATCGCTCGAAGGCAAAATAACACAGTAGCATGAAGTCCTTCGACCGTCTTCTAACACTTCCTTTATTCCTCGGAATGACGCACAACGATATCGAAGCCATCGTTGACCACACTCCTCTGGGCTTCTCGAAATGCGGCAAGGGAAAGGTAATCATCGAGGACGGCGAGCCGTGCGACCACCTGCGCTTCCTGCTGCAAGGCGAGTGCATCGCCACAAGCACCGCCGACGACGGCAGTTACAGCATCGGCGAGGTGATAAAGTCGCCCGAGGTGATTCAGCCAGAATGCCTCTTCGGACTTCATCAACGATACACCAAGACACTAACTTCGACAAGCGAATGCAGCATCGTAAGCATCAAGAAGAACGACGTAACACGGCTGATGTCAGAGTTTGACATCTTCCGACTGAACATACTTAACATCATGAGTACGCGCACACAAAGGCTCTCAAGACACTCATGGCGCAAACTGCCCGAAACCATTAGGCAAAAGATATTCCGCTTCATAGAGACCCGTTGCTCAAAACCCGCTGGCCACAAGATGCTTAGAATAAAGATGGAGGTGCTCGCCGACCAAATCGGCGAGAGCCGCATCAACGTTTCGAGATGCCTCAACGAACTCGAGAAGCAGGGCATTCTCACGCATAGCCGTGCCATCATGGACATCCCGGCACTTGAAAGGCTAATGGAATAACACCTGCTTCAGCCTCCCAATAACATGCTCTGAACATGCCTCCGAGCACCTCTTGGCTCCCCAACTACATCTTCTACGAATCCAAAAGCATACAAACCGGCGAACAATGTTATTAACTTTGTTGAACAAAGTTATTAAGATTGTCTAACAAAGTTAATAAGATTGTTGAACAAAGTTATTAACTTTGTTACCCCACTTGTATCTCTTTGAAAACCAAGAAGATACAAGTGGGCTTCTCACCAGTGCCATCTGGCACTGCAAAAAGCCACTTCCCTACCCTCAACCAAAAGGTTCCTCTTTACCAACAAATGCGAAGATGCAATGTGAAACGATAATGACGACTATAAAAAAAGAATAAATTCTTTTGTGTTTCGCCATATTTCCCTTATCTTTGCAACGTGTGAATAAAGAGCATCGAACGAGACATGATTATGAACGAGAACAGCATAGAGAAATGTAAAGACACCAAGAACGAGGGAGAAACAATGAAGGAAGGACGCGTGAATCCGTTCTTCAAGAAATATGACACCCCTCACGAGACAGCACCTTTCAACGAAATAAGGCTCGAAGACTATGAGGAGGCTTTCGTGGAAGGCATCCGTCGCGACAACGAACAACTGGACAAGATAATAAACAACCCCGAGAAACCGACCTTCGACAACACCTTGCTCAACAAGGATGACGACGAAGACTATTACGGTTTGCTGGGACGCGTGAGCACAGTTTTCTTCAATCTGCTCAGCGCAGAGACTAACGACGAGATGGATGCGCTGGCACAGAAGATGCAGCCTATGCTGACGAAGCATGCCAACGACATGGCTCTGAACGAGAAGTTGTTCGAGAGAGTGAAATATGTTCACCGCCACCACCGCAAGTTAACGCCCGAGGAGAAGCAACTGCTGGAGAACAGTTACCAGGGATTCGTGCGCTCCGGCGCCTTGCTCGACAAGGAGGGGAAAGACAAGTTGCGCAAACTAACGGAGGAAGCATCGATGCTCTCACTACAGTTCTCGCAGAACTTGCTGAAGGAGAACAAGGCTTTCACCCTGCACATCACCGACGAGCAAGACCTTGACGGACTGCCCGAGACGGCACGTGAGGCGGCGGCTATGGCTGCAAAGGAGCGCAACCTGGACGGGTGGGTGTTCACTCTCGACTATCCCAGTTACAGTCCGTTCATGACCTACAGCACTCGCCGCGAACTGCGCGAGAAACTATACATGGCGCGAAACACGGTGTGCATCCACGACAACAGCGAGAACAACCTCGAGATATGCAAGCGACTGGTGAACCTCAGGCGTGAAGTGGCACAACTGCTCGGCTACAAGACCTATGCCGACTATGTGCTGAAGCGCCGCATGGCAACCAACAAACGCAACGTTTACAAACTGCTCTACGACCTCATCGACGCCTACATGCCAACGGCTCGCAAGGAAGAGGAGGAACTGGAACGCATGGCGAAACGCGCAGAGGGCAACAGTTTCGAGATGATGCCATGGGACAGCAGTTTCTATTCGCACAAACTGCAGATGAAGAAGTTCAACATTGACAGCGAGATGCTGCGCCCATACTTCGAGTTGTCAAAGGTTATCGACGGCGTGTTCGGCCTTGCCAATCGTCTTTATGGCATCACGTTCAAGGAGAACAAATCCATTCCGGTTTATCACCCCGACGTAAAGGCGTACGAGGTGTTCGATCGCACGGGCGAATTTCTCGCCGTGTTCTATGCCGACTTCCACCCACGCAAGGGCAAGCAGGGCGGCGCATGGATGACCGAATATCAGGGACAGTTTATCGACCGCAAGGGAGTGAACGTTCGTCCGCACGTCAGCGTGGTGATGAATCTCACCAAACCCACCGCCGAGAAGCCCGCACTGCTCACACTGGGCGAGGTGGAGACCTTCCTGCACGAGTTTGGCCACTCGCTCCACGGCATGTTTGCCAATACCCGTTTCGAGAGTCTCTCGGGCACCAACGTGCTGTGGGACTTCGTGGAACTGCCGTCGCAGTTCATGGAGAACTTCGCTGTAGAAAAGGACTTCCTGCGCACCTTCGCCTTCCACTACAAGACAGGCGAGCCTATTCCAGACGACCTGATAGACCGCATCGTGAAGAGCCGCAACTTCATGGCTGCTATGGGATGTATGCGACAGGTAAGCCTCGGACTGCTCGACATGGCATACTACACCAAGCGCGACAAGTTCGACGAAGACATCATTAAGTTCGAGCGCAAGGCATGGGCAAAGGCCATCGTGAAAAAAAGGCGCCACCAACTGCGCACATGCATGACGGTGCAGTTCTCTCACATCATGGCTGGCGGCTATGCGGCAGGTTACTATAGTTACAAATGGGCAGAGGTGCTCGATGCCGATGCCTTCAGCGTGTTCAAGAAGCATGGCATCTTCAACCAAGAGACGGCAAGCCGCTTCCGCGACTGCATCCTCTCTAAGGGAGGCACGGAGCACCCGATGACGCTCTACAAGCGTTTCCGAGGCAGCGAGCCAACGATAGACGCACTACTGAAAAGAAATGGAATAAAAAGAGTTAGGAGTTAGGAATGACAAATGTGGAATGACGAAT
>DGTS01000028.1:14599-35480 GCA_002394385.1 Prevotella sp. UBA4330
TGACAAATGTGGAATGACGAATGACGAGTTGTTATCGCTACGCTGCGATGAAGAATTAACAATGACAAATGCGGAATGACGAATGACAAGTTGTTCTCGCTACGCTGCGATGAAGAATTAACAATGACAAATGTGGAATGACGAATGACAAGTTGTTATCGCTACGCTGCGATGAAGAATTAATAATTCGTAATTAACAATCGCCAAAGGCGACAACTCGTAATTCGTAATTCAACATTTGTAATTCACAATCGCCTACGGCGACAACTCGTAATTCGTAATTCAACATTCGTAATTCGTAATTAAAATATGGATAAACAACAAAATCTTGACATGCGGTATCTGCGCATGGCACGTATATGGGCAGAGAACAGTTACTGCAAGCGCCGACAGGTGGGAGCGCTCGTGGTGAAAGACAAGATGATTATCAGCGACGGCTATAACGGAACGCCGAGCGGATTCGAGAACGTGTGCGAGGACGACAACAACGTCACCAAGCCATACGTGCTGCATGCCGAGGCTAACGCCATAACAAAACTGGCGCGCAGTTCGAACAACAGCGACGGCTCGACGCTCTACGTCACCGCATCGCCATGCATCGAGTGCGCCAAACTCATCATACAGGCAGGAATAAAACGCGTTGTTTACGGTGAGAAATACCGCCTTGAAGACGGAATCAACCTGCTCAAACGAGCAGGCATAGAAGTAGTATTATTGGAAATTGACAATCATGAAGCAAAACAAGAATAACCGCTACATGCCTCTGCTCATGGCAGTATGCGTGATGGCAGGAATACTCATGGGAACATTCTTCGCCAACAGGTTCTCGGGCAACAGGCTGAATATCATAAACAACGGGAGCAACCGTCTGAACAACCTGCTGCATATCATCGACGACCAGTATGTTGACAAGGTGAACATCGACTCGCTCGTAGAGAAGGCGATGCCGCAAATACTTGCCGAACTCGACCCCCACTCGGTGTATATCAGCGCTAAGGACGTGCAACTGGCCACCGACGATCTGAAAGGCTCGTTCTTCGGTGTGGGCATTGAGTTCGTGATACGCGAAGACACGGTACACGTGCAAGGCGTCATTGCCAACGGACCGGCAGAGAAGGCAGGGGTGATAGCAGGCGACAAGATAATAAGCGTCGATGACAAGCCTTTCGTGGGCAAGGGAGTAACCAACGAGGAGGCAATGAAGAAACTCAAGGGTCCCAAAGACACAAAGGTGAAGATTGGTGTGCTGCGCTACGGCGAGAAAAGTCCGCAGTACTTCACCATCACACGTGGCGAAATACCGATGAAGAGTGTTACCGCAGCGTATATGATTGACGAGGAGACAGGCTATGTGAAGGTGAAGAACTTCGGCGAACATACATACGACGAGATGACCATAGCACTGGCAAAACTCACCAACGAAGGACTGACTAACCTCATCCTCGACCTGCGTGACAATACGGGCGGTTACCTGAAGTCGGCAGTGCTCATGGCCCAGGAGTTCCTGCCTGCCAACCAACTCATCGTTTACACCCAGGGACGCAAGTCGCCACGACAGGATTATAAGAGCGATGGGCGCGGTGCTTTCCAGAAGATGCCCCTTGTGGTGCTCATCAACGAGTCGTCGGCATCGGCATCAGAGATTCTTGCAGGAGCCATACAGGACAACGACCGTGGCACCATCATCGGCAGACGATCGTTCGGCAAAGGACTCGTGCAGCAGCAGATACCCTTCAACGACGGTTCTATGATTCGGCTTACCATAGCCCGCTACTACACCCCGTCGGGACGGTGCATTCAGAAGCCATACGTCACGGGCAACGGAGCGGGATACGAACAGGACATCATACAGCGTTACGAGCACGGCGAGTTCTTCTCGCAAGACAGCATAAAGCACGACGGCAAACCATACAAGACACGCATCGGACGTCTCGTTTATGGAGGAGGAGGCATCACGCCCGACATCTTTGTGCCTGAGGACACACTCGGCATGACATCTTATTATAAGGAAGCAGCCATGAGCGGACTGATTCTGCAGTTTGCTTTCACCTACACCGACGACAACCGCCTGAAACTGAACAACTATAAAGAGATGATGCAACTGTCCGACTATCTGAAACGGCAAAACCTCGTGGAGCAGTTCGCAAACTACGGAGCAAGCCACGGTCTGCAACGCCGCAACCTCATGATACAGAAAAGCCGTAAACTGCTCGACCGCTACATCAATAGCCGCATCATCTACAATATGCTCAACGAGGAGGCTTGGACACAATATCTCAACCAGGACGACCCCGTGGTGAAGAAAGCACTCGAGGTGTTCCGCAATGGAGAGGCATTCCCCAAAAAGCCAGAGGCAAACAAGGAAGAGATAAAAAAACAGAAGGTGGCACAGGCAAGAACACACATGCCGTATATGCCGCTGAACACTGACATGAATATCATTGTAAGGTGTTGACATGGAGAAGAAAGACCTCAGAAACTTCATTCGCATACAGAAGAAGATGTTCAGCCAGCAGCAACTGGACGAACTCTCCGGGCAAATCATTGGCAGGCTTATGGCAAGTCCTAAACTGAAAGCGGCTAAAACGGTGCTTATGTACTACTCTCTCGATGACGAGGTGAACACCCATAGCGCCGTTGATATGCTGCTGCGGCAGGGAAAGGAAGTGCTTCTGCCCACCGTCGTCAGTGACACCGAGATGGAGTTGCGGCGCTACACCGGTCCGCAAGACCTGCAAGGAGGATTCTTCAATATCATGGAACCCGTTGGCGAACGTTTCGACCGATACGAGGACATCGACCTCGCCGTGGTACCAGGCATGGCATTCGACAGCCAGAACAACCGCCTCGGACGGGGCAAGGGCTACTACGACCGCATGCTACCGCGTCTCGTCAACGCATATAAAATAGGTATCTGCTTCGACTTCCAGCGTCTCCCGGGAGTTCCTGCCGACGAACACGACTGCAAAGTGGATGAAGTGATATGACAAAGAAGGAACTGGTTTTATTAGCCATACTCGTTCTCACCGTCATAATGACAAACTCGTGCGGCGAACACCGTTATCCGACAAGCCTGATAACGGCAGACAGCCTATGCGAAGACAACCCCAACAGTGCCCTATCACTGCTTTCCGAAATAGGAAAAGACAGCACAAAAATGCCAGAAGCCGACCTGATGTACTGGCGACTGCTGCGCATCAAAGCCGCCGACAAGGCATATATCCCATTCACCTCTGACTCCGCTGCCATTGCCGTGATGCACTATTACGAGGACGGTGGCGACCGCGCACTGCTGCCCACAGCATACTACTACGCAGGCCGTGCCTCTGCCGATATCGGCGATGCCCCACAAGCACTTGACTACTACCAAAAGGCACTTGACGTAATAAAATATAATAGGTATAAGAGATTGGAGGGACTTATATACTCACAAATGGGGTATATATATCACAGGCAGCATTTGCATGGATATGCTCGTGAGTCATGGTTAAAGGCACTTCATATTGCAAAAGAAGATAAAGATGAAAATTCCATTGAATATTGCCTTCGGGATATGGGAGAATCTTACATTAACAGCGAAAAATATGACTCTGCCTATACTTGTTACCAACAGGCCCTATGCATAGCCAAAAGACAGTTAGACACTTTTTTCGAATATGACTTATATCCGCAAATGGCATATGTCAATATGGAGATGGGAAATCTTGATTCCGCTTTATATTATATCAGAAAGTCCTTTTTATTCAAAAACCCAATTCAAGAATCCACAAAAAACTGTACTGCTGCACGTATATTTGAAAAGATTGGAAAGACTGATTCTGCTTATCATTATTACAACAAAATTAACTACTGCGGAGATTTATATGGGAAAGAAAACGCATACAGATGGTTGTCGATGTATTATTCCGAAAAGAACATGAGCGACAGCACACGTAAATATACAACACTCTATGGCATCATACTTGATTCAATAAGCCATATATATGCCATAGAGACCACTGCAAGAATGAATGCCTTATATAACTATCAAATAAAAGAAAAAGAGAACTCCATACTTTTACAAGAAAACTTAAACAAAAAAAACCTCATAATTGTTTTCATCAGTATTATTGTTTTGATAACATTTGCTCTCGCATATATCGTTTCATACACAATACAAAGGAACAAATTATACAAACATAAAATAGAGAAGTATAACTTGCTTCTTGAAGAGTTTTATAATCAAAAGCCATTAAACCAGAAAAAGCAAGAGTCTATTAATAATACAGATATAGTAAAGAAGATTAGAAGAATACTAAATAAAGACAAAAGGGAAGAAAAACTGAAAGACGATGACTGGGCTATGCTTCACGATGCCATCATAGAGAGATACCCGAACTTCGATTCTGCACTGCATGACTTGTATGCCAATATTAAGACTCAAGACATCAGAGTTTCCATGTTAATCAAGATTGGCATCAAACCTGTCGATATCGCATATCTTACTTCACATACAGAAGAAGCAATATCATCAACCCGCAGAAGGTTATATGAAAGGGCATTTCACAAGAAAGGAAAACCATCTGACTGGGACAAAACCATACTATCAATAGGCTAATAATCAACCTGTTAGAAACTGCACACTTTTTGCACACTCTTTTTCTTGTATGTTTCATTGATATTTGTTTGTTTTGCACTACTTAAACAACAAATTACAATATGAAGCATCTATTATTACTTTCTCTATTATTGTTTGCGTGTATGGGGTATGCGCAAACCGAAGTCGAATTAATCGACAAGCAAAGTGACATGGAAGGTACTCCACGACGCAAAGCATTCCCTACATGTTTGCAAAAAAACTTTTGCATCCGATGCAATATTCCGGTATGTCTTGCATTATAAAGATAGAATAACCTAATTGTACGATTTAAATAAAATAATTATTATGAAGAGAATTTTACTTTTGCTTGTCATGCCGATGCTGACAGTAAGTTTGATGTCACAAGACGACATGCCATTGGCTTCGCTTCAGCAACTAAGTGTAAGTAACGTTACTTTGGAGGGACCGAGAAAAGCACAGTTCTCCCACAAACTTAGTTTCACCCTTACCAACACAGGCGACACTGAAGTGACTGGCACATTGTACATCGGTGACGAGGTGACAATGGGAGATTATACTACTGACAGGTTCACGACTATGTTCAACGTAAATCTCGCACCTAAAGAGAGTACCGAAATTAGCGGGTGTTTCTTACCCTGGAGGTATGATGCAGGCAAGTCATACGTGCGAGTAATGGGAATAATTGCCGACGACCCAGACCAGAACGTGTACGACATCTACCGAGAAGAGATAGATGTCACTGAAAACAAAGCACCTAACAGAAATGTCAACATAACGTTGCAAGACTCGTATGTTGCGGATGTAAGTACGCCAAGAGTTTTGACTATACCAAACACAGGAGAAGTGGTGTTCGACTGGGAATATGAAAATCTGGAGGACTCACCATTATTCAGCCTCGTTTGTCCGAAACTGGGCACATGCATAGTTCACGGGAATTCTTATATTATGAATTCCGGCGGCAGTATATGGTATGACAACAACTTGTTTACAGAAATTGGCAGCCATGAGAAAAAGACTGGCCAAAACCATTTTCACCTGCCACAGACAAAAATGGCAAGCATCATCTGCTACTGCATTTCTCTGGAGTATCTCTACCAATGGGTGGGTGGCACGTCGCCAAGTATAGGAACGGAGCCTTATGTGCTATTCAAGGTTGAGGATACAACAGGCATCGAAGACATTGGTTCGGACGAAAAGGGATTTCCAATATATACTATTAGCGGAATGAAGGTGGTGAACACCGACAACCTGCCCAAAGGTATATACATCAGAAACGGAAAGAAATTCGTAGTGAAATAATGAACCGCCCAGTTATTTACGTCCCCTTTACGGCAATTTACGTTTAGAAGAATCGCCTTGTAAAAATGCAAAAAAACTTTTGTATCCGATGCAATTTTTCGGTATGTCATGCATTCTATAGATAGAACTACCTAATATGAAATGAGTTTTTCATCCGTATCATTAACTTAAAACAACGTATATCATGAAGAAATTTATACTTTTATCTATTGTGCTTTTGGCTGTAAGTGCTTCCGTTCCTGCAAGGATTAATCCAGAGGATTACGGTAACATCAGAGTGGATACTATATGGTGGGAGGGACCTATATACCGCCATTATTCAAAGATGGTACATATGAGGATAACCAACACGGGAGAGACAAAGATTGAAGGTGTACTCGGCATAAACGACAGGTATGGCTCTGGAATAGATTCTAATGGAGATACCATTTATTTCGATTATCCATTTGGCACGCTTGATATTTCGCTTATGCCACAAGAAACAAAAGAATATTCTTTCAGGTTTCTACCATATTACGATTTCTTCCCTGAAGGCCAGACAAGAAACATTGCACACCTATGCTTAAAAGCAGGATATACGGATGATGAGGTTTATGGTATAGATATTGAATTTGAAAAGACCAATAGGATAAACAGCAACTGCACTTTTACGATTTCCGATATTGACTACAGTTTAAACGGAGATGTCGATTACACAAAGAAGGAGAATGTCGCGGTATTATCTGAGGAACTACCAGTAATAGAATGGACATACAAGAATCTTGAGGACTTCCCTGTATTTGACATCTGTGCAATGAGTCTCTGCACCGCAAGTTATAAACAAGGTGAATTTGTAGCAGACTCTAAGATTGAGGGATACATAATGTTTACGGGTATTGACAAGGGAGAGACAATAACCGGGACTTTTGTTCCAGAGTCCGTTTTAAAAGAAAAACAATACTACATGTTAATCATGTACTATGGTCTTTTTATTGACGACCCTTTCTTTGGAACAACATGGCATACAATTAGATATGCCAAAGACGCATTTGTTTTCAAAGTGGAATTGCCAACGGACATCAAGGAGGTTGAGGCAATTGATGAAGACAAGCCAATTTATACTATAGGCGGTGTCCGCATTACAAACACCGACAACCTGCCGAAAGGTATATACGTCAGAGACGGAAAGAAATTCGTAGTAAAATAACCTATAAATGTTTCATCGGAACTGGCATTTACGGCACATTTACGGCAATTTGCGTTTAGAAGCATCGCCTTGCATTAAATGATGCAATTAAATTTGCAGTGTCCAAATAGGAGGTGACGTGTCTCACGTCACGAAATGAGGGATTGTGACGTGGGACACGTCACCTCCTACGAGTGGAGAGATAATGCATACCGATAATACATTTTTCTGACTTTTAAAAAGCGAAAATCAATTTCACAACGTCACATCCGTTGTAACATTTTGGAATACAAGGAATTGCGTGTGAAAGTGCAATTTCACCCAATTTCACCCAATATCACACAAGCAGAAATGACTTCTTGTGTTGCCACTTGTGCCTTTTGAGGAAGTGATTAGGGCCTAATCACTCTCTCACTTGTGCTTCCTGACCACCTCACTTGTATATATCTGACCTACTCAGGAGATACACCTGACATGTTCAGGAATATCTCCTCACAAAGACTCCAAGCATTATATGGCTTATTGCAAACTAATAGTCAGCCACGTGTAGGGGCGTACCTCCGTGTGCGTCCGAACCGCCATCAGGCGGTATGTGTTGACGTGTCTTTATTCCGATGACGACATGCTGTGGATGCAGGCGGGCGCACACAGAGGTACGCCCCTACTACTTCTTCCTGCCGGGTATATAATACTTGCCATAGTGGATGCAGGCGGGCGCACACGGAGGTACGCCCCTACAATTTGAAATGGCGGCATGCAGAAATTTCGTGTCCTTTATGTCTTTATGTCCAATAAACATGTCTTTACGTCCAACAAAACATGTCTTTATGTCCAACAAAACATGTCTTTACGTCCAACAAAATATGTCTTTCTGTCCAACATAATATGTCTTTATGTCCAACAAAACATGTCTTTATGTCCAACAAAATATGTCTTTATGTCCAACATAATATGTCTTTATGTCCTAAACTACTTATGTCTTTATGTCCAACATAATATGTCTTTATGTCCAACAAAACATGTCTTTGCGTCTAATAAAACATGTCTTTATGTCCAAAACCATGAAAAACTTTTGTATTTATCATATTTATTTGTACTTTTGCAGCGTCCGAGTATGAGATGACGTGAAAGGTAATCTATAGAACTACATTATTCAAATAACCTATAAATAAGATGATAGCAAAAATCACACAACTGGCACTGGCATTGCTGCTCCCTTGTTGCGCAATGGCAGACGATTTGGGTACTTACACACTGAATGTAGGCAAGACGAGCCTGACCATCAATGCAGAGAAAGGGGCAAGGATTATGTCATATAAGTATGACGACAAGGAAGTAATCTCGCAACTGACATGGCCCGAGACTTTCGGAAGCACCTTCTGGACTAGTCCGCAGAAGGAATGGAACTGGCCGCCAGTGCCAGAATACGACAAGAGACCGTACACTGTGGAGCAGCGTGACGGACGGCTCGTGATGACAAGCAGTGTGTCGGAGCGCATGAAATATCGCATCGTGAAGGAGTTCGCTGTTGACGATGAGGCACAGGCTTTCGACATAACATATAGCATCATCAACGAGAGCGACGAGGAGCGTAGTGTTGCGCCATGGGAGATAACACGTGTGCCCAACGCAGGACTCATCTTCTTTGACGCTCCTGCCGAACAGGTGTGGCCTTCAGGACTTATGGATTTCCGCTCGTCTGAGGGTGTTGCATGGTATCAGGCAGACGTAACGGGCGAGAACCGCAAGGTGAATGCCGACGCCAAGGGATGGCTGGCTTACGCCAACGATGGACTTCTGCTGGTGAAGCAGTTCGAAGACCTCAACCAGTCGCAGCCGGCGCCGGGCGAAGCAGAGGTGCAGGTGTACGTGAACCGAGGCAAGACATATATCGAACTGGAGAGCCAGGGAGCATACACCGTGCTGAAACCAGGTGAGCGACTAACGTGGAAAGTGCGCTGGATGCTCGTTCCCTGCACGTCAGAGACTGTGCCTTCTGCCGCATTGCTGAAGCAAGTTAAGGAATTGGTGAAATAACACATAAAACTCTAAGTTCAAAAATAAACAACCCCTATGATATACAACGAATTAGGAAAAACCGGCTTAAAGGTTTCTAATATCTCTTTTGGAGCCTCGTCGCTGGGTGGCGTGTTTCGCCAGATAAGTGAGGAAGAAGCACTAAAAGCAGTGTTCACCGCCATAGACAATGGCATCAATTTCATTGATGTTTCACCCTATTATGGGCATCTCAAGGCAGAGACGGTGCTCGGAAAGGCGCTCAAGCAGATACCGCGCGACCGCTACTACCTCTCAACAAAGGTGGGACGCTACGGCAAGGATGGCGTGAACCTGTGGGACTACTCTGCCAAGCGAGCAACAGAGAGCGTCTATGAGAGTATGGAACGACTGAACATCGACTATATCGACCTCATCAACGTTCACGACATAGAGTTTCAAGCGTCACTCGATGGTGGCTTGCAGAAGGTTGTCGATGAGACATTGCCCGCCCTGGTAGCCCTCCGTGAGAAAGGCGTTGTGGGGCATGTGGGCATCACTGACCTGCAACCAGAGAACCTTAAATGGGTGATTGAGCACTCCGAGCCAGGCACCGTGGAGAGCATTCTGTGCTTCTGCCACTACAGTCTTAACGACGACATGCTGCTCGACTATCTTGACTTCTTCGAGAGTCACGGCATCGGGGTTATCAACGCTTCTCCACTGTCAATGGGGTTGCTCTCTGACAGAGGAACACCAGACTGGCATCCCGCACCACAAGCACTGAAAGACGCGTGCCGTCGCGCCGCAGAACACTGCCGGTCGAAGAACTATCCTATAGAGAAACTTGCTATGCAGTTCTCCACAAGTCTTAATCCGCGCATTGCCACCACGCTTTTCAGCAGTGCCAACCCAAAGAACGTGCAGAAGAACATCGACTATATCAGTGAACCAATGGACGAGCAACTGGTCGGTGAGGTGCAATCTATCATCGGCGACCAAATGCGCGTAAGATGGAAAAACTCATAACTTTTCGATACGGGCGCACTACAAATAAACTCCTAACTCCTAAATTCTAACTCCTAACTCCAATGAACATTATTGATGCACACAGTCATCTGTGGCTAAGGCAAGACACCTCATGGGACGGCAAGGCGATACGCACCCTAACCAATGGTCGCTCGTTGTTTCTCGGCGAGGAGGTACAAATGATTCCGCCGTTCATCATCGACGGGCGCAACACGGCAGAGGTGTTCCTCTCTAACATGGATTATGCTCAGGTGTCAGCGGCTGTCGTTGTACAGGAATTCATCGACGGCATACAGAACGACTATCTTGCAGAGGTGCAACGCCAGTGGCCCGACAGGTTCTTCGTCTTCGGCATGGCCGACTATCTTCATGACGGTTTTCTCGGTCAGACACGACAATTGCTGCTTGCACAAGGTTTCCGTGGGCTTGCCATTCCAGCCCATCGTCTGCTGGGACAGAGTCTTAACAGCGACGAGATGATGGAGATGTTCCGTATGATGGAGGCCAACGACAAGTGGTTGTCGATAACACTTGCCGACGGCGACCGTCAGGTGGCAGAACTTGGTGAAGTGATAGCCGAGTGTCCTCGTCTGAAGATAGCCATCGGTCATCTGTGCATGGCGTCGCCACCTGTCACTCCTCCTTGGCAGAACCCACAGTGGAGAGCGCAGGTGATGCTGGCTCGTCATGAGAATGTGATGATTGAGTCGGGCGGACTAACATGGCTCTATAACTCGGAGTTCTACCCCTACCCCAGCGGCATCCGTGCCATCCGCGAGGCTGCCGACCTTGTGGGTATGGAGAAACTGATGTGGGGCAGCGACTATCCTCGTACCATCACCGCCATCACCTACCGCATGTCATACGACTTCGTTTCAAAGACAAAAGAACTCACAGACGAGCAAAAGAGTCTTTTCCTTGGCGACAATGCCCGTCGTTTCTATCAATTCAAACATCTTGTAGATTTACCTTATATTAAAAATATGAGTGAATAACAAAACACACACAATAATGAAAGCAATACAAATCTCTGATTACCGCAAAATGGCGGTAGTAGAAGTGGAAGAACCGCAGATGAAGAGCAACGAAGTGCTTCTGCGCCTTCAATATGTGGGCTTCTGTGGTTCCGACCTCAGCACCTACTTAGGCAAGAACCCTATGGTGAAGATGCCCGTTATACCTGGTCATGAGGTGGGCGCCGTAATAGAAAAGGTGGGGACCGACGTTCCTGAAGGACTGAAACCAGGCATGGTGGTCACCGTTAACCCATACACCAACTGCGGCAAGTGTGCCTCGTGCCGCAACGGGCGCGTAAACGCTTGTCAACACAACGAGACTCTCGGCGTGCAGCGCAATGGAGCCATGCGCACCATGATAGCACTGCCATGGGAGAAGGTGATTCCTGCAGGACTTCTCACACCGCGCACCTGTGCACTCATAGAACCCATGAGCGTGGGCTTCCATGCTGTGAGCCGCGCACAGGTAACCGATATTGATGTTGTCTTTGTCATCGGTTGCGGAATGGTTGGCATGGGTGCCGTGGTGCGTAGCGTGCAGCGTGGTGCTACGGTGGTGGCTGCCGACATCGACGACGAGAAACTGGCACTTGCTCGACAGATGGGAGCCAGTTACACCATCAACACACTCACCGATGACGTTCACCAGCGTCTCATGGAGATGACATCGGGCTTCGGTCCCGACGTGGTAATCGAGGCTGTTGGCAATCCACACACCTACCAGATGGCTGTTGACGAGGTGGCTTTCACAGGTCGCGTCATCTGCATCGGATATGCCAAGACAGAGGTGTCGTTCCAAACGAAGTTCTTCGTACAGAAAGAACTTGATATTCGCGGTTCGCGCAACGCCCAGCCATCCGATTTCCGTGCAGTCATTCACTATCTTGAGAAAGGACAGTGCCCTGTTGATGCCCTTATCAGCAGTGTGGTAAAACCAGAATCTGCTCCCGAGGCAATGAGCCAGTGGGCTGAAAACCCTGGTAAAGTGTTCAGAATATTGGTGGATTTCACAGAGTAAACATAAGAAAAAAGGAAGTCGAAACTAATCGACTTCCTTTTGTTTTGTACACCCGCAGGGGTTCGAACCCTGGACACCCTGATTAAGAGTCAGGTGCTCTACCAACTGAGCTACGGGTGCAACATTTTTGTGCGTCAGAAAGGCTATTTCTGAATTGCGAGTGCAAAGGTACTGCCTTTTTTCGTAACCGCCAAACATTTCTTGCTTTTTTTTCTGAAAAACTTGTTTTGTATAAAATTTAATGTTACTTTTGCATTGTGTTTCAAGACTCAACTAACCGAAATCCTAATATTATGAAAAGAAATAAATGTCACATTCTGTTGTTCCTAATCGCACTGGTACTAACAACTGCCGGATGCGAGAAAGGCTATTATGGTGAGGAAATCAATAACACGGAGGACACTGAGGAGACAGAGGGCACAGAGGGTTCTCAGGATACTGACGACGGCTCTGATGACTCTGGCGATGAAGGTGGTTCTGAAGGAAGCGGCGATGAAGGCGGCTCGGAAGGACCAGGGGGAAATGCAGACGAAGCGGATATGCTCTCTGTTGAGCAATTCATGTCGCAAACGTTGACTGGACAGACGTGGGTTGTAGGTTATGTGGTAGGCGCATGCAGCAAGACCATTAACAACGCCGACTTTGAGCCTCCCTTTGAATATCCTCAGGCGATATTGCTGGCAGACCATCCGGGAGAGACAAACAAAGAGAAAGTGATAACCATCGGCTTGCCCAGCGGATATAAGGTAAGAAAGGAACTGAACCTCGTAGATCATCCTGAGAACTATGGTAAGCGCGTTGCCATCTACGGCGAACAGACTACCTATCTTAAAGTCATTGGTATAAAGAAACCCGCAGGGTGGAAAGTATATTGAAAAATGGGACTCGTGCAGCATTGTAGCACGAGTCCCATTTGTATTTACCGCTGTGTCTTAGCGGTTTTTACTTCTTTTCTGTTTCCTCTTTCTTTGCAGCAGCCTTCTTTGCCGGCGCTTTCTTTGCTGCTGGCTTAGCGGCTTTATCGCCTGCCTTGTCGAGTTGCTTCTTCAGTTTCTCTTCTGCCAACTGCAGTTTCTCCACCTTTGCCTGCAGACGCACGATTTCCTTCTCTTTCATGGTGATTTCGTCGCCCTGGTTCTTGATGGTGGTAAGCAGTGAGTTGAGTTCCTCATTGTCAATCTCTTCTGGATAGAGGCTGTTAACGCGGCTCATGAAGTCGCCGAGCACGTTCATGTAGTTGGTGAACGCATCAAACGGCGAAGAATAGATGCCGCGGTCGAGTCCCACATTGCTTGGCTTGGTGGTCATGAAACGGAAGTTGTTGGATGCCTGCAGGTAGTCCCAGTCCTGATTAATTCTCGGGTCATTGGCTATGCGCACGCGGTCGGCCACGCTATAGAGTTTGTTGAATGCCTCACGCTGCATGGCGTTACCGAGCCAACAAGACACGTCGCGCTCCTCGTCAACCCACGACAGAGTGTCGGGCACGTCGAGGTTGCCCACGCTCTTCATCTTACCGATTATTTCAGAAGGTGTAGAGAAGTTGATGCCTTTCTGCTTTGCACATACCGGAATGGCACGCAAGAACTCAAGGATGTTCGACGACAGCGGCTGAGCGATGCCGAGAGCAGAGAGTTCCATAAAGATATTGATTACCTGCTCTTCTTCCGGCAGACGTGCTATGCGGTCAACGTAGTTGTCTGCAAAGAGTGGATAACCATCCCAGTCGCTGTTATTGAAGCGCAGCGAGATGTCGTCAGAGAGTTCAACGTCGCGAAGCAACAGTTTAAGACTTGGGGCAAGAGCGCAGTTATACACATAGTGTGGCGACTTCCATCCGAGCACATGCTTTGCACCCTCGGTGAGCATTCCCTTGAAACCAAGTGCTGATGCCTGCAATCCGATGTCATCGCTATAGATGAGTGAAGAGTTGCGCAACACTGTCGGCTTCTTGCCGAAATACTCCTTTATCTTTGCAGCCTGCTTCTTCACGTCGGCAGCGAATGCCTGCTCGTTGGCAAGTGAAGAAAGTCCGTGACTGTATGGCTCAGCAAGAAACTCCACACATCCCGTGGCGTTGAGGTCTTGCAGTTTCTCGAGCACCTGTGGCGCATGCATCTCGAGTTGTTCCATTCCCACACCAGAGAGTGAGAATGCCACCTTGAAATATCCATTGCCCTCGCGAATCATCTGTTCGAGAGTGTTGAGGGCAGGCATGTATGAACGCTCGGCAATGTCGCTGATAGAGCGTTCGTTCTCGTAATCGTCGTAATAGTAATGGTCGGTACCGATGTCAAAGAAACGGTAGCGCTTGAGATGTATTATCTGGTGAATCTCAAAATATAAGCAAATTGTTTTCATAATAGAACCCCCTCTCTTATCCCCCCGAGGGGGGAAGACCGTGCAGGGAGTATTGGGTCTTTTGTTAATGAATGTGTACTATTCCTCCCCCTCCGGGGAGGACGGGAGAGGGGTTACTGTACCCAGCCTAATGTTCTCATATAAAGTGTGCGAATCCATGTGCCCACTTTCTCCCATGTAATCTGGTCAACCTCGCGTTTGCCCTCTTCCTGGAGATACTTGAAGAGGCTTTCGTTGTTGCATATAGAGTACATGGCGTCTGCGAGAGCGTGGATGTCCCAATAGTCAACCTTGATGCAGTTGGTGAGAATCTCGGCGCAACCGCTCTGTTTAGAGATGATTGACGGTGTACCGCACTGCATTGCCTCAAGCGGCGAGATACCAAATGGCTCACTCACCGAAGGCATCACATAGACATCAGAGTCCTTGAGACACTCATATACTTGCTTGCCGCGCATGAATCCAGGGAAGTGGAAACGGTCGGCGATGCCGCGTTCTGCCGCAAGGTTTATCATTGCCTCCATCATGTCGCCCGAACCAGCGAAGCAGAAACGAATGTTGCGGGTGCGATGAAGCACCATATTGGCAGCCTCAACGAAATACTCTGGACCTTTCTGCATTGTGATACGGCCGAGGAATGTCACCACTTTCTCTTTACCTGTATGGTCGGGACGAGGGATGTCCTGCAACTCCTGACGCAGTGGATAAACGGCGTTGTGCACGGTAAAGCACTTGCGCGGGTCTTGATGATAGTGATTGATAACGGTCTGACGTGTGAGTTCCGACACACACATGATGCAGTCGGCATTGTCCATACCGTTCTTCTCTATGCCATAAACCGTAGGGTTGACGTTACCGCGCGAGCGGTCGAAGTCGGTGGCATGGACGTGGATGCACAATGGTTTTCCACTCACATTCTTTGCATGTATGCCTGCAGGATATGTCAGCCAGTCGTGTGCATGAATGATATCAAACTCCTCGGTACGAGCAACCACTCCCGCGATGATGGAGTAGTTGTTTATCTCCTCGTGCAGATTGCCAGGATATCCTCCTGCAAACTCCATTGCTCCAAGGTCGTTGACGTGCATGTAGTTGAAGTCTGCGTAGATATTATCACGAAGTCTGTAGTAATAATCAGGATCCATGATGTTTCCAACGCGACTCTTGACGTAGTCGTAACTTACGTCGCGGTATGCGATGGGGACAGCATTCATTGCAATGATACGCGCTGCATGCTGGCTCTCGTCGCCAAAGGGATGAGGAAGACAAAGTGCTATCTCGATGTCGCCCTGTGCCTTCAGTCCTTCTGATATTCCGTAATTTGCTGTGGCGAGTCCTCCGAATACGTGTGGAGGATACTCCCATCCAAACATTAATACTTTCATACTTTTGTAAGTTTCTAAGTTTTTTAGTTCTTTGTTTTCAAGTTTTTTAGTTATTCGTTTTGGCTTCTTTGCAGAAACTCAAAAACTCATCAACTCAAAAACTCATCAACTTATTTATTATAAGTATATTTCTCAAGCATCTTGAGGGTGCGCAGAATCTCGGCAACGTTCATTGCGAACGACATAGCACCGCGAGCACGGAATGGCGGGTTGCCATCGCTCATCTCTGGTATGGTGCCGAGGCAGTTGAGCAGCATCTCATCTTCGTATCCGACCATCTGGCGCTCCACGAAACTCAGACGTGTGAGTTTGTACAGTTTCAGGCAGGCCTCCATATAGAATCCGCCGAGCCATGGCCATGCTGTTCCCTGATGGTAAGCATAGTCGCGCTGCGACTGCGGACCGACGTACATCGGGTTGTAGCCGCCACTCTTAGGTGAGAGCGAGCGCAGTCCCTTCGGTGTGAGCAGTTCGCGAGTACAGAAGTCGAGCACCGACTTCTTCTGCTGACGGTCGAGCGGTGAGTAGTCGAGTGCTACGGCGAAAATCATATTCGGACGAACACTCCAGTCCATCATCTTTCCATCGACATAGTCGAAGAGGTAACCATAATCGTTGAGGAAAGTATCTATGAAAGACACCTTTGCCTTCTCTGCACGCTCCTCAAGTTTGGCAGCCTCTTTCTCATCGTTGTTAAAGTTAGCGAGTTTAGCAGCAAACTTCAGCGCATTGTACCACAGTGCGTTGAACTCAACGATGAATCCCGTGCGTGGCACTACGGGGCGGCCGTTTGCGGTGGAGTTCATCCACGTCACAGCCTTGTCTTTTCCTTCAGTACGCAGCAGTCCGTTGTCTTCAAGAGTGAGGTTAGGATGCTTGCCCTGCTCGATGTATTTCACTATGTCGTGTACAAGTTTGCCATACATCTTGAGGCACTTTTCGTCACCTGCCTCCTTGGCATACTGTTGTATTGCCCATATAGCCCAGAGAGGAACGTCGGGCTGTTCCATCTCATATATTTTCACGGTGAGTGGCTTTCCTTCCATGAACTCGCGCAATCCGCGCTCTGCGGTCTCCATCACAAGTTCGAAGTAGTCCTGCTCCTCAATGGCGAGGGTAAGTCCTGGCAGCGCGATGAATGTGTCGCGTGCGCGGCACTTGAACCATGGATAGCCAGCGAGTATATAGCGCTCGTCCTTCTTCGTGCGGTTGTGGAACTGATGTGCAGCATTCACAAGACAATGGAAGAAGTTGTCACGCGGCGAACGCTCCTCCACCTCCTTGTCGAAGAGAGTTTTCAGTGTGCGTGTCTTTATCTCGCTTGTCGAAGCGGCGAAGACGATGCTCTCGCCCTTCTTGATGTCCATCTCGAAATATCCCGGAACATAGAGGTCTTCATTTGAAGCGTAGCCTCGCTCCTGCTCCTTGGGGTACTCCACGCCACGATACCAGTCGGGCGTGAATATAAACTCGTTCTTCTTTGAGAACTGCATGTAAAGGTCTGGATAGCCGGCATACATGCATGTGCGTATTCCGTTGTCAACATTGTGATACTCGCGGCTTGCGGTAGAGTTCTCGTGCGTGAACTGCCTTACACTGCGGAAAGCGAGGAACGGACGGAAACGAAGTTTCGTTGCCGAATGGGCATCCTCCAATGTATAGCGGATGAGGATGCGGTCCTCATAGTGCTGGAACACCACTTCCTTCTTTAACACCACTCCTCCGACACGATAGAGCGTCGTAGGAACCTTGTCACAATCGAACTCCCGAATGTACTTATGGCCTTTCGGGCTGTAGTTGTTGCCCTGATACTTATGGAGTCCGAGGTTGAACTCTGCCCCATGCTGCACGACGGTAACATCAAGTGAAGAAAGAAGGACGTGGTTCTCGTCATCCAATTCTGGAACGGGCACCACGAGCAATCCATGATACTTCCTTGTGTTGCAATCGACAATGGTGGAGCATGAGTATGCCCCCGAGCGGTTTGTGCGCAACAATTCGCGGGGCAGGGCCTCTTCCAGGTTTGTCATCAGAGCCTTTTCAAATCGAAGATAACTCATAGTTACTCTATTTTAAGGTTTATTTTAAGTTTAGTAGTTTCATGCATTATTGGTGCTGGTTAGATGCGCCATTGCAAAATTCATCTTCAAAAGTAGTAATTTTTACTTTCACGACAAAATAAATAGGTACCTTTTTTAACAAAACACACATTTTTTGTGTTTTGTAAATAGAAAAGCACCACTTTTTCACATACTCCAGCCCCTCCCTTCCTCTCCGAGGGGAGGAGGGCTCTGGTATCAAAGCCTCTAATATCAAGAAAAGGAAACTTATTAAAAGGTATTTATATTCTATTTGACCCTTTGCTATTGACTCCCCGCCCCTTGAAGTTCCCCTCGCCCTTTGGAGAGGGGTTAGGGGTGAGGCTTTGGGGCAGGGGTGGGGTCAGTATTTTTTTCCCGCACAATGTCTTCCATGTCCCACTATCTTATTCCTATATATCACTGACCCCACCCCTAACCCCTCCCCTACAGGGGCGGGGAAACATTGCATACGGCATCTTTTGGTACACTATTTCATTTTTCTCAACTTTCGCAAGTTGAAGGAGTTCAGAAGTTGCGGGAGTTCAGGAGTTGCAGACAATACTCCAAAGCCATGTTCGTCCACAGAAAGAAGAACTAATGTCTGAACTCCCGAACTACAAGAAGTTGAGAAAATGCGAAACTTGAGTTGCTTATTAAAAAACCTCCCCGAGGGGAGGTTGATGATGGGTTTCGGTTGAGGATAGTTTTCAGTCGGGCATAATGAAATTGATTACCTCCTGCTCCACCTCTACACGAAATCCGCCGCTGATATTGTCGAGAGCACGACCGTCAACATTCACCGGAGCATGAAGGGCTTCACGGAACAACACCTCGCGCGTGCGGAAGGGGTGAACGCTTTTGTGATTGAGTATCTTGCCGGAGACGAAGAGATAGAATCCCTCGAACAACTGAAGCACCTCGGGATGGTAAACCACCGAGACATCGAGGAGTCCATTGTATGGCACGGCGTTGGGTGTCTGTCCATAGCCAAGCGTATTGCCCACACAGACGGTCATCACCTTGCGCTTCACCACGTCGGAATTTATCTTTATGTCCATCTTATAGTCCTTGCGTCTGAAAATCATCAGTAAGAACGAGAAGAAGAACGAGAGAATGCGCGAACCGAGATAGTGACGCATCTTCTGGCGCAGGTTCATGATGTCGGAGAGGAGTCCCACGTTGACACTGTTCATGAAATAGCGGTGACATCTCTCGCCCTGCTTGTCGGTATAGCGTATGCAGCCGAGGTCTATCTTGCGCACACGGCGTTTTATTATCCAGTCCACCTGACGCTCGATGTCGCCCTCCTCCATGTCCCAGAAGGAAGCGAAGTCGTTCATCACGCCATTAGGGATAAGCCCCAGCACGATGTCGTCTCTTACGCTTTTCTCTGCTTTCATCAAGCAGTTGGCAGTGTCGTTGAGCGCAGAGTCGCCACCCACCAACACGATTGTCTTGTAACCGTTGTTGATGAGCATCGTCACAAGACGCTCAACACTGTTCGTGTTCTCGCTCTGCACGAAGTCGAATTCCACACCTTTGTCGAGGAGGCAGCGTTCCACCTTCTCCCAGAACTTATGACGACGTTGCGTCATGTATTTCGGGCAGTATATTATGCCCCATCTCGAAGTCCCTTCCCTACCTTCTCCCGTTAGAGCGGTGTTGGAAATCTGGGTGTTTTCTCTTTCCTCTTTCATCGTTCAAATTTATAACTCTTCATCGCAGCGAAGCGAGAACAATTCATAACTCATAGTTCGTCGCTCGACCCGCAGGGGCGCTTTGTTTACAAAGAACTCATAATTCTCCCTATCTTCTCCTCCATCGGCAGACTTGCGTCAATCCAGTGTATCACCGTGCCGCGACGTTCCATACCACGAAACCACGTCATCTGTCGCTTGGCAAACTGGTGGATGGCTATCTCGAGCGAGCGGAACATCTCGTCATAGGAGGTCTTGCCTATCACATATTCCGTGACATACTTATACTCCAGACCATAATACATAAGGTCTTCGGGCGCGACACCGCTATCTATGATGCCGCGTATCTCCTCCACCATGCCGTTGTCGAGTCGCTGTCGCAGTCGCCTTGTGATTTTCTCACGACGTGACTCTCGGTCGATATTCACACCGATTACCAGTGAGTCAACCTTCGGCATCTGTCTCTCCTCGGTGGGGTGCTCCGCGTTATAAGTCTCTATCTCGATGGCACGTATTGCCCTTTGTGCCGTGTCAACATCGGTGGTGTTGTGCATCACCGCGCCATTCTTCTGCTTCAGCGCCACGAGCATGGCGGTTAGTTCCTCAAGACTCTTGCCTTCAAGACGCGCTCTGAGTTCGGGATTCTGCGGTACTGGCGAGAGAGCATAGCCCTTCAGCGCCGCCTCGATGTAAAGACCCGTGCCGCCACAGAGAATAGGCACCGCTCCCCTACCCTTTATGTCGTTGTAGGCATTGTGAAAATCCTGCTGATACTGGAAGAGATTATACTTAGTGCCAGGCTCCGCAATGTCTATCAGATGATAGGGTATCTGCCTGCCGTCAACGACATAGTCGTCAAGGTCTTTGCCCGTACCGATGTCCATGCGGCGATAAACCTGACGGCTGTCGGCAGAGATTATCTCCCCGCCAATGCGTGCTGCCAGATGCGCTGCCAGCGTTGTCTTCCCGCTTGCAGTAGGTCCCAGTATCGTTATCATGGTTGCAAAGATAGATATTTTATTTGAAACAAAGAAATAAAAGTGATTTTCTCGGATGATATTTCATTGCAAATGACGAGGAAACTAAGGGTTATCCAACAGTGAAACGATAGAGGCGATGAAGCAATATAGGCTATTTGGGTGAGTAAAATAGGCTATTTTACCAAGCAATATAGCCTATTTTACTTTTCAATCATATATGTTTTAGTGAGCGAATGACTTTTCCTGATTTCACTA